>NZ_JBKEEE010000049.1:0-18400 GCF_047975795.1 Ottowia sp. | reverse complement strand
GTCGACCGGTTCGTCGCAGGCACCGACCGCCGCCGTGGACAACTCTGCACCTCTTCAACCCGCCTGCAGTCTCTTTATCTCTCGGGGTAAATCTGTTCAGACAAGCGGGGCCACTTCTGACCTTGTGCTTGTATTACCGGTCATAAAAAAACCACCCAAAAGAAGACTGACAACGTGCAAAGCAAAATCACCATCACCGCTTGTTTCATTGGGGTTTCATTGCCGCCCCCTGCATGGCCGCCGATGTGAGCACCTGTAGTCCTTGCGCAGAGGGCAGTGTGCACGCCAGCGCCGCGGCTACGTCCGCTGCATCTACAGCGCGCAAGCCGCGTGGAATCAGCGGACGCAGTGCAGCATCGAGTCGACCCCACAGTGCTTCACCACTGCGCACTGGCTGGCCCAGCGCAGTACGGTTGCCGCGCAGCATGGAAGGGCGGGCAATCACCAGCGCTTGCAGCGGCAGCGCCGCCAAAGCATCTTCCAGCTCACCTTTGACGCGGCTATAAAAAACCGTTGAACGCGCATCAGCCCCCAGCGCGCTGACCAAGCCGATACGCTGCGCCCCTGCGGCCAGCGCTGCCCGGGCCACGGCCAAATTGGCGTCGAAATCGACGGCACGAAAAGCCGCCTGACTGCCCGCCACTTTGATGGTGGTGCCCAGCGCCAGATACACCTCATCGACGGCGGGCAGCGCGGGCAAGGCGGCAAAATCCACCAACTGCGGGCGCAGTTTTGGGTGTGCATCCAGCGGTGCGCGGCGCGACAGCGTGTGCACCACCGCCACCGTCTGGTCGGCGCACAGCCGCGCCACGATCTGGCGGCCCACCAAGCCCGTGGCACCAGCCACCAGGGCAGTTCTTGACGGTTTGGGACTCACTTTTAAACTCCTGTTTTGATAGCTTTTTATCGCCTGTGCATCAAACGCTGCAAAGGTTTTAATGATGAAAATCAAGTTTTCAGCACAGGCAGCCGCAGCACCGCCAGGGCACCTTGCTGCGCCCAGTCGGCTTGCAATGTAGGTTCACGCTGGGCCACGGCGTTGCCCAAACTGACGCTGCCTTGGTGCAGCGCGGCAATTTCTCGCACAAAAGCCAAACCCAAGCCGGTGCTGCGCTTGCCGGAAGCGGGCCGGGCCAATGAGAAGAATTTGTCGAACACTTTGTCTTGCGCAAATGCGGGCACGCCGGGGCCGTGGTCGCGCACGCTGATGCGGGCTAAGCGGCCTTCGCGCGCCAGGGTGATGGCAATGTCGGCCTCTGCCGCAGGCGCATCTTCAGGGCCTGGGGATGAAAAATCCACCGCGTTATCCAGCAAATTGCCCACGGCACGGCGCAGCAAGAAGGGATCGCCTTCGGTCACCAAATTTTCTTGCGCGTGCACTTCAATACGCAAGGCGGGCGCTTTGGCGCGGGCGCTGGCCGCCAGCTCATTCAGCAAGGGGACCAGTGGCACGCGTTGCTGGTCAAGCTGCATGCGGCGGTTTTCCAGCGCAGTGAGTTCCATCATGCGGTCCACCACCTCTTGCATGCGCAGGGTTTCGCTGTGAATGCTCACAGCAAAGCGGCGCTGCTGCGCGGGAGGCATATCGCTTTCTTGCAGCAGCTCGGCCGCACCACGCACGGCAGACAAGGGGCTTTTCAACTCGTGCGTGAGCTGCTGCACATAATCTTGCACATAACTGCGCCCGGCAATGGCGTCGCGCACTTCCTGCACAGATTGGCGTGTTTGCGCCCGCAGTGCGCGCCAGGCGCGGCTCGGGCTGACATGGCGACGACCTGCGGCGTCGTGCCAGACTGCGGTGCGCAGCGCAGCCAAAACATCGCTGGTGATACCCAGCGGGCGAATCAGCCAGAACGACAGCAACAGCGCCAGCAACAACGCCGACAGGCCAGAAACAAATCCGACGTAAATCATCTTGGCGCGTGCGGCCTCCACAAACTGACCCAGGCTTTGCACCGGCTTGCCAATCGTGACCACGCCCACGATCTGCCCGTCCCAGTGAATGGGCGCGCCCACGTACATCACGCTGCTTTTCGGGTTTTGCTGCACATCGCGCGTGGTGCGCGCGCCGTATTCGCCGCGCAGGGTCTGGTGCACATCGCGCCAGCGCGAAAAGTCCTGCCCCAGCGCCCGCCCGGTGGAGTCGTACACCACCACGCCATGCACGTTGGTCACGTAAGCGCGCAGCTCCACCCGGGTCTTGTGCAGGCCATACACCTGGGCCGAAAAGCGCCGCGCGTAAAGGTCACGAAAAATGCCAGCGATGCGATCGGTGGGCAGCGCGCCCCGATCCACATCCTGCTCGATCACCGTGGCCATAAGCTGCGCAGTTTCGACCAAACCTTCTTCGGCTGATTCGCGGTAACGTGGATCCAGATCGCTCAGCAACTGGTGCATCAGCGCGCCAATGCCAACCACATAAACCAGAATCAACGCCAAGAAGATGCGGGTGCGGCGGCTCACGATATCGCCATTTTTTTTGCGCCTTGACACTCATGGACGTGTTCAAGATCACGGTTCATGCAGCAGCTTTCAAACCGCCAAATCCAAGGGAAGGTCAGAAATGTCTTTCAGGCGCTTGCCGTCCACCATCACGGTCAGCATGTCGGCGGCGTCGCTCATGCCCAAGGCTTTAACCGTCTCTTGTAGCTCGTAGAGGGCGAAGTGATACACGCAATCAATGTCCCCAGTGCCCAGAGCGATAGAGGCAAGGCGACTGGGTGTTGGCTCGGCGGTGACGACGACAACGTGAGGCAAACGACCTTTGCGGTTGCGAACCAGATTCAGGGCTTCGGAACGGGCGTTCTGCGCCCGGTCGCTGCGTATCGTCCATTTGCATGAAATGCTGGCGTGCAGCAGAGGCAGCCCGCCGTTTTTCTTGCGCAGGCTGGCAAGCGTAGTCACGTTGTCGTCCACCAGAAGCGCCGGGGCGTTGATGGCGTCGTCGTCCTCGGTGCCGCGCACCACCACAATATCCGGCGTGATGGTGTAGTCGCTGCCCAAGGCTGCGGCCAGCTCTGCATCAGCCTTGGCGGCGCGGTCGAGGGCCACCAAGTGCGCATATTGTTCGTAGCGGGCAATCTCCAAGCGGTTGCGCCCGCTGACTTGGTGAACGTCCCAAATGCCGGGGCGCAGGTGTCCCAGCTTGAGGAAGGTTTCACGCACGAAGCCCGCGCAAATGCCTTCAAACTGGTTGCCCGAGGTCTGGCCCGCGATGCGCTCGCCAATGGTTTCGGCCTTGAGTAGATCGGCTATGCCCTTGGCAATCGCCTTGCTGGTGGTGTTGCTGCTGTCGGCATTGCTGACCACGCCGGCGGCGTTGGTGGTCAATGTGGCTTCCAGCAGTGCGGCATGAAACGCTTTGCGTGCTTCGAGAAATTCGACTTCCGGCATCAGGCCACCTTGTAAATACGCTTGACGGACAGGGCCGCAAAAATCTGGCGGGCCACGGCGGCGGCAACTGGTGGGGGAAAGGCGTTGCCGATCTGGCGATAGGCTGCGGTCTTGCGCCCGGAAAACTGCCAGTCGTCGGGGAAGCCTTGAATGCGGGCCGTCATGCGTGTGGTCAGGCGGGGCATTCCCACGAAGTCACGCGGGGGGGCGTCATCCCATATGCCCATGCCATCGACGCCTAGAGCGGCCCAAGCGCGTTTTGCGCGCGTGGGGCCAAGGTCTGGCCCGCCGTGCTTCTTGGAGCCGCCTACCAGTGTCGGGGCGATGGTGCTTGCCTGCTCACGCCAGCGGGTAGCGCCGCGCCATTTGTTCGCGGCCATCAGGTCGTGCAGCAGCTCGCCCACGGTGGCCGGTTCGTGCTGTTGTGGTTCTGGCCATGCAAAGCCGTCGGCAAGGTCTTTGCGGATGCCGACGAACACCACGCGCGGGCGCAGTTGCGAAACGCCATAGTCCGAAGCGTTGAACAGTCGCCAGCCGGGGACATAGCCCAGCTTATTGAGCTGCTTTTCTACCTTGTTGCGGTAGTCGTCAAAGACGGCATCCAGCAGGCCGCGCACATTTTCCAGCATCACGGCTTGCGGGCGGCATTCATCAACGAGGCGGATTGCTTCCGGGAATAGGTCGCGCTCGTCCTTCGCGCCAAGCTGCTTTCCGGCCTTGGAGAACGGCGGGCAGGGCACGCCGCCGGCCACCAGGTCAACGCCTTTGTATGGCCTGCCGTCGAAGTGCCGTAGATCGTCCTCAATGACGTTCCATGCTGGGCGGTTCAGGCGCAGCGTGGCGCACGCTGCGGGTTCCAGCTCGATCAGGGCGCAATGGTCGAAGCCTGCCATTTCTAGGCCGAGGGCTTGACCGCCGGCACCAGCGCACATCTCTAGGGAATTGAGTTGTCTCATTTTGTTTTACGTGCTTATCTTTTGATCTGCGCGCGCAAGCTTGCATTAATCCTCACGCAGTGCATAGCCCACACCGCGCAGCGTGCGAATCGGGTCTTCATCTTCGCGCACGGCACGCAGCTTGGCGCGCAGGGTTTTGATGTGGGCGTCCACGGTGCGGTCAAAGCTCTCACCGGGGTCATCCCATACGCGCTCCAGCAATTCATCGCGACTGAATACGCGGCCTGGGCGGCGCATCAGCGTGGCCAGCAAGCCGTATTCGTAGCGCGAAAGCTCCAGCGCCTGCGTATGAAAACGAATCAGGCGGCGCTCTTCATCCAGTTGCAAGGCACCACACTGAATCAGGTTTTTTGCTTCAGTTTCAATAGCTTTTGACGCCTGTTTTGTGATCTCTGAATTTTTCACCTCGCCACTGAATGTGGTGTGGCGCTGGCTGCGGCGCAAAATCACGCGCACGCGCGCCACCAGCTCGCGCGGTGAGAAGGGTTTGGCGATGTAATCGTCGGCACCCAGCTCCAGCCCGACCACGCGGTCGATTTCGCTGGAGCGGGCGGTTAAAAACAGCATGGGTACCTGCTTTCCGCCGGGCAAATCTTGCAGGTGGCGAAACAGCTCAAAACCGTTCATGTCGGGCAGGCCCACATCCAAAATGGCCAGCGCGGGCAATTGGGCAGCAAAACATTCGATGGCCTGACGCGCGGTAGCGCACACCTCAGGTACAAAGCCGTCGGACGACAGCGCATAGTGGATGGTTTCAGCAATGCCCGCTTCGTCTTCCACTACCAAAATGATAGGGCGCGGGATGTCTGGGTTGACATTCGGGCCAAAACCGGAATTCAAAGCAGGGTCGGACATGCCTTGATTTTAGGGTTTATTTTGCTATATTAAAAATAGCTGACAGCGATTTACAGCGCTAGCGCTGGCGGTTGCTTTTCCGTTCAGTTTTTGGCTCTGCCTTTTCAGGCAATTCAATCTTGACTTCCAGCACTTCCAGATCGTCCTGGCGTTCCAGGTTGACCTTGATGTCCTTGGGATCGATCTTGACGTATTTGCTGATGACAGCGATCAGATCGCGCTGCAAATCGGGCAGGTAATCAGGTTCAGCGCTGCCGCTGCCACGCGCGCGTTCGTGCGCCAAAATGATTTGCAGCCGCTCTTTGGCAACGTTGGCCGTTTTCTTCTTCTCGCCCAGAAAGAATGAGATGAAGGACATGGCTTACTTGCCTCCAAACAGGCGCTTGAAAAAACCGGGTCTTTCGGCGTCGATGTAGCGCATGGGCTTGTCGGTTTCGCCTAAAAAGCGGTCGACCACGTCCAAATACGCGCCCGCCACATCCGATCCTTTCAGGTGCACCGCAGGCAGGCCCTGGTTGGACGCTTGCAGCACGGCTTCGCTTTCGGGAATGACACCAATCAGCGGAACCCGCAAAATTTCCTGAATGTCGTCCAGGCTCAGCATCTGCCCGTCGGCCACACGGTTCGGGTTGTAACGGGTGACCAGCAAGTGTTCCTTGATTGGGTCTTGCCCTTCGATGGCACGTTTGGTCTTGCTGCTGAGCATGCCCAGAATGCGGTCAGAATCGCGCACGCTGGACACTTCGGGGTTGGTAACGATCAATGCTTCATCAGCAAAGTGCATGGCCAGCAAAGCACCGGTTTCAATACCGGCGGGGGAGTCGCAAACGATGTACTCAAAGTCCATCTTGGCCAGCTCATCGAGCACCTTCTCGACACCTTCTTTGGTCAGCGCCTCTTTGTCGCGCGTCTGGCTGGCAGCCAGCACATACAGGTTTTCGCTTTGCTTGTCTTTGATGAGGGCCTGGGTCAGGTTGGCCTCGCCCTGAATGACGTTGATCAGGTCGTACACCACGCGGCGCTCGCAACCCATGATGAGGTCCAGGTTGCGCAAGCCCACGTCAAAGTCAATCACCGCCGTTTTGTGGCCTTTGAGGGCCAGTCCAGACGAGAACGCGGCGCTGGTCGTGGTTTTGCCCACCCCTCCTTTGCCTGAAGTCACCACAATGATTTTTGCCATGTCGACATCACTTTCAAAAACGGTTATGCGAAAAAAACGTAAAAAGCGCGACGCGGTACGTCATGTAGAAACCGGCGCAAACACCAACTTGTCGCCAGATTCAGTGGATTGCAGGCGCACCGCAGCAGCCTGGCCCCAGATGTTGGCGGGCAGCGGCTCTTCGCTGGTGCGGTAGACCCCGGCAATCGACACCAGATCGGGCCGCATGTCGTGCGCAAAGATGCGCGCTTCAGACCAGCCGCGCGCGCCCGCCAGTGCGCGCCCTCGCAATGGGGCATAAACATGGATGTGGCCATCGGCCACCACCTCGGCACCGGCGTTGACCATGGCCAGCACCACCAGATCGCGCCCGCGCGCGTACACCTGTTGGCCTGAGCGCAAGGGCTTGTCAACCACCAGCGCGCCAGGTGCCACCGTTTCTGCAGAAGCTGGTGCCGACTCTGATGGCGTTGGCTCAGCTTCAGGCGTGCGCGCCGCCGCTGCCATGCGCATATCAGGGGCCAACAGCAGCCCGATATCAACCGCCGCAGCGTGCTGGGCATCGCTGCCACCACGAACGGCCATCAGGCGCAGGCGGCGCTCAAACAGCATTTCGCCCAGGCGCTGAAAATCAATGTCAACACTGGCGGCATCGCCTTCCAGCAGTGACAGATCCAGCACCACCGGGTCGTCTTCAAAAAAATCCGGCATCTCCCCGTACTGCGCTTGCAACTCTTGAGCCAGCAAATGCAGATCGGGCGATTTCAAGCGCAGCGCCAGCAAGGACAGGCTGGCGCTTTTGATCTCAAAGGTGCTGGGACTGCGGCCAACGACAGCAACGGACATGGGCGTGAAACAAAAAATATCCCCGCTGGTTCAGCGAGGAGGAATAAAGCAGGCCAATCTTAACAGCCGACTCGTGCACCATGGGTCTGTTTTTGGTACAGATGTAACGGCTGGATGGCTGATTCCCATGTGGAAGAACCATCGGGCACTGAAGGCTTGTTTTGACTTGTTTTTTGAATTCGTTCATTTAATTAGTAGTCGTAGTAGAAGCCTTGCTGTTTTGTGGATAAGCTGAAAAAAGACTGCTTTGACAAGCCTTTACCCGCGTGACCAGCTTGTGTGAAAAGGTTGGTGAAGAAGTCGTCTGACATGGCACAACTTTGGGTTCAGGCTGTGTGCTGTGGACAAGCTGATGTTTATGCCAGCACTGTCCACAGGTTTGTACTGCGCTTTGAACACGCTCTTTCAAGGGTTATTAAGGGCTATTTTTCGATCATCCACTGGATCACTGCCTTGGCGATGAAGCCCACCATGCCAAAAGCCAGGGCCAGAAACAGCACAAACGTGCCGAATTTTCCGGCTTTTGATTCCCAAGCCAAATGGCCGATGATGAACAGCATGTAGATCATGAAGGCCCCCACCCCAATGGTGAGGCCAAACCAGGCAATTTGCTCTTCGTTGAAGCCAAACATCAGGCTTGGCCCTCCGGCGGCAAGCGCTCAGGCAGACGGCTGGTATCGACCAGCGCCCGATAAGCGTGCCAACTGGCGTGGCCCAGCCAGGGCACAATGACGACCAGACCCAGCAAGGCGGTGAGCATGCCCAGCACCGTTAGCCCCAGAATCAGAACCGCCCACAACGCCAGTGCGCCAGGATTGGTCATCACGGTTTGCCAACTGGTCAACACCGCTTGCAGCACGTCACAGCGGCGGTCCAGCAGCAAGGGCATCGACACCACGCTGGAGGCAAACAATGGCGCGGCCATCAACGCACCCAACACCATCCACAGCTCAAATAGAAAGCCATGTCGGGCCAGTACTACATGGTGCAAGAAATCCTGCAGCGTATTGACTGGCGCGGGTGCCAGCGCGGTGATCAAAGCGGCCGAGGTCATCACCCAGCCCGTGCCTGCCAGTGACAGCAGCAGGCCAAAGCGCACCAGGCTCCAATAACCGCCATGCACGGCAAAGCGAGAGTATTGCCAGCGGGTCCAGGTTTTACCGATGGTGCCTAAGTTGGCGGGTTCGTCCCGCTCCAGCGCGCGGCTGAGGGCATAAAGACTGGTGGCCAGCACCGGTGCGACGATCAGAAAACCTGAGAACGCCCCCGCCAGCAGCCAGAAGCGGTCGTGTGCAGCCCATGCCAACATGGCACCAAACACAGCCAGTACCAGGCCATGCAGCAGGCTGGGCCAGCCGATGCGCCACATGTCGTGCCAACCTTTGGCCAGCCAGTCAAAGGGCGCGGTCAACGCCACCGACTTCACGGGTGGCAACGGTAAAGTACCGCGCGTCGGGCGCGGTGGCATGGGAGGTGGTGGTGGGGCAGTATGGGGCACGATTTGCGCAGCTTAAAACCAAAGCCAGTGGCGTGTCAGTCAGGCTGAAAATAAACCATGGCCGCAAGCTAAATATAGATGCGAATCACAGTGTGCGTCATGGAGCTTTAACGGACACGGGTGTGGTTTGCCGCTCCAGATCGGTCAACCAGTGCAAAGCGTGTGCACGGTGGGTGCCACACATGGCGACGCTGGGCTGCAAAGATTGGCAGACGGCAGGCCGATTGGCTTGGCCAAACAGCTGGCAACGCTGTAACGCATCCAGTTGCACGCAACGCACTCCGGCGAGCTTGCCCTGTGGCATGCCGGGGATGGGGCTGGAAATGGATGGCGCGATGCAGCAGGCACCGCATTCCTGGCGGCAATTCATTAAAAACCAAGCATCAATAAAAACGGACACCTAAACTATAAATTTAATAGCTTAAAGTGTCCGATCAAAAAGCATTGAAGCTTGATTTATGGATACAGGCCGCGCAAATCACGCGCGGTCAGAATGCGTGTGCAGGCCACGATGAAGGTGGCCGTGCGCAGGCTGACTTTGTGCTGCTGGGCGGTGTTCCATACGCCGTCGAAGGCTTCTTTCATGATGCGGATCAGGCGTTGGTTGATCTCTTCTTCGCTCCAGAAAAAGCTGCTGAAATCCTGCACCCATTCAAAGTAGCTCACCGTCACGCCGCCGGCGTTGGCAATCACGTCCGGCACGACCAGCACGCCTTTGTCTTGCAGAATATCGTCGGCCTCGGGGGTGGTGGGGCCGTTGGCTCCTTCGATCACCATCTTGGCCTTGATTTTGGGCGCGTTGGCTTTGGTGATCTGGCCTTCCAGCGCAGCGGGGATCAGGATGTCGCACTTGGTGGACCAGAAGTCGGCAGTGGCCAGTGGCTCTCCACCTTTGAAACCCGCCACGCCGCCAGTCTTGGCCACGTGTTCCAGCAGCTTGGGAACGTTCAAACCCTTGTCGTTGTGCACGCCGCCAGTGTGGTCCAGCACGGCCACCACCAGTGAACCGGCTTCGGTAAACAATTTACCTGCAATGCCGCCCACATTGCCAAAGCCTTGCACGGCCACGCGCGCGCCCTCGATCTGAAGGCCGATTTGCTTGGCAGCTTCGATGCCGACGGTGAACACACCGCGCCCGGTGGCCTCGCGCCGACCCAGCGAGCCGCCCATCTCGATCGGCTTGCCGGTGACCACGCCGGTCGAGGTGGCACCCACATTGACAGAGTAGGTGTCCATCATCCAGGCCATAACCTTTTCGTTGGTGTTGACGTCGGGTGCGGGGATGTCTTTGGTGGGGCCGATGATGAGGCCGATCTCGCTGGTGTAGCGCCGCGTCAGGCGCTCCAACTCACCCGCAGAGAGGGTGCGCGGATCGACCCGAATACCGCCTTTGGCACCGCCGTAGGGCACGTTGACAGCGGCGTTTTTCACCGACATCCAGGCCGCCAGCGCCATGACCTCGGACAGCGTCACGTCTTGGTGAAAGCGTACGCCGCCCTTGCCAGGGCCGCGGCTGACGTTGTGCTGCACGCGATAGCCTTCGTAGTGGGCAATGGTGCCGTCATCGCGCCGCAGCGGCACGTCGACGATCAGCGCGCGCTTTGGGCGCTTGAGGGTTTCGACCCAGCGCGTCAGCGGCCCCAGATAGGGTGTGACGCGATCGACCTGGGCCAGGTAGATGCCCCAGGGGCCAAGGTGGGCAGGGTCCAGATACGAAGGCAAAGCATGGGCGTTGGTGACAGGTGCGCTTTTCTTCGATGTTTTGCTGGTCATGTAAAGCCTTTGGTGCTTTTGTGAATAAGGGGGTTACGCTGTAAAGCAGCGCGGCACCAGCATAGCGTATCGGCAGACGTCTGCGTATACGGGAAAAGCGGGTATAGGGTGATTTATAGCTATTAATTTAATAGCTCTTTGCGCAGTATGGGTGTGCGCCAGAGGTTAAATTTATCTAAAATAATGCGCTTTGCAGTTTGTGGTTCTTGCTCCGTGGCCCAACCCCATTATTTCCATCCTCAGCGCTTTGATGTCATTGTGGTCGGCGGCGGCCATGCCGGCACCGAGGCGGCGCTGGCGGCTGCGCGCATGGGCGCGCAAACTTTGCTGCTGACGCACAACATTGAAACCCTGGGCCAGATGAGCTGCAACCCGAGCATTGGCGGCATTGGCAAAGGCCATCTGGTTAAAGAAGTGGACGCGCTGGGCGGTGCCATGGCGCTGGCTGCGGACAAGGCGGGCATTCAGTTCCGCGTGCTCAATTCCAGCAAAGGCCCGGCGGTGCGCGCTACCCGTGCACAGGCCGATCGGGTGCTGTACAAGGCCGCCATTCGGCGCGTGCTGGAAAACCAGCCGAACCTGTGGCTGTTCCAGCAGGCGGTGGATGACTTGCTGCTGGAAGGCGATCGGGTGGTTGGCGCGGTGACGCAGGTGGGCATTGCCTTCCGCGCACGCACCGTAGTGTTGACGGCAGGTACGTTTTTGGACGGGCGTATTCACGTCGGGCTGGACAATTACCAGGCCGGGCGCGCGGGCGATCCGCCCTCTGCGTCGCTTTCGGCAAAGCTGAAAGAGCTGAAGCTGCCACAAGGCCGCCTCAAAACCGGTACGCCGCCACGCCTGGACGGGCGCAGCATTGACTTTGCCACTTGCGAAGTGCAGCCCGGTGATGGCATGCCTGGTGGACAAAATCCGCGCATGCCGGTGTTCAGCTTCATGGCGCATGAATACGGTGGAACTGACATGCACCCGGCGCAGATGCCGTGCTGGATCACGCACACCAATGCGCGCACGCACGACATCATCCGTTCTGGTTTTGACCGTAGCCCCATGTTCACCGGCCAGATCGAAGGGGTGGGGCCGCGCTATTGTCCCAGCGTGGAAGACAAGATCAACCGCTTTGCCGACAAGGACAGCCATCAGATATTTCTGGAGCCTGAAGGGCTGGACACGCACGAGGTCTACCCCAATGGCATCTCCACCAGCTTGCCATTTGATGTTCAATTGGAGTTGGTGCGCAGCATGAAGGGTTTAGAGAACGCCCACATCCTGCGGCCCGGCTACGCCATTGAATACGATTATTTTGATCCGCGCGTACTGAAAAGCAGCTTCGAGACGCGACAAATCGGGGGGCTGTTTTTTGCGGGCCAAATCAACGGCACGACCGGTTACGAAGAAGCGGCCGCGCAGGGCTTGTTTGCAGGCATCAACGCTGCGCTGCAATGTCGGCAACTGGAAGGTCGGGCGGACGACTTTGGCGGGGTCTGGCTGCCCGGACGCGATCAGGCCTACCTGGGCGTGCTGGTGGACGACCTCATCACCAAGGGCGTGACCGAGCCTTACCGCATGTTCACCAGCCGGGCCGAGTACCGCCTGCAACTGCGCGAAGACAACGCGGATATGCGGCTGACTGAAGTGGGCCGTCAGTTGGGCCTGGTGGACGATGCGCGTTGGAACGCTTTTAGCCGTAAACGTGACGCGGTTTCACGTGAAACCGAGCGGCTCAAATCTACCTGGGTCAATCCGCGTCAGTTGCCAGCGACCGAATCAGAGCGCGTACTCGGTAAGGTCATTGAACACGAGCATAGCTTGTTTGATTTGCTGCGCCGTCCAGGTGTGGATTACGCCGCACTGATGACGTTGGAAGATGGGCGCTACGCATCGATCGATGTTTCACGTGAAACTCTGGGTGAGTTAACCGATGCTGTGGTTGAGCAGATAGAAATCGCGGCCAAGTATTCGGGCTACATCGACCGTCAGCGTGGAGAAGTGGCCCGCGCCGCCCATTATGAAAACCTGCGTCTGCCAGAGCAACTGGATTACATGCAGATTTCGGCCCTGTCGATCGAAGTGCGACAAAAACTGCACGCGCAACGCCCAGATACGCTGGGGCAAGCTGGACGCATCAGCGGCGTGACACCGGCGGCCATTTCCTTGTTGCTGGTCCACTTGAAAAAGGGCGGTTTCAAAGGTTTTGCAGAACCTGCAAGCAAGGCGCGCACCGCATGACGATAGCGGCAGCGACAGTGGCGGGGGCGGACGATATGCTGGAGCGGTTGCAATCTGCGGCCCATCAGTTGGGGTTGGATTTGACGGCGGGGCAGCTCCAGAAGATGTTGGCCTACCTGGGCCTGCTGATGCGCTGGAACAAGGTCTATAACCTGACGGCGCTGCGTGATCCGACCGAGATGCTGACGCACCACGTGTTTGACAGCTTGGCGGTGCTTGAGCCGCTGCGTCGCCACGTCAACGGCAAGCCTGCGCGTGTGCTGGATGTGGGGTCGGGTGGCGGCTTGCCCGGCGTGATGATCGCTGTGGGTTGCCCCGAGTTGAGCGTGACTTGCGTGGATGCGGTGGGAAAAAAAGCCGCCTTTATTCAGCAAGTCGCAGGCGCGTTGGCGTTGCCTAATCTGAAAGGGCTGCATGCGCGGGTGGAGTCGGTGGCACTGCCGTTTGACATCATCACTTCGCGCGCCTTTGCCTCGCTGCCCGACTTTGCCCGCTGGTCGGCAGACGCGCTGGCTGAAGGTGGGGTGTGGGTGGCGATGAAGGGCAAACATCCGCAAGATGAAATCGATGCTTTACCGCCAGAGGTGGAAGTGTTTCACGTGGAACCACTGGCCGTGCCTGAGTTGGCTGCCGATCGCTGTCTGGTGTGGATGCGGCGGCAACAGCATTAACAACAGGCGTTAACTGGTTCTGCGTTAACTGGCCTTAATAGGCAAAGCAGGCTTTCTTTGGCAGGCTGAACGGCATGTTGCAGCGCGAAAAGCGCAACAACACAGAGTGGCTGGCTTACACTTGCCCGTTCCAGCGCTTTGGTGCCGTTCATGCTCGCCATCACCGATTACCCCGCTTTCGCCGTCGCTATCATCGTGTTTCTGGCCATCCCTGGGCCGGGTAATCTGGCCATTTTGTCCAGCACGGCGCAAGGCGGGGTGCGCGGCGGTTTGGTGTCGACGCTCGGCATTATTGCGGGCGACCAGATTTTGTTGTGGGGCGCGGTGGCTGGTATCGCGGCCTTGCTCAAAGCCTATCCGGCCGCTTTTGCGGCGGTGCAGTGGGCGGGGGCGGCGTATCTGGCCTGGCTGGGGCTGCGCCTGTTTCTGGCCAAGCCGGGGCAGGGCGCGGTGCTCAAGCTTAAACCGCACCACTTTTGGCGACAGTCGTTTTTGATCACCTTGCTCAACCCCAAGGCGATTGTGTTTTACATGGCGTTTTTTCCATTGTTCATTAACCCGTCGCATCAGCCAGGACTGGCCACCTATGCGGTGATGGCTTTGACCATTGCCGCACTTACCTTGGCCTACGGACTGATCGCCACCGTGCTGGCGCAGCGGTTGGCCGAGCGCGTGCGGGCCAGTGCGCGGCTGTCGGGCGCGTTAACCAAGCTGGCTGGTACGCTGCTGATTGGCTTTGGCCTGAAGCTGGCGCTGAGCAAATAAATCTTTCATTTCCCATCCAAGCGAATCGAGCCATGGCGCAAATCTTCTGCATCGCCAACCAAAAAGGCGGGGTCGGCAAGACCACCACCACCGTCAATCTGGCCGCCGGTCTGGCCAAGATTGGCCAGCGCGTGCTGCTGGTTGATCTGGACCCGCAGGGCAATGCCACCATGGGATCGGGCGTGGACAAGCGGGCGATGGATTTGTCGGTGTACGACGTGCTGCTGGAATCGGCCAGCGTGGCCGAGGCGGTTGTAATGCCCGAGCGGTTGAAAGAAGCCGGTGCGGGCTATGCCGTGCTGGGTGCCAACCGCGAACTGGCTGGTGCCGAGGTGGAACTGGTGGCGGAAGACCGCCGCGAGCGCCGGTTGAAGGACGCCTTGTCAAAAGTCAGCGCTGACTACGATTTTGTGCTGGTCGACTGCCCGCCGTCGCTGAGCATGCTCACCCTCAACGGTCTGTGCGCTGCGCAAGGTGTGATCGTGCCCATGCAGTGCGAGTACTTTGCGCTGGAAGGACTGGCTGATCTGACCAACACCATCAAGCAGGTGCACGCCAACCTGAACCGCGATTTGCGCTTGATCGGCCTGTTGCGCGTGATGTTCGATCCGCGCATCACCTTGCAGCAGCAGGTCAGCGAGCAGCTCAAGGCGCACTACGGCCCCAAAGTGTTCGATACCATCATCCCGCGCAACGTGCGCCTGGCTGAAGCGCCCAGCTATGGCCTGCCCGGCGTGGTGTTCGACCCGGCAGCCAAAGGCAGCAAAGCTTTTGTCGAATTTGCCAATGAGATGGTGCAACGGGGGATGAAATGAGTTTCCCCCCTGTAGCGCTGACGCGCCTTCCCCCCGCTCTCTGCGGGCGGGGGGACAACGCCAGTGGTTGGTGGAATCCCGCCCACGGCGTTCGCTGGCATGGCCTGCTCCGCGGCCACTGGTTTATTGGTCAAATTGGCTTTTTGCGCTTGTTTGGCGGGCGCAAACAGCTATGAATTTGATAGTTCTATGAGCGCCTACCGTGTTCTGACCCTGCCCGGCTGGCAAGGCAGCGGTCTTACCCATTGGCAAAGCCGCTGGGAGGCGCTGCACGGCTACACGCGGGTTGAACAGCACGACTGGCAGCGCCCGCTGCGCGGCGACTGGACGGCGCGCCTGCAAGACGTGGTGCTGGCCGATGCGCGCCCTGCATGGTTGGTGGCGCACAGCCTGGGCTGTCTGCTGGTGGCCTGGTGGGCGGCGCACGCGGGCGATGCAGTGCAGCGCGCGGCGGGTGCCCTGCTGGTCGCCCCACCCGAGATCGAGCGCGATGACGTGCGCCAGCAAATCCCCGGCTGGGCACCCCCCGCGCGCCAGCGCCTGCCGTTCCCGGCCATCGTCGTCGCCAGCACCGATGACCCCTTTGGCCGCGCCGACTACGCCAGCCAGCTGGCGCAGGACTGGGGTGCCAGCTTTTACAGCGTGGGGCCGCGCGGGCATATCAATGCGGATTCCGGGTTGGGGGATTGGGGCGAGGGGCATGCGCTGCTGGCAGCCCTGCACAGCGGGGGCAGGACAAGCACATGACTTCAAATGCATGCGTCGACGTGCGTCATAACGGTAAGGATTTCATATGGTCACCAAAAAACCCAAAGGCTTAGGTCGCGGCCTGGACGCGCTGCTCGGCCCCAGCAGTTTGTCGATGGATGCAGGCGGCGACGCCACTGCCGTCACCCCCGCAGGCACGCCCATGATGCTGGCGCTGGCCGACATGACCGCTGGTCAATACCAGCCGCGCACCCGCATGGACGAGGGCGCGCTGTACGAGCTGGCCGAAAGCATCAAGGCGCAGGGCATCATGCAGCCGATTCTGGTGCGCAAACTTTCGGTGCCAAAACAGGTTCCAGCGCAGGATGGACAAGCGTCAAAAGCTACTAATTCAATAGCTAATTACGAAATTATCGCAGGCGAGCGCCGCTTTCGCGCCGCGCGCCTGGCGGGCCTGGCCGAGGTGCCGGTGCTGGTGCGCGAGGTGCCCGACGAGGCCGCTGCCGCGATGGCGCTGATCGAGAACATCCAGCGCGAAGACCTGAACCCGCTGGAAGAAGCGCAAGGCTTGCAGCGCCTGCTGAATGACTTTGGCCTGACGCACGAACAAATGGCGCAGGCCGTGGGCAAGAGCCGCAGCGCCGCCAGCAATCTGCTGCGCCTGCTCAAGCTGACCGAGCCGGTGCAAACCATGCTGATGGCCGGTGACATCGACATGGGCCACGCGCGCGCGCTGCTGGCCCTCGACGGTGCGGCGCAAATCACGGCGGCCAATCAGGTGTCGGCCAAAAAGCTGTCGGTGCGCGAAGCCGAATCGCTGGTCAAGCGCCTGAACGCCGAGTTCAACCTGACCTCCCCGCGCAAGCCTGCCGCCGCCAGCGCCGACAAAACGGGCGACGTGCGCCGGGTGGAAGAAGAGTTGTCTGACCTGCTCACGGCTCAGGTCGAAGTGCGCATGAAGAAAAAAACCAAGCAAGGCGGCAAGCTGGTGCAAACGGGCGAGGTGGCGATTCAGTTCGGCTCGCTGGACGAGCTGAATGGCTTGATCGAGCGGCTGCGCGGCGAGACATGAGCGGCTGATAACGCATCCGCCACCCGGGGGTGTTGTGTAAAAGACAAGGCTTGAACGCGCCGGTTGTCAGGCGTTATCCGGTGGTGCTGTAGGTTGGCACCCACTTTCATACGGATAGATGTCCAACTGAACTTCTATCTTGGCATCGGCCAGCTTCTGCGCCAGGCTGACGGGAAATGCCAAACCGTAGTTACATGCCCCATACAAGCCGATGAAGTAGTTCAGCGTGCCGCCAGTGGCATAAAAATCAGCGAGCCGGTCACTCAGCCGGAGCAACGTAGACACAGATTGGTCAAGCACGTCTTCCAGCTCTTGTTCTTCTGAAGACATTTCAGTGGGCGTAATGCGCGCCGACCAATAACTTTCGCTTCTGCGTTCGTTAAGAACGGTGCCTTTGGGCGTCACCCGTGCCTCATCAGCCGTCCAGCCAGACCGGCGCTCTAGAGAAAGGAGCGAGGAAAGGTAAGAGAGATTGTGGAACGGATGATTGGCGCGCAACGAAACGATGTAGGAATACGAATTCATTGACAGCCAATAGTTTTCGGAAAGGGTTTTGGCGAAATTGGGGATAAACAAAGAAGTGTTATCCCGCTTTCACCCCCACCGCCTTGATGATCGCCGCCATGCTCGCGCGCTCAGCGGCTACACGCTGGGCAAAGCCTTCGGGCGATGAGCCGACGGCGGCCCAGCCTTGCAGAAACAGGCGCTTGCGCACGGCGGCGCTGCGCACCACTTGCGGCACCGCCTGCGCCAGTCGCTGCTGGGCTGCCAGCGGCAGGCTGGCGGGGCCGACCAGGCCGGTCCACACCTCCAGGTTGAAGTTTTTCGCCCCTGCGTCGGCCAGCGGCGGCACGCTGGGGGCCAAGGTGCTGCGGCCGCTGGTCAGGCCGACGATGTGCAGCTTGCCCGCCTGGACGTGCTGCACCACCAGGCCGGGCGGCATCAGCGCCATTTGAATCTGCCCGCTGAGCAGCGCGGTGACCACCGCCGGGTTGCCCTGAAACGGAATGTGCACCGGCTTGAAGCCCGGCACGCGGGTTTTGAGCAGCTCCAGCCCCAAATGCGCCACCGATCCCGCGCCAACCGAGCCGTAGTTCCAGCGATCACCTTCTTTGGTGGCGGCGGCAAAAAACGCGGGTCCTTCAGGCAGATCGGGCGGGGTGACCAAGGCCAGCGGTGCGCTGGTGAGCTGGCTGATCAGGCTGAAATCGCGCGCCGGGTCGTAAGGCAAAGCGGGGTTGAGCATCTTGGCCGAGGTCAGGTTGCCGTTGATGACTACGCCCAGCGTGTGGCCGTCGCGCGCCTTGGCCACTTGCGCCGCAGCGATGTTGCCGGAGGCACCGGGTTTGTTCTCGACCACCACCGATTGGCCCAGCACGCCGCTCAGGCCGTCGGCCAGTGCGCGTGCCGAATGGTCGGGTGTAGAGCCTGCCGGAAAACCCACCAGCAGGCGCACGGTGCGCGTGGGCCAGGCGGCGCTTTGCGCTTGGCCTTGTGCCTGCGCCAGACGGTGCACGCCGGGCAGCAGGCTAACGGCGCTGCCTAGGGAAGGTCTGCAAAAGTCAGCCCCATGACGGCCTGATCTGAGACAGTGGAGCGATGCAACAGACAAGCCTTGCCACCACTGGATTCGAGCTTGCAGCCAAACGCACGCGCAAGC
>NZ_JBKEEE010000048.1:0-47272 GCF_047975795.1 Ottowia sp. | reverse complement strand
GCTTGCGCGTGCGTTTGGCTGCAAGCTCGAATCCAGTGGTGGCAAGGCTTGTCTGTTGCATCGCTCCACTGTCTCAGATCAGGCCGTCATGGGGCTGACTTTTGCAGACCTTCCTTAATTTTCTTTGGGTCGACCGCGTCTTTAGCACTCCGTTTTGCCATCTCCTTTATTATTATTCCACTCATAGCGACACTTTTGTTCGCTTTAAGAAAAAAATATCGAATAATATATGGAGTGACTGAAATTTGCGCCGGAATGCTTATTGCCACTTATAAATTGGCGATCGAAAAAAACTCTCTGTCCGATCCTGAACTTTATGCGGCCATATTGACTGCAGGAATTTACCTCATCGTGCGGAGAATAGACAACATTGACGTTGGAAAACAAGAGATAGCCGCTCGAATAAATAAACAATAGAATTCAGCTATGACCATCATCCAAGACACCGCCGTCACCCTGGCCTACAAAATCACCGATGCCGCCACGGGCAAACCTCTGGATGCGGGCACCACGGCGTATTTGCATGGGCACGACAACCTGTTTCCCCGGGTCGAGGCTGCACTGGGCGGCAAGGCGGTGGGCGACACGGTGACGCTAGATTTAACCGCCACCGAAGCGTTTGGCGAGCATGACGAGGCGTTAGTGCGCACCATCCCCAAGAGCGAATTCCCACCCGGCATCAAAGTCGGCGGCCAGTTGCAGGGGCCGGGGCCACAGGGACACCCGGTGCTGTACCGGGTCGTCAAAATCAAGGGGCCTGAGGTGCACCTGGACGCCAACCACCCGCTGGCAGGCCGCGCGGTTCGCTTTGCAGCCACTGTGAAGTCCATGCGACCGGCCACAGCCGAAGAGCTGGCCCACGGCCACGTGCATGGCGCGCATGGGCACCAGCACTGAGGCCATCAATCACGGCACGACACGACACAACGCGCTATGTTTTCAATAGCTTTCCGTGCATGTCCACCAAGCGCCGAAGCTGGTTTTTATCCAAACCCAGTCACTTCATCCGCGCCATCAGCTGTTCAGTATTCACTTTGCGATCAGCGTTGACCTGCTGCACGGTGGGGCGCTCACCCACGCGCTTGAGGTAGTCCTTCACCGGCAAATCCGCCATCAAATCTTGCCCGTAGATGATTTTGGTGCAACTGGCCACCAGCGGCAGATGCACGGCAGCCGCGCAGTCGGCCAGGGTGAATTGAGCGCCCGCAATGTAGGGTGAAAACTAGGCCAACTGGCCAAACGCGGCGATGTTTTTCTCCAACTGCGGGCGCAGCTTGGCTTTCAGGTTGTCACTGACTTTGCCACCAAAAAATGCCTCGGGGTACAGGTTGCGCACCACCAGCTCCAGGTGCAGCTCGATGTAGCGCAGCAGCTCGCGCACCTTGGCCGCCTGGTAGGGGCTGGCGGGCATGAGCGGTTTTTCGGGGTAGCGGTCTTCAACGTATTCCAAAATGATGGTCGATTCGCTCATCGGCCCCTCATCGGTGATGGCGTAAGGCACTTTGCCCAGCGGGCTGGCGACGCGGTCGGTCTCGCCCACCCAGGCCAGCACTTCTTCAAACGGCACGCCTTTTTCCAGCAGCGCCAGCTTGACCTTGTTGTAGTAGTTGCTGGCCGCAAAGCCGCAGAGTTTGAGCATGGGGTTTCTCCTTGATGGGGTAAATAAACAGCGGCCGCCAGCTTAGCCGCTGGGCTGCGCTGGCTCTGTCGCCTGATCGACGTTGGATTTGCCCATCCACACCCGGCGGGGCATAATGCGCCGCATGTTCGCCCAAGGCTCCACGTCTTTGCACGCCCGCCGCATCGCCCGCTTCATGCTGGTGTGGCTGTGGCTGGTGATGGGCGTGGCGGTGGCCTCGCCACTGGTGCAGCCTGTGGCGATGACCACGGTGTGCACCGGCGAAGGCATGCTGCAGACCGTGGCGGTGCTGGACGACGGCAGCCCAGCCCCGGCCAGTGCACACCTGGATTGCCCGCTGTGCGTGCCCCTGTCGGCCCCGCCGCCGCCTGCGGTAATGGCACCGCTGCCACCGCCGTTGCCCACCGAGCGCCACGCGCTGATGGCACAGGCATTGCGCCAGACAGCCGCTGCACTGCCTTGGCAAGCGCGCGCCCCACCCACTCTCTGATTGCTGCTGTTTTTATAGCTTCCAACGCTTGTGTATCAGGCGTTGGCGTCTGTTTTTAATCAGAGTTCTGGAGGTGTCATGGGCATGCCCATGGAACACGCGTCGGTGATGAACGCACAGCGCCGCCGCTGGCTTAAGCGTTTGAGCTGGGCCACAGCCCTGCCGCTGGGCATGGGCATGGGCATGGACATGTTGACCGGTTGCGACCAATGGAGCCAGTGGTTTGCGCCCGAAGGTTTTCGGGGTCTGGACATCACCGGCGCAGACTGGGGCGCGGGCTTTGATCTGCCCGACGCCCAGGGGCAGCAGCGCACGCTGGCCGACTTTGGTGGCCAGGTGGTGCAGTTGTACTTTGGCTTTACGCAATGCCCGGACGTGTGCCCCACGGCGTTAACCCGCGCGGCAGAAGTCAAACGCCTGCTGGGTGCCGACGGTCAGCGCTTTCGGGTGGTGATGATCACCGTCGATCCCGAACGCGACACGCCCGAGCTGCTGCGCGCGTACATGGCCGCGTTCGACCCCAGCTTCATGGCCTTGCGTCCGGCCACGCCTGAGCAACTGAAGGCCGTGGCCCAGCATTTCCGGATTTTTTACAAAGCCGTGCCCACCGGCAGCAGCTACACCATGGACCATTCGGCCCAGTCCTACCTGTTTGACCCGCAAGGGCGGCTGCGGCTGATGCTGCGCCACGCCCAGCCCGCCGAAGACTATGTGCACGACGTGCGCATGCTGCTGAAGGGCAGCACCTAAAGCACTTCATTTCTTAACGTTTTTACCACCCAGCGCCTGTCCACAAAGCGCTATCAGATATTTTTTAAGGAGCAAATTCATGATTCGCAAACACCTCGTCATCGGCCTGCTGGCCACTACAGCGGCCTTTGCCGCACAGGCCCAGGTCACCATCTCCGAGCCTTGGGTGCGCGGCACGGTGCCGTCGCAAAAAGCCACCGGCGCTTTCATGAAGATCGAGGCCGCGCAAGACGTGCGCCTGATCTCGGCCACTTCGCCTGTGGCGGGGGTGGTTGAGATCCACGAGATGACGATGGACGGCAATGTGATGAAAATGCGCCAGCTCAAAGACGGCTTGCCCATCGCCAAGGGCCAAACCGCCGAACTCAAGCCCGGTGGCCACCATGTGATGCTGATGGACTTGAAGCAGCAGGTCAAAGACGGCGACCAGGTACCGGTGACGCTGACGTTTGAAAACGTGGCCGACAAAAAACCGTTCACACAGCAAATCACGGCACCCGCCAAAGCGCTGGGCAACACCGCCGCACCTGCACACGGCATGAAGCACTGACCTTCAGGCCAGCACCCCAGCCTGACCAGAGTCACGCCGCCACCATGACCACGCTGCGCCAACCGCCCCGCCGCATCGCCTGGCTGATCCTGTGGATCGTCGGGCTGGCGGCGCTGGCACCCACGGTGTCGCGCACTTTGTGGTCAGCAGCCAGCACCGCGGTGGCGTGGACGGAAGTCTGCACCCCCCAAGGCGTGCGCTGGGTGCCCACTGATGCGGGCAATGCCGAGCAGGCAGACAGCCCAGACAACGACACCCCGGCTGAGCTGCCCAGCATCAACGCCTGCGGGCTGTGCGTGCTCATGGCCGACCGGCTGGCACCGCCTGCGCCCGCACTGAACCTCCCAGCGCTGCCCCCCTCGCCGCAAACCCACCCGCCTTCCATCCGGGTGGCCGCCAGCCGGGCACCCCCTTTCTGGCTGCCACCCTCGTGCGGCCCACCCACTGAACTGCTTTCTCTGATGGCCTGACATGGCGCGCGCATGGCCTGCGTGTGCACGCGCAGGCCATGCGTATTCATCACAAAGGCTCGCGCGCGCCCACACACCGCGCCGCGACCAGGAAAGGAGTTCAACTTATGCATGCGATGCCATCCGTGGCGGTGCAACGCGCCGCCGCCATACCCACACTGGCCGCCCCCGCACTGGGGGCCTCCTGGGTCAAAACGCCCCCATCCTCATCCGCCAGCATCCGCTTGAATGCAGGCCAGTCCTTGCTGCAAGCAGGTACCCACGGGCCACTGTGGCGCGTGGTGCAAGGCTGGTTCGTGCTGACGCACGACACGCCGAATACGGCGGGTGATCGGCACGTGCTCGGCCTCGCCGGGCCGGGCGATCTGCTCGGTCTGACCACGCTGGACGCGGCCACGTATGACGCCAGCGCGGTGGCGCTGGTGCCCGCCACGGCACGCCCCGAAACCTCGGACCACCTGCACGATGCGATGCGCCTGTACCAAAGTGCACTGGCGCAACAAGCCCGCCACGCCCGCCTGATGGCTGGCCTGCGCACCGGCCCCGTGCGGCGCAGGCTGGGCTGCCTGCTGGCGCACCTGGCGGCGCACGGCCAGCCACTGGAGCGCGAGCGCCTGCCCGCGTTGAAAGAGCTGGCCCGGCTGATCGACGCCACGGTGGAAACCGTGTGCCGCACATTGCCCACCGCCCTGTCCGAGGTGCAACCGTCCGATGTGAGCAGCGCCAATGACGCGCCACCGGCGCACCACACATCAGCCAGCGCCTTGGGCGCGGCCACTTCCCTGGCGCATTGATACGCACTTTGATGTGAACTTTGATGCGTACTCGTCGCCGCGCGGGAAAGTGCACCCGGACTCATCTGGGCGCTGCGGCAGCTTGAATATTCCATGTCATCTTTTTTAAGGCGTTTTCACATGAACAAAAAACTGGCACTGAGCACTTGCGCCCTGGCGGCGCTGACCTTGCTGGCCGCTTGCGGCGGCAGCGACGACGACGATGGCGACAACAGCAGCGCCGCAGGCTGGCAAACCGATGCGGCGGGCCATGTCACGCTGCAATTTGCCGCCTACAACGGCAACACCGCCATCGACTGCAATTCGCAACTGACGCTGGGCACCCAGCAGCGCGCCGTGAAGATGTGGGACTTCCGCTTTTACATCTCCAACGTCAACTTGCTCAAAGAAGACGGCACCAAAGTGCGCCTGACGCTGGCCAACCCAGCCGATGACAACAATTACGACGACGGTACCCACGCCGTCAGTCTGCTGGACTTTGAAGTCGAAGGCACGGGCCTGTGCGATGGTTCGGTGCCCACCAACACCACCATCACCGGCACTGTCACGCCGGGGCGCTACGTCGGTGCCGAGATGACACTGGGCGTGCCGTTCGAGCTGAACCACCTGGACGCCACCGCCACCACCACGCCTGCGGTGCTGCAATCGGCCGTGCATCCGGGCATGGCCTGGAACTGGCGTGGCGGTCGCAAGTTCACCAACATCGAGTTCGATCAAGACAGCAGCGTCGACACCACCCAGTGGGACAGCGTGGCCGAAGGCAAGCTGGGCTACGTGCTGCTGCACTTGGGCTCCACCGGCTGCGTGGGCGATCCGGCCAACGGCACGCCCATTTCCAGTTGCACCGCGTCCAACCGCGTGCCGGTCACGCTGGACAGCTTTGACCCCAGCACCCAAGTGGTGGCTTTTGATGCTGGCGCGCTGTTCAACTACGACATTGCCAGCGCCACCGAAGGTGACCGCGGCTGCATGTCCAGCGCCACCGACCCGGCCTGCGCCAAACCTTTCGAGGCGCTGGCGCTGGACTGGAAGGTCGATGGCACGGGCACCGGCCTGCCGCTGGATGGCCAAAGCCAGGTAGTGCTGAAGGCCATGAGCCGATGATCTGGCCCGCTGTCCATCCTGACGCCACCGTCACTGTTGCCGGTGCGACGGGCTGGGCGCGCCGACACCCGCGCCGCTGGGCCAACCAGGCGGCGCGGGTCCTGATGGGCCTGCTGGGCGGTGCGCTTTTGCTGGCTTGCGGCGGTGGCGACGGTGGCAGCGGCGATGACACCACGGCCACCGCGCTTGAACCGACGGTGCTGAACTGGACTTACCCCGCTGACACGGCGTCCGCAGATTGGCCTTGGGCGCTGCCCGCGCACATGCCCGCACCGCGCGTGCCCGCCGACAACCCCATGAACGCGGCCAAGGTGGCGCTGGGCCGCCTGCTGTTTTATGACCCCCGCCTGTCGGGCGACGGCAGCCTGTCGTGCGCTTCATGTCATGTGCAGTCGCGGGCGTTTTCGGATGCTCTGGCGCGCCCGACGGGCATCACCGGCCAAGTGCACCCGCGCAACTCGATGGCGCTGGTGAACGTGGCCTACAACGCCACACAAACCTGGGCCAACCCGGCCCTGGCCACGCTGGAGCGGCAAATCACCAACCCAGTGTTCGGCACCGAGCCGGTCGAAATGGGCGTAGACGAAAGCAGTGCGCACGCCGTGCTGCAACGCCTTGCAAACGCCACTGATGTGGACTACGTGGCGCACTTTCAACAAGCCTTTACGGACAGCACCAACAACACGGGCGATCTGCTGACCTGGGAATACGTCCTCAAAGCCATCAGCGCTTTTGAGCGCACCATGATTTCAGCCGACAGCCGCTACGACCGCCACGTGCAGCAGCGCGCCCAACTCACACTGCAAGAACTGAACGGGTTACAGCTGTTCACCACGGCCCGGTGCGTGCAGTGCCATGCCCCGCCGCACTTTGGCGGCCAGTTCGTCAGCGTGCAGACCAGCGCGCTGGCCGTGCGCTACCACAACGTCGGCCTGTACAACCTGAACGGGCAGGGCGCTTACCCCAAAGACAACCAGGGTGCGCTGGACATTACCGGCAACCTGGCCGACATGGGTGCATTCCGCGCGCCCACGTTGCGCAACATCGAAGTCACCGGCCCGTACATGCACGACGGCTCGGTGGCCACACTGCAAGAGGCGGTGGCCATCATGGCCGGTGGCGGGCGCAACGTCACCAACGGCCCCAACGCGGGCGATGGCCGCACCAACCCGTACAAAAGCCCGCTGCTCGTCGACCAGGGACTGTCCACGCAAGAGCAAGCCGATCTGGTGGCCTTTCTAAAAACGCTGACCGACGAAGAGTTTTTGGGCAACCCCGCGCTGTCCAACCCGTTTGCCGCGCCGCAGGGCCATGCCATCACGTCTTTCCCCCTTGATTGAGCATCAAATTCGCCACCAACGCTTTTTCATATTGAGATTGCAGCTATTAAATTGATATTGACAATGATCCCTGACCGTCCTGCTGCATTCCGCTGGCGCACCACCGCGCTGGCCACTTTGGCGCTGACGGCGCAGGCGGCCACCGCGCAGCCCACCGCCACGCCTGACCCCGACGCTTTGCCCGACGTGACGGTGCAGGGTCACCAGCTTTTCCAACCCCGCCCCGACGCCAACGCCACCGACGCCAAGCTGGGTGCCACCGTGCTCGACATGCGGCCCTCAGGCGCATCGCGCGCGGCCACCGCCGACTCAGCCCGCCTGCTCGAAGCCGTGCCCGGTGCCAGCACCCAGGGCGCGGGCGGCGTCTCCAGCCTGCCCGTGCTGCGCGGTCTGGGCGATGAGCGCCTGCGCCTGCTGGTCGATGGCATGGATCTGGCTGCCGCTTGCCCCAACCACATGAACCCCGCGCTGTCGTACATCGACCCCAGTCAGGTCGATTTGATGACCGTGTACGCCGGCGTTACCCCCGTCAGCGTGGGTGGCGACAGCATTGGCGGCACGGTGCAGGTTGAATCTGCGCCGCCGCGCTTTGCCGCCCCCGGCCAGCCCATGCTGCTGGAAGGCAGCGCCAGCACCAGCTACCGCAGCAATGGCGATGGCTTCAGCGTGGGCGGCTCGGCCATGTTCGCCACCGAGCAGCTCAACCTGCACTACGAAGGGGCCTGGGCGCGCGCCGACAACTACCACGCGGCCCAATCTTTCAAGCCCGAAGCTGCGGGCAGCGAACTGGGCGCGCCAATTCCCGGCGACGAAGTGGCCTCCAGCGCCTTTCGCAGCCAAAACCACAAACTGGGCGCAGCCTGGCGGCAGGGCATGCACCTGTGGCAGCTCGATGTCGGCTGGCAAGACATTCCGCACGAAGGCTTTCCCAATCAACGCATGGACATGACCGACAACCGCTCCACCCAGTTGAACGCGCGCTACACCGGGCAATGGAGTTGGGGCGACTTGAAGCTGCGCGCCTTTCACCAGCGCGTGCGCCACCGCATGGACATGGGCGAAGACCGCTACAGCTACGGCAGCGGCATGCCCATGCGCAGCAACGCCAGCACCACCGGCGCATCGGCCCAGGCCAACTGGCTGACCAGCGAGCGCGACACCGTGCGCCTGGGGATCGAAGCCCAGCGCTACAAACTATACGACTGGTGGCCACCCGCAGGCAGCAGTGGCGTGATGACACCCAACCACTTCTGGAACGTGGACAACGGTCAGCGCCACCGGGCCGATGCCTTTGCCGAGTGGGAACGCCGCTGGAATCCACAATGGATGACGCTGGCCGGTCTGCGCTACACCCGCGTGATGACCAACGCCGGGCCGGTGCAAGGCTACAGCAGCCTGCCCACCTGGGCCGATGACGCCGCCGCTTTCAACGCGCTGGAGCGACGCCGCACCGACCACCATTGGGATCTGGCCGCCATCGCCCGCTACACACCCAGCGCCGGGCAGCGTTACGAAGCTGGTTTTGCGCGCAAGACCCGCTCGCCCAGCCTGTACGAGCGCTACCCCTGGTCGACCAACACCATGGCCGCAGGCATGAACAACTTCGTTGGTGACGGCAACGGCTATCTGGGCAACCCCAGCCTGGAGCCAGAAACTGCCTACACCCTGAGCCTCGGCGGCCAATGGCACGACCCGCAGGACGCCGATGCCTGGGGCCTGAACGCCAGTGCTTACTACACACGGGTGCGCCACTACATCGACGCCATCCGCTGCTCTGCCAGCCGCTGCAAAAGCGGCAACAACGACGCCAGCGACCAGTTTGTACTGCTGCAATACGCCAACCAGACAGCGCAGTTGTACGGGTTTGATGTCTCGGGCCACTGGCGCGCAGCACGCAGCGAACAACTGGGCAGCCTGACACTGGGCGGCGCGCTCAACTGGCTGCGCGGCAAGAACCGAAGCACCGGCAGCGGCCTGTACAACACCATGCCACCCAACCTCAAACTCAGCCTGACGCACGGCATGCGGCTGGGCAACGGCCAGTGGAGCACCACGCTGGAATGGCAAGGCGTGCAGGCCAAAAAGCGCGTCTCGCAGGTACGCAACGAAACCCGCACGCCCGGCTACGCCCTGTTCAACCTGCGCGCCAGCTACGAGGTGAATGACGTGCGCATCGACCTGGGGGTTGAAAACCTGTTCGACAAGTTCTACGCGCAGCCACTGGGTGGCGCTTATGTCGGCCAGGGCAGCACCATGATGCTCAACACCGTTCCCTGGGGCGTGCCGGTGCCGGGGCCTGGACGCTCGTTCTACGCCGGGGTCAACATCAAGTTCTGAAAGCTATTTCACCATGCCAAGCAAATTTGTCTCTTCCTTGCGTGCACGTGCAGCGCTGGCCCTGATAGCCACCTCGTCCATCACGCTTTTGGCCTGCGGCGGTGCCAACGGGCCTGATGGTGAATCGGGCAACGCCGTTGGCGCGCGCGCCCAAACCATCGTCTTTGCCACCGCACCCACGCTGGTGCTGGGCGGCACGGCCACCGTGTCGGCCACGGCCAACTCGGGCCTGACGGTGCGCTACGGCAGCGACACCCCCACCGTCTGCACGGTGGACGCGCAAAGCGGCACCGTCACCGCGCTGACGCCCGGCACCTGCACCATCGCCGCCAGCCAGGACGGCGATGCCACCTGGGCCGCTGCCACGCGCGCCACGCTGGCGCTGCCAGTGCAGGTGGATGCGCAGCAGCAGATCGGCTTTGGTGCGGCACCCACGCTGGTGGTGGGAGCCAGCGCCACCGTCAGCGCCATCGCCAGTTCAGGGCTGGCCGTGGCGTACAGCAGCCTGACCCCTGCGGTATGCAGCGTGGACGCGGCCAGCGGCCTGGTGACCGCGCTGGCAGTGGGCACCTGCACCATCGCCGCCGATCAACCGGGCGATGCGCATTACAACGCCGCCACGCAGGCCACACAGTCTTTTGCCATCAACGCGGCACCCGTGCAGCAAGCACCCGGCGCACCCGGCGAAGTCAGCGCCAGCGCGGGCACCCAAAGCGGCACCGTGCTGGTGACTGCCGGGCAGGTGGACAGCGGCGGCAGCGCCATCGTGCAGTACATCGCCACATCGGTGCCGCCCGGCATCACTGCGCAGTCCGCCAGTCTGCCCGTCGTCGTCTCTTGTCCGGCCAGCGGCTGCGCAGGCTATGCGTTCGTGCTGCAAGCGGCCAACGCCGTGGGCACCGGGCCTGCGTCTGCTGCGGCAGACGTGGTGACCGATTACGACGTGGTGGTCAAGTTCAAAGAACCCGACTACGCCTACGACATGACTGAGTTTCATGGCCGCTTTACCTACAACGCCACCCTGCGCAACGTGTCGGGCCTGCAAGGTGAGTTAAGCGAAGTGATGGCCGGCCTCAACCAGGCCAATCAGCCCTACCCGGACGGCATGCCCCTGCTGCCGCTGACGCACCAGTTGTCCAGCATCGACGCGCCCGCAGGCGATGGCCTGCTGATCACCAGCTTTTTGCTGGCAAGCACCCACACCTTGTCAGACGACGCGCGCGACGGCGGCACCGACGGTTTCAGCCCCGGCACGGGCGGCTGGAAATACTGGGGCTATGCGGGCGGCACGCGCACCCACCCCAACCCCGGCAATGCCTACATCCGCATCTTCGTGCCCCTGCAAGACCCCACGCTGGCACTGACGCCCGCGCAGATCGACACCCTGGCCTACGCCGACTGCGCCCCCGACGGCATGATGGGCGACGACTGCATGACCGGCACCACCGAAGCGGGCTACGGCACCATTGGCTCAATGCGTGGCTATCCCCTGTCGCAAACCGTGACACGGCGCTAAGAGCATGTTCAACGTCTCAGCTTGAGGGGTGTGGGATGCGGATCGGGATGGGCTGCAAGGCACAAACCGCAGCGATACCTGGCGCTGGCGGTATCGCGAGGATTTGCAACGCAGCAGACCGCCCGGGGCCGCGCCCACACACCCGCGCAGAGACTTTGAACACGCTCTAAACACGCGCGCGCCGCGCCCGCCGCTTGCGCGCCCAGATGACGATACCGGTGACCGACAGCATGGCCACCACCAGGCCCATGACCGACATGTAAATGCGCCCTGGCAAACCCAGGATGCGGCCCGAGTGCAGCGGAAACTGCAACTGCACGAACACGTCGGCGGCGGTGCCTTTCCAGGGCACGTTCTGGCTCAACACCTCGCCCGTGGCCGCATCCATGTACAGATTGGCCAGGCCCATGCCGCCTTCGCCGTGGTCAGCGCCGGGGTGGAAAAACGAGACGTTGTAAAACCCCATGCGCGATTCGTAATACACCCCGCCAGGCGGCATGGTGATGCCGCGTGCGGGCGCTTGCTGCGCAGCCAGCGCCACGATGTCGGCAAAGCCCAGCTTGGGCTGGACATACACGCCCAGCGGGGCCATGGGTCGCGTTTCGTAAGGCCCCGGCGTGGTCTGGCTGACCAGCGACAACACGGGGTAAAACACCTCGCGGTACAGGTTGAGCGAAAACGAGGTGAAGGCAATCACCACGATGGCGATCCAGGTCCACAGCCCGCCCGCGCGGTGCAGGTCAAAGTTGAGCTTGTAGCCGCCCGCACGCCAGCGCACCAGCCAGGCGGGCCGCCAGCGCGTCCACCATGAGCGCCCAGCCGCAGGTGTCGCACTGCGACTGCCTTGGCGCAGCGGTAACGTCAGCCACAGCGCCACAAAGCTGTCGATCAGCCACACCAGCGCCACCGCGCCCATGATCCAGTAGCCCACGCGGTCGGTGCCCCACATGGCGGGCAGGTGCAAGCTGGTGTGCACGCTGCGCAAAAACGGCATCAGGCTTTGGCGCGACAGCGATACGGCGTTGCTGTCACGCCGCCCTACCACCTGTCCATTGACCGGATTGACGAACACCTGGTTGTAATCCAGCGCGTGGGGCTGGCCCGTTGCAGGATCGAGCTTGGGCTGAACAAAAAACTCGGCGTTGTGGCCCGGCTCCAGCCCCAGGGCCACATAGCTCACGCGCACGCGCGGATCGTTGGCCTCCACGGTTTTCGCCAGCGCCACCGGGTCGATAAACGGCCCGGCACTCTGGTTTTTGTACAAGTCGCTGTTGAGCCATTCGTCGATCTCGTGATCCCACGAGGTCATCGCGCCGGTCAGCCCCGCCACGATCAGAAACAGCGCCACCGCCAGCCCCAGCCAGCGGTGCACCAGCGTCAGCAACGGACGCATGACGCTTATCTTTTACCCACGCAAAATCAAAACGCCACGCTGGCCGTCAGCGAGAAGGTGCGCGGCTTGGCCATCACCAGGTAGCCGTAACCGGGGTAGCCGCCAGCGGACTCCCAGTAGCTTTTGTTGGTCAGGTTTTCCACACGGCCACGCAGCGTCAACAGCCGGTTGCTGCCGATGTCCATCATGTAACGCACACCGGCATCCCAGCGGGTGGACGAGGGCAGCGATTGCGTGTTGGCTGCATCGGCATATTGCTTGCCGGTGTAGATCACGCGTGCATCCAGCGCCAGCCCGCGCACGCCGGGCACGTCCCAGTCTGCGCCCAGATTGAACTGGTGGCGTGGCACGCCAATCACGCGCTTGCCGTCGGTGACACCACCTGCGGTGCGGCGCTGCTTGGCATCCAAAAAAGTGGCCCCGCCCAGCACGCGCAGGCCCTTGACGGGTTCGCCAAACACGTTCAGCTCCACCCCCTGGTTGCGTTGCTTGCCGTAGGGGCCATACACGCCATCAAACACGCCCGACAGCGGCTTGTCGGTGGTGAAGTAGGCCACGCTGGCACCCAGTTTGCCGTTTTCCCACTTCAGGCCCACTTCCTTTTGTTTGGAGCGGTAAGGCGCAAACACCTGTCCCACGTTGATCACACCCACGCCGCTGGCGGTGTCGCCCTTGACCAGCGCTTCGATGTAGTTGGCGTAGACGGCAAACTCCTTGGTCGGCTTGAACACCACCCCCGCCACGGGCGTGACACGGTGTTCGTCGTAATGCGAAGTGCGCTGGCCACTGTTGTAGTCGTAGGCTTTGTCTTCCAGTGTCTGGTAACGCGCGCCCAGCGTGACGAGCAGGCGGTCGTCCAGCATCGACAGCGTGTCGGCCAGCGCCACACTGGTGTTGTTGATGCGCGCAGTGGCGTGGGGCCAGCTCAGATCGCCGCCCACATAGGTATCGGCCACAGGCGGGGCCACCACCACGGGGTTGTACAGGTTGCCCCCAATGCTGGTAAAGCTGGACATGGCATAGGCATTGCGCTCTCTGGACTGAAACAGCGACGCCGATGCCGTCACCGTATGGCCCACCGAGCCAGTATCAAACTTGGTGCGCACACCCAGCTCGCCGGTGAACACCCTGTCGCGGCGGGTGTTGTCAAAGCGGTACGCGCTGAAATTGCCCGCCGTATCGACCTCTCTGGGATTGACCAGGCGGTTTTCTTCATGCCCATAGCGCGCGCCCAGCGCCGCCCAGGCCATGGTGCGGTCAGACAAATCGACCTCGCCGCGCACGGTGGCAAAACGGTCACGGCTGTCGGAATACGTCCAGGGCTGGGCAAAGTTGTCGCGCGCATCGGGCGTGTCGGGCAGCGCCAGACCCGCTGCCGGGGTGACGCTGGGTCGGGGCGCACGCAGGTGGTTGTTTTGCAGACCAAAATCGGCCGACAAGCGCACGTTGCGGCTGCGCCAATCCAATCCCACGGCCAGCGCGGTCAACTCCTGCTTTTCGTCGTGCACACCCGTGCCACCGTCGCGCCGTGCCAGATTCAGGCGAATGCCGGTGGACCCATCCGGCCCAAAACGGCGCGCCAGATCAGCCGCCAGATAGCCTTGTCCGCCGGTTTGCCCGCCCAGGGTAACCTGACTCAGCGGCTCGTTGCCCGCGCGCTTGGGCAGCACGTTGATCAGCCCGCCAATGCCGCCACCGGCCACGCTGCCTGCACCCGCGCCCGACAAAAAGGCGTTGGCACCGCGGAACACCTCCACCCGTTCGACAAATTCGGTGGCCATGTACTGGCGCGGCACCAGGCCATACAAGCCGTTGTAGGCAATGTCGTCCGAATACACCGTAAAGCCGCGGATGAAATACGCCTGCTGAAAATTGCCAAACCCACGCGCTGGCCGCACCGCAGCGTCGTTGCGCAGCACATCGCCCACGCTCTGGCTTTGCTGGTCTTCGATCAGCTGATGGGTATAGCTGGTGGCCGAAAACGGCGTACTCATCTGATCCATCGTGCCCAGCACGCCAATGCGGCTGCCGCGCGCCACCTGCCCGCCCGCAAACGGCTTGCTCAAGCCTTCAGCCGACGCATCTGCGCTGGCCTGCACCGTCACGGTTTCAAGCGTGCCGGCCACCTCGGCGTCGGCATCAGCGGCTTGGGTTTGTGCCAGCGCCCATGCGGGCAGCGTCAGCCAGCCAAGGGCCGCCAACAAGGGTGAACAGCAAGAACGCGCGCGCAGCATAGAAGAAGCCTTTATGACAAAAGTGAGAATTAAACTCACTTATTGTATCTGGCTGCATCTGCTGCAATTCATCCATTCATCAGCCTGATATGACCACCACACAGTCGCTCAAAGGCTGGCGCGCAGCGTCAGCATCACATGGCGCGGATCGCCGTAATAGTTGCTGATGCCGGTGGGCGAATACTTCTTGTAATACACCTTGTCGAACAGGTTGTTCACGTTCAGCTGCAAGGCCCACTGCTTGTTGAAGCGGTAGCCCACCATGGCGTTGAACACCGCATAGCCGCCCTGGCGCGCCGTCAGCCCCCGGCTGGTGACGTGGCCGTCGCTTTGCACCTGCGCGCCGCCGCCAATCGTCCAGCCCGTCATGGCACCAGCGCCAAACCGGTAGGTCGTGAACAGGCGCAACTGGTGCTTGGGGTCGTGGCTGCGCAGCGGCTGACCGACGTTGCTGGCTGTGCTGTCGGCGACATATTTGGTGCGGTTGTAGGTGTAGCCGCCGCTGACTTGCCAGCCGGGCCGCACCTCGCCGGTCACCTCCAGGTCGACGCCCCGGCTGCGCGTTTTGCCGCCTGCCATCTGGCAATAGCCACTGGCGTAATAGGGCAGGCAAGGGTTGGCGGTACTGGTGTCTTCCACCGCCTTGCCAACGTTGTTGATGTGAAACAGCGAGGCCGTGGCTTGCAGCTTGCCATCGAAAAAATCGCCCTTCAAACCCAGCTCGTAGTTCTTGCCGCGCACCGGCTTGAGCAAGCTGCCGCTGGCGTCGTAGCTGTTTTGGGGCGAAAAGATACTGGTGTAACTGGCAAAAGCCGTCAGCGCAGGCGCAATGTCGTAGGTGACGCCGATGTAGGGCGTGAACTCATGATCCACGCTGTAGTTGCTGGACGCGCGCTCGGGCACTTTGTAATCCCACCAGCTCAGGCGCGCGCCCAGCCACAGGTGCAGCGGGTCGGTGATGCTCAGGCGCGTGGCGGCATACACGCCGTGTTGCGTGGTCTTGTTGTTGGCGGCCGAATACGCCGTGCCTGCACTGGGGTCGATGTCCGGCTGCGGGTAGGTGGTGTACGGATCCCAGGTGCTGATGTCCACGCTGGTCATCGGCCCCAGGTTGAAGTAGCCCTGTGTGCCGATCACTTTATTGCGCTGGGTTTCCAGGCCCAACGTCAACTCGTGCTTGCGACCTAACAGGCTGAAAGGGCCATTGGCCACCAGCGCAGCCACGTCCTGCGTGGTTTTATCGCCGGTGTAGGCCGACGTGGTCACGTTCACCAGATACGGGTTGGTCTGGCTGGCGGGGCGGCTGATGTAGCTTTGCAAAAAGCCGTAGTCGCCCTTCATACGCATGACCAGGCGCGCGGCCTTGGCCTGCACCGTCCAGTCGTTGTCGAACTTGTGTTCCAGCGCTACATAGCCTTGCCGGTTGACACGGTTCCAGCGGTTCCATGCCGCGCCCAGATACGTGTCGCGCGGCAGATTCAGCGGCGAACCGTCGATGTCGGCAGGCAGGTTGCCCCAGGCCCCGGTGGCATCCAGGCTGGTGTACTGGTAGCTGCCGGTCAGCGTGGTGCGCGGCCCCAGGTCGGCCTGCAACACGCCATAGAACACCTTGCGGTCTTCTTCGCGCGCTTTCTGAAAAAAGTCTTTGTTGTCGGCCACCAGCACCATGCGCCCACGCAAGGTGCCTGCCTGGTTGAACGCGCCACCCACATCGGCTTCGATGCGGCGGCGGCTCCACGAACCCAGCATGGCGTTGGCCTTGGCCTGAAACTCGCGCGTGGGCAGTTTGCGCGCCATGTTCACGGCACCCGAGGGGTTGCCCGCGCCACGCAGCATGCCCGAAGCACCACGCAGCACCTCTACCCGGTCGAGCACCGCCGTGTCGGGCTGAATGAAGGTTGAGCCGCCCTGGCTAAAAGTCAGTCCATCGATTTGCAGCGCGTCGATCTGGTAGCCGCGCGACCAGTACGTCACCCGTTCGCTGTCCACATAGTCCACCGATATGCTAGGCGTGGTCTGCAAAACATCGTGCAAATCAGCCTGGGCGCGGTCGTCCATCTCGGCGCGCGTGACCACCGTCACTGGCTGCGGAATGTCGCGCAGCATTTGCGTGCCTTTGAAGATGCTGGTGGCAGGCGCAGCATACGACGACGTGCCTTCAGTGGTGACGTCGAGCGCGCTGGCGGCACTGACCGTCACGGTGGGCAAGGTGTTGTCCACCCCGCTGCTGAAAGCGCCCGCACCCGCTGTGCGGGTGGTGCTGGTGTTGGTGTTGGCACCAGAAGCTTTCACCACATAACCTCCGCTGGCATGACGTTCGGCGCGCAGCCTGGCAGGGGCCAGCAAACGATCCAGAGCGTCCACTGCCGTATAGCTTCCTTGCAAGCCAGGGGTGGTCAGTCCCTGAAGTTGGTTCGCATCAAATGCCACGCTCACATTCGCCTGCGCCGCAAGCGCCTTCAAGGCATCGGCCAGCGCACCGGCTGACACGTTGAAGTTTTGCGCCGCTGCGGCTGACGTCACTGGTGCAGCTTGCGGCACTGGGCCTGTGGCCTCACCTTCTGCCGCCAGAGCCGGGCCTGTCCATACACCCAAGGCGGCCGCTGCCACGCACGCACTGGTGCGCGCCGCCACACGCTGCCGCAGCGCAGGCGTGTCAGTCATCACCAACCCGTTCAGATTCAGGCCCATCGAAATTCCTCCTTTAGCTATGAAATCAAGAGCTGTTGATGCCTTATTTGCTTGCGTCAACGGCAGTTTTTGTTTGCTTTTTCAGGTGCTTTTCAAGGTGCGGCGCGCCATAGGTCAGCAGCAGCACCTGCGCCAGCGCGGCCACGGTTAACACCCCCAGCCACAACACCCAACCCCTGGTCGGGCCATCCAGCGCCAGGCAAATCAAAAGCGATGCCCCCAACGCCACCCAGCCGATGGCGCGCAGCCAGGGCTGCCAGCGCGCACCATCGCGGCGGTGGCGTCCAAACACGTCCTGAAAGTGCCGCTCCATCGCCAGACTGAGGGTCAAAAACGCACTCAGTGCGCCAACAAAAGCCAACGCCATCAGCAGCACGCCCGTCATGACGCCGCACCTCCAGGCTTTAATGCCTGAGCCGCTGATGCATCCACGGCGACAACTGATGTGGCAACGGCGGCGGGATGCGCCGTCTTAAGCGCCTTGCCATGCGGCACGGCCCGCTTCAGCCAGCGCGCAGCGGCCAACAGCCCCAACCCCAGCAGCAGGCACGCCGCATCAAACCCCGCCACCTGCCACAGCCCACCCGAAAGCGACACCCCCCAGTGCGCGCCGCCGGTCAAACCATTGAGCACCGGCACCAGCGCCAGCAGCGCCCCGGCCAGCGCCAATTGCGCACGCCACATGCCGCGCGTGGGCCGCACCAGGCCCAGCAGCGCGCACGCGCCCCAAACCGCAAAGAACAGGTGAATTTCCAGTTGCGCGCGGTCAACCGCGCCAACGGGTAGCAGCCGATTGATCCAGAAATACGCGGGCATGGCCACCAGCAAGCCCGCCACGGCGGCCAGATTCAGGCCATCGACCAACCGCAGCGCCAGGCTGCCGCGCTCGCCCCGCTTGAGCGCCTTCAAGTGCGCGGGCCGCTCCTTCACCGCCCACAGCAACAAACCCGTGGCCACCATGGCGCAACCGGCCAGCCCCGAGATGAAAAACAGCGCCCGCAACAAAGGGCTGGCAAAACGGGCCGCGTGCAGCCCTTCCGACACGTCGTAAGTCAGCACCGCTGCTCCAGGCGCTTCGCCCGCCGCGCCTTTCACTTCACCGCTGACGCCATCAAAACGCATGCTCGGCGCACGCAGCCGCATGTCCTGCCCGTCTTGTCGCACCACGCTGATGCTGGCGCTGGCATCGCCCGGGTTGTGCACCACCACCCGCCCGGCCATGGCACCCTGCCAATGCTGCTGCGCTTGCGCCACCAGCGGTGCCAGATCGGCCAGCGCCGCAGCCTGCCCGCTGGCCTTTTGCGCACGAGGGCCGCTCTCGCCCAAGGCTTCGGCCTGATACGCCTGCCACCCGCCCGGCTCGTCGTACACGGCCTGAATGGCCCACGGCATGTACATGAACATCAGCGTCAGCAGCCCGGTGTAGGTGATCATCAGGTGATAGGGCAGCGCCAGCACGGCAGTCACGTTGTGCGCGTCCAGCCAACTGCGCTGGCCCTTCTTGGGGCGGAACGTGAAGAAATCCTTGAAGATGCGCTTGTGCGTGACGATGCCGCTGACGATGGCCACCAGCATGAGCATGGCGCAAAACCCCACCATCCAGCGCGCCCACAGGGCGGGCATGTAGTGCAGATCGAAATGCAGGCGGTAGAAAAAATCGCCTCCACGCGTGGCACGCACACTGGTCAGCGGCTGACCAGTGGCCGCATCGAGCACTGCCTCACCAAATCGGCCCCGCCGACCGGCACTGGCCGTTTGCTGGCTGGGCGGTTTGGCCCAGAACAGGCGAACCACCGGCTCGCGTGCGCTGGGCAAGGTGATGAACCAGCGCGGGCTGCCCGCCGCGTTCTGCCGCAACCAGTCCACCGCGCGCTGCGTTACCTGCGGCTGCGTGGCAGCGCTGGGCGCAGGTGGTGCAACGCGGTGCAATTCCGGCTGCATCCAGAAGGTCATTTCGCTGCGGTAATACGCCGCCGTACCCGCCGCAAACACCAGAAACAGCACCCACCCCACCAGCAGCCCGCTGTAGGTGTGCAGCCACGCCATTGATTGGCGAAAGCCGTTTTTCACGCCGCCCCAGCCGTCAACACGCCCCAGTGCCTCAAAGCCACGGGCAAGGCCAAAAGCGCGCTGGGCAGCAGCAGCCCCCACCATGCGCGCGCCGCACTGCGCGCCGCAAACACCCACATGACCGCGCAGGGGTAGACCACAAACGACGCCAGCATGCCCCAGGTCACCGCCTCGGCGCGCGCCAGTGGCAACCACAGCGCCAGCGCCACGCTGGTCAGCGCCGCCAGCGCATAGCCGCCAAAAACAGCGGCCAGCGCACGCGATGTGACGCCTGCACGGTAGCGCCAGCGCGCCTTGCGCAGGGTGTTTTCAGTGCGCTGATCGGACGGTTGATCAGCCGTTTGAGCAGCAACTGCGGTCATGCCACGGCCTAAAACACACCCCGCAGCGTCACCCGCACGGTACGCGGCTCGGCGGCGTATACCCCGCTATAAAAGCCCACGTTGTCGTAGTATTTTTTGTCGAACAGGTTGTTGACGTTCAAGTTGAGCGCCACATGGTCATTGAAGCGGTAGCCCAGCATCAGGTTGGCCGTGATCACCGCCCCTTGCGTAATGCGGTCTGTTACCGTCACCAGCGAGCCGCTGGCATTGGTGGCACCGGTGGGACGCCGGGCACTGCGCCAGAGGCTGCTTTGCGCATTGATACCCCCGCCTACCGACCAGCGCAAACCGTCGCCAAACCGGTAGCTGGTGAACACCCGCACCAGGTTGCGCGGCACATAGGTGTTGATCGCCTCGCCATCGGCGTTGCGCGAGCGCGTGTGGCTGTAGCTGGCAAACAGATTCCACTGCCGGGTGATTTGCCCACTGGCCTCGATCTCCACGCCATCGATCACGTTGCCACTGCCGCTGGAGCGGTACGCCTGCGAACCATCCGGCAGCGAATTTTCGGGCACGCTGTCGTCCACCTCGGCCACGTTGTTTTTCTTGCTGCGAAAGATGGCACCCGCCACGTTCAGACGGCGCTCGAACAACTCGCCCTTGACGCCCACTTCGTAGCTGTTGCCGTCCACCGGCTCCAGAATTTCGTTGTTCTTGTCGCGGTAATTTTGTGGCTGAAAGATGCTGGTGTAGCTGACGTAGGCCGTCCACTGCGGCGTGATGTCAAACAACGCGCCCACATAAGGTGTGAACACGCTGCTGTTGCGGTACCCGGACGACGTGGTGGCCGCCCCGGTGCTGGCGTTGTAGCCCTGCGTGTGCGTCTCGTAGCGGCTGATGCGCCCGCCCATCACCAGCTTCAGCGGCTCTGCCACGTGCAGCCGTGTGGCTCCGTAAAACGCTTTTTGTTTGGTGATGGCGGTTTGCGACACATGCGGCAGCAGCGTGGTGCCGAACACCGGGATATCGCCCGTCCAGTCGTTCCAGTTGGGGATGCTGGCGTAGTCGTCTGGCATGGTGGCGTATTCCACGCCCCGCGTGTCCTGATCGCGCTTGTTCTGGCTGTAGCCCAGCACCACATCGTGACGACGACCGAAGGCATCAAATTTGCCATCCACACTCAGCTCAGCCGCCTTCATCGTCTCTTCAACCGGAAAGCGCCCATACCATGCCGATATGCCGCTGCCATCGGCTGCCGGATAGCCATTGCCACCGTAATAAAGGTGCCCGTCCTGCTCACGCTCTGAGTGGGCAAACGCGCCTCGCAAACGCCAGTCAGACGCGATGCGATGCTCCACCGTGGCCATGGTGCGCCGCTCCACCATGTTCCACGACGCCCAGGGCGTGGACAGATTCAGCCCATGCGGCAAGTTGGCCACACTGCCGTCAGCCGCCCAGTAAGGCACCGTTCCCCACGACACACCGCGCGGGTCGGACTGCTGGCGTTCAAAACTCAGTGCCGCCGTAGTGGCTGGCCCCACGTCAGCCTCCAAAATGCCGTAAAACGCATTGGTGCGCTTTTCGTACAGCGGCCTGAACGAGCCAGATTGCTGCCCCGCCGCCGCCAGCCGCCCGCGCACTTTGCGATTGAAGGCCAGCGGGCCACCCACATCGACCTCGCCGCGCTTGAGCGAATGACTGCCCAGCGATACCGATGTATTGCCCTTGAAATTCAGGCTTGGGCGCTTGCGCACCATGTTCACCGTGGCGGACGGATCGCCCGCGCCGGTCAACAACCCGGCTGCACCCCGCAGCACTTCGATGCGGTCATAGGCCACCGTGTCACCCGCCGGTTTGAGGTAACCGCCGTAGTTGCTCAACATGCCGTCGATCTGAAAGTTGCTGATCGAGTAGCCGCGTGCGACATAGTTCACGCGCTCGGTATCGCTGTGATTGACCACCACGGCGGTGGTTTGCTCCAGCGCCTCGGTCAGCGTGGTCAAGCCTTGCTCGTCCATGCGCTCGCGCGTGATGACGGTCATGGATTGCGGCGTCTCGCGCGGACTCAGCGCCAACCCGGTGGCTGTGCTGAGCGGCGCTGTGGTGGTGAACGAGCCGGTGCCTTCGGTGGTGCTCGAGCTTTCACGCGCACTGCGCACCGTCACGGGTTGCAGCGTCTCAACAGGCGCAGATTCTGATGCGCCTTGCGACGGCACCACAGATGACGCCGATGCGCTGGCAGCAGCGTCCGGCGCATTCACCTGTACGGCTTGCTGTTGCGCCAGCGCCTGTGCGGCGACCCCGCAGGCCAGCAGCACACCTGCGGCAACCCGGCTTTTTCTGAAAACAAAGGCGGCTGGTGCCGTGTTGGTTTTTTTCATGTCACTTGGTCAGAGATATCGGGTGCAAACCCGGCTTCAATGCGATCAGTCCCCACCAAACAGGCCACCATCGCTGTGATGGCAGCCCGGCGGGTAAAGAAATTCAGCCAGAATTGTAACACTAATGCAAATTATTATTATTTGTATTTTGTTTGTTTGCATGCGCAGCCAATGCGCCCAGCGCAAAGCACCGTGGTCTTTGGGAGAAAACCACGTGGCAGCGCCGAAACGGTTTGCGTTAAGCTACGTTCAGCCACGGCCCCGGAGACAACGCACTGCGCCAGGGGCGGTGGCATCGCTTCCTTCACATAAATCGACAGACAAGGAAAGGAGCCGCCATGAGCGCTGCCCAGCCGTTTGACTTTGGCAAATTCGTTCCCGGATTTGATTTTTTGCAAAAACTGGCCAACCAACGTGGTGCAACCGGCGCTGGCGCTGGTTTGCCCGGCCTGGGCGGCTGGATCGCCCCCACCGTCAGCGTGGAAGAGCTGGACAAACGCATCAACGAGCTGAAGGCGGTGCAGTTCTGGCTGGACCAGAATTCCACCGCGCTCAAGGCCACCATCCAGGCGCTGCAAGTGCAGCGCATGACGCTGGCCACGCTGTCGGACATGAACATGAACATGGCCGAAGTCACCAAAGCCTTCAGCATGCCTGCGGCCGCCCCTGTTGCTGCTGCGCCCGCGTCCACGCCCGCCGCCGCATCAGCGCAGTGGCCTTTCACACAGCCCATGGCTTCTGCGACGACGGCAGTGCCCAGCATGGAAGCACCCGCACCGGAACCTGAACCCGAAAGCGAACCTGAGGCTGCGCCTGCTGCCCGCGCCCAGCCCGCGCGCACATCCAAACGCCAAAGCGCCGCTAAATCCACCTCTGATCCGACCAGCGCCATGGCCGACCCCATGCAATGGTGGGGCGCACTGACGCAGCAGTTTCAAAATATCGCCGCCAGTGCACTGCGTGAAGCAGCGCACAACGCACCTTTGGACGAGGCTGGCAGCGCTGAAGACGCTTCACAATCTGCAGCTTCTGGCGTCGGCGAAGCAAGCGCCAAAAGCCAAAAAGCAGCCCAAAAAACGACCGGACGTAAAAAGCCCGCTCCAAAGGCCAAAACCACGTCGCGCACGGCCAAATCAATCTCAAAATCGGCCGCCAAAAAAGCATCCCCTTCCCGCGCCAAGGGGGCCAAACCCGCCGCACGTACCCCGCGCGCCCAGTTGCTGGGCTGGCCGCTGCCGCCGCCTTTCAAGACCAGCCGCTGACAGCGGCCACCCACACCACATTCACGCACGGCCACCATGCCCCTGTTCCCCTGTGGCCATGCCACCCACCCGCAATGGCCCATGGCGTGCGGGCTGGTGCTGGCCCAGTTGCGGGCGCAAATGGCGTTGCCGGGCCACGCCAGCGCACCCACGCTGGGGCTGCTGTACATCACCGACCATCTCGCGCCACACGCCAGCGCCATCCTGGACCATTTGAGTGCCGAGCTGCCTGAGGTGACCGACTGGGCGGGCACCGTGGGCGTGGGCATTTGTGCCAGCGGGGCCGAATACATGGACGAGCCTGCGCTGTGCGTCATGCTGTGCGATCTGCCGGTCGACCAATACCGCGTGTTTTCAGGTGTTGCACCATTGCCTGAGCGCCACCGTTTTACACCGCACACCGCCTTGGTGCATGTCGACGCCCAATTGCCCGACAACACTGAGCTGATCGCCGAGATGGCCGCGCGCACGACTTCGGGCTATCTGTTTGGTGGCCTGACTGCCAGTCGCAGCCAGGCCGTGCAGTTTGCCCTGTCGGGCCACGGCAATACCCCAGGCCAAGGTGCAGCGGGCGGGGCGCTTCAAGGTGGCTTGTCGGGCGTCGCGTTTGGTGACGACGTGGCGTTAATCTCGCGCGTCAGCCAAGGTTGCCAGCCGGTGGCACCCGCGCGCCAGATCACTGCGACAGACGGTCACGTGCTGCTGGCGCTGGATGGCCAGCCCGCACTGGATGTGATGCTGCGCGATTTGGGCATCAGCCTCAATCAGCCCCAACAGGCGCTGGCCGTGGTGCGCCAAACGCTGGTTGGCCTGGGCAGTCACCACGATGCCCGCGCCCAACTACACCGCAGCCGTCATCTGGACGCCGATGCACTGGTGCGCCACATCATTGGGGTTGACCCATCCCGGCGCGGCATTGCCATTGCCGGTCAGGCCCATCCCGGTCAGCGCTTGACCTTTTGCGAGCGCAGCCCCAGCGCCGCTCGGGCCGATTTGATGCGCATGGCCGCCGAAATCCGCGAAGAGCTGGAGCCTGAAGCGCTGACCCACAGCATGGCCGCCGCCCTGGTGGCCGCCGATGAGGTGATCGCCCCACACCTGGCGCGCCGCATTCGCGGGGCGATCTACATCAGTTGTGCGGGCCGTGGTGGGCCGCACTTCGGCGCACCGGGCGCTGAAATGCACATCCTGCGCCACGCACTGGGTGACGTGCCGCTGGTCGGTTTTTTTGCGGGCGGCGAGATTGCCGGGCGCGATCTGTATGGCTACACCGGCGTGCTGACCGTGTTCACTGCCGGGGATGAAATGGCCGACTGAACACTGTGAACCACCGTCAAGCTGTCCGCCTGCACGCCACAGATACCCCGCAACCCCTTCAGCGCCCCGTAAACCGCGCGGGCCGCCGCTCGACAAAAGCGCGCACGCCCTCGGCGGCGTCTTCGCTGCCCGCCAGGCGTTTTTGCGTGTTGATGAAGTCCTGCATGGCCACCACCGGGCCGCATTCCACCGCCTTGAGTACGTTTTGCCGCGTGGCGACCACGGCCAGCGGGGCTTGCGCGGCAATCTGCCCGGCGATGCGCAGCGCCTCGGCCAACACCTGGTCATTCGGCACCAGCTTTTGCACGAAGTTCAGGCGCAGCGCCTCGGCAGCGTCAAACTCGTCAGCCGTCAGCAGGTGCAGCATGGCGTTGCCCAGGTCGGCGCGCTCGGCCATGCGCAAGGTGGCACCGCCCGTGGCCATGATGCCGCGCTGCACCTCCAGTTGTGAAAAGCGGCATTGCTCGCCCGCCACCACGATGTCGGCACCCAGCATCAGCTCGATGCCCACCGTAAAACAAATACCCCTGACGGCCACCACCATCGGTTTGGTGCGCCGTCGGTAGCCAGGCTGACCATAGTCATATGGCTCCACCATGCCATAGGCAATGATGTCTTCACCGCGCTGCATGTAAGGCGCGATGGCGGGCAAATCCAGCCCGGCGGTAAAGTGCTCGCCAAACGCATGCAGCACACCCACACGCAGCGCAGGGTCGTCGTCCAGCCGGGTATAGGCATCGGCCAGTTGGCGGAACATGGGCACCGTCCAGCCGTTGCGTTTGGCCGGGCGGTTGATGCCGATCAGCAGCACGCCATCGCGTACTTCGGTGTCGATGCAGCCTTCTGGCGGCGGAATCGTCGGGGTTGGGGCAGGGTCAGCAAGGTTCATCGGCGCATGGTAGTGGCGCGCCTTGGGCAGGTCTGTCACCTGTGCACGCCGGGTGCCTTGCTTTTGATACGCAAAAAAGCCAGCCGCGCCACAGCGCATGCTGGCTTTGTCAGATCAAGTGTGGCGATCAACGCGACGCTGGGCCTTGATCCCTATCGGGGCCGGGGCCGCCACGCGGGCCGTGGTCGCCGCCATGACGATGGTCGCGGCCGCCTTTGCCCTTGCCTTTTTGGCCTGGGCCGCGGTGCTCACCACCGCCGCCAAAGCCGCGCATGGCGCGCTGGTCGAACACCCCTTGCTGGTAAGGCGTGAGCTGGGCGTAAAACGCCTTGATGGCATCGCCGCGCTTTTTCATGTCGGCAGCGCGCTGCTGCTGCATTTGCTCCATCAAATCGATGCGCTGCGGCGTGGTCAGCTTGTCCATGTCTGCGCGGCTGGGGCGCTGCTTATCGTCCAGCTTGGGCGGCTGCATGGCCGCGCTGTAGGTGGCCCAGGCGGTTTCCTGGGCGGCGGTGATTTTCAGCGCAGCCTTCAAATCAGCCTGACGCTGAGCGTGGCGTTCGGCCATGCGTTTTTCCATTTCAGCCGGATCCATGCGGCCTGCGCGGCGGTCACCAGGGGCCGGGCGGGCTGCCTTTTCACCAGCCACAGGGGCGCTGGCCGGCGGCGGCGGAGGCGAGGTCTGGGCCGATGCCACGGTGCAAGCCCCAGCGATCAAGGCGGAAAGCAACAGTTGGCGAGAAGTGCGGATGGTCATGACAGACTCCTTTTTTCAATACAACAAAACCACGAAGGGTCCTGACCGGCGCGGCTGAAAGTGGTGCACCGGCTTGAGATGAAGTCTGCCCCGCTTGTGTGTCCGTGCGATCGCTTTTAGATGAGGCTTTGTAAAGATGGGCAAAGCTGAGGTAGCGACCCGCGCTACGGTCTTCAGCTTTTCAGCCGCAGTGCTCAGCCGGCGATGGCCCAGCCAGATCGTCCAGGATCGGGCACTCGGGGCGCGCATCGCCGTGGCAGTGCATCAGCAGCGTGCGCAAGGTGTGGCGCATCTCCTGCAAGGCGGCGATGCGCTTGTCCAGCTCGCCCACGTGCTGCTCGGCAATGCGCTTGACCTCACTGCTGGCGCGCTGACGGTTGTGCCACAGGCTGACCAGCTCGCCAATCTCGGCCATCGAAAAACCCAGGTCGCGCCCGCGCTTGATAAAGCGCAGGGTGTGCAAATCAGCCGCGGTGTAAAGGCGATAACCCGCGTCGGTGCGGCCCACCTCGCCCAGCAAACCCAGCGCCTCGTAATGCCGCACCATGCGCGCCGACACGCCCGAGGCGCGCGCGGCCTCGCCAATCGGCACCGGGCCTGCGGCCGGATCGGTGTTCATGCGGCCACCGTATAGCCTTCCTCGCGGATAGCAGCGGCAATGGCTTCGCGCGGCTGGCTGGATTCCACCTCGACCAGGTTGGCGGCGCGGTCAATCTTGACCTGTGCATTGCCATCCAGTTGCTTGATGGCGCGCTGCACTGCGGCCTCGCAATGGCCGCAGGTCATGCCGGTGACGGTGAGTTGCTGTTGCATGGCGTAAGTCCTCGTTGAAAGCCTATCGATGCCTGTGAGTTTGAAGTGTGACACGGTGGCAAGGTCAAGCCGCACGAAGTCACGCCTTCAAAAAATCTTCGCGCCCGCCCAGCCAGCGATCGACATGGCGCTGTGCCAGATCGGGCGTGTGATCCAGCATGTAGGCAGCGGCCTGCCGCGCCCACGCCAGCAAAGGCGCGTCTTCGGCCAGATCGGCAAAGCGCAGCAGGGCCGCGCCGCTTTGGCGCGCACCCAGAAATTCACCGGGGCCACGGATGTCCAGATCGCGCCGGGCAATTTCAAAGCCGTCGCTGGTCTCAGCCATGGCTTTCAGGCGCGCGCGCGCCGTCTCGCCCAAGCGGCCGCCATCGGGCACTTCATACAACAAGATGCAGGCCGATGCCGCCGCACCGCGCCCCACGCGCCCGCGCAACTGGTGCAACTGGCTCAGGCCAAAGCGTTCGGCGTGCTCGATCACCATCAGGCTGGCGTTCGGCACGTCCACGCCCACTTCGATGACGGTGGTGCTGACCAGCACCGCCATCTGGCCTTGGGTGAATTGCGCCATCACCACTTTTTTGTCGGCCACCGGCATGCGCGAGTGCAGCAGGCCGACGCTGACACCATCCAGCGCAGCGGCCAGCTCTTCATGCGTTTCGGTCGCGTTGCGCAAGTCCAGCGCCTCGCTTTCTTCGATCAGCGGGCAGACCCAGTACACCTGCCGCCCCTGCCCGACCTGATCGCGGATGCGCCCGATCACCTCGGTGCGGCGGTGCGCGGCCACCAGCTTGGTGACCACTGGCGTGCGCCCGGGCGGCAGCTCGTCGATGGTGGACACGTCCAAGTCGGCGTAATAGCTCATCGCCAGCGTGCGCGCGATGGGCGTGGCGCTCATCATCAGCAGGTGGGGTTCTTGAGCCGACGGCCCCCACGCTGCGCCGCTGCGCAGCTCGCTGCCCCCCGAGGGGGCTGCATCGCCTTGGGGCGGCCCGGCGGCGATGCCCGCATTCGACAGCTTGTTGCGCAAATCCAGCCGCTGCTGCACGCCAAAGCGGTGCTGTTCGTCAATCACCGCCAGGCCCAGTTGTTTGAAGACCACCTGCGCCTGAATGATGGCGTGGGTGCCCACCACCAGTGCGGCCTCACCGGATTCGACGGCCGCCAGCATCTCGGTGCGCTCTTTTTTCTTCTGGCTGCCAGTCAACCAGGCCACGCGCTGGCCGCGCGCGGCCAGCAGGGGTGTCAGCCATTCGGTCAGCTTGGCAAAGTGCTGCTGGGCCAATATTTCCGTGGGGGCCATCAGCGCGCATTGCCAGCCGGCGTCAATGGTGGTGGCTGCCGCCAGCGCCGCCACCACGGTCTTGCCGCTGCCCACGTCGCCTTGCAGCAGGCGGTGCATGGGCTGGGTGCGCGCCAAATCGTGTGCAATTTCGCCCGCCACGCGGTGCTGCGCCGCCGTCAGCGTGAAAGGCAGCACGGCCAGCAATTGCTCGACCAGTAATTGCTCGGTCACGCCGCCCGCCACGCCTTGCAGCACCGGGGCACGCAAGCGCGCGCGCGCGCGGCGGGTGTGCAGTTGCGACAACTGCTGCGCCAGCAGCTCCTCGGCTTTCAAACGCTGCCAGGCCGGGTGGCTGCGGTCTTCGAGTTGCGCCAGCGCGGTATCAGGCGTTGGTTGATGCAAAAATGAGAGCGCGTTGCGCAGATTCCACAAGCTCTGGTTGACGATTTGATTTAAAACTTGGGGCGCGATCGTTTCCGATAAATCGGCCTGCGCCAGCCCCGCCAGCACGGCCTTGCGCAAATACGCCTGCGGCAACGCCGCCACCGTGGGGTATACCGGCGTCATGGCTTCGGGCAGTGCACCACCGGCTGCACGCACCGTGGGGTGCATGATGCTGAGGCCCGCAAAACCGCCGCGCAATTCACCACGCACGCGCAAGCGCTGGCCCACCGCCATCTGCTTTTGCTGCGAAGGGTAAAAGTTGAAAAAGCGCAGCACTGCTGCGCTGCTGCCATCGTTGACTGTCACCAGCAACTGGCGGCGCGGGCGGTAAGTCACTTCTTGCTGCGTGACCTCGGCCTCGAACTGCACCACATCGCCTTCACGCGCATCACGCAGCTTGCTCAGGCGCGTTTCGTCCTCGTAGCGCAGCGGCAAGTGCAAGGCCAGATCGATTGGGCGCACCAGCCCCAGCTTGCGCAGCGCTTTTTGCGGCGCAGAAAGCGGTTTGGTTGTGGGGAAAATTGTTGCCACGCCGTGCATGAAGTCGATTCTGCCGTCAAAAAAATCAGGACATCAGCGGCACAAGCAAATCATAAAAAACGGGAGGCCTATCGCCTCCCGTTCAGCATGGATAGCAATGGTCGATCAAGCCCGCTGCTGCCAACGCAACGCTGCAAAGCCTGCCATCATGAGACCAAGCAAACCAAGCAACGCCTGAGAAAGTGTGGGCACTGCCGTCAGCCCTCCTCCAGCAGGCGAAGGACTCATCACCGCAGTGATTGCAGCCGATGTCGTGTTATTGGCCGTATTAACTTCATCGGTAACACCCGTAATAGCGACATCAATGGCGTAGGTGCCCGGCGTAGAAACCACCACCTGAAAATTCACCGGCACCACAGCGGCAGGAGCCAATGGCCCCAAGCCTGCACTGGACAAATCACAGGACAGCACTTGCGGGTCGGTGGCGGGTACAGCAACCACCGTGCACCCTGCGGGCGGTGCGCCAGACAAGCGCACATACGGAGGCAAGGTGATGGTGCCAAGACCATCGGCCACGTTGCCCAGCGTGCCTTCATTGGCAAAAGTCACAACAATACTTTGCACGGTGCCGGTATTTACAGGTGCTGTCGGGGCAGTGATGGTTGGAACTGCATCCGGTTCATAAGCGCGCGCGCAACCAGCCACCGTTTGGGGCAAGCCCCAATAAGTTGACACGCCTACGGGTAAAGCCACGTTACCCTGAGAAAACCCGATATCTGTAACGGTGGCTGCATCCGGGTCAGGAATACGAGTTAGGGTCGTGCCAGCACTACTGCCGCGATTGCCCACCCACATGGCACCATCTGGCCCGCGACGTACATGACCACCGCCCTGTGCAGACGCAGTATCACCCGTGATGCCCACAAACTCTTGCGAAACCTCAATGGCAGCACTAGTTTCGGTGGTCAAGTTGTAACGCCACAGACGGCCAGGATAGATTTGCGAAACATACAAATAATCACCACTGGGCGAAAAGTCTGCCGCGTAGGCAGTGCGATTTCCGCTGCTACCAGCATTTGTATCTGCCGTTCCGCCCACCGGCACCTGCCAGACGGCCAGTTCGGTCGCTGCGCCTGTCGCAGCGTCAAATTCCATCAGAAAGACACGGTTGCCGTCACGGGCAAGAATGTCACTGGTCAACACCGCCATGCGGGTCATATCAGGGCTGAAATAAATGCTCCCATAAACTCGTCGGATAAATGTTGAAAGTGTGGTAACAACCGGGGATCCCACAGGGCCGCTGTCATCAAAGCGCACCGCAATCAGATTGCTGGAATTGAACTGGGTGGTCAACACCCAGTGTCCCAAACCATCGCTGGTGGGTATGGCTGTCAACAACTCATTGGAAGAAACTCCTGGAATGACCACGTTCTTGGTGACCACTTCCCCCAATCCACCATTGGCTGTCATGTCGATGATGTTGTAACGCAATTGCCCCGGCGCTGGCGTAGGGCTTCCTCCTGTGCCGCTCGTAGTCACCGCAAAATAACGCCCAGGAACACCGGGCGCATTGAATGCAGCCGCCATTTGTACTGCACTGGCCCCGCCTACAATGCCCGTGCCGTTAACCATAGGCACTTGATCGCGGTTGTAGATGTTGCCTGCACCCAGCCAGAACTGGAGAGTACCGTTGTTATCGGTAATCACCGTAGATCCTTCCGCCACGCTACCAACCGTTGAGGCATTGGTGGACAGGGTGTAGGCGTTGCCAGAAATTCCAAAATCAATGGCCACTCGGTTACCGGTGAACCAGTAGCGTTCCGCAGCGCGTACTTGGGCCGCAGTGCAGGTTTGCAAAGGTGGCGCAGCTTGTACGGTAGTGATCAAGCCCATCAACCCCCAGCACATGACCATCGCCGAGCGACGAATACGCATCATTTTTCTCTCCCTTGATTTCATGTTCCAGATTGACGCAATCAGAAACAATTAAGCCACTCATAGCCTTTTGATTTCAGCAAACCACAAACGCGCTCGACACATACTCTCTTGTCCACAATATTTCACATGTGGCGCACCCGATTCCAGATTTCAGGTTGTAGGGCCGTTGATCATGTCAATGCTTACAGGATGACGAGGCAGCAGGTATGCCATTGCCCAGCGCTTCTTCACAACCTGTGCCGCCATCCAGCCGGGGACCGACCAAGTGTTGCCACGCAAACACGGCGAACAGCAGCCAGGCCACCACCCAAGCCAGCGCGGCCACCCACCACCAGGCCAGCATGGCCACACCCGCCACCGGCATGGCAGACACGGCACGCGCCAGCGCGGCCAGCACCAGCAGGCCCGTGGCCACCAGCCGCCAGCGCCGGTCGTCCAGTGCGCGGCCCGCGTGGATGCGCCCGGCGATGTTCATCACCGCCAGCACCGCCAGCCCCATGCTGCCCACGGTGAGCAGGTGGCGGCCTGCGGACGGTGCCCAAGGCGCGCCCAGCCAGGCCAGACCCATCAGCGCAAAGCCTGCGGCCATGCCCACGTACACCGCATACAGCGGCCAGACCCAGCGGTGCAGCAATGCGCGGCCAAAGTGCCAGTCGGTCATCAGCGCCAGCACGGCCGCCGCCGTGGCCAGGGCCAGCCAGCCCAACGTGGGGGTGGACGTGCCCAGCAACTCGGCAGCCGTCACCAGCGCAATGCCGAAGATGGCCAGCCCACGCCGGGGCGGCGGCGCACGGTAATCGGCCTCGTGCACGCCCAGGTGGTCCAGCATGCCGTGCAGCAGGCGCATGGAAATGCGGCTTTGCGCCAGCACGATCAGCACCATCATCACGCCCACCAACGCATTGACCCAGCGCATGTCAGCCTGCCCCTGCACAGCGTCCCACCAGAAACCCGCTTCCAGCAAGGCCAGTGCGGCCACCGCCAGGCCAAAGCCCAGGTGCGGGCGATCAGGCTGCACCAGCAGGCGCGGCGCAATGCGTGCGCCCAGCCAGAGCACCAGCGCCAGATTGGGCAAGGCCATCAGCCAGACCTGGGCAAGGCCATCCAGACCCGCCAGACCCAGCAGTCCAAACGCCCGCGCGGCCAGCCAGAACGCCAGCAGCCAGGCCGTGTCGCGCGGCGCAAAGGCAGGCGTGGCCGTAAATTCGGGCACCGCCGTCAGCAAAAATCCGGTCACGGCGGCCATGCCAAAGCCCCACACCATTTCGTGCGCATGCCAGACCGGGCCGCCCAGCGGTGCCACAGACATGGGCAACGCGCCCGACAGCATGCCCATCCACAGCAGCAGCGCCCCCGCGCCCCACAGCGCCGCGCCCAGAAAAAACGGGCGAAAGCCGCAGCACATCAGCGGCGTCGCCAGCAAGCGCCGAGACCAGGAAGCTGCCCCGCCATCAGCCACAGCCTGCACCCCTGACCACCGGTGTGGCCTGCGCTGGACAGGCCAGCATGTGAATGCCGCTGGCGGCCAGCCGCGTTTGCGCAGACGCGGCGGCCTCCGGCGTCAACGGCGGCAGGCTGAAGGCTTGGCGCACCAGCGGGTGCGCCATCAACAGCGCAGTGTGGTGGAACACCCATTCGTCATCGCGCTGGTTCAGCGGTTGCGCCATGCCAAAGCGCACCAGCACGCGCCCTGGATCGGGCACCATGAACACCAGGCCGTGCGCCAGCCGCACGGCGTCCATCACGTCGTGCGTAACCAGCAGCGCCGCAGCGGCGTGGTCGTGAATGTGTTGCGCCAGCAGTGCATGCATTTCGGCGCGCAAACCCACGTCCAGCGCCGAAAACGGCTCGTCCATCAGCAGCAGGGCTGGCTCCACCGCAAAAGCGCGCGCCAGCGCAGCGCGGCTTTGCATGCCGCCCGACAGCTCGGCCGGGTATTTGGCGTGGTCTTGCTCTGTCAGCCCCACCTGCGCCGCCAGCGTGGCCGCGCGGGCGCGCCGTTCAGCACGCGCCAGCCCCCGGGCTTTCAGGCCCAGCGCAATGTTGTCCAGCAAGCGCTGCCAGGGCAGCAGGCTGGGCTGCTGGAACACGATGGCGTGGCGCGAAAAATCGGTGTCTACGCGGCCTTCGCTGGGCGTCAGCAAGCCCGCAGCGATGCGCAGCAAGGTGGTCTTGCCGCAGCCTGAGCGCCCCAGCAGCGCCACCACCTCGCCTGGCGGCACCTGCAAGTCAACGCCTTCGAGCACTGTCGCGGGGCCGTAGCGGTGGCCGATGGCGTGCAACGCCAGCGCGGGCAGTGTCGTCATCATGCCGGCTTCACGTCTGTTGTTCCGGCGCGCCGCGCCAGCGTTCCATCTCGCGCCGGATCGGCTCCAGCACCAGGTATTCGGTCAGCAACAGCAGGCCCACCACCGCCGACACCCAGGCCAGCGTGCCACCCATGTCCAAATGGCTGCGGGTGGCCGCCAGTTGCGCGCCCGCACCGTCGGCGCTGGCCAGCAGCTCGGCCATCAGCACCACTTTCCAGGACACGCCCAGCGCCGTGATGCAGGCCGCAAACAGGTAAGACGCGATGTGCGGCAAGTACACATCGGTCAGCCGCTGCGTCAGCGGCAGGCGGTAGGCCTGCGCCAGCTCGCGCAGGCGGCCGTCCAGCGTGCGGGTGCCTTGCAACGCGCCCACAAACACAATGGGAAAGCAAGCCACGAACACGGTGAACACCGGCGTGGCATCGCCGCTGCCAAACCACAGCAAGGCCAGCACCAGCCAGGCGATGGGCGGCATGCCAATCAACAGCGTGACCAACGGCCTGGCCATCATGGTGGCCGTGATCGACGCGCCCACCGCCATGCCCAGCAAGCCCCCGGCCAGCACCGACAACCCGTAGCCCGTCAACGCCCGCCGCGCCGTGGCCCCCAGATCGCGCCAGGCTTGCGGCTGCTGGGCAATCTGGTGCAGGCTGGCCAAGGTGTCTTGCGGCGTGGGCAGCACCAGCGGCCCCACTTGCCGGGCCAGCGCATCCCAGGCAGCGATGAACAGCAGCACGCTGGCCACACCCGTCCAGCCGCCCCACAGGTAGTGGCCTGCGCGCGCCAGCCAGCCGGATCGCGGTTTTTCAGAAAGTTCGGGCGACTGGCCGCCAGCGCCGTGGGGGGTCATCGCACTGCCGTCATGCGCCTGCAAAGAAAGCCGCGTCCGGCAGCTTGCCGCCCAGCAATTGCGGGTTGCGCTTGTAAAGCCGCTCGAACAGGAACATCACTTCGCCCTGCGCCTGAGCGGCAGGCACGGGGTCGAGCGGTGCCACGCTCAGGCTGTCGGCCACGGCCTCGACGCTCAGGCGCGACTCGACGGCGGCCACCTCTTTGCCGCAGGCCAGCCGATTGGCCTGGCACCAGGCGCTGGCCTCGACATAGGCTTGCTGAAAGCGCGCCAGCAAGGCGGCGTCCTGTGCGGCAGGCCCCAGTGCGGCAATACCCGCCTGCGCCATGCGCGGCGGGCGTTTGAAGGCACGCGCCCATTCCTGCTGCACGTCGACCGCACGGTACAAATCCGGCGCAACCGCGCTGACGGGAAACGATTTGGTTTTGTGCAAGGCCATGGACACCGCCGGTTCGGCCAGCAGCGCGTGGCGCACGCGCCGGGTCAGCAGCAGTTGCATGGCGTCCAGCGGCGAGGCCACGTAGCGCAGTTTGAAGTCGGTTTGCGGGTTCAGGCCCAGCCCCTGGGCGGTTTCCTGAAACACCAGATCGGGCATGTCTTGGCGAAACGGCAGGGCGATTTCTTCGCCCCGAAAGTCGGCCAGGGTCTTGCGCCCGACATCGCGCGAGACGATGTACAAAATGCCCCACACCGATACGTTGACCAGCCTCAAAGGCACGCCCCGGTTGTACAGATTGGCCGCCACGTTGGTGGGCATGGCGACAAAGTCGGCCTCGGTGCGCAAGGCCAGCGCGCGCAACTGGTCGGGGTCGCGCCAGGGCTTGAAGCTGATGCGGTCCGACAGCGCAGGCCAGCGCCCTTGCGCGGCCAGATGGATCAGCGGGTTGCTGACCGACGCGGGCGGGCCGGACAGGCGCAGCGCCACCGGGTCAGCGGCCTGGGCGCGCAGCACAGCCGCAGATGGAGCCGCAAGCGCAGCGGCAGCGCATTGCACAAGCCTTCGACGATTCAGCATGATTCAGAACTCAAGACGGTAATTGACGGCCACCGAGCGGCCCGGGGCCAGCACTTCATAGCCCGCCAGCCCCTCGGCCAGGTGCTCATGGTACTCACGGTCGGTCAGATTGGTCACAGCCACGCGCACCTGGTGCGGGCCGCGCACCCAGGTGGCCCCGATGTCCAGCGTGGTGAAGCCGGGGGTGGCGTCTTCCAGCCCACGCGAGAAGACGGTGGCTACGCGGTTTTGTTGGCGCACGTGGCGCACGCGCGCGTCGGCGCTCCAACCCCAGCCGATTTGACCCTCCCAGGTGATCGACACTTCATCGGCAGGCATCTGGTACAGCGGCTCGTCCAGATCCTTGTTGCGCCCGCGCAGATGCGAATAACCCAGGCCCAGCCACTGGCCGCGCATGAACTGCCAGCGCGCGCCCAGCTCCAGCCCGGTAATGCGCACGCTGCCCAAGTTGACGGTTCGCCGCACCGGCAGACCGTTTTGGGTTGCGCCAGTGGCCTGGCCGGTGATGTAGTCGCTGATGCGATTGCGGTAGGCGGCAGCAAACCATTGCAGCTCGGGCGACTGGCCTTTCACGCCCACTTCGATCTGGTGCGCCACCTCAGGCTCGATCTGCGGGTTGCCCAGGTACATATAACCGTCGCCGCGCGGCGACGCCTCAAAGCGCTCGCGCATGTCACCCGCACGAAAGCCGCGTGACAAACCCACATAGGGCCTGAACAACGGATGCACTTCATAAATCGCGCCCAGACTGCCCGACACCGCGCTGTCGTTGCGCTTCAAACCCGTGGTGACCGCACCATTGGCCACCGAATCGGCATTGCCGTGCACGCGGTCGTAGCGCAGCCCGGCCACCACACCCAGCCTGCCAAAGCGCATGTCGTCCTGCACGTACACGCCCAGCGCCTGCACGCGCCCGTCATCAAACGGGTTGTTTTGCACATACGCGCCGCTGTTGAACATGTGGCGATCGGGCGATGCCTTCATGCGCCAGCCATTGAAACCAAAGCTGAGCAAGTGCTGCTCGTTCAGCGCCCAGTCGGCGCGCGCGTCCAGGCCAGTGGTGTCGAACGACACGTCGGTCTTGGTCATATCCCGCTGCATCGGCCCATTGGCCCAGGCACTGATCTTGCGGTCGATGCTTTGGTGGTACAGCCGCACATCAAAATCCACCGGGCCGCGGCCCTTGTGGCTGTAGCCAATTTCTGCCAACTGGCGCGACTGCCGGGGCGAATGGACGGTGGTGGAGCCGACCATGGGATTGGCGTTCGGCTGGGTAGAGCCGGGATACCACGCATCGTGCAGGTTATCGCGCTGGAACGACAGGCGGATTTGCTGCGCGCTGTCGATGCGATAGCGGTACTGGCCGATCACCGCGTCGGCTTCGTAACTGGTGCGGTCCACCCGGTCGCCGCCTGCGCGGTAATCGTTGTAATGCGCGCCCGCTGCGCCCAGCATGAAGGCGTGGTCGCCCCCGCTCCAGTTGACCAAGCCAGTGGCACCCACGCTGCGGTCGCCACTGGCCGCGCGCAGCCCTAGGCGGCCCGACACGCCCGCATCAAAGCGCGCCTGCGGCAGCAACACGTTCACCGCCCCGCCCAACGCACCTGTGCCATACAGCACCGACGCCGGGCCTTTGAGCACCTCCACCCGATCGGCCAGCCCCAGCGAGACAAACGAGCTGACCGCGCCATAGGGCTGGGCCGAGTTGACCCGCATGCCATCGACCATCAGCACCAGCGATTCTTTTTTCAGCCCGCGCACCACCGGGTTCATGTTGGGCGCGCCGTCGCTGGTGGCAGACAGGCCCGGCTCGCCCACCAACGCCTGCCCTAAGCTGGTGGTGCCTTTTTCAACGATGTCATCGGCGGTGATGACCTCCACCGAAGCGGGTGTATCCACCGTGGCCGCGGCATGTCCCTTGGCCGTGACCGACACCTCGGCCAGGGTAGCCGCATCGGCTGGCGATGGTGCCGTCGCTTCACTGGCGACGGCTGTCGGTGCCACTGGCTGGGCCGCTGCGGCCTGGCCCAGAATCACGGCGGCGGCGGCCAGCGCCAAGGACGAAGGCGTATAGCCCAAACTTAAACCCAATGGCAGATTTAAACCCAATGACAAATGGCCACGCTTGCAAGCCATCACACAAGAACAAAAATCCGACAGGCTGGACATTTTTAGCGCGCTCCCAAAACAAACATGCCCAAGGACGTTGGGAGGGCATGCGGTTGGTGGCTGGCTGGCACCCCAAGGACGCGGGCTGGCTGAAAAAGGGCTGTGGTGCGACATCGCACGATGCATAGGCATACGCATACGCATACGCATACGCATACGCTTTAGCATCGATCAAGCCGCAACAAAAAATAGGAACTATTTGCAACAAGCGTACCGCGCCCGACAAACCCCAACCTTGAACAAGGTCAAGCGGTAGCACCTGCTTTCAACCTAGATCCGGCAGTTGGACGCATCCGATGGTGCTGTGATCGGCGTGCCAGGCAAGACGCGAGGACGCTGCGGGCTTGCTGCCCGCAAGGACGAGCAACGCCGCATGGCGCGGCGAGCGCAGTGCCAATGGGTGCGTAGCGCCTTGACCTCCAGGGTAAGCTTGGGGAAAGGGCAGAAAGTGGTGTATTCATGCGGCTTTCAAGAAGAGCACAAGCGGTCAACTGCTGGATCTGGGTTTAACCTCTGATCATCACCCCGGCACTCAAGGCGTGTACAGCCATTTTTTTTGCGCACCGAACACCGCATTGGGGTATTGCGGCTTGCCGCGCGAGCCGTTGTAGCGGCCTAAGGCCATGTATTCATCACCACGCTCGCGATCGAGGTAGTGGCGCAGGATCACGCAGCCAAAGCGCAGGTTGGTTTGCATATGGAACAGTTTGCCGGGATCGCCGTCGCCAATCACGCGGGTCCAAAACGGCATGACCTGCATGTAGCCGCGTGCGCCCACGCGCGAAACGGCAAATTTGCGGAACGCGCTTTCCACTTGAATCAAACCCAGTACCAACGAGGTGTTCAGCCCGGCGCGCTTGCTTTCGTACCAGACGGTTTGCAGAAAATCGGTGCGGTCGGTAAAGTTTTTCTTGCGCGGATACAGGCGATCGCTCATGGCCGACAACCAACGCAGGTAAGCCAGTCGCGCCTCGGTGCTGGCAAACACCGGCACTGGCGGCGCACTGTTGGCAATGGCCGACGACAAGGCCGTGCGCACAGAATCAACCAATGGCTCTTCCAACTGCCTGCCTGCCTGCGATTGCCCTGAAAAAAGCAACATTCCAGGCAATGTCGACAAGCGCAATATGGCTGTTCTTCTGTCCAAAACTATCAAACCCCCTTAGACAACAGTTGCCGCAATGATTTTTGCAACGGTCTTTTCTTTGGCAACGGTTTTCGGCCCACCCGTTATGGCTTCAGGCGCGCCTTCACAAAACCAGCCGCGTCAGCCACTGGTACTTTGGTCGCCACACTGTCGCGGCGGTGCTGGTATTCCACCTGACCTTCTTTCAGGCTCTTGTCGCCGATGGTGATGCGGTGCGGCACACCAATCAGTTCCCAGTCGGCAAACATGGCACCGGGGCGCTCGCCGCGGTCATCCAAAATCACGTCGACACCAGCGGCCAGCAGATCGGCATACAGCGCCTCGGCGGTGGTTTTGACGGCTTCGCTGCGGTCCATGCCCACCGGGCAGATCACCGCCGTAAAAGGGGCAATGGCGTCAGGCCAGATGATGCCGCGTTCGTCGTGGTTTTGCTCGATGGCAGCAGCGGGCAGGCGCGTGATGCCGATGCCGTAGCAACCCATCTGAAAAGGTTTGGGTTTGCCGTCTTCGTCCAAAAAGGTGGCGTTCATCGCCACGCTGTATTTGGTGCCCAGGTAGAAGATGTGGCCAATCTCGATGCCGCGCTCGATGGCGATCTGGCCTTTGCCGTCGGGTGCCGCATCGCCGGCGACCACGTTGCGCACGTCGGCCACCGCATCCGGCTCGGGCAAATCGCGCCCCCAGTTGACGCCGGTAATGTGAAAGCCCTCGTCATTGGCACCGCACACCCAGTCGGCCATCACAGCCACTTCACGGTCGGCGACGATCTTGACTGGCTTTTGCAGCCCGATCGGCCCCAGATAGCCGGGTTTGGTGCCGAAGTGCTCAATGATTTCGGGCACGCTGGCAAAGCGAAAACCCACATCCAGCCCCGGCACCTTGCTGGCCTTGACCTCGTTCAGGTCATGGTCGCCACGCAGCAGCAGCAGCCAGATTTGCGTCTTGGCAATTTCGTCCTGCGCGTTCAGCGTGTCGGTGGCCAGCACCAGGGACTTGACAGTTTGTGTCAGTGGCAAGCCCAGCAATTCGGCCACGTCGGCGCAGGTGCTTTTGCCCGGTGTGGGGGTTTTGGTCATCGGCAGCGTTGGTGCCTGACGCGGGCCTTGCGGTGCCAGCGCCTCGGCCTTTTCCATGTTGGCGGCGTAATCGCTGCCAGTGCTGTAGACGATGGCGTCTTCGCCCGTGGCAGCGATGACCTGAAACTCCTCGCTCAAATCGCCACCAATCGCCCCAGAATCGGCCGCCACAGCGCGGTACGTCAAGCCAAAGCGGTCAAAAATGGCGCGGTAGGCATCGGCCATGACCTGGTAGCTTTTTTGGGCACCCGCTTCGTCGCGGTCAAAGCTGTAGGCATCTTTCATGGTGAACTCGCGCCCGCGCATCAGGCCAAAGCGCGGGCGGCGTTCGTCGCGGAACTTGGTCTGAATCTGGTACAGGTTGCGTGGCAGTTGCTTGTAGCTTTTGAACTCTTGCCGGGCGATGTCGGTCACCACCTCTTCGCTGGTAGGTTGCACCACAAAGTCGCGCTCGTGCCGGTCTTTCAGGCGCAGCAGCTCAGGCCCCATTTTTTCAAAGCGACCAGTTTCCTGCCACAGCTCGGCGGGCTGTACGACCGGCATGGCGCATTCCACGGCACCAGCGCGGTTCATCTCCTCGCGCACGATGGCTTCCACCTTGCGGATCACGCGCAAGCCCATGGGCATGTAGGTGTAAATACCCGCCGACAGGCGCTTGACCAGGCCCGCGCGCATCATCAGCCGGTGGCTCATCACTTCGGCATCCGCCGGAGCCTCTTTGAGGGTGGAAATCAGAAACTGGGAAGCTTTCATGGCGTGGCGACTGCGCTGGCGGCCGACTGGGTTAAAAGCCGCGCGGGGGTTTGTGCCCACTTGCTGCACCCAGACGGGCGTGCATAATGGCTGCAACTTTTTGAAAATTGGGGTTTGATTATGCTTGACCGGGAAGGCTTTCGCCCGAACGTCGGCATCATCTTGCTCAACCAGAAAAATCAGGTATTTTGGGGCAAGCGCATACGCAGCCATTCTTGGCAGTTCCCACAGGGCGGCATTGACCGGGGCGAATCGCCCGAGCAGGCCATGTTCCGTGAGCTGCACGAAGAAGTGGGCCTTCAGCCCGAGCATGTGCGCATCGTGGCCCGAACCCGTGACTGGTTGCGCTACGAGGTGCCAGACCGGTTCATCCGCCGCGACGCGCGCGGCCATTACAAAGGCCAAAAGCAGATCTGGTATCTGCTTCAACTGATGGCCTACGACTGGCAGTTGAATCTGCGCGCCACCAGCCATCCGGAGTTCGACGCCTGGCGCTGGAACGATTATTGGGTACCGCTGGATGTGGTGGTTGAATTCAAACGCGGTGTGTACGAAATGGCGCTGACCGAATTGGCGCGCCACCTGCCACGGCAAGAACACCGCAACCGCTACCTGCGCGGTGGCGTACGGCCGCGTGATCGCCACGGGCCGCCGCCGATTCAAACACAAGAGCAAGACGAGCGACGTCCCCAGGGTCGGCAAGCGCATTCGCACGATGCGTGGGTCGCCAACGATGTCTCGGTGGGCCACAGCAGCGGCACGCCTGCGTCTGGGCCGCTAGCGCCACACGAGGACGCATGAAACGTATGCCGTGGTGGCCGCTGCTGACGCGCTCATTGGCGCTGATGACGACCCTGTGCGCCTGCGCCATAACGGCCTGGGCGCAACCGCTGTTGGGCGAGGTTGATCCCAACTGGCGTGAAGACCCGGTGCCCCCACCGCCTGCCTACAGCACCAGCGGCCTGATCGACATTGAAATGCCGGTCAGATCAAACGTGAAGATGGGGCTGGATCCCGATACCCTGGTATTGAACCAGCAAACGGGGGTGGTACGTTACGTGGTGGTCGCGCGCGGCCCGTCGGCCATCAATGCGTCGTACGAAGGCATCCGCTGTGCTACGGGCGAATATCGCGTGTATGCGCGCCAAACGCCCGGCAACCCGTGGAACCCTTCGGAAGACGAAGACTGGAAACCCATGCGTGGGCAGTCGGGCGTGGTGGTGGCACACCCTTTGCGGCTGGCGCGCGACGGACTGTGCGTGGGCACCACGCTGCGACGCACCGCACAGGACATGGTGCGCGAGCTGCGCACGGGCAACCGCTCCATCTATTACTGACCTGCGCGACATTCAACCCAGCAGCTTGTCGCACGTTCTCTTTCACATCACCATAAGCTGCGCGCGTGGTTTCCTGCACTTTGTCCCGGCAGCCTCTCACTTTCGCATTAAGCGTTTTCACACGATGCTTCACGACCCTTGGCTTACTCGCTGGTTACCGTTGATTTCTGAGTGCGCCACTGACGCCCCTGTGCTTGAGATTGGGTGCGGTCATGGCGACGACACGGCCACCCTCACCAAGGCCGGTCTTCGGGTTGTAGCCTTCGATCTTTCTTGCACCGCTGTTGCCTTGGCCAAAGCTCGCGTGCCAGCCGCCATGATCGAATGCCGCGACGTTCAAGCCCCTCTCCCACATCATCCCAAGGCAGTGGAGCAGTCATTGCAAGTCTGTCGCTGCATTACTTCTCTTGGCAAGAAACGGTTTCAATCGTCCAAAGAATTCGAGAGACACTGCGACCCGGAGGTCTGCTGCTCTGTCGCTTGAACTCTACCGAAGATCACAACTTCGGTGCGAGCGGGCACCCTGAGATCGAACCCAACTTCTTCATGGTCAACGGGCAAGCCAAGCGGTTCTTTGATGAAGCGTCTGTCGCAGAACTCTTCGCCAATGGGTGGAGGCAACTGTCGCTTGAGCACTTCGTCAGTCGCAAATACATGAAACCCAAGGCGCTTTGGGAAGTGGCCGTTGAGCGTGCCGCCTGACATCACTGGCAATCCAGCTCGTTGAGCGATGGCGCTTTTAGCGCGCCAGCACCAGATTGTCGCGATGAATCATCTCCGGCTCGGCGCTGTAGCCGAGCAGCGCCCCCATTTCGCTGGACGGCTTGCGGCACAACAGGCGTGCCTCGGCGCTGGAGTAATTGGCCAAGCCGCGCCCCACGTCAGCACCAGTCTGATCGCGGATGGCCACCACGTCGCCGCGAGAAAACACACCTTCAACCTGCGTCATGCCAATGGGCAGCAGGCTTTTGCCCTCGTGCCGCAGCTTGGTGGCTGCACCAGTATCCACCACCAGCGCGCCGCGCAATTGCAGGTGATCGACCATCCATTGCTTGCGCGCCTGGGTTTTTTGCGTCGGTGCCACCAGCAGGGTGCCGATGCGCTCGCCTGCAGCCAGGCGCAGCAGTGTATCGTGTTCACGTCCCCAGGCGATCACCGTGGACGCCCCCGAGCCAGCCGCCCGCTTGGCGGCCAAAATCTTGGTCAGCATGCCACCCTTGCCAATGGCTGAGCCTGCACCACCGGCCATGCGCTCCAGCGCCACATCGCCCGCGCGGGCCTCGTGCACAAATTCAGCCGCCGGGTTGCTGCGCGGATCGGCTGTGTACAAGCCTTTTTGGTCGGTCAGAATGATCAACAAGTCGGCCTCAATCAAATTGGCCACCAGCGCGCCTAGCGTATCGTTATCGCCCACCTTGATTTCGTCGGTGACCACCGTGTCGTTTTCGTTGATGACCGGCAGCACCTGATAGTGCAGCAGCGTCATCAGCGTGGAACGGGCGTTGAGATAGCGCTCACGGTCAGCCAAATCAGCGTGCGTGAGCAGCACCTGGGCGCTGCGCAGGCCGTGCTCGCGCAGCTTGGTTTCGTACATCTGCGCCAAACCCATTTGCCCCACGGCAGCGGCGGCTTGCAGCTCATTGACCTCACGCGGGCGCTTGGCCCAGCCCAGCCGCTTCATGCCTTCGGCAATCGCGCCACTGGACACCATGACGACTTCGCGCCGCCCCACCAGCCCCAGCGCGCCATCGCCCTGCGCCAGCACCGCCATTTGCCTGCACCACTCGCCAATGGCCGCTGCGTCCAGCCCGCGCCCTTCGTTGGTGACCAGGCTGGAGCCAACCTTGATGACGATGCGGCGCGCCTGGCGCAACACGCTGGAGATGTTTTGTTCCATATGATGTAGGGGTTTAGCGCTTATTCAGTCTGCGCAAGCAGCTATATTATTTGTAGCTTTAAGTTAGTCAGAAGCAAAGCGTGGATCAGGAACTGATTCGGGCGCATCGGCCTGTTGCTCGGCCTGAACCTGGCCGTAGATGGCACGCACCAGCGGCTCGCAGCCTTCGCGGGTCAACGCTGATATCTCGAACACTGGCCCCTTCCAGCGCAAGCGTTTGATGAAGTTTTTGACCCGCGCCTCGCGCTCCTCGGCGGACAGCATGTCCACCTTGTTCAGCACCAGCCAGCGCGGTTTGTCGTACAGGGTTTTGTCATATTTTTTCAGCTCGGCCACAATGGCCTTGGCCTGCTGCACCGGGTCAACCGCATCGTCAAACGGTGCCATATCCACGATGTGCAGCAACAAGCGGGTGCGCTGCAAATGGCGCAAAAACTGGTGGCCCAGGCCCGCGCCTTCGCTGGCCCCTTCAATCAGACCGGGAATGTCGGCCACCACAAAGCTCTGCGCTGGCCCCACCCGCACCACGCCCAGGTTGGGGTGCAAGGTGGTAAAGGGGTAATCGGCTATTTTTGGCCGCGCATTGCTGACAGCCGCAATAAAGGTTGATTTGCCTGCATTAGGCATGCCCAACAGACCCACATCGGCCAGCACTTTCAGCTCCAGCTTCAGGCTTTTGCGCTCACCCGGCCAGCCCGGGGTTTTTTGCCGGGGCGCGCGGTTGATGGCACTTTTGAAGCGCATGTTGCCAAAGCCGCCATCGCCGCCTTTGGCGATCATGAGGGTTTCGCCCGGCGTCAGCAGCTCGTACAGCACCTCGCCTGTTTCAGCATCGCTGATCAGGGTACCCACCGGCATCTTGAGCGTAACGTCATCGCCCGCCGCACCAAACATGTCCGAACCCATGCCATGCTGGCCGCGTTTGGCCTCGTGCCTGCGTGCGTAGCGAAAGTCGACCAGCGTGTTGAGGTTGGTATCAGCCACAGCATACACATGCCCTCCGCGGCCACCGTCACCACCGTTGGGACCACCAAACTCCTTGTATTTTTCGTGCCGAAACGACACGCAACCGTTGCCGCCGTCGCCCGCAGCGATGTCGATATAAGCTTCGTCAACGAACTTCATGATCACCTCAGAGTGTAAGAACGTTGTTCAAAGTCTTTGCGAAAGAGGTGTGGAATGCGGATCGGGATGGGACGGGATGCAAGGCGCAAATCGCAGCGATACCAGGCGGGTATCAGCAAGGATTTGCAACGCAGCAGACCGCCCGAAGACGCGCCCACATGGTCGCGAGAATACTTTGAACACGCTCTAAAGCCACGGGATCAGCGTCGAACGCGCACAAGCCACCAAAACAGCAAAGCCCCGCACAGGCGAGGCTTCTTGCAAAACGGTTGTGACTTGCGTCCGATCAGGCTGCCAGCGGACTAATCTCCACCGTTTTCTTGTTCAGCGCACCTTTGGTGGCAAACGACACTTGCCCGTCCACCAACGCGAACAGCGTATGGTCTTTGCCCACACCTACGTTGGTGCCTGCATGAAAGCGTGTGCCGCGCTGACGCACGATGATGGAGCCTGCACTGACGGTTTGACCGCCAAATACTTTCACGCCCAGCATCTTGGGTTTGGAATCGCGGCCATTTCGCGTGGAACCGCCGCCTTTTTTCTGTGCCATGGTGATTGAACTCCTTGTGCTTTATTTGCCGCCGTTGATGGCACCAATTTCAAGCTCGGTATAGCCTTGGCGATGGCCTTGGCGCTTCTGATAGTGCTTGCGACGGCGCATCTTGAAAATGCGCACCTTGTCGTGCTTGCCGTGGCTGAGCACCTTGGCCACCACAGTGGCACCAGCGACCAGAGGAGCACCAACCTGTAACTCGCCGCCGTTACCGACAGCCAGCACCTGGTCGATGGTGATCTCCTGACCCACGTCCGCAGCAATCTGTTCTATCTTGATCTTCTCGCCAGCGGCAACGCGATACTGCTTGCCACCGGTTTTTATGACCGCGTACATGTAAAGAAACCTCTTTGAAAGTTTTCCCCTGAACGGATTTCCAGGGAACTGCGCATTTTATCAGTCTCAGAGATCACTGGCAAACGATGCTGCATACAGCCGAATTCAGCCACAGAGCGAATCTATAATCAGCCCAACTCTGCGCCAAGCGTGCAGGCATCTTCTGCGCCACTTTGCCGAGTACTGGATCGTTTGTCTTGTCAGCCCCTCACACACCCACCAGCCGTGCGCTAACGCTTGTCGCTGCCGATATGCAGCAGGTGGACATCACCATCGCCCAGCGACTAGATTCTGGTGTGCCCTTGGTGGGCGAAGTGGCCCGCTACATCATCTCCGCAGGTGGCAAACGACTGCGCCCCGCTTTGCTGCTGTTAACGTGTGGCGCTCTGAACTGCCCCAGCCCGCATCGTTTCAACCTGGCCGCCGTGGTGGAATTCATTCACACCGCCACGCTGCTGCATGACGACGTAGTGGATGAATCGACCTTGCGCCGTGGCCGCTCCACCGCCAACGAGATCTTTGGCAACCCAGCCAGCGTACTGGTGGGCGATTTTCTGTATTCACGCGCTTTTCAGATGATGGTGGAAGCTGAAAGCATGCGTGTCATGCAAATTCTGGCCGATGCCACCAACGTTATCGCTGAAGGTGAAGTGCTTCAATTGATGAACATGCACGATGCCTCGCTGGATGAGGCCGCTTACCTGCGCGTTATCCGCTCCAAAACCGCCAAGCTGTTTGAAGCCAGCAGCCGCCTGGCTGCGGTCTTGGCAGACGCACCGTCTGGACTGGAAGCCGCGTGTGCTGAATATGGCCAATCGCTGGGCACCGCATTCCAGGTTATCGACGACGTGCTGGACTATGACGGCAACGTGGCAGAAATGGGTAAAAACCTGGGCGACGACCTGCGCGAAGGCAAAGCCACACTGCCGCTCATTTTGGCCATGCAGGCTGCACAACCAAGCGACGCCACCATGATCCGGCAAGCCATAGAAACCGGTAACACTGACGATTTACCAGCCATTGCGAACATCGTGCGCACCAGCGGTGCACTGGAAGGCGCACGCACCGCCGCAGCCGCCCAAGCCCAGCGCGCCATAGACGCTGCACGCCAATTGCCGAGCAATCCATACACCGACAGTTTGCTAGAATTGGCGGCTCAACTTTTAGAGCGGCGCTCGTAGTTTTTTGCTACGCACCACGCCACTTATCGGGGTGTAGCTTAGCCTGGTAGAGCGCTACGTTCGGGACGTAGAGGCCGGAGGTTCGAATCCTCTCACCCCGACCAAACAAAAAAACAGAAAAGCCCAAGTGGATCAAGCACTTAGGGAAGGTCTGCAAAAGTCAGCCCCATGACGGCCTGATCTGAGACAGTGGAGCGATGCAACAGACAAGCCTTGCCACCACTGGATTCGAGCTTGCAGCCAAACGCACGCGCAAGCGT
>NZ_JBKEEE010000046.1:0-18610 GCF_047975795.1 Ottowia sp. | reverse complement strand
GGGGGTGGGCTGGGTGGCGCGGGCGGCGCGCACCTGGGTGCTGGCAGTAAGGGCGGTGTATTCGTAGGCTTGTCGGGTGCCGTTGCCGGCCAGCGCGCGCACGCGCAGCTGGATGCGGGCGCGCAGGCGGTCATCGGTTTCGCCGGCTTGCCGTTGCACGGCATAAAACGCGGCTTTGTGATCCAGGTCGGCCCCGGTGGCAAAGGCCAGCAGCCAGGCGCGGGCGGCCTCGTTGACGCGCTGACGGTACAGCAGCTCGCGGTATGCGTGGGCCTGCATCAGCTTGGTGAGCGGCTCGCTTTCCAATTCGATCACGGCTGCTGCTTCGGGGTAGCGGGCCAGCAGGTCGGCTTTGTGGGCGGCAAAGATGCGCTCGTGGTCGAGGGCTTCGACCACCGATGGGGCGGGCAGCGTGCTGAGGTCTATGGTCACAGGGCTACCTCGATGTGCAGGGCCTGGGTGCGGGTGCCCACCTCGCGCACGCTGGCCTCGATAAGTATGCTGGCGCGGCCTGGCTGGACAGCGCCGCTGTCAGCATCGGTGCGCGGTGTGAGTTGCGCACTCTGCACCAGCAGGCGCGGCTCCCAGCGGGTGATGGCCGCCACGGCAGCGGCGCTGATGCGGCTGGCAACGGCCGCGTTAAGGGGGTGATCCAGCAACGCTGGCACCAGACTGCCGTAGTCGCGGCGCATGACCCGGCTGCCAATGGGTGTAGTAAGTATGTCTTGCACCGACTGGCGCAAGTGGGCCAAGCCGCCCAGGGCGCGGCCGCTGGCGTGGTGCATGCCGGGCATCAGTCGCCCCCCTCTTTGGGCGTGCCTTGGGCGGCCCATTCGGCGTCGGTGATCAGCCAGCAAACGCGGGGGTTGATTTGCCAAGGGATGGGCAGCGTGCCGTTTGGCCTGTCTTGCTTTGTCCAGGTCATGATGGCTGCGTAAATCAAGCCGGTGCGCGACGATTTAAACGTCTCGTAAGGCGGTGGCGGCTGGTCACTGCTGATGCCTGCGGGGATGCTGCCGTTGTACAGGCCAATGTGGTCGCGCGCGGTGTCCAGCACGTCGTCAGCCCAAGTGCCAGCGGCCGGATCGTGCGCTGTAGCGACAAAGGCGTCCCACGCCAGATGGGTGGTGCCATTTTGCTCAACGCGCCGCCACACGCTGGGGCGCACGCGCTGGTAGTACAACGCCTCGTTGATTTGGTTGGTGTCCTCTGGCAGCTCGGCCAGGATGTTGTAGTGGTAACCCGCGCCAACGATGCCCCAGCTCGATGGCTGGCCGCGATAAGTCAGCCGGGAATAGCTGGCGAGGTAGCGCACTTGCGCCTCGGCTGGTGTGGCATCAGGCAAGGTGCCGCCCAGCCACCCTGGTGCGTCACCGCTACCGCTTCCACTACCGCCGCCACCACCACCACCGCCCACGGGCGGCCCTGAAACCATTGGGCCGCTGATCACGCCAGTATGGATATGGCTGACCAGGCTGACGCCGCCGGCCACCACGTCGGCGCTGGCGGTGACGATGCCGCCCGCCAGGGTGAGGGTGGCCCCACCGGCGCTGAGGGCTATTTGCTCAGGGGTGATGGTGAGCGTGGCATCGCCCACCCCGAATTCGATTTTGCTGGTGCATTCGGCGCTGAGGGTGCCGTTTTCCCACTGCCAAAAATCGGCGGCGTTGAAGTCGTCGCGGGCCACGGCGGCGGTGCGCTCGCCAGCGGGCATGGCGGTAGAAAACATGCCGGGCAGCACCACGGCGCGGGCCAGGTCGCCACCGGGGGCCAGCAAGATGCCTTGCTCGCCCACCACGGGGGGCCACCAGGTGCGCCCGCCGTTGGTGCCGCCGGCGCGGCGCTCCAGCCAGGGGAGCCAGTCGGTGGTGATGTCGCCGGTGGCAAAGCGCAGCATGGCCTTGGCCACGTCAACCTCGGCCACGGTGCCGGTGCGCAGCATCATGCCGGCCACGCGGGCGGCGTCTTGCGGGTCGGCTTCGGGGTTGTAAGTGTCGGGCAGCATGTGCCAGCGATGGTGCCGGTGCGTGCGCGTTGGCACCAGCAATGGTGCTTGTAGCGGCGGGCGCTACATTTTTTGGGGTGTGAGGTGATCCAGCACCAGGGCCTTGATGGTGTCTTGGGCGTTGTCGCTCAGGCCCAGCAACGGGCGCTCGGCATAGGTGTGTTCTGGGCCGCCGGGGCTTACGCGGTCGGGCAAGCCAAATTGATGCACACGGGCGATGCGCAACACGCGGCCAGCAAAGGTGATGCTGGCGTCGTCTGGCGTGGCCTTGATGGGCAAATAGCGCGTCTGGCGCAGCTTGGCCATCATGGGGCCTTGGCGCTGGCGGGCTTTGGACAGACCGGCGCGCACACCGTTGGCGGCGATGATGCGCGCTTTGCGCGCTTGCCACGGCGTGCCATCAGGCGCGGTTTGCGCGCGCATGCTGGCTTGGTTTTGGCGGCGCAGCTCGCGCGCTATCTTGACGGCCAGGCTGCGGCGCGCGGGGGCGTCCAGCGCGGCAATGAGGGGTTGCAGCCAACTGGCCAGGGCTTGCAAATCGGTGGCGGTCTGGCTCATGCCCGGCGCACGTCGATACCCATGGCGGCCAGATGACTTTGGGCGCGCGGCAGTGCGGGGCCGTCGAAGGTGGCGATGGTTTCGCGCTCGCCGCCGGGGTGTTGCAGGTCGATCTGCCAGCGCTCGGGTTTGTCGGCAAAGCCCAGCGGGCCTGGTTCGGGGGCGTGGTGGGTGGCGGTGACGTGGCCCGCCGCGTCGTATTGCACGATGACACGTTCTGTCATCGACAAGCGCAGATGCAGGTCGATCACGCCTGGATCGTCCAGCAATTGGACGTTGAATTCAAATGCGCGGTCTGTTTTTGCGGGGTCGGCGTACAGCTCTTGCTGTTGCAACTTGTGCCAGGCCAGCACGGGCAGCAGCACCACGTCGGGATGTTCGGCCAGGCCCAGCACCCACACCAGGGCGGTGTACTGCATTTCAAAGCTGAGGCTGTCCGTGCCGGTGCTGATGATGCGCCCGCCATCGGTCAGCACCACCACCTCGGCCGGGTTGTCTTGTTTGGTGCGCTGCACGGCGGCCAGGATGGTGGCGCGCAGGCTGTTGAGTTTGAGCATATGGCGCGCGCCTTATTGGGGCCAAGCTTGTTGATACATCACTGAGTCGGCGGCGTGCCCTGAAGCTGCGCGCGCCATGCCTGCACCCGCTTGCTCCATGTCTGCAAGTACGGTTGCGATGGCTGCGGCTCTTGCGCTGCTGGCATCGGCGGCGGCGGTGGACACGCCACAACTGCGGATGGTGTTAAGGGCGGTGTCGAGGGCGCGGCGCAAGCGGTCACGCTCAGCAGCAGCGGCAGGGTCAGCCAGTGCAGCCGTGTCGCGCTGGGCAGCTTGTGCGCGTTGGTTGCGGGCGGTGTTGAGTGCGTCATTTTGGGCGTCCTTTTGGGCTTGGTTGTCGGCATTGGCTTGGGCAGCAGCTGCGGCAAGGGCGACGCGCTCAGCGTCCCACAGTTGCTGTACAGCGGCGCGGCCATTGGCATCGCCTTGTGCGCGTGCTGCGTTGATTTGGCTGGCGTACCACCACCACGCGGCGGCCAGCAAGGCAGCGCCAGCCAGGTAGGGCCAGGCGCGTTTGATGATTAGCACAGCGACGGTCATCAGTCTGTCCAGTGCAGGCACAAATCGAGTTCGTTGTCGCGCCGGGTCACCAACCCGCGCAGCGTCACAAGCTCGCCGCCCACGCGAGCTTTAACCCACCGCACCAGTTCGTTGCACCCTCCTACAACGTCGCCCGCATTAAAGCGTTTGCGCATCGTCGCCCCGGCCAACTTTCCCTCGCCCAAGTTGTACGCAAAATCAATCAGCGCGGCCTGCTGCCAGCGGTTGAGTTGCGCATAGGTGTTGATCTGTCGCTGCACCGCGCCTTTGGCGACGCGCAGGTGCTTGCTTTCCAGTGCCTCGCACTCGGCGGGGGTGTATCGCTTACCCCTGATCACATCGGGGCCGGTGACCCCGGCGCACACGGTCAGCACACCTGCTGGATCCAGGTAAGGTACGTAGCGCCGCCCCTCGTGGTGCACCATCAAGATGCCCGCAATGGCAAGCGCTGATGCACCAGCGGCACCGGCCTTGATGAGTTGGGCGCGTAGTTGTGGCGTCACTTGGATCGCTCCAACGGCACGCCATCGGTGTCGTACTCAGTCAGTGGTGTGGGGTGGCCGATCACCGAGTATTCGGGGTACTGCGTGTGCCCGTCAACGACGGGCACACCGGCCTGCATCATCTTGAGCCGCATCTCATGCTCGGCTTCGCGGCGGCGGTTTTCGGCGTGCTGTAACTCTGCAAACAAATCACTCTCGGCTTGCAGGCGTGCAATATCGCGTTCGCGTAAACGGCTGGCCTTGCCTTTGTAATACACCGTAGCCGCGCCGACCACCAGGGGCACGACAATGCCAACGATCATGGCCAGGTCTATGTGCTCGACCATGCCGATAACCGCCGTGGCTGCGCCCGACGCTGCCGTCATGGGCATGCCAGCCTTGGAAAAAAATGCATCTATCCGGTTCATGATGCCCCCCTATTGCCGCACGTTGGGCAGCATTTACGCGCGCGCTTTGGGCAGCACTTCGGGCAGTGCGGTGCTGGTACGGGCCTTGGCCTACCCCCAATCAGGATGGTGCCGATGGCCGCGCCAACGAATGCGCCCAACCCGGCTGCGGTCATCAGCATGAGGTTGATGCTCTCGGATACGTTGGCGATCATGCTTGCCCCCGCCACGCCTTAAACCAAGCGCCAATTTTGAAGCTGATGCCTATCACCACGTAAGGCACCCTGCCAAAGCTGCCCGACTCATCAGGGTCGCGGTACAGCGCATATTCAAGCTTGGCCCCCACGCTGCGGATCACGCACAGCGGGCCTACGTTGGCAAAGGTCTTAAGGTGGTACACGTCGCCGCACTTAAGCAGCATGTGCCCCGGCTTGCTGCGACCAACATCAGCAGCGCCACTGATCACCATGGGCCGCGCGGCCACGTCGGTGCCCAGGCTCACACTCAGGGCGCTGGCACGGTTGCGCCAACCCACCCACACCCACCGCGCCCACAGGCTGCGCGGATGGTGGCCTTTGGCGTAGTAGCTACCGCCCCCATAGGCTGGATCGCTGTAGCTGACCCACACCTCACCGGGCAACAGGCCATCAGCGCCAATGTCTTTACGGTCGATCCATTGCCCGTCGCGCAGCACACCGTGCCCATCGCCATTGAGGGATACGTTGTTGTCCCAGCGGCTGGCCCATGCGGGCAGCTTGTCGGCACCGCGCGGGGTAAACGGCAGCGCATAGGCGCACACCACCGGGGCCAATGCGTCGGCCCACAGCGTTTTGTCCTCTTGCGTTTTTGCGCGCTTGATGCAAGCCAGCGCAGCGGCCTTGTCGTGGTCGCTCACGTCTGGCAAAGCGGCCAGCTCTTTGGCTGCGGCGTCGGTGTTGCGTGCCAGCAGGCGCACGGTCAGGATGCCCAGCACGGGCAACAGGTGGGCTACGGCGATGGCTGTCAGCAGGACGATGCCGATGGTGGGCAGGTAGTGGGTCATGGTGGGTTAATCCCAAAGCTGGATAAGTGCGCGCGGGGCGGCGGGTGGTGCCACCAGGGTGATGGGGTGGCCTTCGGGCAGGTCGGCGGCCACGTGGGCCAGGCCGGTGTTGGCCTCTAGCGTGGCTTCGACCACGCCGGCGGTGCGGCCCAGGTAGCGCCAGGCGATGGCATCCAGGGTGTCGTGCTGGTGGGCGTGGACGGTGCGGTGGGTGGTGGTCATATCAGCTCCACGGTTTCGCGCATGCGCTGCATCACGTCGGCAATGGCGTTGCGCATGTCGCGCCAGTGGTCGGCGGTGCGCAGGCCCACGCTTTCAAGGACGCGTGCGTCTTTGCCCATGCCGGCGGGCAGCGTGGATTGGGCGCGGCGGGTGTCTTCAAGTTGACCCATGGCGGCATGGGCAATGGCGCGCCGGTAGGCGTGCAGGCGCACGGATTGGCTTGCGATTTGCGGCGCTGGCACGTCGGCCAATGTGGTGTGGCCCGCGCCTTGTTGCTGCGCTGCCCAGTCGCGCAGTTGGTCGTTAACGTGGGTGAGCGCGGCCAGGATGGCAGCGCGCAATTGCTCGGGCGTGGTGCCGCCGTCAAAGCGGCCAATGGCACGCAGGTCGGTGGTGGCGATGGCCGGAAAAAACGGCTCGTTGTCGATGACCTCGGCCGGGACATCGGCGGGGGGAATGTGGGCGATGAATCCGGTCATGGCGCGGGCTTTTTATGCGGGCCGGCGGTGGGCGGAGGGGTGCGCGTGGCCGGTGCTTTGCGCTGGCTGCGCACCCCCCGCGCCGCCGGGTGGGGGGCACTCGGTTGGGTCAGGTTTTTGGTTTGCGTTTGGTGGCCGGTTTGGTGGCCGGTTTGGTGGCTGGCTTGTTGCCTGGTGTGGCTGCTGCCGCAGCCACTGGCGCTGCGGTGGCGGTGGCGGCGTCCAGCAGCTTTTGCACGGCGGCTATGTCTTTTTTGACGCCGGCATTGGTGTCGAGTTGCTCGGCCTGTTGCAGGTGGCCCAAGGCCAGTGCCAGCGTGGCGGCGCTCAAACTTTTCCAGTCGCCGGGCTGGCCGGCCAAGGTGGTCTTGCCGGCCAGGCCGTAGGCAATGGCTTTGTGGGCTTTGGCGCGGGACTGGTCGGGCATGTTGGATCCTTGGGTGGCGTGCAGCGCCTCGGCCAGGTGGTGGCTGATGTCAGCGCCGCTCATGCGGCCGCTCAAGGCTGCGTCGGCCATGAGGTCAACCATCAAGGTGGCGGCGTTGCGCTTAAATTCATCGGGCATGTCGATGCCGTGACGGATGGCGTACTGGCCCAGCGCCAGCGCCAGCGCCCACGCGCCGGCATCGAGCGCCCATACGGTGCAGTAGCTGACGATGGTGTCTTGGCCACCGGCGTCGGCTTGCAACACGCCTTGCAAATAGGGCGTGATCTCGGGCAGCACCTGGGCTTTGTGCGCCTCACGCGCCTGGCGCGACTGCAAGGCCGACAGCAACGCGCGCTGGGTGTGCAGCCATTGCAGGGCTTGCTGCTGGCCGGTGAGTTGGTCGGCGCTGCCTTGGTTGGCAGCGCTGACACGCTGAAAGTGGTTACGTGCGTGCCCCATGGTGATCTGGCTCCTGTGGTTGCGTGGTGTGCAGGCCCGGTCGATGGCGGGCCTGCACCGCGCGGTGCTTAGGCGGCGGTGATGTTTTCGATCAGCGCTGCACAGCCGTAGTCTTCGACCGGGTAGGCGTCGTTGCTGGACTCAAAGTTTTCGATGCGGTCGCGCTTGGGGTTGTCGATCAGGTGGCGGCGGCGCGCGCCGGTCTGGTAGTAGATGGACAGGTTGTCCAGTCGCGTGATCAGCACAGCGTTGGCCGGGAAGTAGGGCACGGTGACGGGCACCAGGCCGCCGACGCGCTTTTGGCTGAGGATGACATTGGCAGCCAGGCTCTCGGTGGGAGACTGGTCAATGTCGATCAAGCCAAAAAACTTGTCGTGCAGCAGGTCGCTGCCCATGATGGCGACAAGCCCTGGATCGTCGCGGTACCAGGGGTCGATGAGGGCGTACTTGGCGTCGTAGATTAGGGCGTCGAGGTTTTTGTAGTCGCCGCTGGCCCCGACTGTGATTTGGCCGCTGCCACTGACTACTTCGGCCATGTGGCGGGCCGGGGCGTCGGTGCGCAGGTTGTGCAGCCAGCCTTTGTTGACGTCTTGCAAAAGCGGGTTGGTTACCAAGTTGGTGTCGGCGGCCACGCTGGTGCCGTTAAAGCCGATCATGATGCGGTCGAGCGCCTGCCGCTGAACGATGGCATTGCGCAAGCGCACTTGAAAGTCCGGGAATTTGGCCCAGGCGTCGATCTTGGCGTAGCGCAGGTGGGTGTCGTAGTTGGTTTGCTCGCAGCGGTAGCGCTGGTTGTTCAGGTCGGACACGTCGCGGGTTTGGCGCTCGGCGTTGGTGGTGTCGGTGCGGCTTGCGACCGGGCCGGTGACCCCCAAGCCGATTTTCTCGCCCTCTTGCTCGCGCACGCCGATGACGTTGATTTTTTTCAAAAAGTCGCTGGACTCTTGCATGCGGTTTTCCAGCGTTTGTTGCACGCTGGGCGCGACGTTGAAGGTTTCGGCGACGGAGGTAACGCCGTTGAGTTTGGCCACCTGGGTGAGAAAGCCGTTCAGGGCTTGGCGGGTTTCGGGGTACATGGCGGTTGTCCTTGTGTGTGTTTGTGTGTGTTTGGCGTTGACTTTTGGCGTTGATTTTTGGCGAGGGCGGTTTGGGTGTCAGCAGTCGGTTACTTCGGCGCTGGTGCCGCCCGTGGATGCTTTGCGCGCGGGCGCGGCGGGCGTTGTTTCGAGCTGCTTTTTCAGGTTGGCAAAGTCGGTTTGCAGTTGCGTGTGCGCAGCTTGCAGGGCAGCAAAGTCCTGGCCTTGCTGATCAAATTGCGTGGCGGTGGCGTCGGCAAAGGCGTCCAGCGTGGCGGCGACTTCGGCGGCCAGGTCGGCGGTGGTTTTGTCGGCGACCTTGAAGCGGGCTGTGAACTTGTCGCGCAGGGTGGCAAACAGTTCGCTGAGTTTGCTGTCGGCGGCGGCGTCGTCGTCTGACAAATCAAAGTCGATGGGGTTGGCCATGGCGAACGCCAGTGCGCTGGATTTTTTGCCGATGACGCTGAAAGGCTCGGCGCTGGCGCTGGCAGCGGCGGCGGTTTGCTGGGTACTGAAGGCCAGGCGCTGGGTGCCCAGGCTGGCGGGGCTGTCGGTAAGGGCCAGCCCGACCATGTAAGCCTGGCCGGTGCCGGCGAAGTTTTCGATGATTTCAATGCTGCTGTAAACCTTTTGGCCCTTTTGGTTGGCGGCGATGGCGCGCTCGTTGGGCAGCAGGTCGGCATACAGGGCGACGCGCCCGTCTTTCAGGTTTTCGGTGCTGAGTGCGGTGACGTCGCCCAGCGCGCCAAATTCTGACTCATGCATTGCACCGCGCAGGTGTTCGACATTGATGCGTGCGGCATAGATGCCTACGGGGTCGTAGTTGTCGGCGGCCTGGGTGAGCCAGTCGGCTTTGATTTCGCGCCCGTCGATGGTGGGGCCGCTGGTGGCAACGCGGAAGCGCTTGGCTTTGGTGTTTTTCATATCGGCATGGTCGGTGTGTTGACGATGCCGCAATGGTTGCCGCTGCGCCCATCGCGCGCAATGCAGGGCGCTTGTAGGGCGCGGTGCTACTTTTTTTGGGGGTGTGCCGTGGCGTGCCAAGGCTATCCAATCGGCGCATGCCCAGCAACAAGACCCCTGCCGCACGCAAGCGCGCGACAACCAAGCGCCCAGGCCGTGCACCTGCCAAGCGCCCACCTGGTGTGCCCAAGGCGCTGCCGGTGCGTGCTGATTCTGCCGCGCAGGTGGTTGCGCTGGCAAGTGATGCGGTGCCCGCCGGCGGGTGGCCGGATGGCTTTGGCCTGGCACCAGCGCCGCAGGTGCAAGACTTGCGCCGGCAGGCGCGCAGCATGTTTTGGGGCGGCTTTCGCATCGCCGCTATTGCGCGCGCGCTGGACATCAAGCGCACCACCTTGCATGGCTGGGCCAAGGCCGAGGGGTGGAGCAAGGCTAAGCCCGTTGATAAGGTGGTGGGCAGCCTGGAGGTGCGACTGGCGTACCTGATTGGCTTGCCGGCCAAAGAAGGCCAGCACCTGAAAGAAATTGATTTACTGGCGCGGCAGATGGCGCGCTTTGTGGTGCCCGCGTTTGATGGTGCAGTGGCGCGGCCGCTGGGCGCGGATGGATCGCCGCTGGTGCCCGATCATGTGGGCCGGCTGCCGGCGCTGGGGTCGGACGAACACCCGGACGGGCGCAAGGTGCGGCGCAAGCGGCCAACGGCCAAGGCCCCCAAAAATCACTTTGATCCTGAGCATGTGCAGGAGCTGCAAGCGGCTTATACCGATTTGCTTTACAGCCACCAGCAGCTTTGGCAAAAGCACATTGGCGAGCGCGTGCGGCTGATCTTAAAAAGCCGCCAGATTGGTGCCACGTGGTACTTCGCGCGCGAGGCGTTGATAGACCTGCTGACGACAGCGCGCAGCCAAGTTTTTTTGTCGGCCAGCCGGGCGCAGGCGGACCTGTTTCGCAGCCACCAACGCGGCTTTGTGCGCGAGGTGCTGGACATGGATTTAGAGGGCGACCCGATTGTGTTCAGCAACGGCGCGCGTGAGTTTTTCTTAGGCCGCAACGTGGCCACGGCGCAGGGGTACGCGGGCAACCTTTACTTTGATGAAATTTATTGGGTGCCGAATTTTGGGGTGATGGAAAGCACGGCCGGTGCCATTGCCACACACAAGCACTTTCGCAAGACTTATTTTTCAACGCCTAGCACGGTCACCGCCGATGCGTATGACTTGTGGACGGGCGAGCGCTTTAACACCGGACGGTCGAAGGCTGAACAAGTTGCTATCGATTTGAGTTCAAAGCGCCTGATCAAAGGCCACCGTGGTGGCGATGGTGTGTGGCGCAACCTGATGTCGGCTGAGCAAGCTGTGTTGATGGGCTTTGACCGGATCGACCTGGAGCAACTGCGGCGCGAAAACGCACCAGCGGCTTATCGCAACTTGTACATGTGCGAATTTGTGGATGACCAGACGGCGGTCTTTCCTTACGAGTGGCTGAAGGGCTGCGGGGTGGACAGTTGGGACGCCTGGGCTGCTGACTGGCAACCTTTTGCGCCCCGGCCTTTTGGCTATCGCGGGGTGTGGGTGGGCTACGACCCGAGCGGCGGCAACCCCGATGGCGATGCCTGCGGGCTGGTGGTGGTGGCCCCGCCGGATGCGCCGGGCGGCGCGTTCAGGGTGCTGGAGTACCACCGGCTGCATGGTGACGACTACGAGGCGCAAGCGCGGTTTATCAAGCAGATTACCGAGCGCTACAACGTTCTGAAAATGGGCATCGACGTGACGGGGCTGGGGCAAGGTGTGTTCCAGCTTGTTCAAAAATTTTTCCCGGTGGCCACGCCCATCCATTACTCGCCCGAGGTCAAGGCGCAGCTGGTGATGGGGGCACAAAACGTGATGCGGCGCGAGCGCTTGCAGTGGGATGCTGGCGCGGCCGATTTGGTGCAGAGTTTTATGGCCATCAAGCACGGCAGCACGCGCGGCGGGCAATTGACCTATGTGAGCGGGCGGCGCAAAAAAACCGGCCACGCTGACCTGGCCTGGGCGCTGATGAACGCCCTGAGTTTTGAACCGCTGACGGGCGCAGGCCCGACAGCCAACGTTGTTGAGGTATTTTGATCATGAGTCGTAAAAACCGTGTACGCACCAAGGTGCAGGGCCATGTGCGCGATGCCGCACCAGCCGATGGGGGCAAGTTGAGTCATGAGGCTTTTTCGGTCGCTGAATTTTCGTTTGGCGATGCCACGTCGGTACTTGATGGGCGCTGGCTGATGGATGTGTGGGAGTGCAGTGTGTGGGGCAAGTGGTACGAGCCGCCTGTGCCGCGCGAGTACCTGGCCAAGTGTTTGCGTGTCAACCCGCACCATGCCAGCGCCATCACCTACAAGCGGCAGTTGCTAGAGCGGGCCTTTGTGCCGCACCCGCTGTTGTCGCGGGCTGAGTTTTCCGCTTTTGTCTTGGACTGGTTGACGTTTGCCGATGCCTACGTGCGGCCGGTGCGCAACCTGCTGGGCGGCGTGCTGCGCTACGAGCGAGTGATGAGCAAGTGGACGCGGCGCGGGCGGGATGACCTGAGCCAATATTTTTATTTGACGCCAGGTGAAGTCGAACACGCTTTCACACCGGGCGAGGTGTTCCATCTGCGGACGCCGGACGTCAACCAAGAAATTTACGGGGTGCCCGACTATCTGGCGGCGCTGCAAAGTGCGCTACTCAACGAGTCGGCCACGCTGTTTCGACGCAGGTTCTACAACAACGGGGCGCACGCCGGTTTTATCCTGTACAGCACCGATGGCAAGCTGAGTGACCAGGCTCAGAAGGCCATCGTTGATCAGTTGCGCGCGGTGAAGGGCAATGGCAACTTCCGCAACCTGTTTGTGCACGTGCCCGAGGGCAAAGAGGATGGGTTGAAGGTGGTGCCCTTCAACGAGGTGGCTGCTAAGGATGACTTTTTGAGCATCAAGGATGTGAGCCGCGACGACGTGCTGGCCGCACACCGCATGCCACCCAGCCTGATCGGCATCGTGCCCAAGTCGGCCGGCGGTTTGGGCGACATTGCCAAATCAGCCGACGTGTACCACCGCACTGAAGTCGAGCCGATCATGCAAGCGCTGGTGCAGCTCAACGATTGGGCCGGCGATGAGGTGATCCGCTTCGCACCCTACGAGCCAATGGCCACGGCAGCGTCTGCATCCCCCGCGCCTGGCAGCGCCGCCAGGTAGCCGCTTACCACGCCCACCCACCAAGCCGCCTGCGGGCGGCTTTGTTGCGCCCGCACGCCGCGCAGGCACCCCCCTGCCCCGCCAAAACGCGCCCCGCGCACACCTCCCCACCCCCTCTTCCCGCGCCGTCCCCCCGTCCCCCGGCTCTTGAAAATGAGACCTTTGTATGGCGACGCCTCAATGACCCCGAAATTCACAACTGGCGCGGGCCACGCGCCGATTCTTCTTTTTTTCGTGTGGCAATATGTGACCGGATATGGCGGCGCGGCGTAGTGCGTTTGTGGCACACGCTGCTAACGCCTACTTTTTTTGGGGCAACTTTTGGGGCAACTTTTAATTTTTCTTCTTTTTTCCCTCTAAATATGATCGCCGCCACGCCGACCAATAAAATCAACGGGTTACAGTTCAAAAGACTGTAGCCCGTTTTTTTACAGCCTAGGCAGCTTGTAGTCCTTGAGCTGTTCACGCAGTCGGGTCTTGAGCATCTTGCCAGTCGCACCCAGCGGGATGGCGTCGACAAACACCGCGTCGTCGGGCACTTGCCACTTGGCCACCTTGCCTTCATAAAAAGCCAGCAGCTCGTCGCGTGTGACTTCCTGACCCGGCTTTTTAACCACCACCACAATCGGGCGCTCGTCCCACTTGGGGTGTGCCATGCCGATACAGGCCGCCATGGCCACCGCCGGATGCGCCATGGCGATGTTTTCCACGTCGATGGAGCTGATCCATTCACCGCCGGACTTGATGACGTCTTTGCTGCGGTCGGTGATTTGCATGAAACCATCGGCGTCGATGGTGGCCACATCGCCTGTCGGGAACCAGCCGCCAACCAGCGGATCACCGCCATCACCTTTGAAGTACTGCGCCACCACCCACGGCCCGCGCACCAGCAAATCGCCTGCCACGCCGGTGCCCCAGGGCATGTCTTTGCCATCGGCGTCCACCAGCTTCATGTCAACACCGAACATGCTGCGGCCTTGCTTCATGCGCACCTTGAGCTGCTCGGCCTCGGGCCAGGCCAGTTGTTTTTGCTTGAGCATCGACAGCGATCCCAGCGGGCTGGTCTCGGTCATGCCCCAGGCGTGCAGCACGTCCACGCCGTAGTCTTCGCGGAAGGTGGTGATCATGGCCGGTGGCGCGGCCGATCCACCAATCACCGTACGCGTCAGCTTGCTGAAGCGCAGCTTGTTCGGCCCAAGATGGCTGAGCAGCATTTGCCACACCGTGGGCACACCGGCGGCAAAAGTCACTTCTTCAGCCTCGATCAGCTCGTAGATCGACTTGCCATCCATGGCCGGGCCGGGAAACACCAGCTTGCAGCCCACCATGGCGGCCGCATACGGCAGGCCCCAGGCATTGGCGTGGAACATGGGCACCACGGGCAGCACCGCATCGCGCGCCGACAGGTTCATCACGTCAGGCAAGGCCGCCGCGTAAGCGTGCAGCACGGTAGATCGGTGGCTGTACAGCACGCCTTTGGGGTGGCCCGTGGTGCCGCTGGTGTAGCACAGGCTGGACGCCGTGTTCTCGTCGAACACCGGCCATTCATAGTCGCTGGATTGCCCGGCCAGCCAGGCTTCGTAGCTGAGCAGATTGGGGATGCCAGAGTCTTTGGGCAACTGCTCGGCATCGCACAGCGCTACCCAGTGTTTGACGGTTTTGCACTGGCTGTGCACGGCCTGGATGATGGGCAGAAAAGTCATGTCAAAGCACATCACCTGGTCTTCGGCGTGGTTGACAATCCAGGCCACTTGCTCGGGCACCAGGCGCGGGTTCAGCGTGTGCAACACACGACCAGAGCCGCTGACGCCAAAGTACAGCTCCAGATGGCGGTAGCCGTTCCAGGCCAGCGTACCCACGCGCTCGCCCGCCTTGAGGCCAAATTTGTCCATTCCGTTGGCCACCTGTTTGGCGCGGCGCTGCACATCGGCCCAAGTGTAGCGGTGAATGTCGCCCTCTACCCGGCGCGAAACGACTTCGGTATCCGCATGGTTGCACGCCGCAAAATCAATCAGTGTCGAAATCAAAAGCGGATGGTTTTGCATCAAACCCAGCATGGTTGTCTCCTCTTGCGTGTCTGGATGAACAGGGTCAACGTGCATACTAAATCATGCGCAGGCCATTTCCGCACAATCTGCAAGCTCATCGATGCTGCACCTGCCAGCCCACGTCACACGCGGGACAATTCACCCATGTTTTCGCCACCTCATCCATCCATTGCCAGCCACGACATGGGCTGGACATGGATCAACCGTTTTGCCGCGCTGGGCCAGCCGTTCTACACCCGGCTAGCCCCCAATCCGTTGCGCGATCCGTATTGGGTCGGCCGCAGCGCATTGATGGCAAAAACGCTGCAACTTGATGAGCATTGGTGGCAATCACAGCAAGCACTGGAGGCGTTTTCAGGCCACAACCATTTAGCAGGTAGCGACCCACTGGCCAGCGTCTACAGCGGCCACCAGTTTGGACACTGGGCGGGGCAGTTGGGCGATGGGCGTGCGCTGTTACTGGGTGAAATCCAACTGTCCGATGGCTCCGCGTGGGAGCTGCAACTCAAAGGCAGCGGCCTGACGCCTTATTCGCGCATGGGCGACGGGCGCGCGGTGCTGCGCTCATCCATCCGCGAATTTCTGGCCAGCGAAGCCATGCACGCGCTGGGCGTGCCCACCACGCGGGCACTGTGCATCACCGGCTCTGACCAGCCGGTGCGCCGCGAAGAGATGGAAACCGCCGCCGTCGTCACCCGCGCCGCACCCAGCTTCATCCGCTTTGGTCACTTTGAACATTTTTGCTACAGCGGCCAGCACGATGCCCTGCGCCACCTGGCCGACTTTGTAATTGCGCATTTCTACCCTGAGTGCCAAACTGCCGAGCAGCCCTACGCGGCCCTGCTGGAAGCGGTCACGCAACGCACCGCCGCCCTCATCGCGCATTGGCAAGCCGTTGGTTTTTGCCACGGCGTGATGAACACTGACAACATGAGCATTCTGGGCCTGACCATCGACTACGGCCCGTTCCAGTTCATGGACGGTTTTGACCCCGGCCACATCTGCAACCACTCTGACACCATGGGCCGCTACGCCTTCGGCAACCAACCCGCTGTGGCGCACTGGAACCTGCGCGCCCTGGCCTAGGCGCTGATGCCGCTGATCAAGCAACCCGAGCACGCCCTGGCGGCGCTAGCGCCTTTCCAGGCCAGTTTTACCCACGCCTTCAACCAGCGCATGGCCGCCAAACTGGGCTACGCCCAGGCCAACGAACATACCGAACGTTGGGCCAATGCTTTTCTGGCCCTGATGGCGCGCGAGCGCACCGACTACACCATCGCCTGGCGACAACTGGCCCAGCACGCTGCGGGCGCACCGGCCAGCGCGGTGCACGACATGTTCATCGACCGCGCCGCCATTGACGCTCTTTTGCTACAATATAAAGAGCTGTCAACGCTTAATGGAATTGCCCCAGATGCCCATTTGGCGCTCAAATCCAGCCCCGCCTTTGTGCTGCGCAACCATTTGGCCGAAGAAGCCATTGCACGAGCGAAACTCAAAGACTTTGCCATGATCAAAGACCTGCTCACGGTGCTCGAATCGCCATGTGACGACCACCCCGAGCGTACGGCTTGGGCCGCTTTCCCGCCCGACTGGGCGGCGCAAATCCAGATCAGTTGTTCCTCATGACCCATCCCGTGCACAAAACCGACGTCGAATGGCGCGCCCTGCTGGCCCACAAGAACGCCGAACCGCTGGCCTACGAAGTCACCCGCCACGCCGTCACCGAGCGCCCCTTTACCGGCCAATACGAGCAGCACTGGGCCGGTGGCATCTACAAATGCGTGTGCTGCGGCAACAAACTGTTCGAGTCCGACGCCAAGTTCGACGCCGGTTGCGGCTGGCCCAGCTTTTTCCGCGCCGAACCCGGTGCCATTGAAGAGCGGCGCGACACCAGCCACGGCATGGTGCGTGTCGAAACCGTGTGCGCCCAGTGCGGTGCCCACCTGGGTCACGTGTTTTCTGACGGGCCGCCGCCTACGCAGCTACGCTACTGCATGAACTCCGCCGCGCTGGATTTCGAGCCGCTGTAGACCTGCTTTTTGTACACTGCACCGCCTATGAAAACCCTGCTGGAGCTGGCTCCCCTCGTCCTGTTCTTCATCGCCTACAAGCTGTACGGCATTTACGCCGGAACGGCAGTGCTGATGCTGGCCACCTGCGTGCAAATGGCCACGCTGTACGCCATCGACAAAAAACTCAGCGCCATGCACAAAGCCACGCTGGCGCTGATTTTGATTTTTGGCGCGCTGACACTGTTGCTGCAAGACGAGCGCTTCATCAAATGGAAGCCCACCGTGCTCTACGCCGCCATGGCCCTGGTGCTGGGCGTGGCGCTGTGGGGGTTTCGCAAAAACTTCCTGCGCATGATGCTGGGCGGCCAACTGATGCTGCCCGATACCGTGTGGCAGCGCCTGACGGCCGCCTGGGTGGTCTACAGCCTGTTCATGGCCACCCTCAACGGCTGGGTGGCCGCCTACTGGTCCACCGACGACTGGGCCGCCTTCAAACTCTGGGGCTTTGTGTTTCCGCTGGTGTTCATCATCGGCCAGGGCGTGTACATCGCGCGCTATCTCAAAGATGAAGATGAAGACGGCACCAAGGACAACCACGTGCCCCAACCTGTCAGCCCACCCAGAGACGCCCCATGAATGCCCCTGTCCCTACCACTGCCACGGCAACCCCTTTGGCCGACCAAATGGCCGCGCACCTGCACCAGCAGCTTCAACCCACCGCGCTGGAGGTGCTGGACGAAAGCTGGCAGCACGAAGGCCACGCCGGTGCCAACGGCACCGGCTTTGGCACCCACTTCAGGGTACGCATTTCGTCACCCTTTTTTGCGGGAAAAGCACGGGTAGCCTGCCACCGGCTTGTGTATGATGCGCTGCACCATTTCATTGAAGAACAAGGCGTGCACGCACTCGCCATCGAAACCCGCTGACAAATTGACAAGGTTTTTCAAAAGCCCCACTCGCTTCGCAGCGTTGTCCGTCGGCCCCGACCGACTCTTTTCATCTTGATTTACCCATGAAAAAATTCACCCTGGCCGCCACCACCTCTGCGGCCCTGCTGGCCGCCGCACTGGCCCTGCCCGCTTTGGCCCAGAACGTGGCCGTCGTCAACGGCAAGCCCGTTCCCAAGTCGCGCCTGGAGGCGCTGCAAAGCCAGATCAAGGCGCAAGCCGCCCGTACTGGTCGCCCCGTGCCGCCCGAGGTCGATGAACAGTTGCGCGAAGAAATCATCGCCCGCGAAATCTTCATGCAAGAGGCCGAGCGCCGTGGCCTGCAAGCCAGCCCCGATTTTCGCGACAAAATGGACCTGGCGCGCCAAAGCGTGCTGATCGGCGAGTTGTTTGCCGATTACCAAAAGAAAAACCCCATCACCGACGCCGAAGCCAAGGCCGAATACGACAGCGTGATCGCCAAAATGACGCCTCCCGATGGCGGCAAGGAATACAAGGCGCGCCACATCCTGGTCGAAAAAGAAGACGAGGCCAAAGCCATCACCGCCGAAATCAAAAAAGGCGGCAAGTTCGATGACATTGCTAAAAAGCAATCCAAAGATCCCGGTTCTGGCGCGCAAGGCGGCGACCTGGGCTGGTCCAGCCCATCGAGCTACGTGCCCGAATTTGCTGAAAGCCTGAAAAGCCTGAAAAAAGGCCAGATGACCGACACTCCGGTCAAATCGCAGTTTGGCTACCACATCATCCGCGTGGACGACATCCGCGACGCCAAAGCCCCCGAACCACCACCGTTCGAGTCCGTCAAGCCGCAAATCGAGCAGCAGTTGCAGCAGCAAAAGCTGGCCAAGTTCCAAGAAGAGTTGCGTGCCAAAGCCAAAGTCGAATAAAGCCCAACCCGTTTTTGCTTATACAAGCCGCCCAACCAGGCGGCTTTTGTTTTTCTGGATCATTCAAGATACGTGTTTGACGGCACCTTTCAACCCATGTGCCCAAGCAAATGCAGCACAGTCAGATGACCATACCCACCAACCAACAAGAGCTATTACAAGCCATGCGTTCTAAGGAAGGTCTGCAAAAGTCAGCCCCATGACGGCCTGATCTGAGACAGTGGAGCGATGCAACAGACAAGCCTTGCCACCACTGGATTCGAGCTTGCAGCCAAACGCACGCGCAAGCGT
>NZ_JBKEEE010000008.1:0-89793 GCF_047975795.1 Ottowia sp. | reverse complement strand
TTATGGGGTGAGGTGATCGACACAAGGGGCGGCGGGCTAAAATGCCCAGTTGCGTTGCGGCGCCCCCGATGGTATTGGCACTTAGGATTTTTTGACTGCCTTGTTGAGTACCTTATTGGCTTGTTAATTGCGATTGGGCCGCCACCTTCGCACCTTGTACTAAAGACGATCAAAGGACTGCTGTTTTCTGGCTGGTGCGCGCTGCTTGTAGCGCGCATGGGCTGGGCGGCATCACTGCATGGCCACCACTTTCCTCACCAAGCTGTTTGGCAGCCGTAACGACCGGCTGCTCAAGCAATACCGCAAAACCGCTGCGCGCATCAACGCGCTGGAGCCTGAGTTTGAAAAACTCAGCGACGAGGCCCTGCGCGCCAAGACGCAAGAGTTCAAAGAGCGGGTTGGAAAAGGCGACACGCTCGAGCAGTTGCTGCCCGAGGCGTTTGCCGTGGTGCGCGAAGGCTCCAAGCGGGTGATGAAGATGCGCCACTTTGACGTGCAACTGATGGGCGGCATGGCGCTGCACGAGGGCAAGATTGCCGAGATGCGCACTGGCGAGGGCAAAACCCTCACCGCCACGCTGCCGGTGTACCTGAACGCGCTGTCCGGCCAGGGCGTGCACGTGGTCACGGTGAACGATTACCTGGCAAGCCGCGATGCGCAGTGGATGGGGCGGCTGTACAACTTTTTGGGCCTGTCGGTGGGCGTGAACCTGCCGCAGATGCCGCGCCAAGACAAACAAGCCGCCTACCACGCCGACATTACCTACGGCACCAACAACGAATACGGCTTTGACTACCTGCGCGACAACATGGTGTACGAGCAGACTGACCGTGTGCAGCGCAAGCTCAATTACGCCATCGTCGACGAGGTGGATTCCATCCTGATCGACGAGGCGCGCACGCCGCTCATCATCAGCGGCCAGGCCGAAGACCAGACCGCGCTGTACCTGGCCATCAACAAGGTGGTGCCCACGCTGACCAAGCAAGAAGGCGAGGCCGACCCCATCACGGGCCGCGGCGTGATGACCCCGGGCGACTTTGTGGCTGACGAAAAGTCGCACCAGATTTACCTGACCGAGCAGGGCCATGAGCACGCCGAGCAACTGCTGGCTTCGCACGGCCTGATTCCCGAAGGCACCAGCCTGTACGACCCGGCCAACATCGCGTTGATGCACCACTTGAACGCCGCCTTGCGCGCGCACCACATGTTCCATCGCGACCAGCATTACGTGGTGCAAAAGGGCGAGCAGGGGCAGACCGAAATCGTCATCGTCGATGAGTTCACGGGCCGCCTGATGAGCGGGCGCCGCTGGAGCGATGGCCTGCACCAGGCGGTGGAGGCCAAAGAAGGCGTGCCGATCCAGGCGGAAAACCAGACACTGGCCTCGATCACCTTTCAGAACTACTTTCGCCTCTACAACAAGCTGGCGGGCATGACGGGTACCGCCGATACCGAAGCTTATGAATTCCAGGAAATCTATGGCCTGGAAACCGTGGTGATTCCGCCCAACCGGCCCAGCAAGCGTGACGACCAGTTGGATCGCGTCTACAAAACCACCAAGGAAAAGTACGCCGCCGCCATTGCCGACATCCGCGACTGTTTTGACCGTGGCCAGCCGGTGCTGGTGGGCACCACGTCGATCGAAAACTCTGAGCTGATCGCCGACTTGCTGCAAAAAGAAAAGCTGCCGCACCAGGTGCTGAACGCCAAGCAGCACGCCAGCGAGGCCGAAATCGTGGCCCAGGCCGGGCGCGCCAAGATGATCACCATCGCCACCAACATGGCGGGCCGCGGCACCGACATCGTGCTGGGCGGCAATGTGGACAAACTGCTGGCTGCGGTTGAGGCCGATCCGGCCCTGGACGATGCCGCGCGCCAGTCGCGCGTGGCTGAGTTGCGCAGTCAGTGGACGCAAGACCACGATCACATCAAAGCGCTGGGAGGCTTGCGCATCATCGCCACCGAACGGCACGAAAGCCGCCGCATCGACAACCAGTTGCGTGGCCGCTCGGGCCGCCAGGGCGATCCGGGTTCATCCCGCTTTTACCTGAGTCTGGACGATCAGTTGATGCGCATTTTTGCGGGCGAGCGCGTGCGCGCCATCATGGATCGGCTGAAGATGCCCGAGGGCGAGGCAATCGAGGCGGGCATGGTCACCCGCAGCATCGAAAGCGCGCAGCGCAAGGTTGAGGCGCGCAACTTCGACATGCGCAAGCAACTGCTGGAATACGACGACGTGTCCAACGACCAGCGCAAGGTGATTTACCAGCAGCGCAACGACATTCTGGACGCTGAGGATTTAGCCGCCCAGATCACTGGCCTGCGCGAAGGCTGCATGACCGACGTGGTGCGCCAGTATGTGCCCGCCGAATCGGTGGAAGAGCAGTGGGACATTCCGGGGCTGCAAAAAGCGCTGGCCGAAGACTGGCACCTGGACGTGCCGGTGCAAAGCCTGGTGGAAGGCTCCAGCGCGATCAGCGACGAGGATATCGTTCAACAGGTGGAGACCGCTGCCAATCAGGCTTACGCGGCCAAGCTGGAGCAGGTGGGGGTGGACAACTTCCGCCAGTTCGAGCGCGCCGTGCTGCTGCAAGCCATTGACCTGCACTGGCGCGAGCATCTGTCGGCGCTGGACTACCTGCGCCAGGGCATCCACCTGCGCGGCTATGCGCAAAAACAGCCCAAGCAGGAATACAAGCGCGAGGCGTTTGAGCTGTTTGGCCAGATGCTGGACATCGTCAAAAACGAAGTCACGCGCACGCTGATGACGGTGCGCATCGCTTCTGGCGACGATGCCGAACAGGCTGCTGAAGCGATGGAGCAGCGCGGCGAGCGGGTGTCCAACGTGACCTACACCGCCCCTACCGAAACCGGCGAAGCCCAAGCCGTGCCGCAGTCTGGCGTGGGGGCTGCGGCGCTGGCGGGTGCCGCAGCCGATGCCGTTCCCCGCGTGGGCCGCAACGATCCTTGCCCGTGTGGCAGCGGCAAAAAATACAAGCAGTGCCATGGCGCTTTGAGCTAATCCGCAGCCCTCTTTTTGGCGATCACCAGCGGCGGGTTTCGGCCCGTTTGCTGTTTGTGGCAACCCCTACACTTGGCATCTGCACATCTGGCATCTACCCCATTTCAGGAGCACTCCATCATGCCCGTCAACCTGTCTGCCCCCGATCCCAGCACCTTATTGGCCGTGCCAGGCGTGCGCATTGGCGTGGCTGAAGCGGGCGTGCGTAAAGCGGGCCGCAAAGATGTGACCGTGTTCTTGTTGGATGAAGGTGCCAGCGTGGGCGGGGTGTTCACGCAAAACCGTTTTTGTGCCGCGCCGGTGCAGCTTTGTCGTCAGCGATTGGTCCAGGGGACGGCGAAAGGGTCATCCATCCGCGCCCTGGTGATCAACACCGGCAACGCCAATGCGGGTACGGGCGAAGATGGCCTGAAGCGGGCGCAGGCCGTGTGTGATGTGCTGGGCGGCTTGCTGCAAGTGCCTGCGGCCCAGGTGCTGCCGTTTTCCACTGGCGTCATCATGGAGCCGCTGCCGGTCGATCGCATCGTCGCTGGCTTGCCCGCTGCCATCGCCGATGCCCAGCCCGGCCACTGGCTGCGCGCGGCCGAAGGCATCATGACCACCGACACCGTGCCCAAAGCCTTCAGCGCCAAGGCGCAAGTGGGCGGCAAGACGGTGACCATCACCGGCATCAGCAAGGGCGCGGGCATGATCCGCCCCAACATGGCCACCATGCTGGGTTTTTTGGCCACTGACGCCTGTGTGGACCAGTCGGTCATGCACCAGTTGGCACGCGAGCTGGCCGAAGGCTCGTTCAACCGCGTCACGGTCGATGGCGATACCTCGACCAACGATTCTTTCATCGTCATCGCCAGCAACCAGGCGGGCCACGCGCCCATCACGGCGCTTGATTCCGCCGACGGCCAGGCGCTCAAAACTGCCTTGCTGGGCGTGGCGCGCCAACTGGCGCAGGCCATCGTGCGCGACGGTGAAGGGGCCACCAAGTTCATCACCGTGCAGGTCGATGGGGGCAAAACCGCTGATGAATGCCGCCGCGTGGCCTACGCCATTGCGCATTCGCCGCTGGTCAAGACGGCGTTTTTTGCCAGTGACCCCAACCTGGGCCGCATTCTGGCGGCGGTGGGTTATGCAGGCATCGACGATCTGGATCAAACCCACATCGAGCTGTACCTGGACGACGTGCACGTGGCCACGCGCGGCGGCCGCAAACCCGAATACCGCGAAGAAGACGGCCAGCGCGTGATGCAGCAGGCCGAATTGACGGTTCGGGTGCATTTGGGGCGCGGCGCGGCCAGCGACACGGTGTGGACGTGCGACCTGAGCCACGACTACGTCAGCATCAACGCCGACTATCGTTCCTGAGCCTGAAGACTATCAAAATAATAGCTGATTGCGCTTGTGTCGCAATCTTTAAACGCCAAAATGACCACCAATTTTGAACACCTGATTCTGCGCGCCGAACAGCTCATCGGCCGCATCGAAGCCGTGCTGCCGCAGCCACTGGGCGCGCCTGACTGGTCGCAGGCCGTGGCCTGGCGCTACCGCCAACGCGCCAGCGGCCACGGCGTGCTGGAGCCGGTGCGCCACATCGGCAGCCTGGCGCTGAACGACTTGAAAGAAATCGACGCGCAAAAAGCCAAGATCGAGCGCAACACACGCCAGTTTGTCGAAGGCCGCCCGGCCAACAACGTGCTGCTGACCGGCGCGCGCGGCACGGGCAAATCCTCGCTCATCAAAGCCTGTCTGAACGCCTATGCGCCGCAGGGCCTGCGCCTGATCGAGGTGGACAAGGCCGATTTGACCGATCTGCCCGACATTGTGGATGTGGTGGCTGACCGGCCCGAGAAGTTCATCATCTACTGCGACGACCTCAGCTTTGAAGAAGGCGAGGCGGGCTACAAGGCGCTGAAAAGCATTCTGGATGGCAGCGTGGCCGCCAGCACGCCCAACGTGCTGGTCTACGCCACCAGCAATCGCCGCCACCTGCTGCCCGAGTACATGAAGGACAACCTCAGCACCACCCACACCGACGACGGCGAAATCCATCCCGGCGAGGTGGTGGAAGAGAAGGTTTCGCTGTCCGAGCGCTTTGGTCTGTGGGTCAGTTTTTACCCTTTCAGCCAGGACGAATACCTGGCCATCGTGGCGCAATGGCTGGGCGCTTTAGGTGCCACGGCCCAGCAGATTGCCGCCGCCCGCCCGCAGGCGCTGGTGTGGGCGCTGGAGCGCGGATCGCGCTCGGGCCGCGTGGCGTATCAGTTTGCGCGCGACTACATGGGCCGTGATGGCGCGGCCGACTGATTCAAACTCCGCCGCTGGAGTGCTGACCGCCGACGCCCACTTGCGCCGCACGCAGCAGGGCGACCGACCGGTGGTGGATGTCGCTGTCGGCGTTTTGATGCAGCCAGATGGCCGCTTTTTGCTGACCTCGCGCCCCAAAGGCAAGGTGTACGCTGGGTACTGGGAATTTCCGGGCGGCAAGCTGGAGCGGGGCGAAACCGTGGCCCAGGCGTTGGCGCGCGAGCTGCATGAAGAGTTGGGCCTGATGGTCGAATCCACCGACGTGCACGCTTGGCGTGAACAACTGGTGGACTACCCGCATGCGCTGGTGCGCCTGCATTTTTGCAAACTGCATGCGTGGCGCGGCGAGTTGCACATGCGCGAAGGCCAAACCTTTGCATGGCAGACGTTGCCCGTGACCGTACAACCCGTGCTACCGGGTGCCATGCCGGTGCTGCAATGGCTGGCGCAGGAGGCGGCAGGAAAAGCCTGAAAGCATCAGGCTAAATGAGCTTTTGAGCAGATGCGACAAGCCTGATCTGCTATTGTTTTTAATGCGTTTGGCAGTCTGATGCGATTCAGGGCTGCAAGAACAGTTTGTACGCCGGATTGTCGGTTTCTTCGACCCAGGGGTAGCCCAGATCGGCCAGAAACTGCTGGAACGCCGCATCGTCGCCCTGCGGCACCTGCATGCCGACCAGAATGTGGCCATGGTCAGACCCCTGGTTGCGATAGTGAAACAGGCTGATGTTCCAGCTGGGCTGCATCAGCTTCAGAAACTTCAGCAGCGCGCCTGGTCGCTCGGGGAATACAAAGCGCAGCAGCCGCTCATCGTGCGCCAGCGGGGTACGTCCGCCGACCATGTAGCGCACGTGTTCCTTGGCCAGATCGTCGTGCGTCAAGTCCACGGCACCAAAACCGGCGCGTTCAAACGCCGCAGCCACGCGCGGTGATTCGCCCTTGCCCACGGTGGTCAGGCCCACGAACACATGCGCCTGGCCGGTGTTGGCGGCGTTGCTGATGCGGTAATTGAATTCGGTCACGTTGCGTGGCCCGCCCGGCAACTGGCCGATCAGCTCGCAAAAACGGCGAAAGCTGCCGCGCGCCTCAGGAATGGTGACGGCCAGCAACGCCTCGCGCTCTTCGCCCACTTCGGCGCGCTCGGCCACGAAACGCAGGCGATCGAAGTTCATGTTGGCACCGCACAAAATGGCGGCGTAGGTTTCCCCCTTGGTCTTGTGCGTGCTGACGTACTGCTTGACGGCCGCTACCGCCATGGCACCCGACGGCTCGACGATGCTGCGGGTGTCGACGAACACGTCTTTGATGGCGGCGCACACGGCGTCGGTGTCGACGGTGATGAACTCATCCACCAGCCCGCGCGCCAGACGGAAGGTTTCTTCGCCCACCAGCTTGACGGCAGTGCCGTCGGCAAACAGGCCCACATCGGCCAGTTGCACGCGCTCGCCTGCGGCCACCGACTGCGCCATGGCGTTGGAATCGTTCATCTGCACGCCAATCACCTTGACTTCGGGCCGCACAGCCTTGATGTAGGCACCCACCCCGCTGATCAGCCCGCCGCCGCCAATGGCCACGAACACCGCGTGCAGCGGCCCCTGATGCTGGCGCAGCATTTCCATGGCGATGGTGCCCTGGCCTGCGATGACCAGCGGGTCGTCAAACGGGTGGATGAAGGTCAGCCCCTGCACAGCCTGCAACTGCACGGCGTGTTCATACGCGTCGGAATAGCTGTCACCGGCCAGCACCACCTCGCCGCCCAGCGCCTTGACGGCATCTATCTTGACTTGCGGCGTGGTGGTCGGCATGACGATCACCGCCCGCGTGCCCAGTTTGTGTGCACCCAGCGCTACGCCCTGGGCGTGGTTGCCCGCGCTGGCACAAATAACCCCTTTGTCGAGCTGCTCCGACGTGAGGTGGGCCATTTTGTTGTAAGCCCCGCGCAGCTTGAAACTGAACACCGGCTGCTGGTCTTCGCGCTTGAGCAGCACCTTGTTGTGCAAGCGGCGGCTGAGCGTGGGGGCAGAGTCCAGCGCGGATTCAATCGCCACGTCGTACACGCGTGCCGTCAACACTTGCTGAAGGTAATGGACAGCGTCGCCAGGCAAGGCTGCGGCAGGGCTGCGGGGGGCGGACATTTTTTTAGGTACAGAAGATCGGGAAGGCATGGTGTGAAGCGCAGGTAAGCCCCACATGATACGAAGGGCGGACGGCCCTGGACAAGCCGTGAGCCAAAGGACGTGTGCGCCGCAACAAAAAAAAGCCCCAAACCACAAGGGCTGGGGCTTTGAATCCACCTATTGAAGGGGTGGAGGAGACAAAAGGTGCTTGTGAATAAAGGATTTATCTACAAGCTCAGGACGAAGTGTAGCGCAAGCGACAGAAAAAAGAACGGTCGTTCATCTGATTTTGCTGCAATGCAACACTCAATCTGGCAGATTTGCGACTTTTGTCCACATCAAGGCCATGGCAGCGCGGCTTCAAGGCCAATCCGCTACGCTTGCCAGCTTGGTAAAAACGCTTTTTTAAGGGATACAGACATGGAGTGCACAGTGAGTTGGACGGGCGCAGCGGGCACGCGCTCAGGCATGGGTTTTGTGGCCGAAACCGGCTCGGGCCACGTGTTGGCCATGGACGGTGCGCCCGATGCGGCCAAGCCCGACAACGGCGGCCAGAACCTGGCCCCACGCCCCATGGAAACCGTGCTGGCAGGCACCGGTGGCTGCACCGCTTACGACGTGGTGCTGATTCTCAAACGTGGGCGGCACGATGTGCGCGGCTGCTCGGTCAAGCTGACCAGCGAGCGTGCTGAGCAAGACCCCAAGGTGTTCACCGCCATCCACATGCACTTCACCGTCACTGGCCGTGGCGTGCCTGTCAGCGCGGTGGAGCGGGCTATTCAGCTCAGCCATGAAAAGTACTGCTCGGCCTCTATCATGCTGGGTAAGACGGCCGTCATAACGACATCGTTTGATTTGGTAGAAGCCTGATTTTGCTATTTAATAGATAGCAAACTTTGGTTGTAGTAGCAGCGGAAAGGTCAAATTTTAATACGAATTTTGTGTGGTGACTGGACGAAATGCATCAAATGCGATGCGCAATGGTGGTCATCACCTTGGCGGCCGCCCGCATCAGGCTGCGCACAGGCGCAGGCAGCGGCGTGCCGCCCGCGTGCAAGGCGGCATCGGCATGGGCGGCTTCGTCGGCTTTCATTTGCGCCACGATGGCACGCGAGGCGGCATCGGCAGCGGGCAGTTGGTCAAGGTGGCTGTCCAGGTGGGCTTCAACTTGGCGTTCGGTCTCCACCACAAAGCCCAGGCTCAGCCGATCACCGCCCACAGCCCCTGCCAGCAGGCCAATGCCGAAGGCCCCCGCGTACCACAGTGGATTGAGCAGCGACACGCGGTCACCCAATTGATCCAACCGCTCTCGTGTCCAGGCCAGGTGGTCGGTTTCTTCGCGCGCAGCGGCCTGCAACTGGCTGCGCAACTGGGCATCGCACGTGCCGAGTGCTTGCGCCGTGTACAGCGCCTGCGCACAGACCTCGCCCACATGATTGACGCGCATCAACGCGCCTGAAAGGCGTTTGTCGGCTTCGGACAGTGTGGGAGCAGGCTGTGCGACTACCGGGCTGGGGCGGGCACTTTTGGGTGCAGCCAGCACCGTGCGCAAAGCGCTGTCGGCGGCTGACAACACGCGGTCGGTCAAGGTGTGCATGGTCTCAATGGTAATCTCAGGATATACCCGCGAGTTGCCTTTTTTAAGGCAAAACCAAGGGTAATGCATAAGGCGTAATCGTTGTGTCATGGCAACGGTTTGCGAGAAATCCCGGTTTTATTCAGCCCAATGTTGTGCTTTGACGCTGCGTCTGGTGTCTAATTGGAAACAGCTTCCGGTGAGGTGGCTGACGGACGCGGAAATCGCGGCATCACGCAGGCGTCCTTTGTTGCTCCGAAGCCTGTTTCGCATCTCAAATTTCTTGGAGAACCTGCAATGAAAAAATCTCTGATTGCCCTGGCTGTTCTGGGTCTGTCTAGCGCCGCGATGGCTCAATCTTCTGTCACGCTGTATGGTGTGGCTGATGCTGGCGTGGGCCAGATCAAGTCTGACGGTGTTGGCAGCAACGATGCCAGCACCAAAACCGAATTTCTGGGTGCCAGCACCATGAACAACGGTACCAGCCGTCTGGGCGTGCGCGGTGTGGAAGATCTGGGCGGTGGCCTGCAAGTCGGTTTCAACTTTGAAACCGGCCTGGATCTGGACAACGGCGCTCAAGCCAGCAGCGGTGGCACCATGTGGGGTCGTCAAGCCAACATGTGGCTGGGAGGCAACTGGGGTACTGTGAAACTGGGCCGTCAGTTCACGCCCAGCTATCTGGTTGAGTCGACTTATGACCTGACCGGTGCAGCCAACTACTCTGCTCTGGCCAATACGTACAACTATGGTACGAACCAGAACGTGGGATCGCGTGCGCCTAGCGCGTTCGCTTATGTGTCGCCTACCTTCTATGGCTTCAAAGTGGCCGCTGCTTATGTGACCAAGCATGATCTGAACGGCGATTCTGATGCCTACGATCTGGGTGCTTTGTACAACCAAGGCCCCATCGCTATTGGCGCATCGGTCAACAAGGTTGAAGACCATAAAACAGCTTACCAAGTGGGCGGTAAGTACAACTTCGGCATGTTTGCCGTGGCAGGTTCTTACTCGCAAACCACCGATGGCGATCTGCGCCGTCGTGGCTTCAGCCTGGGTGCATCGGCCAACTGGGGTGCCTTCACCCTGACTGGCGATGTGACACGCGACTCCAAGAACGAGCTGACTGGCAAAAAGTACACCAACGGTGTGGTTGAAGCCAAATACGCTCTGTCGAAGCGCACCTTTGTTTACGGCGCATACCTGCGCTTTGACGGTGACAACAACTGGGGTCTGGGCGTTCGCCACAACTTCTGATCCAAAGTTGATCATTTAAAAGAAGAGGCCGCTGCTCAACTTCTTGAGTAGATCAGGCCAGCCGAAGAGTTTTCTCTTTGGTTATCGCAGCCAGTAGAACGTGGTTAATAGCCAACGTTTTGCTGGCTGTTGTTGTTTGTGCGCTACGAATTGAACCTAGGGGTTCTACTAGATCGGCTCTGAAGCCTTTGCAAGTTCTCTAACGCTCTGGTGCAATAGTTACAGCTTCCCGGTTGGGGAGGTTGGCCCCGAGGGGGCGGCGAATGTCGCAGCCTAACCCTTCAGCATCGGCGCCCTATGTGTTTAAACCTTGGAGACTTGCAATGAAAAAATCCTTGATCGCCTTGGCCGTGTTGGGCCTGTCCGGTGCCGCGATGGCGCAATCTTCCGTCACCTTGTATGGTGTGGCTGATGCGGGTATCGGCAAAATCGAACATGGCAATGGCACGCTGAATGATGGCAGTGACAAAGTCGAATTTCTCAGTGCCAGCCGCATGAACAACGGCAACAGCCGTTTGGGCGTGCGCGGTGTGGAGGACTTGGGCGGTGGTTTGCGCGCAGGTTTCCAGTTTGAAACGGGCCTTGATCTCGACGAGGGTTCAGTGCAAGGCTCTGGCGGTGGCTACTGGGGCCGTCATGCCTTCATGTGGTTGGGTGGCAACTGGGGTACCGTCAAGCTGGGCCGTACGTTGAATCCTACGTTCTACTCGGTGGCTGCCTGGGAACTGACGGGTATGGCCAACTACACCATCGCCAACGCCTACGGTTGGGGTGCCGGTGGCCCTCGTAACAGCAGCCAATTCGCCTATAAAACGCCTACTTTCTTTGGTGGTTTGACCGCTGAAGTTGGCTATATCACCAAGCACGACAACGCCGACAAAGCCAAGTGGGACATGAACGTGATTTATTCCAGCGGCCCGCTGGTAGCCAGCGTTGGTGTGAACAAAACCAAAGATCAGAAAACCCACTATGTAGTGGGTGGCCGTTACGACTTCGGCATGTTCCGAATTGCCGGCGGTTATGCGCAAGCCAGTCAGGGTGATTTGTATCGTCGCGGCTTCATGCTGGGCGGCACGATGACCTTCGGTGCGGCTTCGTTGACGCTTGATTTTTCGCGCGACACCAAGAACCAATGGAGCGGTGAAAAATACACCAACGGCCTGATCGAAGGCAAGTATGCCCTGTCCAAGCGCACTTTTGTTTATGCGGTGTACCACCGCTATGACGACACCGACAACTACGGCCTCGGTATTCGCCACAACTTCTGATGACTGGTTGAACAGCGTAGCCATGTACAAGCATGGCTGCATTGTTTAGTAAAGCCGCTTTCGAGCGGTTTTTTTGCTGGCACGGCTGGATGGGGGCAAGTCAGCGTCAACAAACTGTCACAAAACAACGGAAACAGATTCCAAACCTGGCAAGAGCGGTCAGACGTTGAACAAAAAATTCATCACATCCCCGTCGTGCACCACGTACTCCTTGCCTTCGGCGCGCATCTTACCGGCTTCTTTGGCACCTTGTTCGCCTTTGAACTGGATGAAGTCGTCGAAGGAGATGGTCTGGGCGCGGATGAAGCCGCGCTCGAAGTCGCCGTGGATCACGCCCGCCGCCTGCGGTGCGGTGTCGCCGGTGTGGATGGTCCAGGCGCGCACTTCTTTGACGCCAGCGGTGAAGTAAGTTTGCAGGCCCAGCAGCTTGAAGGCGGCGCGGATCAGGCGGTTCAAGCCCGGTTCGGCCTGGCCCATTTCTTCGAGGAACAGGGTTTTGTCGTCGTCGCTCATGTCGGCCATCTCGGCTTCCAGCTTGGCGCAGATGGCGACGACGGGGGCGCTCTGGCTGGTGGCGTAGTCTTTTAGCCGATCCAGCAGGGGGTTGTTGTCAAAGCCGTCTTCGCTGACGTTGCCGACGAACATGGCAGGCTTGGCGGTGATCAGGCACAGGGGTTTGAGCAGTGCTTGCTCGTCCTTGCTCAGCTCAAGCGTGCGCACAGGCTTGCCTTCGTTCAGTGCGGCTTGTACGGGGCCAAGCACTTTGAGCATGGCGGCGGCTTCTTTGTCGTTGCCGCTTTTGCTGGCCTTGGTATAGCGCTGCATGGCTTTGTCCACCGTGCCCAGATCGGCCAGGCACAGCTCGGTTTGGATCACTTCGATGTCGGCAATCGGGTCGACCTTGCCCGCCACGTGGATGACGTTGGCGTCTTCAAAGCAGCGCACCACGTTGACGATGGCGTCGGTTTCGCGGATGTGGGCCAGAAACTGGTTGCCTAGGCCTTCGCCCTGGCTGGCGCCGGCCACCAGGCCCGCAATGTCGACAAACTCGACAATGGCGGGCAGCACGCGTTCGGGCCTCACGATCTCGGCCAACGCTTGCAGGCGTGGGTCAGGCACCTCGACCACGCCGGTGTTCGGCTCGATGGTGCAAAAAGGGTAGTTTTCGGCGGCGATGCCGGCTTTGGTAAGGGCGTTGAAAAGCGTGGACTTGCCCACGTTGGGCAGGCCGACGATGCCGCATTGCAGGCTCATGGCGGGGCTTTCAGGGGATAGAAAAGAAAAGACCGATTTTACCGGTCAGCGTCAAAGATTAGACAAAATCAAAACAACAAATTGGTCTTTTGTGCAGGTGCTTCATGCAGTGACAGCTATCAAATTGATATTAACAAAGTGTTGAGAGGTTAGCTGATCAAGTTGGGGCAGTGCCAATATTCAGCCACCACACCAGGTGTGATGACAAGCGGCTAAAAAATGCGCAAAGAGTGCAGACATCAAGATAAGCTTTTGGCGCATGTCCAAACTGGCGTTGGCCTTGACCCAATGCTACGCTGTCGCCAGATTGGATAGACACCCTGTCTTGCGCACTGAATAATAGGGGGCATGAAAACACTGACCTCCCCCCTTTTTACGCCCGACCACGACGCCTTTCGCGACCAGGTGCGGCGCTTTTGCGAGAAAGAAATCGCCCCCCAGCATGCCGAATGGGAAGCCGCTCACGGCGTGCCGCGCGCTGTCTGGAAGCAGGCGGGCGATAACGGCCTGCTGTGCTGCTGGGTGCCCGAGGCGCTGGGTGGGCCGGGGGCTGATTTGCTGTTTGACTTCATCGTGGCCGAAGAGCTGGGACGCATTGGGGCCACCGGGCCGGGCTTTTCGCTGCATTCGGTGATCGTCACGCCGTATCTGGTGGCGCACGGCACGCCTGAGCTGCAACAGGCGCTGTTGCCTGCCATGGTGGCGGGCGACAAAATCGCCGCCATCGCCATGACCGAGCCAGGCACTGGCAGCGACGTGGCCGCCATTCGCCGCCCACGCCCGCCGCGAGAGCGACGCTTCGGGCGATCATTACGTGCTGAACGGGCAAAAAACCTTCATCACCAACGGCCATAACGCCGATGTGGTGGTGGTGGCCTGCAAGACCGATCCTGAACTGGGCACGCGCGGCGTGTCGCTGCTGGTGGTCGAGCGCGACATGGAGGGCTTCACGCGCGGGCGCAACCTGCTCAAGATTGGCCAGCATGCGCAAGACACAGCCGAGCTGTTTTTCGACAACGTGCGCGTGCCTGCCAGCCACCTGTTGGGAGAAGAAGGCCAGGGTTTCAAATACCTGATGCAAAAGCTGGCGCAAGAGCGCCTGCTGGTCAGCGTGCAATGCCAGGCGCGCGCAGAGGCGGCGCTGGCCTGGACGGTGGATTACGTCAAAGAGCGCAAAGCCTTTCGCCAGCGCGTGGCTGATTTTCAAAACACACGCTTCAAACTGGCTGCACTGACCACCGACCTCGCGGCCGGGCGCGCCTATTGCAACCAGTTGATCGCCCAGCATCTGGCTGGCGAGCTGGACGCTGTGGGCGCTGCCGCAGGCAAGTTGTGGCACAGCGAGCTGCTGGGCCGCGTCACCGACGAATGTCTGCAACTGTTTGGCGGCTATGGCTACATGCACGAATACCCCATCGCCCGCGCCTATGCCGACGCGCGGATCGAACGCATCTACGCTGGCACGTCAGAGATCATGAAAGAAATCGTCGCGCGCGATTTGCTGGACAAGCCCTGAGTTCGTAAGCAAAGGCTTGCGGAGCAAGCCATGCGCGAGACCGCCGTGGCCCAGCTTGCGCCGGCCAGTGGGCGGTGTCTTCCCCTCAGAGGAAGGCGCTTTCAGCGCCTCAAGGAAAGCGTCACAGGGGCGTCATAGCCCATGCGTGACCAGCCGGAAGTCGGGGTCTTCGGCATAGGCTTTCACCTCATAACCCAGGCTGCGCATCAGGCGCAGCATGCCGTCGTTGTGCGTCAGCACCAGGCCGATGATTTCTTCCAGGCCCTTGTCGCGCGCCACGTCCATGATGCTGAGCATCAGGCGCGAGCCCAGGCCCTGGCCAGCAAAGGCGTCGTCCACCACCAAGGAGAACTCGCAGCTTTTGTGGTCGGGGTTGGTGATATAGCGCGATACGCCGATGATGCGCTCGCGCGTGGTTTTGCTGCCGTCGTCAGCGGTCACCTCGTCTTCGATCACGGCGCACAGCGCCATTTCGCGGTCGTAGTCGATCAGCGTAAAGCGCGCCAACATGGCCGGTGGCAGCTCTGCCATGCTGGAGACGAAGCGGAAGTAGCGGCTTTCGGACGACAGGCGTTTGACCAAATCTTGCAGACCCTGCGCGTCGTCTGGGTGGATGGGGCGCACGGTGTATTCATCGCCACCTTTGAGCGGCCAGCGCTGCTCGTAGCGCGCCGGGTAGGGCAGGATGGACAGGTGTCCATAGCCGCCTGCACGGCCCGGCGCAGTTTGCGCCGCCGCGCCGATGACGATGCGCGCGTCCACCGCCAGCGCGCCGCGCTCGTCGACGATGATGGGGTTGATGTCCATCTCGCGCAACTGGGGCAGCTCGCACACCATCTCGGACACGCGCAGCAGCACCTGCTCCAGCGCGGCCATGTCCACCGCAGGCGCGCCGCGCCAGGCGTCCAGCGTTTCAGCCACGCGCGATCGCTCGATCAGGCGGCGGGCCAGAAACTGGTTCAACGGCGGCAGCTCCATGGCGTGGTCGTTCATCAGCTCGATCATGGTGCCGCCCGCGCCAAAGGCGATCACGGGGCCAAACGGGTCGTCGCGCACCACGCCGATGTACAGCTCGCGTCCGCGCGGCTTGCGCGCCATGGCCTGCACCGTTACACCGTTGATGCGTGCATCAGGCTGACGCTGGCGCACGGCGTCCATCATGTCGTGCCAAATGTCGCGCACAGCGGCGGCGTTCATCACATTCAGCGCCACACCGCCCACATCGCTTTTGTGGCTGATGTCGGGCGAATCGATTTTCAGTGCCACCGGAAAGCCCAGTTGGGTGGCAATCATCATCGCCTCGCTGCTGCTGCGCGCCAGCAAAGTCTGAGTGACGGGGATGTGAAAGGCCGACAGCAGAGACTTGGATTCCATCTCGGTCAGCACTTTGCGCCGCTCGGTCAGCACGCCTTCAATCAGCAGGCGTGCGCCTTCCACGTCGGGTGCTGCCAGGTTGGAAAGCGGCGGCGGGGTTTGCTGCAGCAGTTGCTGGTTTTGATAAAAGCTGGCGATGTTGCCAAACGCGCCCACCGCTGCTTCGGGCGTGCGAAAGCTGGGGATTTGCGCCGTTGCCAGTTCATGCCGCGCGCCCTGCACCGACACGTCGCCCATCCAGCAGGCCACCAGCGGCTTGCTCATCTTGGGCTTGGCCTGCACCATGGCCTGGGCCACGGCGTCGGCATCGCCATCGAATTTGGGTGAATAAATCACCAGCACGCCGTCGATCTGGCGGTCTTTGCTGGCGACTTCGATGGCCGCGCGATAGTGCTCGGCGGTGGCATCCTCGGTCAAATCCATCAAATCGGCCAGCGAGGCGTGCGCAGGCAGCAAGGGCTGGAGTGCGCGCACGCTGTCTTCGCCCAGCACGCCCAGCGACAAGTCCAGCTCGCTCACCCAGTCGGCGGCCAACACGCCGGGGCCGCCGCCGTTGGTGATGACGGCCAGCCGCCTGCCCACTGGCCGGTAGCGCGAGGCCAGGCATTTGGCGGCCGAAAACAGCTCGACAAAAGAGCGCACCCGCACCGCCCCGGCGCGGCGCAGTACAGCGTCGAACACGTCGTCGCTGCCGACGATGGCGCTGGAATGGGTTTGCGCCGCCGCATTGCCCGCCGATTTGCGCCCGGCCTTGAGCACCACCACCGGCTTGGCGTTGGCCGCTGCGCGCAAGGCGCTGGTAAAGCGGCGTGCGTTGGCAATGCCTTCCATGTAGACCACGATGCCCTGGGTGTAACGGTCGGCAGCCAGAAAATCCAGCGTGTCGGCCAGCGTGACGCCGGTGTGCGGCCCTAGTGCCACCACGGTCGAAAATCCCACACTGTTTTGCTTGGCCCAGTCGAGAATGGAGGCCGTCAATGCGCCCGACTGCGACACCAGCGCCAGCTGCCCATTGGCCGCCAGATGGCCCGCCGAACTGGCGTTCAGCCCCAAGTGTGGACGCTGATAACCCTGACTGTTTGGCCCCAGCAGCCAAAAGCCGTGGCGCTGCGCAATGCGCACCATGCCCGCGGCCTGCGTGGCCCCAATGCCGTTGGACATCACCAGCGCGGCCTTGACGCGAATGCGCCCGGCCATCTCCAGCGCGGCGGTGATTTCGTCCGGTGGCAGGGCGATCACGGCCACGTCGGCCTTGACCTGCGCCAGATCGGCCAGCGTGCCGGTGGTGCGGGTGTCCAGCGGGGTAATGGTGCCCTTGAACTGCTGCGCCTTCAGGTGCGCCAGCAAGGCACGCGCCTGCGGGGTTTGCTGCTCAGGCGCGTCTTGCGGCCCGGTGAACAAGGCGATGGACTTGGGTTCAAACAGGGGGGAGAGGTAATGCAGATCCATGATTTTTTCCTGCCCGCGCCTTGCAAGAAAGTAAAGGCGCTGCAAAGCGTCATTTTGCGCCTCAGGGCGTCAGCATGACAGGGGCAATAGCGTAAGTTTGATGCAATGCAACAAACTATAGCCTGTGCCTGTGCAATGTGGCGTGGTGACGGGTGCGCTGCGGACGGTATTGCTGCAATGCAGTATGACGTCGCGCTCGCGTCGAGACAGCTTTCTTCCTCGCGACATGAGCCACCGTCCAAACTCAGGGGAAACACTGAGCTTGCAGGCCCCCTGGAGGCTTGGCAAGAAAAGCTTGTTCTTACAAAATAGCACGATCGTTCGTTTTGTGAATGTCCGTTGAAACGCCCGCTGATTTTTGTGCGATTGGTTTTTTCTTTATGCTCCGCTCTGCGCTTCGTTCACCTGTACGTGTGATGTCTTCTGCGCGCGCTACACCTTTGAGGGCTGCGCGTTCTGTGCGCGCGCAAGCCAAGGGCCAACAAACCAGACAAGCCATTGTCGATGCAGCGCTGCGCATTTCTGCGCAACTGGGGCTGGAAGGCTTGTCCATCGGTGGGCTGGCTGATGCCATGAATATGAGCAAATCCGGCGTGTTCGCGCACTTTGGCGCGCGCGAAGAGTTGCAAATTTCCGTGGTGCGCGAATATTACGCGCGCTTTGAACAGCAGGTGTTTCAGCCCGCTTTGCAAGCGCCGCGCGGGCTGCCGCGCGTGCGTGCGCTGTTTGATCACTGGATGCGCTTTACCAGCGTGGAGATTGAGTCGGGCTGCCTGTTCATCAGCGGCGCGGTAGATTTTGATGACCGGCCCGGCCCCGTGCGCGATGCGCTGGCCGCCGCTGTCAACGCCTGGATGGATGCCATGGCGCGCGCCGTGGCGCTGGCGCGCAGCGAAGGGCATTTGAAAGCCGACGCTGATGCTGACCACCAAATTGCCTTTGAAATCCACGGTCTGATTCTGGCGCTGCACTACGAAGCCCGCTTTTTGCAACGCCCTGGTGCCGTTGAACGCGCGCAGCGGGGTTTTGACAACCTGCTGGCGCGCTACGCCGCCGTCTGAAATTCACTGAACCCCTCTTGACTGGACCTTGAAGGAGAACGCACGCATGCCTACCTACACCCCACCCCTGCGCGACATGCAGTTCGTCATGCACGAGGTGCTCAACGCTGTGGACGAACTCAAAGCCATCCCCCAGCACGCCGATCTGGACGCCGACACGCTGAATGCCGTGCTGGAAGAAGGCGGCCGGTTTGCCGCCGAAGTGACGCAGCCGCTCAACCTGAACGGCGATGCGCAAGGCTGCGTGCTGGACAAGGACACGCACGAAGTCAAAACCCCAAGCGGGTTCAAACAAGCCTATGCCCAGTACGTCGAAGGTGGCTGGCCTGCGCTGTCGTGCGATCCGGCCTTTGGCGGGCAGGGCTTGCCAGTGTTGATCAACCAGTGCATTTACGAAATGCTCAACAGCGCCAACCAGGCCTGGACCATGTACCCCGGTCTGTCGCACGGTGCTTATGAAGCGCTGCACGCGCACGGCACGGATGCGCAGAAAAAAACCTATCTTGGCAAGCTGACCAGCGGCCACTGGACTGGCACCATGTGCCTGACCGAGCCGCATTGCGGCACCGACCTGGGACTGCTGCGCACCAAAGCTGAACCGCAAGCCGATGGCACCTACAAAATCACCGGCAACAAGATTTTCATCAGTGCGGGCGAGCACGACATGGCCGAGAACATCGTGCACCTGGTGCTGGCGCGCCTGCCCGATGCACCCAAAGGCAGCAAGGGCATCAGCCTGTTCCTGGTGCCCAAGTTCATGGTGAATGCCGACGGCAGCCTGGGCGCGCGCAACCCCATCTTCTGCACCGGACTGGAGCACAAGATGGGCATCCACGGCAACGCCACCGCGCAGATCGCGCTGGACGGCGCGGTGGGCACGATGGTGGGTCAGCCCCACAAGGGTCTGGCCGCCATGTTCGTGATGATGAACGCTGCGCGCCTGGGCGTGGGCAACCAGTCGCTGGGCTTGACCGAGGTGGCCTATCAGAACGCCCTGGCCTACGCCAAAGAGCGCCAGCAAATGCGCAGTCTGTCTGGCCCCAAGGCCAAAGATCAACCGGCCGATCCCATCATCGTGCACCCCGACGTGCGCAAGATGCTGCTGACGGCCAAGGCGTATGCCGAGGGCGGCCGCGCCATGGCGATGTACTGCGCCATGATGCTCGACAAGTCGCTCCATCACCCGGATGAGAAGGCACGCAAGGATGCCGATGAAATCGTCGCCCTGCTCACCCCCATCGTCAAAGCTTTCATTACCGACAACGGCTTTGCCGCCACCAACGCCTGCATGCAGGTGTTTGGCGGCCACGGCTACATCCATGAAACGGGCATGGAGCAATTTGTGCGCGACGCGCGCATCAACCTGATTTACGAGGGCACCAACACCGTCCAATCTCTCGATTTACTGGGCCGCAAGGTGCTGGCCAACCAGGGCGCGTCGCTGCGCAAGTTTGGTAAACAGATCGAGGCGCTGATCCAGCAAGAAGGTGTGAACGAGCAGATGGCCGAGTTCATCAATCCGCTGGCCGGGTTGGCCGAGCAGATGACCAAATTCACCACTGAAATCGGCTTCAAGGGCTTGACCAATCCGGACGAGGTGGGCGGTGCCAGCGTGGACTATCTGCGTGTGGCTGGCCATCTGGTGTTTGGCTATTTCTTCGCCCGCATGGCCAGCGTGGCGCTGCAAAAAATCGCCGAAGGCAGTGCCGACCCGTTCTACACCGCCAAACTGCAAACCGCGCGCTTTTACTTTGCGCGCCTGTTTCCTGAAACCGCCAGCCTGATGCGCACGGCCCGTTCCGGCGTGGCCAACCTGCTTGATACTGACGCTGCCCTGGCATGAATAGGCGTACCCCCCTGAGCCGCCTGCGGCGTCTTCCCCCCTCTTGCTTCGCGAGGGGGAACAATGCCACTGGCCGGGGAAACACCGGCCACGACGTTCTTCAACCGACTGGTCTGCTTTGCGGTCTTTTGAAGTTTTCTGCATTTGTGGCGCGTTATGGATGGGTGCTTTGGGCTATCTTTTTAGGTGCATCTGCGTCGGCTCAGATGACGCCTGTGGGCACCTGGCGCATTGTGGACGACCAGGCGCAGCAAGCCACGGCGTATCTGGTCATCGTTGAGCGCGATGGTCTGCTGTGGGGGCACATCGACGAACTGCTGCGCCCCAGTGATCGTCTGGCGGTTTGCCGCGCATGCAAGGATGATTTGAAAAACCAGCCTATTTTGGGACTGGAGATTGTCCGCCACGCCAAAAAAGCAGAGGGTGAGGATGTCTGGGACGACGCCAGTCTTCTCAGCCCCGAAACCGGCGAGTTTTATGCCTTGCGCATGCGGCCGGTGGATGGCGGGCAGCAACTGGAAATGGACGTGCTGGTGGACACCCGCTGGCGCACACAAGCCTGGCAACGGGTGAAGTAAAGGAAAAGCAGCGCATGTCACGTTTCAGTGTCAAAAAAGTCGCCGTCCTCGGCGCGGGGGTGATGGGCGCGCAGATCGCGGCCCATCTGGTCAACTGCAAGGTGCCTGTGGTGCTGTTCGATTTGTCCGCCAAGGAAGGCGACAAGAGCGGCATCGTTTTGAAGGCCATCGATCACCTGAAGAAGCTCAAACCCGCGCCGCTGGCGGTGGCGGGCGACGCCGCGCTGATCGAAGCGGCCAACTACGCGGACGACCTGAAAAAACTCAAGGGCTGCGACCTCATCATCGAGGCCATTGCCGAGCGCATGGACTTCAAGAGCGAGCTGTACGCCAAAATTGCCCCGCATGTGGCTGGGCACGCTCTGCTGGCCAGCAACACATCGGGCCTATCGATCACGAAGCTGAGCGAGGCTTTGCCCGAGGCGCTGCGCCCGCGCTTTTGCGGCATCCACTTTTTCAACCCGCCGCGCTACATGCAACTGGTGGAGCTGATTGCTACGCCCGCCACTGAAGGCCAGGTGCTGGACAAGCTGGAAACCTTTGTCACCACCGCACTGGGCAAAGGCGTGGTGCGCGCCAAGGACACGCCCAACTTCGTCGCCAACCGCATCGGCACAGCGGGCATGCTGACCACCATGCGAGAGGCGGAGAAATTCGGTCTCAGCGCTGACGTGGTGGACGACCTGACCGGCAAGCGCATGGGGCGCGCCTCCAGCGGCACCTTCCGCACTGCCGACGTGGTGGGGTTGGACACTCTGGCCCACGTCGTCAAGACCTTGCAAGACAACTTGAGCGCACAGGCCGACACGTTTTACGCCAGTTTTGGCACCCCACCCGTGTTGGCCAAACTGCTGGAGCTGAAGCATCTGGGCCAAAAAAGCGGCGCGGGTTTCTACAAGAAAGTCGGGCGCGACATCCTGCGTTTTGATTTGACCTCGGGTGACTACATGCCCGCAGGCCAGAAGGCCGACGAGGTGTATGGCCGCATGCTCAAACGCCCGGCAGCGGAGCGGCTGAAATTGCTGCGCGATTCGCAAGGGCCGCAGGGACAATTTTTGTGGGCCATTTTGCGCAACAGTTTTCATTACGCTGCGGTGCATTTGCAAACCATCGCCGAGACCGCACGCGACGTCGATCAGGCCATGCGCTGGGGTTTCGGCATGAAGCAAGGCCCGTTCGAGCTGTGGCAAGAGGCTGGCTGGCTGGAAGTGGCCGAGATGGTGCAAGCCGACATTGATGCGGGCAAAGCGCTGAGCAAGGAGCCGCTGCCCGACTGGGTGTTCAAGGGACCGGTGGCTGAAGCCGGCGGCGTGCACACCGCCGATGGTTCTTGGAACCCCACCAGTGGCCGCTTTGAGCCACGCCGCCAGTTGCCGGTGTACCAGCGCCAGCTGTTCCCCGAGCTGCTGCTGGGCGAGGCCGGGCCGCGCCCAGACACGGCAGGCACCACGCTGGATGAGGACGACGCCATCCGCATCTGGACGCTGGACGGCGAGGTGCTGATTGCCACTCTGAAAACCAAAATGCGCGCCATCAGCCCTGTGGCTGCCGAAGGGCTGGCGCGCGCCGTGGCGTTGGCTGAAGGCGGCTACCAGGGGCTGGTGGTGTGGCCGGGCGACGACCCGTTCAGCGTCGGTGCCGATCTGCAAGCCATGCTGCCGGGTTATGTGGCGGGCGGTGTCGAACTGATCGACTCGATGGAGCAGGAATTGCAGCAAGTGATGCTGCGCCTGCGTTACGCCAGCGTGCCCACCGTGGCTGCCGTGCGCGGCATGGCGCTGGGCGGCGGTTGTGAGCTGGCGGTGCACTGCGCGCGCCGTGTGGCGGCGATGGAAAGTTACATGGGGCTGGTGGAAGTCGGCGTCGGCCTGGTGCCTGGGGCGGGTGGCTTGACGTACATCGCCCGCCGTGCGGCCGAGAACGCGCAGGCCAGCACGGGCAAGGATTTGCTGCCATTTCTGACCGAAGGCTTCACCGCCGCCGCCATGGCCAAGGTGGGCACCAGCGCGTTGGAGTCACGCCAGTTGGGCTATCTGCTGTGGAGCGACGTGATCGTGCCGCACAAGGACGAACTGCTGTACGTGGCCATCCAGCAGGCCAAGGCTATGCATGCTGCGGGCTACCGCCCGCCCATGCCGCGCCCGTTTGCCGTGGCCGGGCGCGACGGCAAGGCCACCATTTTGGGTCAGTTGGTCAACATGCGTGACGGCGGCTTTATCAGCCCGCATGACTTTCACGTTGCCGAACTGATTGCCAATGTGGTGACAGGCGGCGAGGTTGATCCCGGCACGCTGGTGGATGAAGAGTATTTGATGGCGCTGGAGCGTCGCGCCTTCACCGCGCTGCTGGGCCACCCCAAAACGCATGAGCGGATCATGGGCATGCTGTCCACGGGTAAACCCGTGCGCAATTGACGCGGCGATGATGACGGTCGAGCGCGCCTCCGATTCCCTCTCCCGCGCGCGGGAGAGGGTTAGGGTCAGGGCCAGCGAACTCCGCACCAACGCCACCGAAGCTGAATCGCTGCTCTGGCACCATCTGCGCGACCGCCGCCTCGGCGGCTTCAAGTTCCGCCGGCAGCGCCCCATCGGCCCGTACTTCGCCGACTTCGCCTGTATCGAGGCGCAACTCGTGATTGAGCTGGACGGTGGTCAGTACGTCGAACAGGCGGCAGCCGATGCCCAGCGCACGCGCTTCATCGAGCAGCAGGACTTTCGCGTGCTGCGGTTCTGGAACCACGAGGTGCTGACGGAAACCGAAGCGGTGCTGGAGCGAATTGTGCAGGCTTGTCAGAACTCTCCCACCCTCACCCCAACCCTCTCCCGCGCACGGGAGAGGGGGCAAGACACAGAAGGACATCGGTCATGAAACAAATTCAAGACGCCTACATCGTCGCTGCCACGCGCACGCCGATCGGCAAGTCGCACAAGGGCTATTTCAAGAACACCCGGCCGGATGATTTGCTGGCGCATGTGCTGCGCGTCGCCGTGGCGCAGGCGCCGGGGCTGGATCCGGCGGCCATTGAGGACATCGTTTGCGGCTGCGCCATCCCCGAGGCGCAGCAGGGGCTGAACGTGGCGCGCGTGGCCGCCGTGCTGGCTGGGTTGCCCCAAAGCGTGGGTGGTGTCACTGTGAACCGCTTCTGCGCCTCGGGCCTGTCGGCGGTGCAGATGGCGGCCGACCGCATCCGCGTCGGCGAGGCCGAGGTGATGATCGCCGCCGGCGTGGAAAGCATGAGCCTGGTGCCGATGATGGGCAACGCGCCCAGCCTGTCGCCGGCCATCTTTGCCGACACGAACAACATCGACGACTACGGCATCGCCTACGGCATGGGCCTGACGGCCGAGAAGGTGGCGCAGCAGTGGAAAGTGAGCCGCGCCGCGCAGGACGCGTTTGCCCTGCAGTCCAACCAGCGGGCGGTGGCGGCCATCGCGGCGGGTGAGTTCAAGGACGAAATCACGCCGATCACCGTGACCGAACGCCGCATCAACCTGACGGCGGCCGAGGTCGCCACCAGCGAGCGCGTGGTCGACATCGACGAAGGCCCGCGCACCGACACCACGCTGGAAGGGCTGGCCAAACTGCGCGCCGTGTTTGCCGCCCGTGGCAGCGTGACGGCGGGCAACAGCAGCCAGACCAGCGACGGCGCGGGGGCGTTGATCCTGGCCAGCGAGACGGCGGTCAAGCGCTTTGGTTTGACGCCGCTGGCGCGCTTTGTGTCGTTTGCCGCACGCGGCGTACCGCCGCAGATCATGGGCATCGGCCCGATCGAGGCGATTCCGGCGGCGCTGAAGAACGCCGGGCTGAAGCAGGACGATCTGGACTGGATCGAGCTGAACGAGGCCTTTGCCGCCCAGTCGCTGGCGGTGATGAACACGCTGGGGCTGGATGCGGCCAAGGTGAACCCCATGGGTGGTGCCATCGCCCTTGGCCATCCGCTGGGCGCCACGGGTGCCATTCGCTCGGCCACCGTGGTGCACGCGCTGCGCCGCCACAACAAAAAATACGGCATGGTCACCATGTGCGTGGGCATGGGGCAAGGCGCAGCGGGCATTTTTGAACGTGTGTGATGGTGCGGCATGCATGACGCAGCAAGCGATTCAATCCATAGCCATTAACGCCATGACCGATGCGGTGGAAAACGAAGTGTTGATCGAGTCGCCTGACGGTGGCCGTGTCGCCGCGCACGTGTTCGAGCCGCCAACGGGCTTGTCTGTCACGCGGCAGGTGGTGATCGCCCCGGCCATGGGTGTGGCGCAAAGCCGTTATGCCGCGTTTGCATCTTGGCTGGCTGTGCAGGGCGTGCGGGTGCTGACGTTCGACTACCGGGGCCAGGGCGCATCGCTGCTGCTGGCCGATAGCGGCAAGTTGCGGCGCGTGCGCGCCACGCTGGACGATTGGCGGGCCGATTACGAAGCGGCAACACAGTATTTGCACGCTCGTGCGCCCGATCTGCCGCTGACCCTGATCGGTCACAGCCTGGGCGCACAACTGCCGGGTTTGTTTGAACGCACCGGACACATCGGCGGCCTGCTGTCGGTGGCCTCGGGCAGCGGCTACTGGCGCGAAAACGCGCCTGCCTTGCGCGCACGGGCGCTGCTCATGTGGCATGGCATGGTGCCGCTGTTCACCCCCTTGTTCGGTTACTTTCCGGGGCGGCGGCTGGGGGCGGTGGGTGACTTGCCTGCGGGCGTGATTCGTCAATGGCGGCGCTGGTGCCTGCACCCGCGCTACAGCGGTGCGGAGGGCGATGAGGCGCTGGCGCGCTATGCGGCAGTGCGCTTTCCGGTGCTGGCGCTGTCGGTGACCGACGACGAGATGATGACGCTGCGTGGTACTCAAAGCCTGCTGGCGCTGTACGCGGGCGCGCCCAGCCGCATCGAGCGTGTGGCCCCAGCCGATTTTGGGCTGCCCCGCATTGGGCACCTGGGCTGGTTTCACCCGCGCCATCAAGATACGCTGTGGCTGCATGCGCGCGATGCCTTGTTCAACCTGCACGCGCGGGTGGCGGCGGGCGCGGAGCCGGGCATTGACTCAGATGGACCTTCAGGCGCGTGGGCGACAGCCAGTTGATGGCTGCGTGCTAATGTTTAAAGACGCCATTTTTCTGTCAAGCCGCATTTCTTTAAGCCATGACACACCCTTTTGACCAAGCTCTGACGCTTGACTTGCAAGCCCTGCCGCCTGATGCGGATCAAGCGCAGGCCGCGCGCGTATTTGCAGGCCGTACCCATCCTGACTACGCCAACATGGTGGGGCCGTTTGGCGGTGTGACGGCGGCGCAAATGCTGCAAGCGGTGCTGCGGCACCCTGACCGGCTGGGCGATCCGTTGGCGCTGACGGTGAACTACGCCGCAGGCTTGCGTGATGCGCCTTTTCGCATCGAAGCGCGGCCCGCCCGCACCAACCGTTCCACCCAGCACTGGACGCTGTCGCTGGTGCAGGTGGATGAAGGCGGACAGGAATCCACCTACGTCACAGCCACTGCGGTCACGGCAGCGCGCCGCAGCACCTGGAGCGCGGTAGAAGCGCCCATGCCCAGCGATGTTCCTGCGCCGGAGAGCACCGAACGCGTGGCCGCACCTGGGCGCGTGCGCTGGACCGATCGTTACGACATGCGCGCCATCGCAGGCCGCTTGCCCATGCAGTGGGACGGCACCGAGGCCGACAGCGTGACCCGGCTGTGGGTGCGCGATGATCCGCTCCGTCCGCTGGACTTTGCCAGCCTGGCGGCCATGTCGGACGTGTTCTTTCCCCGCGTGTGGCGTCGCCGCGCGCACATGACGCCTGCGGGCACCGTGTCGATCACGGTGTACTTTCACGTCAGCGCCGACGGGCTGGCCGCCACCGGCACCGGCTGGCTGCTGGGGCAGGCGCGGGCGCAATCGTTTTTCAATGGTTTTTTTGACCAGAGCGCAGAGCTGTGGAACGAAGCGGGCCACCTGCTGGCCACCACGCACCAGATTGTTTACTACAAGGAATAGGCAAGGAGATTAAGGCTTATGACCCAGGAAATTTTGGAACACCAGGACGGCGCGGTACTGACGCTGACCTTCAATCGGCTGGCGCGCAAAAACAGCATCAACACCGCCATGTACGAAGCGCTGGCCGCGGCCGTCAAACGCAGCGCCACCGATGATTCGGTGCGCGTGCTGGTGATGCAGGGGCACGAAACCGTGTTCTCGGCGGGCAACGACATTGAAGATTTTTTGCGCATGCAAAAAACAGAAGCATCAAACGGCAGCCAGGGCGAAGCAGCGGTGTTCCGGTTTTTGCGTGACCTGGCCGCCTATCCCAAACCCGTGGTGGCAGCCGTGTGCGGCCCTGCGGTGGGCATTGGCACCACTTTGCTGATGCACTGCGACTTGATCTATGCGGGCGACAATGCGGCGTTTTCCATGCCCTTCGTCAACCTGGGGTTGTGCCCGGAAGCGGCGTCCAGCCTGTTGGTGCCGCGGCTGTTTGGTTACCAGCGCGGGGCCGAAGTGCTGTTGCTGGGCGAGCCTTTCATGGCCGAGGCCGCGCTGGAGGTCGGCCTGGTCAACCGGGTGGTGCCGCCCGCCGAATGCAACGCATTGGCGCAAGCGCAGGCGCACAAACTGGCGGCCAAGCCGCTGTCCAGCGTGGTGGCGATCAAGCGTTTGATGAAAGGCGATGTGCAAGACGCCGTACAGCGCCGCATGGACGAAGAAAACGCCGAATTCGCCCGCCTGCTGCCCTTGCCCGCCGCCCGCGAAGCCATGACCGCCTTCATGGAAAAGCGCAAGCCGGATTTCAGCCAATGCTGAAATCTGAGCGCACCGTCAGGTGCGAGGCCGCGCAGCGGCGTGCGCAGCTTTCGATAAAAGCGCAAGCCGGATTTCAGCCAATGCTGAAATCTGATCAAGACTCAAACGCCTCTATATGAAGATGACCGCACCATGACCCGGCATGCCCCCACACCGCCCGTGCCGTTTGAGCCTGAGTTCACGCAGCGCCTGCGCCACATTTTTGAAGAGCTGATCGTGTTCAACCAGGTGCTGGGCCTGAAGCTGATCGACATTGCCGCCGACCACGTCAGTGGCCGCGTCGATATGCGTCCCGAGCTGATTGGTCACTTTGGCCATCAGCGTCTGCATGGCGGTGTGATCAGCGCCACGCTGGACGCCATGGGTGGGGTGGCCGTGATGGCGGCTATCGGCGCGCGCCACATGGACGAGCCGCCTGAAAAGCGGCTGGAACGCTTTGGCAAGTTGGGCACGATCGATTTGCGCATCGACTATTTGCGCCCTGGACTGGGTGAGTTTTTCACCACCCATGCCGAGGTGATGCGCCTGGGTTCGCGCGTGGCCACCACGCGGATGGAATTTCGCGATGCGGCGGGCAAGCTTCTGTCCACCGGCTCTGCGGCGTACATTGTTTCTTGATTTTTGCTATATAAAAAGAAGCTGCTTTCGCTTTCTGGAAAAGCGCTGAAGGCAGATTTGTCTTAAAAGTTCAGAGCACTTGATCTACAGCAGGCTTTGTGGCACCGCCCGGGGCTTGCCATGGTCGTCAATGGCCACGTAGGTCAGAGTGGCCTCGGTCACCTTGATGTAGCGGCCCTGGCTGGCAAAGCGCTCGGCGTAGACGCCGACGTTGACTGTCATTGAGGTGCGGCCAATGCGCTCCATCCTGGCGTAGAACGACAAAATGTCGCCCACGCGTACCGGCTGCTTGAAGATGAACTGGTTCACCGCTACCGTGGCCATGCGCCCTTGTGCGTAGCGTGCGGGCAGCACCGACCCGGCCAGATCCACCTGCGCCATCACCCAGCCGCCAAAGATGTCGCCGTTGGCGTTGGCATCGGCGGGCATGGGAATCACCTTCAGCACCAGCTCATGGTCGGCGGGTACCTGTGCTTCGGGGGCGTTGACCGGCGTGGTGTTCGGTTGGCGCAGATGAATGTGTGCAGGAGTATGGGCCGGGGCGTGGGCGGGATTGGATGAATCAGACATGGGCACAATCCGGGAACAAGAAGTTGAATCAAGGATTGTCCACGATGCGCGGCGACGGCGAGCGTTCTTTGTCAAATCCGGCACCTGAAAGCGCCAACCCACACCAGTCCGACTGGCGCACCCTGAGGCGTCTGGCGCCTTACCTGTGGCAATACAAATGGCGCGTGGTGGTGGCGCTGCTGTTTGTGGTGGGTGCCAAGGTGGCCAACGTGGGCGTGCCGGTGCTACTGAAAAATTTGGTGGACGCCATGACGCTCAAGCCTGGCGAGCCTGCCGCCTTGCTGGTGGTGCCGGTGGGGCTGCTGCTGGCTTACGGGCTGTTGCGGCTGTTGACATCGATATTTACCGAGTTGCGCGAGTTGGTGTTTGCCAAGGCCACGCAAGGTGCCGCACGGCACATTGCGCTGCAAACGTTTGAGCACCTGCATGGCTTGAGTCTGCGTTTTCACCTGGAGCGGCAAACCGGCGGCATGACGCGCGACATCGAACGCGGTGTGCGCGGCATGGAGTCGCTGGTGTCGTTTTCGCTTTATTCGATCGTGCCCACACTGGTGGAGCTGGTGCTGGTGTTGGGTATTTTGGCGCTGCGCTTTGACGCTGGGTTTGCGTGGATCACCGGGGCCGCCCTGGCGATCTACATCGTTTTTACGGTGAGCGTGACCGAGTGGCGCACGCAGTTTCGCAGGCAAGCCAACGAGTTTGATTCGGCCGCGCACACCAAGGCTATCGACACGCTGATCAACTATGAAACGGTCAAATATTTTGGTAACGAACACTTCGAGGCACGCCGTTACGACGACAGCCTGGAAAAGCTGCGTCTGGCCCGGTTGAAAAGCCAGACCTCGCTGTCGCTGCTGAACACGGGACAGCAAATCATCATCGCCACGGCTTTGGTGGCGGTGCTGTGGCGCGCTACCCAAGGCGTGGCCGATGGCCGCCTGACGCTGGGCGATTTGGTGATGATCAACGCTTTCATGATCCAGCTTTACATCCCGCTCAATTTTCTGGGCACGATCTACCGCAGTCTCAAGCAAAACCTGACCGATGTGGACAAGATGTTCCGCCTGCTGGACAGCCCGCGCGAAGTGGCTGACGCGTCCGGTGCGCAGCCGCTGCACACCAACGGCCCGGTGGACGTGCGCTTTGACGACGTGTCTTTCGCTTATGAAGCGGATCGGCCGATTTTGTCGGGCGTGAGCTTTCATATCCCTGCAGGCCGGACGGTGGCGGTGGTGGGGCCGTCAGGCGCGGGCAAATCCACGCTCGGCCGGTTGCTTTACCGCTTTTACGACGCCCAGCAAGGATCGGTTCTGGTTGCCGGACAAGACGTTCGCCATGTCACGCAGGCCAGCGTGCGCCATGCCATCGGCATCGTGCCGCAGGATACGGTGTTGTTCAACGACACGGTGGCCTACAACATCCGTTATGGCCGCACCGATGCCACCGATGCCGAGGTGCAAGCCGCTGCGCGTGCGGCGCATATCCACGACTTCATCATGAGCACACCGCACGGCTACCAGACCATGGTGGGCGAGCGCGGGCTGAAACTGTCCGGCGGCGAAAAGCAGCGCATCGCCATCGCGCGTACGCTGCTCAAAAATCCGCCCATTCTGATTTTTGATGAAGCCACCAGTGCGCTCGACTCGGCCAATGAACGCGCCATTCAACGCGAATTGCAGCGCGCCGCTGAAGGCAAGACCACGCTGGTGATTGCGCACCGTTTATCGACGGTAGTGGATGCGCACGAGATCCTGGTGATGGCGCAAGGACGCATTGTCGAGCGTGGCACGCATCCTGCATTACTGGCTGCGCAAGGCGTTTATGCACGCATGTGGGCATTGCAGCAGCATGCCGGGCATGCGAGTGTGAGCGATTGAAATGGGTTCAGCACTCGCCCCCCGTTTGTAGGGCAAGAAAGCGCACCAAAAACAAGACAGGCGCGCACCACAATGGGGTTAACCATGAGTGCCGCGTCCGTAGAATGGCGTTGTAGGGGTGGCGAGTCAGTTCACCGCTATTTATATTTTGTGAAAGGGTATTTCGAATGAAAAAGCACATCATGGCCTTGACGGTTTTTGCGTTGGCAGCGGGTGCGGCCTATGCGCAATCGAATGACACGCTGGCGAAGATCAAAGCCAGCGGTGAAGTGAGTCTGGGCGTTCGGGATTCCTCTGGTCTGGGCTTCACCATTGGTGGCGGCAAATACGTCGGCTTTCATACAGAGATGGCCGAACGCATCATTGACGACCTGAGCAAACAGGTGGGCGCACCGCTGAAGATCAAGCATCAGGTCATCACCTCGCAAAACCGCATTCCGCTGCTGCAAAACGGCACCATCGACTTTGAATGCGGATCCACCACCAATAACGCCACGCGCCAAAAAGACGTGGCATTTGCGGTGACCACCTATGTGGAAGAAGTGCGCATTGCGACCAAGGCCAACTCGGGCATCAAGTCCATCAAGGATCTGGATGGCAAGACCGTGGCGGTGACTACAGGCACCACGTCGGTGCAGCACCTGCGCAAGCACGAGCGCGGTGAGGGTGTGAATTTCAAGGAAGTCATGGGCAAAGACCATGCCGACAGCTTTTTGCTGCTGGAGTCTGGCCGCGCCGATGCGTTTGTGATGGACGGCTCTATCCTGGCGGCCAACATCGCCAAGTCCAAGTCGCCCAAAGACTTCGCCATCGTGGGCGAGGTGGTGAACGTTGAGCCAATTGCCTGCATGCTGCGCAAGGACGACCCAAAAATGAAGACCGCCATAGACGAGAGCATCAAGCGCCAGATCAAGGATGGCTCGCTGGCCAAGTTGTATGACAAGTGGTTCATGCAGCCGATTCCGCCGAACAACGTAACGCTGAATATGCCTTTGTCTGAAAGCACCAAGGCCGCGTGGGCCAACCCCAACGACAAGCCGATGGAAGACTACGCCAAGAAGTGATCTTGGGTGATGCAGGCTGATGATTCATGGGCCTGCTGAACTTAAGCGCCCGTCAGGCATGTGATCTGGCGGGCGTTTTTGGTTGAACGGCCACAGGCTTTTTCTGGAATGATTTGAGGAGCGGAGGCATGCAATGCTGAACATGAACTGGGCGGTGTTCTGTCAGGACACCGTGACAGGCGACGCGATTTCTGGCTGCTTCGGCACGGGCCAGGACTTCACGTACCTCGACTGGATTTTCAAAGCCTGGGGCTGGACAGTGGGCGTGTCGCTGACGGCGCTGCTGGTGGCCTTGGTGGCGGGATCCATCATTGGCGTGATGCGCACTTTGCCCGACAGCCCGTGGCTGGTGCGCTTTGGCAATGCCTGGGTGGAGTGGTTTCGCAACATTCCGCTGCTGGTGCAGATTTTTTGCTGGTATTTCGTGGCACCGTCGATCATCACGCCCATGCAGGCTTTGCCGCCTTTCGTGCTGGTGGTGCTGGCATTGGGTTTGTTTACCTCGGCGCGCATTGCCGAGCAGGTGCGCGCAGGCATTCAGGCTTTGCCCAAGGGGCAGCGGTATGCGGGCATGGCCCTGGGCTTTACCACGCCGCAGTATTACCGCTATGTGATCTTGCCGATGGCGTACCGCATCATCATTCCGCCGCTGACCAGCGAATCGATGAACATCTTCAAAAACTCGTCGGTGGCGTTTGCGGTGTCGATCTCTGAGCTGACCCAGTACGCCATGCAGGTGGGTGAAGAGACTTCACGCCCGGTCGAGGTTTATCTGGCTGTCACAGTGCTGTACGTGATTTCAGCGCTGGTCATCAACCGCATCATGGCCTTCATTGAAAAGCGCGCACGTGTTCCGGGCTTTGTTGCGTCGGGCGCTGGGGCGGGGGGGCATTGAAATGAACCTCGATTTTTCCCTGGTCAATTGGCAGCTGATTCAAGGTTTTATCCTCAAAGGGCTGTGGTTCAGCATCGTGCTGACGGCGGTGGCTACGCTGGGCGGCATTTTCTTTGGCACCTTGCTGGCCTTGATGCGTCTGTCGGGCAAAAAGTGGCTGGACGCGCCCGCCGCCATCTACGTCAACGGCATGCGTTCCATCCCGTTGGTGATGGTGATTCTGTGGTTCTTCCTGCTGGTGCCCTTCATCATCGGACGGCCCATTGGGGCGGAGTATTCGGCCTTCGTGACCTTTATCGCGTTCGAGGCAGCGTACTTTTCCGAGATCATGCGTGCGGGCATTCAGTCCATCCCGCGCGGGCAGGTATTTGCGGGTCAAGCGCTGGGCATGAGCTATCAACAGAATATGATGTTGGTGATCTTGCCGCAAGCTTTCCGCAACATGCTGCCGGTGCTGCTGACGCAAACCATTATTCTGTTCCAGGACACCTCGCTGGTGTACGCCATCGGTGCGTATGACCTGCTCAAGGGCTTCGAGACGGCAGGCAAAAACTATGGTCGCCCGATCGAGATGTACCTGCTGGCCGCTGTGACCTACTTTGTCATTTGCTTTTCGCTGTCTGCCGTCGTCAAGCGGATTCACCGCAAGATCGCCATCATTCGATAGAGGTTATTCATGTCCGATCACATGATTCAAATTAAAAACGTGTCCAAGTGGTACGGCCCGGTGCAGGTGCTCAGCGACTGCTCGGTCAACATCGACAAGGGCGATGTGGTGGTGGTGTGCGGGCCTTCTGGCTCGGGCAAATCCACGCTCATCAAAACCGTGAACGCGCTGGAGCCGTATCAAAAAGGCGAAATCGTGGTCAACGACATCTCGCTGTCTGATCCCAAGACCAATCTGCCGAAACTGCGCAGCCAGGTGGGCATGGTGTTCCAGCACTTCGAGCTGTTTCCGCACTTGTCGGTGACCGAAAACCTGACGATTGCACAGGTCAAGGTGCTGGGCCGCAGCGCCGACGAAGCCAAAGCGCGCGGTCTGAAAATGCTTGACCGTGTGGGTTTGATGGCGCACAAGGACAAGTTTCCCGGTCAATTGTCAGGCGGCCAGCAGCAGCGTGTGGCGATTGCGCGTGCGCTGTCGATGGATCCGGTGGTGATGCTGTTCGACGAACCTACTTCTGCGCTCGATCCTGAGATGGTGGGCGAGGTGCTGGACGTGATGGTCAGCCTGGCTGGCGAAGGCATGACCATGATGTGCGTCACGCACGAGATGGGTTTTGCACGTAAGGTCGCCAGCCGGGTGATCTTCATCGACGTGGGCGGCCACATTCTGGAAGATTGTTCCAAAGACGAGTTCTTTGGCAACCCCGAGGCGCGTCAGCCGCGCACCAAAGATTTTTTGAGCAAGATATTGAACCATTGATATCGGTACAAAGCCTGCTCCCAGGCTGCCCAAGCTTCGCGTTGCTTCTCTATCGCCTCAAGAAGACTCCGCTATTGCTTGGAGATTTCTTGGCCACAGTGATGCTCGGGTGGTGGTCAGTTTTGCGACCTTGGGTTTGCTCGCGGGTGGGAGAAAAGGTGGGATGTACGGATGCTCCTTGCCGCAGCGTGAAGCACGCTTGCCCAAAAATGCTTGCAGTAACGGATGGGTAGGCGCAGGAGGCTATGCCAGCGACAGCGTTTGAAATTGAAAAGGCCCTCGTCAAAGGGCCTTTGATTGGTGCGACAGGATATACCTGCTACATCGCGAGCGCGGTCTCTGGTGCTACGCCCGTGCCGTGCTTCAACGGCGGCGCTGGCCTTGTCCGCCCGGCGGTGGGCCATCAGTGCGGCGCTCCAGGTGGCGGAAGTTGATGCGGCCCTTGCTCAGGTCATAAGGCGACATCTCCAGCGACACGCGGTCGCCCGCCAGAATGCGGATGCGATTTTTTTTCATTTTGCCGGCTGAATAGGCCACCAGCTCATGGCCGTTGTCCAGTGTGACGCGAAAGCGCGTGTCTGGCAGCACTTCGTTGACGATGCCTTGCATCTCGATCAGTTCTTCCTTGGCCATGCGGGCCTCTCCTTGTGCGTCCTGCACATAAATCTGACCTCCCTGCCGCGCCTTCTGGACGCAGGCGATAGCGCGACGGAGATTGACGGTGGCCGGAAAAATGGGGGTGCTGAAAGACTCAAAATTGTTCGTCCGTGGAACCTAAAAGCCATTTCCAGCAATGGTCAGAAATCAATGCGTTGAAGCATGTTCTGCGCCGCAAACCCTCCACCTGGGCCGCGCACAGCCCACACCGCCGCGCTGGCTACCGATGGTCTGACGAACTGCGCATTATAAATCACGAGGTCATTTTTGTGTGGTTCAAACCACACATCGAACGGCTGGCTGGTGGTAGTTTCAGGTACCGACTTTTTCGTCCACCACCTTCGCAGGCGCGCTTTGGCGGGCTGCGGGCACGGCGCATTGGATAGCTTCGGCATGGCTGCGCAGATCGACCAGACGGGTGGCGATATGGTCGAGCACCGGCGGGGGCAGGGGTTGCTGAAATTCGTAATCTAGCCGGGTCACCTCGGCCACCAGAAAGTTGCAATCGGCCTGCTGCTGGCCTGGTGTGCTGAACGCGACAGGTTGCGCCACTGTGGTGGTTGCGCTGCTACCGGTTGATCCGGCCACACCGTTGGCGTCCATGCCGGTGACTCCAGGCGGCGGCGGCGGATTGGCAGCTTCAGGGCAGGGAGCGTTGGTGTAGGTGACGTGACCGTCCACCACACATTTGTTGACCGCACCACCTATCACGGCCGGGGCGATCATGCCCTGGCTGGAATCGGACACCAGGGGGGATGTATTGGGCACTGATGCGGGCGGTGTGGGTGCGGTGGCGTGGGTTGCCTCCATGGGCGCAGGGGCTGTGACTTCGGCATTAACGGCCACGGCGCGGCGGCGAGCAATGTCACCCACCAGCCAGTTATAGGCCATGTAAGCACCCACGCCCAGCAAGGCCAGCGTCACCATGTTCACGATCCAGCGACCCAGGCTGGTGCCAGCAGAAGACTCAGGTGGCAAAAGAGGGCGGTCGTCAGAGCTAAGAGTGTCGGGCTTCATGGTGGCACGGCAAGTAAGGCTTGATTTTATTGAATTGGTGCGTCCAGTTTGCCGATGCCGTCCAGCCCCAAATACGTGCCTTCATGGCGCAACCGCGCTTGCAGTGCAGCCACGTCGATTTGGCGCGGCGACACGCCCGCTTGCAGCGCCAGCGCAGCACCCGTGCCCGCTGCCTGTCCCATCACGAAGCAGCCGCCCGACACGCGTGCCGCTGACTGGCCACCGTGCGTCATCGACGCGCAGCGCCCAGCCACCAATAGGTTGCTCTGTCCGCGCGGCAGCAGCATGCGCCAGGGCAAGTGGTTGAAGCCGCGCACCTGCGGGATGTCGGCAAAGCGAAATTGCACATCGCCCGCCACATGGTCTTCCACCATCCAGCCGTTGACGCCGATGCTGTCGTCAAAACTGGCGCATTGCAGCACGTCGGTCTCAGTCAACTGGTAGTCGCCCAGTACGCGGCGAGTTTCGCGCACGCCCACCTGCGGGGCAATTTCCAGCAGATAAGCATTTTCAAAGCCTGGCGCGTAGCTGCGCAAAAAGGTCATGAACTGGGCGATTTGCTGGCGGCCCTGTACTTCGGCCGCGCTGAGTTGGCGCGCATCGGTACCGTCAACCGGACTGCCGTCGGCGTTGGCCAGTTGGGTGACATTGGCGCGCCACTCCGCAGGATTTTTTTGCGGGCGAATAATGGGCGCTTTACGTGCAAAGCGCAGACCGTCGCGCTCGGCGCGTGCCATCAGCGGGTCAAAGTGGTTCCAGGCATCGCCCGCACGTGCCGCATCCACACCGTGAATGCGGAACATGGTGGATGGGTACATCATGGCGTTGCCGCTGGTGGAATCGTCGCCTTTTTCAAAATCAGCGCCCGCCCACGCCGTCAGATCGCCGTCGCCTGAAGCGTCAATGAACATTCGCCCCAGCACCGCCTGGCGGCCTGACTTGGTTTCAATCAGCAGCGCCTTGATTTCGCCAGGCGCACGCATCAGCGCCCCCACCGCCTGCGCATGAAACAGCACCTGCGCTTTGCTGCCCAGCACCAGCGCATCGGCTGCCAGCTTGAAGGCCGCGTTGTCGTAAGCCTGCGCGGCGATGCGACCGTCAAACAATAAATGTGGTTCGTTCAACCCGCCCAGCGCGCGCATGTGACCCAGCAGCTCGTCTGCCAAGCCGTGCACCACCTGCTGGATGTGGCCGAATACGTTCGCGTGCAGGCCACAGAAATTGGTCACCCCCGCTGCCGTGCCCATGCCGCCCAGAAAGCCGTAGGCTTTTACCAGCAGTGTGCGGCAGCCCGCGCGCGCCGCCGCTGTGGCCGCCATGATGCCCGCCGGGCCACCGCCCAGCACCACCACGTCAAATTCGCCAAATACCGGTGTCTGGCGAGCGGGTTCGGTCAGGGTGGCGGGATGGGCCGTAGACGGCATTGTGTTTGTTGATTGTTTGGGCTGTTTTTTTGCAGTACCAGAAAGCGATAAAAGCTATATAAACAGTAGCATTTTGAGCTATCCCCGTGATTCGGCTGATGGCTTGCTGGCCAGTGCGCGTGCTGTCTTCAGGCGCTGAAACACCGGGGCGTTCAATTCGCGTGTTTGCGGGCCCCAGCGGGCAGAGATTTTTTCCAGCTCGGCGTGCAGGCGCTGGGCGGTGGCGGTGTCGCCCGTGGCGTAGGCCCAGATGGCGTATTCGGCCTTGGCCTCATAGGTGCCAAATTTGTCCATGGCCGATGCGTATTCTTGCTGCGCCTCGGCCGCGCGCCCGGTGCCGGCCAGCGCGCGGGCGATGAGCAACGACACGGCTTCGGGATAGTAATCAGGCCGCTCGGTGCGCAGCGGCTCCAGCTGGCGCAGGGCGTCGGCATAGCGCTCGCAGCCGACGTAGGCGCGGGCGGTGCCCAGGCGAACTTCGGGGTCGGTGGCAAAGGGGCCGCGCAGGCATTGCTCGTATTGCTGCACGGCACCCGGCGCGTCTCCCACATCCAGCAAAGCAGCGGCCAGGCGCATCTGGTTTTGCGCCGTGGGCGTGTCTTCAAACGCGGTGCGCGCTTCGCGCACCTCGCGCTGGGGATCGATGGCGCGTACGGCGGCCGACACTACCTTGCCCGCATGGCGCTGCAAGCGCGAATTGGGCAGATAGATGGCAAAAAAGTACACCGCGCTGCCCAGCAGCGGAAACGCAAAAAGGATAAACAGCCAATACGTGTTCTGGCCCGTGCGCACCGCGTGGATGGCGCACAGCACGGCCAGCACAACGTGCAGTCCTAAACCGGCAAATGGCATGGCGCAAAGCTCCCTTTATTAAATGATGGTGTGGTCAAGCGCGGCAATGATAGCGCTCGGGTGGTGCCAGCGTGGCGGCGTGCGGCGTTGTATGTGGCGCTCTGTACGTGGCATCAGGCTGCCGGTGCCCAGGCCCCACAGGCCCAACATTGGTCAAAGCCGCCTTCGACCAGCTCGCCGCAGCCTGCGCATGTCCAGCGCCGCTGGGGCAGGCGTTCCAGCTCGGCCAGCAGAGCGCGCGCGGCAGTTTCATGCTCAGGGTGGCGCAGCCACAGCTCGGGCAGGCACTGGTCGGGCGGCAGCTCGCCTGCCAGGCCGTTCAAATAGCGGCGCTCGACCACCGTGGGGTAACCGGCTTCGCACAGCAAATCGGCCCAGATTTGGGCGATGGCGGCGTTGGGGGCCTGCATCAGGCGGTGCATGGGGCGGTGCCGAGATGAGGTGTTGTCGATAACGTCAGTCCACTGGTAGACCGCACTTTGAACACGCTCTTAAACCCGCTGGGCCAGCTCGACCGCCTTGCCCACGTAAGCCGCAGGTGTGAGCGCCAGCAGGCGGTCTTTTTCGGCTGGCGGGATATCCAGCCCGCGGATCAGCCCATGCAGCGCCTCGCGCGTCACCGCTTGCCCGCGCGTGACTTCCTTGAGTTTTTCATACGCGCCGGGCACGCCGTAACGCCGCATCACGGTTTGAATCGGCTCGGCCAGCACCTCCCAGGCGCTGTTCAGATCGGCTGCCAACTGGGCCTGGTTCAGCTCCAGCTTGTTCAAACCCGTCAGCAGCGACTGGTAGGCCAGCACGGCGTACCCTAAGCCCACGCCCATGTTGCGCAGCACGGTGGAATCGGTCAGATCGCGCTGCCAGCGGCTGATCGGCAGCTTCTCGCTCAAGTGGCGCAGCACCGCATTGGCCAGGCCCAGGTTGCCTTCGGCGTTCTCGAAGTCGATCGGGTTGACCTTGTGCGGCATGGTCGACGAGCCGATCTCGCCCGCCTTGGTCTTTTGTTTGAAGTAGCCAACGCTGATGTAGCCCCACACGTCGCGCGCCAGGTCGATGCAAATGGTGTTGGCACGTGCCACCGCGTCGAACAGCTCGGCCATGTAGTCGTGCGGCTCGATCTGGATGCTGTAGGGCTGAAAGGTCAGGCCCAGGCCGAAGGGCTGGCTGGCGTCGCCGCCAGCCGTAAGCTCAGGCGTTTCGAGCACGCGGCGGCTGAAGGCCTCCCAGTCAAAGTCGGGCCAAGCCGACAGGTGGGCGTTGTAGTTGCCGACAGCGCCGTTCATCTTGGCCAGCAGCTTGACCGAGGCTATGGCGGAGCGCGCGGCATTCAGGCGCACCACCACGTTGGCCAGCTCCTTGCCGACGGTGGTGGGGCTGGCGGTCTGGCCGTGGGTGCGGCTGAGCATGGGCACGGCGGCAAATTCCCGCGCCAGTGCGCGCAGGCGTTCGATCACCCCGTCCAGCGCGGGCAGCAACACGGCGTCGCGCCCGCTTTTGAGTTGCAGCGCGTGGCTGGTGTTGTTGATGTCCTCGCTGGTACAGGCAAAGTGCACGAACTCGCTGGCTGCTTCCAGCTCGGGCTGGTCTTTGAACTGATTTTTGATCCAGTACTCGACGGCCTTCACGTCGTGGTTGGTGGTTTTCTCGATGTCCTTGATGGCTTGGCCGTCAGCTTCGCCAAACTGTTGCACTAATTTTTTGATGTAAGCGCGCCCTTCCTTTGAAAGCGGCTTGAATTCATCAAACCCGGCATCCGACAGAGCGACAAACCAGGTCAACTCGACCTGCACACGGCGGTGCATGTAGCCCAGCTCGCTCATGATGGGGCGCAGGGGAGAGAGCTTGCTGGCGTAGCGGCCATCCAGCGGCGAAACGGCGGTCAGTGCAGTGAGGTTCATGCCTAAATTGTAGAAGCCGCGCGCCCCCGTTTGAGTGCTGTTCGGATGCTGGCATGGTGCATGACCCCATCCCCCATTTGATTGATGCCGCTGCCCGCAGGCTTGCCCTAGAATGGCCGACACTTTTTTATTCGCGCCAGCGCCCACGCACCCATGTCCATGCGATTGATCGGCTCTCTGACCAGCCCCTACGTGCGCAAGGTGCGTGTGGTGATGGCGGAGAAAAAACTGGAGTACCAGTTCATCAGCGAAAACGTCTGGGCCGATGACACGCAGATTGCCGCGTCCAACCCGCTGGGCAAAGTGCCGTGCCTGGTGATGGATGGGCAAGAGGCGGTGTTTGATTCACGCGTGATCGTTGAATACCTGGAAACGCTGTCGCCCGTGGGCAAACTGATTCCCGCAGCAGGCCGCCAGCGGGTGGAGGTGAAAACCTGGGAAGCGCTGGCCGATGGTTTGTGCGACGCCGCCATTTTGGCGCGCATGGAGCGCACCTGGACGGGCCGTACCGACACTGAGCGCAGCCAGAGCTGGATCGACCGCCAGATGCACAAGGTAGACACCGCGCTGGTGGCCATGAGCCGTGGCCTGGGCGATAAACCGTGGTGTTCGCCTGGCGTGCACTTGACCTTGGCCGATCTGGCCGTGGGTTGCGCGCTGGGCTATCTGGACTTTCGATTTCCTGAGTTGGACTGGCGCAGTCGTCACGACAATCTGGCGCGCCTGCTGGACGAACGGTTGATGCAGCGTGCCAGCTTTGTGGACACTGCGCCCAAGGACTGAACGTCCCCGCTACCCCCCAACCCCGTCCGGGGTTTTTTTATGCCCAACCCAAAGCGAAGCGCCGCCTGCGGTGCTTAACCCGAGGCGGCGCGTTCTGAATAAAAAAGCTGCCAGAGCGGCCTGAAGCGAATGAGGAGGGAGGGAGGGAGGAGGAAGTGCGCTTCAGGTTTTCAAAAGACTCACAGAGACCAAAGGCTCGGCAGCGTCAAGGTTGATTCATTCAACCACTCACATTACATGGGTTCAGAGGCGACTTGCACAAGAGGAGTTCCGCAAATTCCGAAACCAATGCGTAAAGAACTGTGAACTGGCGCACGCGTTTGTCAGTGCAGTCACGTATCGGCCTATGCGTATCCAGCGGTTTTCAGGCCAATGCCACCCCGGCAGCATGGCCCAGAGCAAAAGCTTCTTCAAACACCGAATAGCCCGACCAGTCAGCGTGCGCAAAGGCCAGTCGGGGTGCATCGGCAAATCGCAGCGCGGTGGTACGGGCGGCACTGGTGGGCAATGCTCCCGCCTTGATTTGCCGCACCTGCGCCAGTGTGCCCTGCGTCGGTATGGTCATGGCGTGGCCGTAGCGGGTCAAATCCATGCGCAGCAGTTTGCCCGCCAGATCGGGGTGGGGCACTGACAATTCGGCCAGGATCTGGTCGCGCCAATGCGTCCACGGGTGTTGCAGCAGCTCGGCGCGGCCATTCGGCCCATCGCCCAGCGCCCGGTAATACGTCAGCACTGTGGGGCCGGGCACGGTTTGCAGGCTTTGGTGCATGGCGTCGACATAGCCCAGTCCGGCGTTGCCGTACAGCACGTTGTCCCACGCCGGTGCGGCGCCGGGGCGATCTTGCAGCGGCGCGCGCAGGCGCAGGTTGGCGACCAGCCAGGGCGCGGTGGCCTGGTGCGTGGCTATGTGGGTGGCGCGTGCGCGCAGCGCTGCCGGGGGCGTGGCCAGCACGCGCGCGGCCACGTGCACTGGCAGCGCCACCACCACTTGCGCGGCTTGCCAGCGCTCCAGCCGACCGCTGGGTACATGCAGGGCATCGACTGTCACGCCGTGGCGGCCTTCGGTCACGCGGCCCACCACACGTTGCGTGTGCAAGCGTTCACCCAGCGGGGCGGCCAGGCGCTCGCTCAGCCAGCCGTTGCCTTGCGGCCAGGTCAGCAAGCCTTCTTCGCCATCGCCAGCGTGGTCATCGCCGGGGGCATGAAAGCCGTGTCGACTGGCAAAGTAATGCAGACCGGCCCAGGCCGACACTTGCGTCAAACCCGCGCCATAGTCGTCGCGGCAGCAGTAGTCCAGGTACCAGCGCAGGTGCGGGTCGGTCAAGCCATGTTGTTGCAACCAAGCATCAAAAGTTATAGCGTCCTGCGTATGTTGAATGGGCGCAAACGCTGACTTGTGCACCGGAATGGCATAGTGCGCTGCCTGCTGCGCCGTATTTACTTCGGCGGCAAACCGGCGGTACTGTGCCAGCGTTGACGGCCCCACGCCTTGCATGGGCAACAGCCCTTCTTGCCACTGACCACCAAAGAACAGGCGCTCTTGCGGGCTGTGGCACAGGTGGCGCTCGTCGTAGCGCCAACGGCCCGCCACGTGCTGGCGCAGGCCCAGCTCTTCCAAAAAATCCTGTACTTCAGGCACATCGTCGCCGGGCAGCGGCAAGTAGTGCGCGCCTTGCGGGCAGGCAATGCCCAGCACTTCAGTGCCACGACTGTTGCCGCCCGCTGTGTCTTCCAGTTCCAACAAAACGAAATCATCGTGCCCCGCCAGCCGCAGTGCCCGTGCAGCCGCCAAACCGGCAATGCCGCCACCGACGATCAGGGTGTGTACGCGGCGCGTGACGTCGGGCGCGCGCTGCGGCCAGGGCTGACGCAGCAGATGGCCACGTTCGTCGGCGATACCGGTGAAGCCGCCGGGAATGTCGTTGGCATCGCGGCGCGTACAGCCTGCGATGGAAAACGCGGCGACTGACGCTGACGTGGCCAAAAATGTGCGGCGGTGCATGCGCGACGATGCCTCGTTGGTCAATGCAGCGCAGCCAGTAGGCTGATTTTGATCGTGACGGCGGTGGCGTAGAACATCGCAACGGTTGATGCCGCCGCGCACAGCATGCCCAGCGCCAAAGATAACCACAGGGAAAAAGCTCGGCAGCGGCAAACCCATCCGGCGCAGATGCCGAACGCCACGCCGGCCATGCAAAGTGCTACCGCATTGCCGAAGATCATCCACATGGCTTGAGGCGGATAGTCGAAAGCATTCAATCCCCAATTCGACTCCGCCCACCACCGAAGTATCCACGCCATCGTCCACAAGCCGAGGCCGGTGGCAGCCAACCAGGACGGTGACAACCGCTTCATCATTCCATCGCCCTTCCCCATTCCTGCTCATACGTGTGCACCAGCACCTGGTTCGACAGCCGGTTGACCTCGGCGGGCACGCGCGCCATGTCGGCGGGAAAGTCGAACAGCAGTGGCAGCGTTTGTGGCGTCAGATACCGCAAGCCTTTGGGCAGTGCGCTGGGCTGTCGCCACGGCCTGCGGCTGGCGATGACGAAGCCCCATTCACCAAAGCTGGGTACGTGGGCGTGGTAAGGGGTGGCGGCCAGGCCCGCCGATTCGATGGTGTGCACCACGGTCCAGAAGCTGTGGCGCGCCACCAGGGGCGAGGTGGTCTGGATCACGGCGTAGCCGCTGGCCGCAAGGCGCTTTTCCAGCAGGGCGTAAAAGCTTTGCGTGTAGAGCTTGCCGACGTTGAAATTGGTGGGGTCGGGGAAGTCCACGATCACGACATCGAAATACGCCTCTTCTGTTTGCAGCCACTGGAACGCATCCGTGTTGGTGACCTTGACTTTGGGCGAAGCCAGCGCGCCGTCGTTGAGCGCCGCCAGCGCCGGATTGCTGCCAAACAGCGTGGTCATGGCCGGATCCAGCTCCACCAGCGTCACGCTTTCGACGCTGGGGTATTTGAGAATTTCGCGCACCGCCATGCCATCGCCACCGCCCAGCACGGCCACCCGGCGCGGCGCGCCGTGCGCCGCCATGGCTGGGTGCACCAGGGCTTCGTGGTAACGGTATTCATCGCGTTCGGCAAATTGCAGGTTGCCGTTCAAAAACAGGCGGTAACCCGGTCGCCCCTCACCCGGCGCATGGGTGAGCACGATGCGTTGGTACGGCGTGGTTTGCGCCAGCACAATGCGGTCAGCGTACAGTTTTTCCTCGGCCAAGGTGGTGATGTGTTCCGCCCCCGCCCAGGCTGCGGCCAGCAGCGCCAGCGCCAATGCGCACGCCGTGGCGTGCGCTGCAAAATGGCGCAGCTCGTGCCTGAACAGCCACAGCGCCCACAGCGCCACAGCGGCATTCATCAGCCCGAACAGCAACCCCGTGCGGATCAAGCCCAGTTGCGGCACCAGCACCAGCGGGAAAGCCAGCGACACCGCCAGCGCACCCAGGTAGTCGAACGTCAGCACCTGCGACACCAGTTCTTTAAGCTGCACATTGCGCCGCAAAATGCGCATCACCAGCGGAATCTCCAGCCCCACCAGCATGCCCACCAGCAGCACCAATCCGTACAGCAGCATGCGAAAGGCATCGGGCACATACGCATTGGCCATGAACAGCGCTACCGGCAGCAGCCCGCCCGCCAGCGCCACCATCAGCTCGATGCGCAAAAAGTGCGCGGGCAGTTGGCGGTCAAAAAAGCGCGACAGGTACGACCCCACACCCATGGCAAACAGGTATGCACCGATCACGGTGGAAAACTGCAAGATCGAATCGCCCAGCACATAACTGGCAATTGCCCCCGCCGCCAGCTCATACAACAGCCCACAGGCGGCGATGACGAACACACTGGCCAGCAGGGCGACTTCAAGCGGGTGGGGCGGTTGGCGCGCGGTGCGCCCATCAGGCGGCGGCGCGGGGGCAGCAGCAGTAACAGCTGAATCAGGGTTCAAGACAGGCGCAGGCACGATGACCGCACTGTAACGCCCCGTGCTGGGTGGTATGAGCACAGGCTTTGAGAACTATGATTTCGATAGCTTTTAAGGCTTGATTGGCAGGATGAATAGTTCGTTCAAGCCGAACCCCCCTCGTCGCTCGCGGAGCGGCTTAGCTCGTTATGTCGGCAACTCCAACGTTTCTTTGATTTCTTCCATCACCACATAGCTGTTGCTTTGTGCGGGCACGGGAATTTTCTTCAAGATTTGTGCCAGCAGTTCGCGGTATTCGCTCATGGCTGCCAGGCGCGCTTTGATGAGGTAGTCAAACCGGCCTGAGACCAGGTGGCATTCGAGCACACGCGGCTCGTGCAGCAACTCGCCGCGCAGTTTTTCAAACAGTTCGCCCGATTTGGACGACAAGGTCAGCTCCACAAACACCAGCAGCGGCCTGCCCAGTGCGGCAGGGTGGACATGGGCGTGGTAGCCGGTGATGACGCCCGCGCGCTCCAGTCGGCGCACGCGCTCGGCCACGGGCGAAGTGGACAAGCCCACTTCTTGCGCCAGCTCGGTCAGCGGCAGGCGGCCCTGGCGTTGCAAGGCGGCGAGGATTTTGCGGTCGATGCGGTCGGTTTGAAGCTCGGGCGGGGGCATGGTCATGGGGTTTGCTGCGCAGCAGGTGGCAAGAGGATGAAATCAGTGCTTTCAACTTTAATATCAGATAATTTCAGTGATATTTACTGATGCCATCGTCCTACAGTTCGTACATCACTGCAAGCAGTGCTTTCCAGCGTTCAGGAGTTCGGCATGAAAGTCATCGTTTTGGGCGGCGGCGTGGTCGGCATCACGACTGCGTATTACTTGGCTCGCGGCGGCGCACAGGTCACTGTGGTCGAGGCCCAGAGCGGCCCAGCGCTGGAAACCAGTTTTGCCAATGCGGGACAGGTCTCGCCCGGTTATTCCACCCCCTGGGCTGCGCCCGGCATTCCAGTCAAGGCCATGAAATGGTTGCTGCAACGCCATGCACCGTTGTCTATCCGTGCTGATGGCAGCTTGTTTCAGTGGCGCTGGATGGCGCAGATGCTGCGCAATTGCACCAGCGCGCGCTACGCCATCAACAAAGAGCGGATGACCCGTGTGGCCGAATACAGCCGCGACTGCTTGAGGCAGTTGCGTGCCGACACCGGCATCGCCTACGACCAACGCACACGCGGCACGCTGCAAGTATTCCGCTCGCCCAAACAGTTGCAAGCCGCCCAGCGCGACATCGCCGTGTTGCAAAGCTGTGGCGTGCCCTACCGCTTGCTGTCCGCACACGAGCTGCCCGAGATCGAACCCGCATTGGCCAACGCTCCCGGTCTGCTGGGGGGCCTGCACCTGCCGGGCGACGAAACCGGCGACTGCCACCAGTTCACCCATCAACTGGCCAAGCTGGCAAGCGACTTGGGCGTGCGGTTTCGCTGGAATACCACCGTACACGGGCTGATGCGCCAGGGCCGCCATGTCACGGGCGTGCAACTGGACAGCGCCGACTTGCTGCAAGCCACCGTGCTGCCTGCTGATCGCGTGGTGGTGGCGCTGGGCTGCGCTTCGCGCGAGTTGTTGAGCACGCTGGGGCTGGACTTGCCGGTGTACCCGGTCAAGGGCTATTCGCTCACCGTGCCTATCGTGGACGAGGCCCGCGCGCCGCAATCCACGGTGATGGACGAAACCTACAAAGTCGCCGTTACCCGCTTGGGCAACCGCATCCGGGTTGGCGGCATGGCCGAGTTGGCGGGTTTTGACAAGCGACTGAATCCGCGTCGCCGCGAAACACTGGAAATGGTGGCCAATGGCCTGTTCGCGGGTGCTGGCGATTGGCCTGCGGCGCAGTTCTGGACGGGCCTGCGCCCTATGACGCCCGACGGCACCCCCATCCTGGGCCGTGCGCCAGGTTGGGACAATTTGCTCATCAACACCGGCCACGGCACCCTGGGCTGGACCATGGCCTGCGGCTCGGGCAAGCTGGTGGCGGATGTGGCGCTGGTGCGTGTACCCGATATTTCAGCAGCGGGCTTGGGACTGGAGCGCTATGCGGGTCTTCGCCCCAATTTTCGCCCAAGCCTTCACCCCAATGATCCCGGGCAGCCAAAACCAGTCGGCCTTTGGACTTGATCGGGGCATCAATCTGCCGCTATCCGTATGGATGATCAATAGCTGATCGCCATCGCTCGCAAATCCACCGTCACCACGGGCTTGCCCAGCACGGCGCTGGCAGCGTGAGCGAATTGAGCGCCCCATTCGGCATCATTGAGCAGGCGTGGCCCGGCGTCGCGGGCGACGACCAGCACTTTGTCGGCCAGCAGCAGCTTGCCAGAGGCACGCAAAGGCTCGCTTTCCAGCGCGATGAACTGGGCGTCGAGCCAGTCGCGGGCTTCGTGCGGGCTGATGGCGGTGGCGGGATCGAGTTCAAAGCGCCATTCGGTACGCTCGTCCTGAATGACGCGGACTTCGCTTTGCATGGTGAGGCCATCTCCTGTAAATCAAAGGTTCCAGGCGGGTGCCGTCTTGGCGAGCACAGCCTGGGCGGTGTGTTTTACTGTAACGGATTGTCGCCTGTTCCTGCACCGAAGATCAGCGCGCACGGCGCTGGCGCACGGCGTCGGACAGCACTTGCAAAATGGTCTGGGTGCCGTCCCAGTCGATGCAGGCGTCGGTGATGCTTTTACCATAGGCCAGTTGGGCCACGTCGTCCTTGCCGGGGGTGAATTTCTGCGCGCCGCCGTGGATGTGGCTTTCAATCATGGCACCAAACACCCTGGTGGAGCCACCCGCAATCTGCTGCGCCACATCGCGCGCCACGTCAAGCTGGCGCTCGGCCTGTTTGTTGCTGTTGGCGTGGCTGAAGTCAACCATGACGGTGGGGCGCAGTTTGGCGGCATCCAGTTCTTTGCAGGCGGCATCGACACTGGCGGCATCGTAGTTGGGCGTTTTGCCGCCGCGCAGGATGACGTGGCAATCTTTATTGCCATCTGTGTGGACGATGGCCACCTGGCCGCTTTTGTGTACCGACAGAAAGTGGTGGCCGCGCGCCGCAGCCTGGATGGCATCGGTGGCGATTTTGATGTTGCCGTCGGTGCCGTTTTTAAAACCAATGGGGGCCGACAGGCCACTGGCCAGCTCGCGGTGCACCTGGCTTTCGGTTGTGCGCGCGCCAATGGCCCCCCAGGCGATCAGGTCGGCAATGTATTGCGGCGAGATCACGTCCAAGAACTCGCTGCCTGCGGGCAGCCCCAGGCGGTTGATCTCGATCAGCAACTGACGGGCGATGCGTAGACCTTCGTCGATGCGGTAGCTTTCGTCCAGATAGGGGTCGTTGATCAAACCCTTCCAGCCAACGGTGGTGCGGGGCTTTTCAAAGTACACGCGCATCACCACTTCCAGCGTGTCGGCGTAATGGTCGCGCAAAGGCTTCAGGCGCTTGGCGTAATCCATGGCCGCTGCGGGATCGTGGATGGAGCACGGGCCGACGATGACCAGCAGGCGATCATCTTTGCCGCTGACCATGCGCCGGATGGCCTTGCGGGTGTTGCCAATCAGTTGCTCGACCGGTGTGTTGCGGATGGGAAAAAAGCGGATCAGGTGCTCGGGTGGGGGCAGGACGGTGATGTCCTTGATGCGCTCATCATCGGTCTGGCTGGTGCGCTCTTGCGCGCGCTGCCAGGCTTGGGTGGGCTGGGCAATGGCTTTGGCGTTCATGGGAATGGGCTTTCCTTTTTTGTTGAATAAAGTGATCGGCTTGCCAACGCGGGGCGGACAATAAAAAACCGCCGGGCTTTGAAAAGCGTCGGCGGTTTGGTCGAAAAGCTGTGCTGGTCAGTGCTTACACAAAAGCCTCTCGTCCGCCGGGACTGAGAACCAAAAGTAAAAGCTGAAAGCAACGCGCTTGTTCATGACGGGGCGACTTTAGCACAGTTGCTGGGTCGCCACTGGAGATGCAGGCAGAGCGATCAAGCATTGAGAAACTCATTTTTTAATAGCCTTGTATGCAATAGCAGCAAGCGAAAATGGCCAGTTTGACTTGCAAATATTCGCTATGCCGTGCCGCCTACCGTCAAGCCTTCGATGCGCAGTGTGGGCTGTCCCACACCGACCGGCACGCTCTGGCCTTCCTTGCCGCAGGTACCAACGCCTGAATCAAGCGCCATGTCGTTGCCGATCATGGTGATTTTTTTCAGCGACTCAGGCCCGCTGCCAACGATGGTGGCTCCTTTGACAGGGTACTGAATTTGGCCGTTCTCGACCCAAAACGCTTCGCTGGCCGAGAATACGAACTTGCCGCTGGTGATGTCCACCTGACCGCCGCCGAAGTTGGTGGCGTACAAACCTTTTTTGATGCTGGCGACGATCTCGCGCGGGTCTTTGTCGCCGCCCAGCATGTAGGTGTTGGTCATGCGCGGCATGGGAATATGGGCGTAGCTTTCGCGGCGGCCGTTGCCGGTGGGTTTGACCTTCATCAGGCGCGCGTTCATGGCATCCTGGATATAGCCTTTCAAAATGCCGTCTTCAATCAGCACGTTGCGCTGGGTGGGGTGGCCTTCGTCGTCCACGTTCAGGCTGCCGCGGCGGTCGGCGATGGTGCCGTCGTCCAGCACCGTCACCCCCTTGGCCGCCACGCGCTGGCCAATGCGGCCACTGAACGCGCTGGAACCCTTACGATTGAAATCGCCTTCCAGTCCATGGCCCACCGCTTCGTGCAGCAGCACACCCGGCCAACCGGGGCCAAGCACCACCGTCATCTCTCCTGCGGGGGCTGGGCGCGATTCAAGATTAGTCAATGCAGCCGTGACCGCCTCATCCACGTAGTGCGTGGTCAACGCATCATCAAAGTAAGCCAAACCAAAGCGGCCACCGCCGCCAAATGACCCCACCTCACGCCGCCCGTTTTGCTCGGCAATCACCGTGACCGACAGGCGCACCAGCGGACGTACATCGGCAGCCAGTGTGCCGTCCAGCCGGGCAATCAACACCACGTCGTACTCGCTGGCCAGCCCGGCCATGACCTGCACGATGCGCGGGTCTTTGGCGCGCGCGCGTTGTTCCACTTTTTCCAGCAAAGCGACTTTGGCCGCGCTGTCCAAAGTGGTGATCGGATCCAGCTCGGGGTACAGCACACGGCTTGCCGCTACGCGGCGTCTCGCCAATTGGATGCGCTTGTTCTGATTCGCTTGGCCAATAGTGCGCACGGTGCTGGCCGCATCGGCCAATGAGCTGGCTGAAATGTCGTCCGAATAGGCAAACGCGGTTTTTTCACCCACCACCGCCCGCACGCCCACGCCTTGGTCAATCGAAAAGCTGCCGGTTTTGACAATACCTTCTTCCAGGCTCCAGCCCTCGCTGCGCGTGTATTGAAAGTACAAATCCGCATCGTCAACCCGGTGCGTGGCAATCTGCGCCAGGGTTTGGCCCAAATCGGCCTCGGTCAAACCAAAAGGCTGAAGCAGTAACTGGCTGGCCGTCGCCAGCCGTTCAAGCGTAGGGTCTCGGGAAATCATGGGCCGATTGTCCACCATGCGAAGAAAAAGTCCGCTCAACTGCGACATTCCAAGTCGTTGCCTGAGCCTAGATCCAGCAGTTGATCGCTTGAGTTCTTCTTGAAAGCCGCGTGAATACGCAACTTTCTGCCCTTTCCTACGCTCACCTTGAAGATCAAGGCGCTACGCACCCACTGGCACTGCGCTCACCTTACTTCGCCCAGCGCTTGCCCCAACGCCCCAACCAGTCGGTCAATTTCGGCCTTTTCGCTGATGAACGGCGGTGCGAGCTGAATGGTGTCGCCGCCGTAACGCACGTAAAAGCCTTTCTTCCAGCAGGCCATGGCGATCTCGAACGGACGTTTGGCAGGCTCGCCCGGTGCGGCGGCGATGGTGATGCCGGCCGCCAAGCCATAGTTGCGAATGTCGACCACGTGCGGCGCACCTTTCAGACTGTGCACGGCGGCTTCAAAGTGTGGTGCCAGGGCCTTGGCGCGGCCGGGGCCGTCTTCGCGCCCCAGCAAATCCAGCGTGGCCAGGGCGGCGGCGCAGGCAACGGGGTGGGCGGAGTAGGTGTAGCCGTGGGCAAATTCGAGCATGTAATCCGGCCCGCCTGCGGCCATGAAGGTGTCGTAAATGCCTTTGCTGGCGATGACGCCACCCAGCGGCTGTACGCCGTTGGTGACTTGTTTGGCAAAGGTCATCAAGTCGGGCGTGACGCCAAAGGCTTGCGAGCCGGTCATCGCGCCGCAGCGGCCAAAGGCGGTAATCACTTCATCAAAGATCAGCAAAATGTCGTGCTGGGTGCAGATTTCGCGCAGGCGCTGCAAGTAGCCCACGGGCGGAATCACGACACCGGCAGAGCCTGAAAACGGCTCGACGATGACGGCAGCGATGTTGCTGGCGTCGTGCAGGTTGATGATGTCGAGCAGCCGGTCGGCCAGCGCACGGCCCCCATCGGCAGGTTGGCCTTTGGCAAAGGTGCCTGCGGGCGGTTGAGTGTGCGGCAGGTGGTCGGCGGGCACGGTGGGGCCGTAGAGCTTGCGATTGGCGGACAGCCCACCCACGCTGATGCCACCAAAGTTGACGCCGTGGTAGCCCTTTTCGCGCCCCACCAGCAAGGTCTTGCCACCCTGGCCTTGCAGACGCCAATAGGCGCGCGCCATCTTCAGTGCGGTGTCGGCGGCTTCGGAGCCGCTGGCGGTGAAGAACACGTGGTCCAGGCCGTCTGGTGTCAAAGATTTCAGCCGGTTGGCCAGCTCGAACGACAGCGGGTGACCAAACTGGAAGGCGGGCGAATAATCCAGCGCAGCCGCCTGGCGGCCGACGGCCTCGGCGATCTCGCGCCGCCCATGACCTAGGCCACAGCACCACAGACCGGACAGACCATCAAAAATCTGGCGACCTTCGTGGTCGGTGTAATACGCGCCTTGTGCACCAGTGATGAGGCGCGGCTCGCGCAGAAACTGGCGGTTGCCGGTAAAGGGCATCCAGTGCGCGGCCAGCCATTCGGCGTCCTGGCGGGGTGCAGCGGATGGCATGGCAGTGGCTGCCGTGATAGGGGTGGCGATGGTGTTCATCTGCGTATCCTTGAACCTTGAAAGCAAGTCAACAGACCATGATCGGTCTGTGCGAGCTGATGACTCCACAGGATAGCGCGTTATGCACACCGATGCCAAAGCATCCTTCGCTGGACGATCGCTGCGGCACAACGCCACAGCATGACGGTTTTGGACAGAGGTAACGGGCGTCAGCGGGCCGCAAAGCGCCGCTTCTGGCGACGTGCCGACCAGCCGCCCGCCACCAGCACCGGCGGCAGCAGCAGCCACCAGGAGCCGACGGGCACGGCGGTGACGCCTGCGCCTGCCGGGGTGCTGCCAGCTGTCACCACGATGGTGGCCGTGGCCGTCACGCAAGCCGCAGGTGCGCTGGCCGCGCGCACGTCGCACAGCTCGTAAGCATAGGCGTAGGTGCCGGGCGTGGTGCCTGCGGCAATCGTGACCGTGCCATCGGCTGCCATGGTGATCGAACCCGCCGCAGGCGCGGGTGCTGCGCCTGGGGTGATGGAGTAGTTGGGTGCAACCGGCAGCACGCCGCCCACATAGTCGTTGGCCAGCACGGCGGTGGTGGTCACGCTGGCGGTATTGATCGCCGAATAGCTGTCGTCCACCGCCACCGGCAGGCTGCGCACGCCAAAGCCGATCCACTCGCGGTAGGTAAAGCCCACCACGGTAGAAGTGGGGTTCTGCCAATTGCCCTGCTGATTGCCCGTCAACCCCACCGTGACCGTGGTCGCATATGGAAAATCAAACCGGTACTGTGACAGATCGTTGGCCACGCCATAGATCTGCACTTCATCGCCACTGGCCAGAGTGGTCGATGCCGCCAATGGGTCGCAATTGGCCGCTGGCGTGACGTTGCGAACTATTGGGTTCGGGCACGACGGCAACAACGGGTCACGCACCTGTGGGATGACCAAGCCCCCAATGGCCGTTCCGTTGGCGTCTTTCATTTCCACATCGGGGTTGGCCGCCAGAACGCCCGACGACGGTGTGCCTGACACCGGCGCGGCGCCCGAAAAACCCAGAACCATTCGTGCGATATCGCTATTGCCCGTTGGCAAGCTGCCATCGACCGCACCTTGCACCACCTCCGTCAGCAGTCCGGCGTTCGGCAGATCAGGCACCAGCGTCAGTTGGTAAGTGAAATGACCGGGAGGGGGATGGGTGGTGGTGCATCCGGTGGCGTTGGGCCGTATCCCACAAGTTGCATTGGCCGCCGTGATGCCTGTGCCGTTGGTAAAAAACTCAGGGTTGCCCGGGTGGCCGCCCACCGCCGTGCGCTCCAGCGTGAACGTGCCAGTGTCGCCCTGGGGGGTGGTGAAAGTGCCCGTTACCGTCGTCAGCGTGCCTACGGCAGGGTCGGTCGACGGCAGGGCTGTTGCCACGCCCGTGCCCGCAAACGTGCCCGACCCATTGATGGCCCAGGCGGGCGCGGCCAGCAACCCAATGGCCAAACCTATGGCGGAAATGGTGAAACGAGGGGTGCGCTCAGCGACGCAATGGCGGCGTGTCATGTTGGTCTCTCCCTGTTTGGTACGCGAACCACTATACCCCTCACGAATACCAATGGCTTTACCACACCCCGCAATCCGGTGCGTTTGAGATATTGTTTGACGAATAGCTGATTTTCCGAGGCCGCTTCAACACAGGACGACAACCCGCACCGGAGGGTTGAGTTCAGTCTCAAATCAGGCTTTGTGGCCTGCTGTAAGTGGTCTGCATGCCCGGCACCATTGGAATGGCCACCACTTTCATGACGCCTCACCGGCTTTGGGCATCGTCGGCGCGCTGTTGGCGGGCACCGGTGCCGATGCGGGATCAAGCGCCGTGCGTGCGGCGCGCTCGCGCGCATCAGCGGGCGTGACTTGAGGGTCTGTCCATGTTCCGCTGATGTCAAATTCGCGCGTGGCCGCACGGTTGATCGGCTCTTTGAGCACCAGTTGCGCCACAAACGCGCCCAGGCCAATCACCGGATTGATCGCCGCCGCTGCCAACGCCGCCGTGCCTGCGTCAATGTCGGGCACCACCAGCACGTGCAGGTTTTGCGTTTCCTTGTCGAGGTCGGCACTGCCTTCCATCAGCACGGCGGCGTTGACCCCTTTCATTTGCAGGTTGCGGGTTTGCGCCACACCGCTTTGCACACCGACATCCCCGCGCACAAAGTCAAACGCAAAGCCCGACGAAAACACGTCGCGAAAATCCATGCTCAAGCGCCGCGGCAGCGCTTGCAGGCTGATGACGCCCAGCAGCTTGCCAATACCAGGGCTGGCTTTGAGAAACTGGCCCGCGCCCATGTCCACCCGCAACTGACCCTGCATGCTGGGGTAATGCGGCGTGGCGGGCGCACCTTCCCAACCGATGTTGCCCGACAGCTTGCCCTGCCCGCGCGCCAGCACGCCGGGCATGTTCAGCCGCGTGAGCAAAGCGCCCGCGTCGCGGACGTCCAAATCGAAGTCCAGTTCGGTGCGGCGCGCATCGTTGCGGCGCACGCTGGCCCCCGCATTTGCTGCGCCGGTGTCTTTGCCCACGTCGGGCCGCGCCGCACGTGCGCCTGCGGCCCAATAGCCGCTGGCGGTAAAAGTGGCCTCGGGCGTGCGCAGCGACAGGCTGTTGAGTTGCCAGTCCTGCCTGCTACCCGCACCTGCAGCCACCATGCCTGCACGGGTTGAATCGCGGTTCACCGCCTGCACCTCCAGCCGCCCCAGTTTTTTGTCGCGCAACTCAAAATCGTCCACCACGATGTCCAGCGCCGGCATGTTGGACGGTGGCTCGGTCAGCAGCGAAGTTTGCTCCGGCGTGGCCTCTTCAGGCACCGACAGGCGCGTCAATCTTGCTTGCACCTTGCCTGGACGCTGGTTTTCGCCTTCGCTGTAGGCGATGCGCCCGGCCAGCTCGCGCGCCTGAATGTTGGTGCGCCAGGTGCTGCCTTCACGCGCGCCATGGGCTACCAGATCATGCAAGCTGCGCTCGTGCACCCGCAGCTCGCCCACCCGCAGCGCCCAGGTGTTGGGTACATACGCGCGGCTGGCCAAACCGGGCGTGGCGCTGGCCTGTGGTGGCGTTGGTGCCGTTGTGCTGCTGTTTTCCTCCCTGCCCAGCCGGGACTGCACCGCCAACCAGGCATCGACGTCCAGTTGCGGCAACTGCAACTGCCCTATGACGCCGGATGCGGGTAACGACAGGTTTTTGGTGACCTGCGGTCCCACCCCAATGGCACCGCGCAGCACGCGCGCGGGCAAGGTGGTGTCGTCCAGCTCATAGTCCAGCGCCAGCCGGTCGGCCAGCGTGGCACGCACACGTTCGCGGCTGGTGCGCCCAGAGGCGGCGGGCTGCCGACGCGCGTCATAGCGCAGCGGCCACGCCGCATCGGCGGCTTTGTCCAGCGGGGGGGGCAAATCCAGCGTGATGCCTTTCAGGTCGCTGGTCACCAGCACGTCCGGCCCGTCGGCATGAAAGCCCACCACCGCCTCATACGCCGCGCTGCCGCGGGCCACTTCGGCAATGGCGGGCACGGGTGCCCAGTCTTTCATGGTGCGCAGCGCTTCGGCGCTGGCCGTGCCGCTGGCGCGCAGCACCACGGATGGCGCGCCTTGAATGCCGGATGTCGCCTCCGGCTGCAAGCCACCGCTGATGCGCGCATCGCCGCCCAGCATGCGCACCTGCGCGTCCTGCACCGTAAAACCGCTTTGCGAAAACGCCACTGTGCCGCGCGCCTGCCCCAGCATGGGCGACGCGGGCGAAATGCGCACGTCGTTGCCCTGCAAAGTGGCCAGCCCGTCCACCTGGGCTTTGTCGATATCGTCTACCGGCAAATCCAGCTCCAGCCGCAGTGCGGCATCACCGGTGCCGGTGGCCTGATCGAGCAGCCCGTCGATAAAGCCCGATACGGGCGATTGGCGCACGATGCCCAGCGCCGCCGTCAGTGGCCCCCGGCTTTCGGCCTGCACCTGCACGCGGGCGTGTTCCATGTCGGCGATGCGGGTTGTGATGTCGGTAAATTGCCAGCCCGGGTGACCCTTGACCTTGGCCGTGGCCCCACGCACCTGCATGCTGCCCCGGTCAAACACCAGCTCGCCCGACAAGCCTTCCAGCGCGGGCCAGGCCGCTTGCCCCTTGGGCTGCAAAAACGTCGGCACATAGGCCAGGGTCACGCCCGACACTTTGCCTGCAAACCTGAATTCGCCCACAGCAGGCTGCCGGTCAAAAGGCACATCGTTCAATGGCCCCTTGATGCGCACCGCAAAATCCCGCGCTTCGCCTTTTTGCACGGCATCGCGCACGTAACGCCGCGCATCGGCAGGAATCACCAGCGGCAGATAGCGGTGCACCCGCGCGCCATTGGCCCGGCTGAAAGCGCCTTTCAAGTCCAGCACACCGGGCAACGTGGGTTTTCCTTCACGCCCAGACTCAGACGTTTTCCAATGCGCCTGAAAGCTGCCCGTGGCATCGGCGTTGCGCAGGTTCAGCTCGTCCACGTCCGCTTCGATTTGCTGGCCCTGCACCCGCCAGCGCGTTTTCAGGTTCAGCTCATCCAGCGCAATGCGTGGCTCTTCCAGCACGCCGGGCAAGGTGACGGCACCATCTTTCACCGTCAAGCTGGCCTGCCCGCCGGTGCGACTGGCGGTCACCTCCAGTGCCGCGCCTTCCAGGCTGGGCCAGGCTGCACTGGCGGGTTGACTGCCCGGTGCAGACGCCGCACCGACGCCCACCGACAGCGCCGACACGCGCGCCTGCACGTTCCAGTCGCGCGGCGCATCCAGCGCGCCGTCCCAGTGCGCGCTCAAACTGTCCACCATGCCTTGCAGCGGATGGGCTTGCAGGCGTTCGCGCACGTTGTCAGGCAACGGCAGGCTGAGGGCGATACGGCCCAAGGCCGCCAGATCCAGCTTGTCGCTCCGCAATTGGCCGCCTGCGGCCTGGCCGTTGCGGCCATCGCGGTAATGCAAGGCCAGATTGCCGCCCGGCCAGGTCGCACCTGCGGCGTCCACAAAATGCAGATTGCGGGTGTCAAACACCATCTCGCCGTTCAAATCGCGCCAGCCCAGACGCCCGCCCAGGTTGGCAAAGGCCAGCGGGGCCAGACGCTCGCCAAAGCTGACCGACACCGCATCCAGTTGCAAATCGGCCGTGGCGCTGACCACCGCGCCGCGCTGCACCTCGGCCCAGGCGCGCAGTGCGCCACGGCCTTCGCGCAAATCGGCCCCCCAGTCGGCGCGCAGATCGACGTAGCGGCGCAACTCGGACACATCGGTGCGCGGCAGGTGCACGAACACTTGGCCCACCCAATCGCGCCAAGCCCCCGCATGGCGGCTGAACACCGGTTGGCGAAACTGCCCTATCACCGTCAGCCGCTGCTCGCCCCAGCCCTGCGGCGGCAGCGCATCCAGCCGTATCTGGTGCTGCCGCCTGCCATTGCGCAGCACCACCTGCACGCCTTGCAGGGCCACCGGCGGCGCATCGCGCTGCTCGTCTACCCAAGTGATGCGCCCGCCGCGCAGCACCAGCTCAGGCTGCGAGAAAACCCAGTCTGCGGCGGCGTGATTGGCCCCGCTGCCTGCTGCACTGCCGCCCGACAGGTCGATGCCGCCCACCAGCAAGCGGCCATCGGCTGTGCGGCGCAATTGCAGATCGGGCTGGTCAATCACCAGTTGGGCCAACTCGCCCTTGGCCAGTGACAGCACCGAAAACGCCACCAGCACACTGGGCAGCCGCAAGCCCACCTGCCCCTGGGTGTCGTGAATGCGCACTTCGTGCAGCGACACGGCAGGCATCAGCGCGTTGGATTCCGCCGTGATGGCTCCAATCGTCACCGACGCACCCACCGCGCGCGAGGCCAGCGCCTGAAGCCGAGGGCGGAAGTCGTCGATTCGCGGCACAATCACCCAATGCAGGGCCGACCATGCCAGCACCGCCAGCAAGGCCAACGCCGCCAGGCCACGCAAGGCCCAGCGCATCAGCACGGCAAAAAAGTGAATGGAAAACTGGGCCAACGGTGTCCAAAGGTGAGATGAGCAGGCCGCCACCAGAGGGTGTCAGCGGATCGCGCCAAGAAGAAGACCATCCTTTAAGACCAGTCGACCCGCAGCAAAGGAAATTATGACCCGCAGCGACGTTGCCAGTTCCCATCCCCACCCCCATGTCCATGCAGCATTGTCAGCAGGTGTGCCAGACAGCGCCGTCCATTCGCGTCTGGTGCAGCGTCTGCGCCGCCGCTACGCCGATGAACTGGCGCTGCTGCCCGCTGGCGCGCCCACCTGCGCCAGCATGACCGCCTGCCTGGCGGCGCTGGCCGAGCGCGGCCATGACCTCAGCGCGCGCTTGCGCATCCTGCGCCAGTTGGTGATGGAACGGCTGGTGGTGCTGGACTGCGAGCAGGGCGCGCCACTGGCCGACGTAACCCGCGCCGTGACCGAGCTGGCCGAGCTGGCCCTGGACGCCGCCTGCGAAGACGCTTTTGCCCAACTGGACGAGCGCCACGGCGTGCCCACCACCGAGTCCGGCCAGCGCGCCAACCTGTGGGTGATTGGCATGGGCAAGCTGGGCGCGCGCGAGTTGAACGTGTCGTCCGACATCGACCTGATCTACATCTACGACGACGACGGCGAAACCACTGGCCGCAGCGATGGCCGGGGCCAAATCTCGGTGCATGAATACTTCACCCGCGCGGTCAAACGCATTCAGGTGCTGGTGGGCGAAACCACCGAACACGGTCTGGTGTTCCGCGTCGATCTGGCGCTGCGCCCCAACGGCAACTCCGGCCCCACGGTGTGCTCGCTGGAGGCGCTGGAAGAATACATGCTGGTGCAAGGCCGCGAATGGGAGCGCTTTGCCTGGATGAAAAGCCGCGCCATCGCGCCGCGCGTGGCCATCACGGGTGGCTCGGCCCAGGCGTTGCGCGGCGCGGTGCTGCCGTTTGTGTTCCGCCGTTATCTGGATTACAGCGTGTTCGAGTCGCTGCGCACGCTGCACCACCAGATCCGCGACCACGCGGCTAAACGCAGTGCCGGTCGGCCCGAACGGGCCAACGACGTCAAGCTCTCGCGCGGCGGCATCCGCGAGATCGAATTCACCGTGCAATTGCTGCAAGTGGTGCGCGGCGGCCAGTTCCCTGAGCTGCGCACCCGCCCCACGCTAGAAGCTTTGCAGCGCGTGGCCCGCGCCGGGCTGATGCCCCAGGCCACCGCCGACGCGCTGGCCCGTGCCTACGTGTTCCTGCGCCAGGTAGAGCACCGCATCCAGTACCTGGACGACCAGCAAACCCATATTTTGCCGACGCAAGATGCTGACTTGGACTGGATCGCCCGCACCATGGGCTTCGACAGCGCCGGCCCGTTTCTGGACGCACTGGGCGCGCACCGCGAACTGGTGGCGCAAGAATTTGACCGCCTGCTGGGCGGCGACGCGCCGTGCAAAGGCTGTCAAAAAGGTGGCACCCAAGCTGATGCCAACCGCCACACGCCGCCTGATTTTGACGCCGTGGCCGCGCTGTTTCCTGACGAGGTGCGCAGCCGCATCGATCAATGGCGCGAACACCCGCGTGTGCTGGCCCTGCGCGAGCAAGCGCGTGGCCGCCTGCTGCGCCTGCTGCAACGCACCGGCCAGTGGCTGGACGAAGGCCGTGTCAGCCAAGACGCCGTGCTGCGCCTGCTGGACTGGGTAGAGCCGCTTTTGCGACGCGAAAGCTACATTGCCCTGCTGCTGGAACGCCCCGCCGTGCACGAGCGGCTGTTGCGCGTGCTGGGCGCGGCGCGCTGGCCCGCACGCTATTTGATGCAGCACCCCGGCGTCATTGACGAGCTGGCCAGCGCCAGCATGCAGGACGAACGCTTTGACACCCGCGCTTTTGAAAGCGAGCTGCAGGCGCGCCATGTCGCCCTGAAAAGCACGGGCGAAGATGACGAAGAAAACCTGCTCAACCTGCTGCGCCGCGCGCACCATGCCGAGCTGTTCCGCACCCTGGTGCGCGACGTGTCGGGCAAGCTCACCGTAGAGCAGGTGGCCGACGATCTGTCCGCCCTGGCCGACGCCACTTTGCGCATCACCGTGCGCTGGTGCTGGCCGCGCCTGCGCCACAAGCACCGCGACGTGCCGCGCTTGGGCGTCATCGCCTACGGCAAGCTGGGCGGTAAAGAACTGGGCTACGGCAGCGATCTGGACATCGTGTTCGTGTTCGACGACGACGACGACAACGCACCCGAAATTTACGGCGCGCTGGTGCGACGGCTGATCAACTGGTTGACGGTAAAAACCGGTGAGGGCGACTTGTTCGAGATCGACACCGCGCTGCGCCCCAATGGCAATTCGGGCCTGCTGGTGACCAGCATCGAAGCCTATGCCGACTATCAGGAAAACCGCGGCAGCAACACCGCCTGGACCTGGGAGCACCAGGCCATGACCAGAGCCAGAATGATTGGCCCCACGCTGGGTGCCGGGCGGCTGGCGCGCGGCGAGGCGGGTGCCGATTCGCCCGAAGCGGCCAACGAAGCCGATGCGTTTGGCGCCGCGCTGATGGCGCGTTTCAACGCCGTGCGCCATGCGGTGGTGACTGCCGGGCGCGACATCCCGGCCTTGCAGCAGGAAATCATCGCCATGCGCCAGCGCATGCGCGATGCGCACCCGGTGCCGGTGGGACAGTTTGACCTCAAGCACAGCCCCGGCGGCATGGTCGATACCGAATTCGTGACCCAATACATGGTGCTGGCCCACAGCCGCACGCACCCCACGCTGGAGCCGAACCTGGGCAACATCACCGTGTTGCGCCTGGCCGAAGAAGCGGGTTTGCTGCCTCAGGGCGTGGGGCTGGCCGCAGGCAACGCCTACCGCAGCCTGCGCCGCCGCCAGCACATGGCGCGGCTGAACGAACAATCCACCCAGGTGGCACCGGACGACATCGCCGCCGAGCGCGATGCCATTCTGGCGCTGTGGGCGGCGGTGTTTGGGGCGGCGCAGGGCGACTGAGCCTAGTGCAGTGTTCGACGCTATCTGGCACATACAAACGCGTCTTTGCCGCCATGACGGCGTTGCTCGTCCTTGCGGGCAGCAAAGCCCGCAGCGCCTTCGCGTCTTGCCTGGCACACCGATCACAGCACCATCGGATGCGTCCAACGGCCGGATCTAGTGTCCTGAGTTGTAAGTTCGTTGAAATGAGAAATCTACCGAAATCGGTACCAGGCAAGGCGCAAAACGCAGCGATACCGGACGGTATCGCGAGGCGTTTGCAACGCCGCATGGTGCCGATTCTCGGTGGATTTGTTCGACGAATTTCCAATTCAGGACACTGGGCTGATAAGCCATTGCTTTTTAGCCGCCACCTGATCCCGGCATGCGCTTGTGCAGTCTGGTGGCGCGCGCCTGGTTGCGGCGCATGCGGATGTTGAGCATTTCAACGGTGAATGAAAATGCCATTCCAAAGTACACGTAACCCTTGGGAATGTGCTGACCAAAGCCTTCGGCAATCAGCAAAATGCCCACCACCACCAGAAACGACAGCGCCAGCATCTTGATGGTGGGGTGCGCGTCCACAAAGTCGCCAATCGGCTTGGCGGCGAACATCATCACCCCGACAGCGGCCACCACGGCAATGACCATGATGGCGATGTCGCCCACCATGCCCACGGCAGTGATGACCGAATCCAGCGAGAACACAATGTCAATGACGGCAATTTGCGCGATCAAGCCCACAAACGAAGCACGCGCGGTGCCAACGATGCCATCGCCATCGGCATCTTCGCCCGGCGTCATCGACTGGTGAATCTCGTGCACGCTTTTCCACAACAGGAACAGGCCGCCGCCGATCAAAATCAAGTCACGCCCCGTCACGCTGACACCAAACAGCGAAAACAGCGGCGTGGTCAACTGCATCACCCAGGTGATGGACAGCAGCAGCAGGATGCGCGTGAGCATGGCAAAACCCAGCCCCAGACGGCGGCCCAGGTTGCGCTGCGCCGGTGGCAGGCGATTGACCAGAATCGAGATGAAGATGATGTTGTCCACCCCCAGCACGATCTCCAGCCCGACCAGCGTGACCAGGGCCACCCAGCCTTGTGCCGTTGACATCCATCCCAGCCAGTCCATGCCGGTCTTCTCCTGTTGCTGCGCCTGATGCGTGCAAAGCTTATACCCCGGCAACGCATTGAGGTGTGATTTTTGCCCCCAAAATTTGTCAGTAAAACTGCCTGATAACGCTGTATTTATAGGCAACTATTGCTATTAAAAATGAAGTTGAAAGATTTCTGCTGCCCATGAGAAAGCGGCCTCGAAGGCCGCTTTTCAGACAAGTATTCACGCCTTGCGCGTCACCAGCGGTTTTGAAAATCGGTGTGAATGTTTTCTGAATAGCTGGTGTTGGCAAACTTGCGCAGAATTTCGGGGGCCATGTACAGGCTGTCTGCAAACAGCCAGTCTTCGGTGTCGGTCACGCCATCGACCAGCGTGGACGTGGTGCAGGTGGTCACGTCGGGCGTGGTGCACACGGCCTCGTTTTGGTGCTCCATGCCGTAGTTGTCGTGGTTGTTGTAGGCCAGGGTGAAGAACTGCGCGGCGTCGAAGTACAGCACGTTGTTGCCCAGATCGGCAATGCTGAGCAGCAAGGCGGTGTTGAAATCATCGGACAAGTCGTTGATCGCGTCTTCCTGATCCAGCCCACGGCCCCAGGGGGTGTGGCCCAGCCAGTACACGCCAGTGACTACCACGTGCGTGGCACCGGCTTCGACCAGGCGGCGCGTTTGCTCGCCCAGCGCGGTGCCAGCGGCCTTGACGGTGGCGGTGGTGGCGTCCGAGATGCCGGTGTCGTTGACGGCGGCCACGATGTCGGACATGCCGCCGTTGATCATCATCACGTCGTTGTCCTGGAATGTGGTGCGTGCCAGCAGGGTGTCGATCTGCTCTTTCACGCTGGGCGCGTTGGTGCCGCTGCTGGTGTCGGCGCTGGCCACGCGGGCATGGCCTTGCGAGTAACCCCAGCCGCCTTCCGATGCGGGCGTGATGGTTTGGTCGTAATGCGAAGCCAGGTACTGGTTCCAGGTCAGTGAGCCGTCGTTGACGGTGTAGCGGTAGCCCAGTTGGCCCACGTCGGTAAAGCCGTCGCCCACCGAGATAAAGCGCTCAGGGTCCAGATCAGACACCACCGAGCCATCGCCGCAGGCGCTGACCAGGGCCGTGCCTGCACAAACCAGCGCCAGGGCGGCGCGTCGAAACCACATCGTTGTCATGAAAAGTGCACTCCAGTTGGCAAGCTGACTAGTTTAACGAGGCTGGGCCGCGCCCGGGTTGTAACGGTGCGCAAAGCCGCCGCAGGCCTGAGGGGCCTGCGCGCACGGGTTTCAAGCCGATGCTGCCGCACGTTGCAGGCGGTCGCGCACGCCGTCCCATTCGGGCGTGTCGGGCAGCGCCTCGACCCAGATCAAGCGCACACCCGCTGCGTCAAATTCGCGCAGCACGGCAAACAGTTGCTGGGCTGCCGTATCGGCATCGTCAGGCATGGGGCGCAGCAGCACATGGCGCGAATCGCTGCGCAGCGGCGTGCGCGCCCACACGGCCATATGGCGTGCGTCAGCGCCCAGCACGCCCAGCGCAGCGCGCAAGTCGCGCGCGCCCATCAGGCGCACTTTGGCCTGCGGCGCATAGTGCGCCAAAAGCGTGCCTGATGCGTGTGGATCAGGCGTTGAAAGCATATTTTTTGAGAGCAGTGGAACACCCGCCGCCTGCTCGATCTGCGCGCGCGTGATGTGCCCTGGGCGCAGCAGCACCGGGGCGCGGCGAGTGCAGTCAACGATGCTGGATTCAATGCCCACGGCGCACGGGCCACCATCGAGCACCATCAGGTCATCGCCCAATTCCGCCACCACGTGCGCCGCTGTGGTGGGGCTGACGCGGCCAAAGCGATTGGCGCTGGGCGCAGCCAGACCGTGGATGCCGCGCGCGGCCAGCGTGGCCAGCAGGCGCTGCGCCACCGGGTGCGACGGGCAGCGCAGGCCGATGCTGGCGTGGCCCCCGGCGGCGGCATCGGCCACGCCGGGGCGGCGCGGCAGGATCAGCGTCAGCGGGCCGGGCCAGAAGGTATCGATCAGTTTCTGGGCAAAGGCGGGAATATCGGCGGCAAAGTGCGCCACGGCTTCGGGGCCTGCCACGTGCACGATCAGCGGGTGGTCGGCCGGGCGGCCCTTGGTGGTAAAGATAGCGCGCACGGCGGCGTCTTGCGCCGCGTCGGCGGCCAGGCCGTAGACGGTTTCGGTCGGCAGGCCAACCAGACCGCCCGCGCTGAGGCGGTCTGCGGCAGTGGCTATGGAGTCAGTGTTGTCTCCGGGCAGCAACATTTCAAAACGCTTCCATGCCCAGCATCTCAGCGGCGCGCAGGGCCTGGGCGCGTACGCTGGCGGCATCGGCCCCGGTGAACGTCAGGTGACCCATCTTGCGCCCTGGCCGCGCCTGGGCTTTGCCGTACAGGTGCAGGTGTGCGCCGGGCAGGGCCAGCAGATCGGCCCAAGGCGGTGTGCGCGCTGCCCCTTCGACATCAAACCACAAATCGCCCAGCAGGTTGAGCATGACGGCGGCGCTGTGTTGGCGTGGCGGCACCAGTGGCAACCCGGTCAGGGTACGCACTTGTAAATCAAACTGCGACTGGTCGCACGCATCCACTGTGTAGTGGCCGCTGTTGTGCGGGCGCGGGGCCATTTCGTTGACGACCAGTGTGCCGCCCTCCAGCACGAAATATTCCACGCACAGAACACCCACGTAATCCAGTTCATTCGCTATGTTTATCGTAGCCTCCTGCGCTTGATGTACCTGCTTTGAAGGCAAATTCTGTTCATAAACCTCGGTCACAGCCAGGATGCCGCTGCGGTGCAAGTTGCGCTGCGCTGGCAAGCTGACCACCTGCCCATCGCGGCCACGGGCGACGATGACCGAGCATTCAGCCGCCAGCGGCAGCAACTGCTCCAGCACGCAGGCCGCACGGCCCATGCGCTGCCAGGCGGCGGCCAGTTCTGCGTGGTTGTTCACACGGGCCTGCCCTTTGCCGTCATAGCCCAGGCGGGCGGTTTTCAAGATGCCGGGCAGCAGGGCCACAGGCACGGCGGCCAAATCAGCCTCAGAGCTGATCACGGCATAGGGCGCGGGGGCCACGCCGCTGCGGGCGGCGCAGCGGGCAAAGTGGGCTTTTTCGCGCACCCGGTCCTGTGCGATGGCCACAGCTTCAGCCACGGGCGATACCGCCAGTGTGCGCGCCAGCGCGGCCAGCGCGGCAGCGGGCACGTTTTCAAATTCAGTGGTGACAGCGTGGGCCTGGGCTGCCAGCTGGTGCAGGGCGTTTTCGTCCTGGTAGTCGGCCTGGATGAAGTGGTGGCTAGCACGACCGGCGGGACTGCTTGGATCGGGATCGAGCACCACAGTGTCGTAGCCCAGCGCCTGTGCGGCGTGCACGAACATGCGGCCCAGCTGGCCGCCACCCAGCACGCCCAGGGTGGCAGCGCGGCCATCGGGCTGTACGCCGGGCAGCAATGGTGAAATGGTGGACATCAGGGTCATGAACCGGCCACCGGCAGCGTCATGGCGCGAGCGGCAGCGGTTTGTTCGGCGCGAAAGGCTTGCAGCCGCTCGCGCAGGTGCCCGTCGTTGCCCGCCAGCATGGCCGCCACAAACAGCGCCGCATTGGCCGCACCCGCCGCGCCAATGGCAAACGTGGCCACCGGCACGCCTTTGGGCATTTGCACAATGCTGTGCAGCGAATCCACGCCCTGCAAATGGCGCGACGCCACCGGCACGCCCAGCACCGGCACCACGGTCTTGGCTGCCAGCATGCCCGGCAGGTGCGCCGCGCCACCGGCTCCGGCAATGATGGCGCGCAGGCCGCGCCCGGCGGCGGCCTCGGCATAGGTAAACATATCGTCGGGCATGCGGTGGGCCGACAGCACACGCGCTTCGTACGCGATGCCAAACTGGTGCAGGATTTCCACGGCGTGCTGCATGGTGTCCCAGTCGCTGCTGGAACCCATCACCACGCCCACGAGGGTGCTCGTCATAAGGCTATTTGAAGGCTATTGCACAATGGCTGCTGGTAAAGCCTGATTTTGCCCCCAAGTCAACACACATGATCAACGTCACCGTACAAAACTTTGAAGCCGAGGTGATCGCCGCCTCGATGCAAACCCCTGTGCTGGTGGATTTCTGGGCACCCTGGTGCGGCCCCTGCAAATCCCTCGGCCCCGTGCTGGAGCAGCTGGAAACCGAATACGCGGGCCGCTTCAAACTGGTCAAGATCGACTCCGACCAAGAGCAGCAATTGGCCGCCGCCTTTGGTATTCGCTCCATCCCCACCTGCATCTTGCTGAAAAACGGCCAGCCTGTGGACGGCTTTGCAGGCGCGCTGCCCGCAGGCCAGGTGCGCCAGTTTCTGGACAAGCACGTGCCCAGCGAAGGCGCTTTGGTGGCCGAGGCCGAAGTGAGCGAAGCCGAGGCTCTGATCGAATCCGGCGACACCCAGGCCGCGCTGGCCAAGTTGGCCGACGCCTTGGCGCAAGACCCGGCCAATGACGACGCCCGCGCCGATTACGTGCGCCTGCTGATCGCCACTGGCGCTTATGAAGAAGCTGCCGCCACTTTGCAAGAGCCGCTGGCGCGCGAGCCACGCCCGCTGCGCTTTGACGCCCTGCGCCGCTGGCTGGATGCGATGCAATTCGTTGAAAAAGACGAGCGCGGCAACTGGCCGCTGGAGCAGTTTGACGCCAAGATAGCCGATAACAAACGCGATTTCGACACCCGCTTTGCCAAAGCCCAGGTGCTGATGGCCGAAGGTAACTGGGCACCTGCCATGGACGAGCTGCTGGACATCATCCTGCGCGACAAAACATGGAACGACGAGATGGCGCGTAAAACCTACGTCGCCATCTTGGAGCTGCTGACCCCACCACCGCCAAAAACTGCTGCTGCCGACGGCAAGAGCGCAGGTGGTATCGAGCTGACCGGCAAGGCCGCCATGCAGGAAGACCCGCAGGCAGCGCTGCTGTCAAGCTATCGGCGCAAACTGAGCATGGCCTTGAACTGAGCTTGACCGCGTTGTGGCGGCCACTCCATGTAGTGGTCACTCATGCGGTGGCAGGCCAAAACGGGTGCGGGTTGCCTCGTCCGGAGATTGCAAAAACGCCATGGCCGAAATCTCCAGATTGCCAACGGCGGTATAGACCACCTGAAACCCGGCCGCCGACAGCACCTTGGTCAGCAACAGGCGGCTGAACCCGGTTTTGTGAGCATAAAAGTCAACACCGCTTTGCTCGATCTGCTTGCCCCAGCCGTACAGCACATCCAGCACCTGAATCGGCCCGCCCGCGCTTTGATACAGCACATCATCGGGTTCCAGGTTGCGAGCAATCGCCGCTTTCATCACCTCCACAATATCGGGCACCCTGATGTGTGCAAAGCCATCTGGCTTGAGCACATGCACGAAGCCCGCTAGCACCTTGGGTACCTCATGCCGGTGGTAGTGCTCCAGGTTGTGCGAGCAATACACGGCGTCGAACTGCGCGCCCGGCGTGGATTGCAACTCACGCGCATCGCACAACAGATCGGGCGAGCCTTTGGGGTCGATGTCGAGCAGCAAGTGCTCATACCCCTCAAAAATCGGTGGCAGCGCAATGGCTTTGGAGTTGCCTCCAACGTTCAATACCTTGCGGCGAACGGTCGAATCTTTTGCAGGGGTTGTGTTCATGGCTTGGGAGGATAGCGGGTCTGTACCAACGAGGTGTGCGCTTGGGATATCAGGGGGCCATCAACACCAGGGCCAGCGCCACATATTCATCCACCGGTACCTCTTCGGCGCGGCGCTGTAAATCGAAGTCGCCGGTAAAGCCTTGGGTTTGCAGCCACTTGCCTAGGCTGTGGCGCAGCAGTTTGCGGCGCTGACTGAAAGCCACTTGTACCAGCTCGGAAAAAGCGGCGACATGAAGCGGTGCAAAGTCGGTGCGAGGCAGCATGCGCACCACGGCGCTGTCCACGCGTGGGGGCGGATTGAACGCAGTGGGCGGCACGAACAGCACATTTTCCATCGCGTAGCGCCATTGCAGCATGACCGACAGGCGGCCATAGTCGGTCGTGGCGGGTGCAGCCACCATGCGGTCAATGACTTCTTTTTGCAGCATGAAGTGCTGGTCTTCGATCACTGGCGCAAACGGCAGCAGGTGGAACAGGATGGGGGTGGAGATGTTGTAGGGCAGATTGCCGCAGACTCTTAATTTTTCAGCTCCTGTTTCTGTAGCTGTTTGCGCTTGTTGTACCTGCGAAAAATCGACTTTCAAGACATCGGATTCAATCACTTCAAGCTGCGGATGCTGGCGCAGCCGTGTGGCCAGGTCACGGTCCAGCTCGATCACCGCAAGCCGCCCCAGGCGTTCTACCAAAGGCTGGGTCAGCGCGGCCAGACCAGGGCCAATTTCCACCATTGCTTGCCCCGGCTGCGGATCAATCGCCCGCACGATGGCATCGATGATGGCCGGATCGGCCAGAAAATGCTGTCCAAAGCGTTTGCGCGGGATGTGTTTCATGAAACCTTGCGACTCACCACTGTGCTTAAAACAGTCAAGCAACCCAGATCAGCAGTCGCCATAGAGTAGGCTTGGCTCGGCCACTGCTGGCGACGTCCCCCTTTGGGGGAAGCCGCGTTAGCGGCTCAGGGGGGATTAATTTGGCCCATCGCGGTATTCGACGTAAGCGCGCCCACGCACTTCTTTGGCCCAGGTGTCGAATTCGTCTTGGGCTTTTTTCTCGCGCAGCATGTTGCGCGCCAACTGGCGCTGTTCCTCGGGGGTAAGCACTTGCTCGCGTCTGCCGTCCACGCGGATCAGGTGCACGCCGAAGCGGCTGACGACAGGGTCACTGACCTGGCGTGTGTTCAGGTTGTTCATGGCCTGCTCAAATTCGGGCACGAACTGGCCGGGCATGGCCCAGCCCAGGTCGCCGCCTTCGGCCGCGCTGTCGTCTTGCGAGTGCTGGCGCGCCAGTTCTTCAAAACCGGCTTGACCGGCGTCGATGCGGCGCTTGAAGTCGGCCATGCGTTCGCGCGCCAGTTGCTCGCTTTGCGAAGGGCCGGTGCGCAGCAGGATGTGGCGCACGTGGGTTTGCGGAATCTTGACCTCGGGCAGTTCGTTGTTTTGCTTGCGCTCCAGCAGCTTGAGGACGTGAAAGCCCGCCGCCGACTGCACCGGGCCAACCACGTCGCCCACGCGAGCGCTTTGGGTGCTGTTGACGAACAGCTCGGGGTAACGGTCGGCCGGGCGCAGGCCCAGCTCGCCACCATCGCGCCCGCGCTGGTTGGCGTCTGAAAATTCGCGCGCTAAAGCAGCAAAGTCTTCGCCTGCACGGGCGCGCCGTGCCACGTCATCGGCGCGGGCGCGCAGGCGCTCTGCGTCGGCTGTCGGGCTGTTTTCGGGTACGGCCACCAAAATCATGGCCATGTTCAGTTCCATGGTGGCGGGGCGTGCGCCGGTTTGCTCGCGGATGAAGGCATCGACCTCGGCATCGGTCACCCTTAAACGGGGTTCGATCTCGCGCTCGCGCAGGCGGGCCAGCAGCACCTGGTTGCGCACGTCGTCGCGGAAGTCCTTGACGGTCAGGCCTTCTTGCTGAATGCGCTGGTGCAGCGCTTCAATACTGTCCAACTGGTTCTGGCGGGCAATCGACAGCTCGGCTTGCACCAGCGCTGAATCGTCCACCTTCAGGCCCATTTCTTTGGCGTATTGGAGTTGTGCGCGCTCGCTGATCAGGCGCTCCAGCATGTCTTTGCGCAATGCTTCCAGCGGGGGCTGTTGCATATTGCGCTCGGCCATCTGCCGCTGCGCACGCGCCATGCGGGCGCGTACTTCGTTGTTGGTAACTGGCTCGGTGTTGACCACGGCCACGATGTGGTCGGCCGCGCGCGGCCCGAGGTTGACCGGGTCTTTGGCCGCTTGCGCACGCGCGGCCGGTGCACTGGCTGGGGCGGCGGGTGCCGATGCCTTGGGCGGGGTCTTGCGTGCGCTGTTTTTGCTGGACGTATTTTTGCCCGACGTGCTGCCGGTTTGCGCCAGTGCCACAGGGGTCAGTACGGCCCCGGTCAGCAGGGTCAGGGTAGCCAGGGTAAAGCGAAGTGGTTTAGTCATAAGTGGTGAAGCGGCTGGGTGCTGGCAAGTCGGGGGGCAGGTTCTGGTAACGGGGAATGCTGTCGCGCAAGGTGCTTAAGGGGTTGCTGCCCACGCGCGACAGGCCACGCAGCTCAATCTGGAACATGACCCGCTTGGTCGACGATGACGACAGGCTGTGCTGCTCTTGCTCGTACACCATGCGCCCGATCCAGCAGCCTGCATCGTACTCAAAGCCGATGATGGCGTCGGCCATGCGGTTGTCGCTCATGCTGTAGTTCAGCCGCCCTACGCTGTACCAGCCGGTGCCGTTGCAGCGCCCGCCGCTGCCGCGTGCGCGGGTGGTGCCCAGTTCTTTGCGGCCGCTCCACAGGTGGCTCAAAGGCCATTGCCAGCCGATGTCGATCGATTCGCTGTCGACGTCGCGCTGGTAACGGTAGGCGGCGCTGACGGTGCGGTACGGGCCGGGCGAATAGCGCATGTGCAGCGTGTGGCGCGCAGAGCGGTCAGTGTCCGGGTTGTACTGCACCACCGAATCAAAGCTCCAGCGCGGATCCCAGTTGATGGATGCGCCCAGCATGATGTCCGACCAGCCCTGGCCGGTGGGTGTGTCGCCGGGCAGCACCACGCTTTGGTCAGAAAAACGGTAGCGCTGTGCAATGCCCAGACGCACTGCCTCGGCCCCGGTTTCGGGGTCGAGCAGGCGTGTGGTCAGCCCGCCCGTGATGAGGTTGTTGTCAACGATGCGGTCATTGCCCGCAAACAGGTTGGTCGACCAGATGGTGGCAAAGTTGAAGTCGTACAGCCCCGAGTCGTAATTGGGCAAATGGTTTTGTTCGCGGTACGGGGTGTAGACGTACATCAGGCGCGGCTCCAGCGTTTGCGTGAAACCACGGCCAAAGTAGCTGGCGGCGCGCTCAAAAATCAGCCCGCCGTCCAGGCTGCCGGTGGGCAGGGCGCGGTTGGCCGAGCGGTGGCCGTTGCTGAGCGCGTCGTCAAAACTGTAGGTGGTGGCGTGCATTTGCAGCCGGGGCACGAAAAAGCCCCAGGGCCGGGTAAAGGGCCGCGCCACCTGCGCCAGCATGTAGGCACGTTCGGCATTGGGCTGCAAGGTCAGCATCCGGTCACCCCGAAAGCGGGTGTAGTCGGTCTCGATGGAATAGTCAAAGCCTCGGTCGTGCTCGCGCCCCCAGCGGCCCACGATTTGCGGCAAGCGATCGTAAGGCGGCACGATCGGCGAAGTGACGTCTTGCAGCGTCTGCCACTTGAGCGTGCGCGCCGTCAGCGCAAAGTCGCCACGCGCCCAATCGAGCGACGCGTCGTTGGCCAACAGGCGGTCTGAGGACGACAGACCCTTGTGCGAAAAATCGCTCCAGTAGTTGTCATCGCTCACGCGGTTCAGGTTCAGGTGCAGGCCCAGCGCGCCAATGCTGTCGACGCCTGTGGGCAGCGTGCCGTCGTGGCGCACAAAGTAGCTCCAGCGGTCGCGGTCACGCAGCCGGTCGGACGGCATGTAATAGCCTTCCACACGGCCGCGGTAGTTGTTTTCCAGGTAGCGGAACTCGCCCCCCATTTCAACGCCACGCCGCACCATCACGGCGGGGGTGAAGGTGGCGTCGCGGTTGGGTGCGATGTTCCAGTAGTGCGGCACCGACAGATTCAGGCCACTTTTGTTGTCCAGCCCCACGGTGGGCGGCAGCCAGCCCGATTTGCGTCGCGCACTGATTGGAAAGCTGAAGTTGGGACTGGCCAGCACCGGCACGCCCTTGAAGTGCAGCACGGCCCCTTCGGCCCGGCCCTCGTCCGCCTCGCGGTCGATGTCGATGCGGTCGGCCACCAAAATCCAGTCGGGCCGCCAGTCGCCTTCTTCGCGGCGGCAGGTGGTGTAGCTGCCTGCATACACCAGGGTACGGTCGCGGTCTAAAAACTCCATGCGATCGGCGTTGCCATACGCCTGGGTTTGCAAAAAGTCGTAGCTCGGTTGCAGCAAAAAACCCTCGAATGCATCCACCTGCAACTGCCCTTGCGTGGCGCTGTAGCGGTCACCCTTGGCATTGAGCCGCACACCGCCGGACACGGTGGCGATGTCGGTGCTTTGGTCGTACACCAGTTGGTCGCTGTGCAGCGTCATGCCGGGGCGGCGCAGCTCGGCCGCACCTTCCAGGGTGGCTTCCAGCCCGGTGCGGCCGCTGTAGCGATCGCCCGACACGAAGGCTGGTGGATTGGGGTTGGGCGGCACTTGCTCCGACAGCAGCGGCGTGGCTTGAAGTTGCAGTGGCTCGGACAGCGATGGCGGCGGTAAAGCCGACGACTCGGCCGTCTGGCCCCAGGCTGCGCCCGCCAGCAGCGCCAGCACGCCTGCCACCACGGGGCGGATGCGTGGATGTACGCGCGCAGGCCAACGGTCTGGTGCAGCCATCAAGAAAAACAATGGGGAAGTCAAAACGGGCACGAGGACGACGAATAGCGGTCAGTAAGGCTTTTTTCAGGGGCACTTGAATGCGGGCATCGCGTCTGCGCGCTGCCCTCTAGAATCGATTATCCATGAGCGACACCACCCCTTCTGCCCCCCCCCTTTCACCCCCCCCTGCGCCCACTGAAGCACCGGTTGAAACGTCCGTCACCTGGGCCGAGGCGGCCCGCCAAGATGCCTTTGCGCATTGGCTGGCGCGTGTGACCCTCGCCCACGGGTTGGAGGCGGGCAGCCTGCGTGTGGCCTCGGCCGACGCCAGCTTTCGGCGCTACCTGCGTGTGGACGCCACGGATGGTGCCACCCGCATCGTCATGGACGCACCGCCCGCGCACGAAAACTGCGCACCGTTTATGCAGGTGGCGGGTTTGATGCAGCAAGCCGGGCTGAACGTGCCGCAGGTGCTGGATTGGGATGAGGCGCAGGGCTTCATGCTGCTGACCGATTTGGGGCACCAGACCATGATGAGCGCCATCGACCCCGCCCAGCCCGAGCGCAACCGCCCGCTGTACCAGACTGCGCTCGATCAGTTGCTGCCCTGGCAGCAGGCATCGCGCCCCGGCGTGCTGCCGCCTTACGACCAAGCGCTGCTGCGGCGCGAGTTGCAACTGTTTCCCGACTGGTACCTGGGCCGCCACCGAGGCGTGACGCTGAACGACGCCGACACCGCCACGCTGAATGCGGCGTTTGAGCTGATCGTGGCGCGCAACCTGGCCGCGCCCAGCGTGTACGTGCACCGCGATTTCATGCCCCGTAATCTGATGATGCCCCCACGCTCGCCTGCTGCGCATGGTGCGCAGCACGCCCCACTGGGCGTGCTGGATTTCCAGGACGCCGTCTATGGCCCCCTGACCTACGACATCGCCAGTCTGATGCGTGATGCGTTTTTGAGCTGGGACGAAGAATTCGTACTCGACATCACCATCCGCTACTGGGAGCGCGCCAAAAAGCTCGGGCTGATGGACTTTGAGGACTGGCACCACGATTTCGGCAGTTTTTGGCGCGCGGTGGAATGGATGGGCCTGCAACGGCACCTGAAAGTGGCGGGCATTTTTGCGCGCCTGACGCTGCGCGACGGCAAACCAAAATACCTGGCTGATGCGCCGCGCTTTATCGCCTACATCCGCCACACCGCCAGCCGCTACCGCGAGCTGACGCCGCTGCTCAAACTGATCGACCGCATCGAAGGCACTGAAGCGGCCACCGGGTGGGCGTTTGGACGGGCGGGTTGATTTTGCAAACAAAATCGTCTGTATCGCTTTTTTAGTAAGCGTATGCAGCTATCAAAATAATACTCATAATTTATGCAAGAGGATGGAAAGCACCCCATGAGCCTGTTCCACTGGACTGAGCGCCCCACCGCCGCATTGCAAGACGGCGGCGTCATCCCCCCCGATGAACGCCTGCCCTGGCCGCAAACCACGGCCATGGGTGTGCAGCACGTGATTGCCATGTTTGGTGCCACGGTGCTGGCCCCCATCCTGATGGGGTTCGATCCCAATCTGGCCATCTTCATGAGCGGCATCGGCACGCTGATTTTTTACTTTGCCACTGGCGGCAAGGTGCCCAGTTATTTGGGATCGTCGTTCGGCTTCATCGGTGTGGTGATTGCGGCCACGGCTTACGCAGGGCAGGGGCCTAACGCCCACATCGCCGTGGCGTTGGGCGGCATCATTGCCTGCGGTGCGCTCTATGCGCTGATGGGTGTGCTGGTGCAGGTGGTGGGCACCGGCTGGATCGAGCGGTTGATGCCGCCCGTGGTGACTGGTGCGGTGGTGGCCGTGATTGGCCTGAACCTGGCCAGCGTGCCCATCAAGAACATGGCGGCCAGCAACTTCGACAGTTGGATGCAGCTCATCACCTTCGTCTGCGTGGCGCTGGTGGCGGTGTTCACAAGTGGCATGGTGCAACGGTTGTTGATTCTGGTGGGGCTGGCACTGGCCACGCTGATCTATCTGGTGCTGACCAACGGCATGGGGCTGGGCAAGCCGATGGATTTTTCCGGCATTGCAGCCGCGTCGTGGGTGGGGCTGCCGAATTTCACCGCGCCAGTGTTCGAGGCCAATGCCATTTTGCTGATCGCTCCGGTCGCACTGATACTGGTGGCCGAAAACCTGGGCCACATCAAGGCCGTGGCCGCCATGACGGGCAAAAATCTGGACGCCAGCATTGGCCGCGCCTTCATTGGCGACGGCGTGGCCACCATGGTGTCGGGCGCGGCGGGCGGCACCGGCGTGACCACGTACGCCGAAAACATCGGCGTCATGGCCGCCACGCGCATTTATTCCACCGCCGTGTTTCTGGTGGCTGCCTGCATTGCGCTGCTGCTGGGCTTTTCTCCCAAATTTGGCGCGCTGATCCAGGCCATTCCGCTGCCAGTGATGGGCGGTGTGTCGATCGTGGTGTTTGGCCTCATCACCATCGCCGGGGCCAAAATCTGGGTCGACAACAAGGTGGATTTCAGCGCCCCGGCCAACCTGCTCACCGCCGCCGTCACGCTGATTTTGGGTACGGGCGAATTTACCCTCAAATTCGGCAGCTTTGCGCTGGGCGGCATTGGCACCGCCACCTTTGGCGCGGTGCTGCTGTATGCGGTATTGCGGCGGGGCCGCTAAGATGGCTTTTTGTCAATCCCGCACAGCCAAGGAAACTGCACCATGCCCCGCACCACTGACTACGCACTGAACACCACCGCTCGCCTGGCGCTACTGGCCGCCGCAGGCGCGGTCGCTGCACTGGCCTTGACCGGCTGCTCGGCCCTGTCGTGGGGTAAAACGGCCAGCGTGCAACTGCAAGCCACCAGCGTGCCGCAGCCTAACGCGGCGCAGCCCGTGGCGGGCCAACTCAAATTCAGCCCCGTGGCCGGTGGCGTGCGCGTGACGGGCACCGTGTCCGGCCTCAAGCCCAACGCACCGCAAGCCTTTCATGTGCACGAAAAAGGCGACTGCTCGGCCGCCGATGCGAGCAGCGCAGGCGGCCACTTCAACCCCACCGGCCAGCCGCACGGCGCTTTCACCGCCCACGCGCACCATGTGGGCGACATGCCCTCGCTGCAAGCCAACGCCAGCGGCGTCGCCAAGGTAGATTTCATCAGCCAGGAATTTGCGCTGGAAGGTGCCAGCAGCATCGTCGGCAAATCGGTCATCGTGCACCGCGACCCCGATGACGTGAACAGCCAGCCCTCAGGCAACGCCGGGCCACGCCTGGCTTGCGGCGTGATCGTCAAGGGTTGAACAGAACAGCCCAATGCGTGCCCTGCATCACCGCAGCCGGTAGACAGCGGCAGCCATGCAAAGCTTCGCTGGCAACAAAAAGGCGCGAAGAAAATCCGAGCCTCTTTGTGTTTGGTAGGCGGAACACGGGGCTGAACCCGCGTCCGGATGAGAGCGCCATCCCGACGCCGAGCAGCCGCCCAAGGCTTGGTGTGATGAAGCAGCCAATGCAGCCTGAACCGGATGCGCGCGCAGCGGTAACGGGCTACATGTTGCTGCTGCGCTGGAGCGTGGACTGCTCGCCCGACCACCGTCTCAAAGAAGGGCAGTGTCGCCTATCCCTAAGCGCTGTGCGGCGTGGAGAATGCCAAGCTCGCGCGCCGGGTTATCGACCGCCAATAGATGCTTTGAAAAAATAAAGCCTACGAATCGAATCAGGAATAACACCATGACCAGCCAACAACAGCGTGCCGAACTGCACCGCCGCATCTGGCAAATAGCCAACGAGGTGCGCGGTGCCGTCGACGGCTGGGACTTCAAGCAGTACGTGCTGGGTGCCCTGTTCTACCGCTTCATCAGTGAGAACTTTGCGGCCTACATCGAAGGCGGTGACGACAGCGTCGACTATGCCGGGTTGAACGACGTTGTCATCACCCCGGCGGTTAAAGAGGACGCCATCAAAACCAAGGGCTTTTTTCTGTACCCCAGCCAGCTGTTTGCCAACGTGGTGGCCAAGGCCAGCAGCAACGAAAGCCTGAATACCGATCTGGCCGCCATCTTCGCTGCCATTGAAACGTCTGCCCTCGGCTACCCGTCGGAGCACGACATCAAGGGCCTGTTTGCCGACTTCGACACCACCAGCAACCGCCTGGGCAACACCGTCAAAGACAAAAATACCCGCCTGGCCGCCGTGCTCAAAGGCGTGGCCGAGCTGGATTTTGGTGATTCTCACGACGGTGATTTTGAAGGCAACCAGATCGACCTGTTTGGCGACGCCTACGAATTCCTCATCTCCAACTACGCCGCCAATGCTGGCAAGTCGGGCGGCGAGTTCTTCACCCCGCAGCATGTCTCCAAACTGATCGCCCGGCTGGCCATGCACGGGCAGAGCAGCGTCAACAAAATTTACGACCCGGCCTGCGGCTCGGCCTCCTTGCTGCTGCAAGCCAAAAAGCAGTTTGACGCGCACGTCATTGAAGACGGCTTTTTTGGGCAGGAAATCAACCACACCACCTACAACCTGGCGCGGATGAACATGTTCCTACACAACGTCAACTACGACAAGTTCAACATCCAGCTCGGCAACACCCTGATCGACCCGCACTTTGGGGGCGACAAGCCGTTTGACGCCATCGTCTCCAACCCGCCGTATTCGGTCAAATGGGTGGGCAGCGACGATCCCACCCTCATCAACGACGACCGCTTTGCCCCCGCTGGCGTGCTGGCGCCCAAATCCAAGGCCGACTTTGCCTTTGTGCTGCATGCGCTCAGTTACCTCTCCAGCAAAGGCCGCGCCGCCATCGTCTGCTTTCCCGGCATCTTTTACCGCGGCGGGGCCGAGAAGAAGATTCGCCAATACCTGGTGGACAACAACGTTGTGGAAACGGTGATTGCGCTCGCACCCAATCTGTTCTTTGGCACCACCATCGCCGTCAATATTCTGGTGCTGGCCAAAAACAAAACCGACACCGCCACCCAGTTCATCGACGCCAGCGGCCTGTTCAAAAAAGAAACCAACAACAACGTGCTGCTGGACGTGCACATCGACCAGATCATGGCGGTGTTCGACAGCAAGGCGAACGTCGATCACTTCGCCCAGTCCGTCCCGCTCGAAAAGGTTGCCGACAACGACTACAACCTGTCAGTCAGCAGCTATGTGGAAGCCAAAGACACCCGCGAAATCATTGACATCAAAAAACTCAACGCCGAGCTGAAAACCACCGTCGCCAAGATCGACCAACTCCGCAAAGATATTGATGCGATTGTGGTCGAGCTTGAAGGAACAGGACATGAGTGAAATCATTCTGTATACCACGGATGATGGCATTACCACTATCGACCTGCAACTTGAAGAGGGGACCGCCTGGCTCTCTCAACTTGAATTGGCCGAACTGTTTCAAACCAGTAAACAGAACATCAGTAAGCACATAAAGTCGATTTACAGTGATCAAGAATTGATAGAAGCGGCAACTGTCAACCAAAAGTTGACTGTTCAAAACGAGGGCGGTCGAGAGGTTTCTCGCACCATTACACTGTACAACCTTGATGTGATACTGGCGGTGGGGTATCGCGTGCGTTCACCGCGAGGCGCGCAATTTCGGCGCTATGCCTCAACAGTACTCAAAGAATACCTCGAAAAAGGCTTCGCGCTGAATGACGAACGGCTGAAGAACCTCGGCGGTAGTAATTATTGGAAAGAGTTACTTGATCGCATCCGCGACATTCGTTCCAGCGAAAAGGTCATGTACCGGCAGGTGTTGGATTTGTATGCCACGGCCACCGATTACGCCCCCCGAGACAAAGCCAGCCTGTCGTTTTTCAAGATCGTGCAGAACAAACTGCACTATGCAGCACATGGCCACACCGCCAGCGAAGTCATTTACCTGCGTGTGGACAGCGACAAACCCTTTGCCGGATTGAGTAATTTCAAAGGCAGCCAGCCCACCCAGGCTGAAGCCATGATTGCCAAGAACTATCTTGATGAACAGGAACTCAAAGTATTGAACAACCTGGTGTCGGCTTACTTTGACCTGGCCGAATTGAACGCCATCGAACACCGTGAAATGCGCATGGCCGATTACGTGCGCGAGCTGGACACAATTCTTGGCTCCGCTGGTCGCAAGCTGCTGGACAACGTCGGCAGCATCTCGCACAACGCCGCAGCAGAGAAAGCCAGGCATGAACTTAAAAAATACAAATCCAAAACCCTGGACGCTGTCGAAAAAGACTATCTAAAAACCATTGCCACACTGGAAAAGCAGGCGAAAAAAGTGAGCCGTAAAACATGAGCACCATTGGCCCTGAGGCGTGCATGCGCTTTTTTGAAAAAACCAGCAGCGTTCGCTTTGTGGACACCCGCACAGGCCCGCCCGCCCTGGAGGTTTTGCAAGAAGAAAAACAAAAATCCGACTACGACCACTGGCTGGCAGCGCAAGACGAAGCGACGCAGCGGGAACACAACATGGGGGCGATTTGATGGCTGGCGTTAGCTTCTTGGACAAGCTGCTGGACGGGGTGGCGGTGGAGTGGATGGCGCTGGGGGAACTTGGTAACTTACTTCGAGGCAACGGATTGCAAAAGAAGGATTTCACTGATACCGGGGTGCCAGCAATCCACTATGGTCAGATTTATACCTATTACGGACTATCGACCAAAGAAACAAAATCATTTGTGTCGCCTGATTTGGCCAGGCAACTGCGGAAAGTCAACACCGGCGATGTTGTCATCACAAACACAAGCGAAAATCTTGCAGATGTGGGGAAGGCTTTGGTGTATCTTGGCGAGCGCCAGGCCGTCACTGGTGGGCATGCAAGCATATTGAAACCTGGCGATTGCTTATTGGGAAAGTACTTTGCTTACTTCACCCAGACAGACACATTTGCAACTGAAAAAAGAAAACTAGCAAAAGGCACAAAGGTCATTGATGTTTCGGCCACGGATATGGCCAAAATAAAAATCCCCATCCCCTGTCCAGACAACCCCAAAAAATCGCTTGAAATCCAGGCCGAAATCGTCCGTATTCTGGACGCATTTACCGCCATGACCGCCGAGCTGACCGCCGAGCTTAGCATGCGTAAACAACAATACAACCACTACCGCGACCGGTTGTTGAGTTTTAAAGAAGGGGAGGTGGAGTGGAAGATATTGGGGGAACTGGCCGAGAACCTCGACTCAAAAAGAAAGCCAATTACGAGCGGCTTGAGGGAAGAGGGCAATATTCCGTATTACGGTGCATCTGGAATTGTCGATTACGTTAAAGACTATATTTTCGATGGCGACTTTTTGCTCGTTTCTGAAGATGGTGCAAATCTATTGGCGCGAAATACACCAATAGCATTTAGTATCAGCGGAAAAACGTGGGTTAACAATCATGCCCATGTGCTTAAATTCGACACTTATGCAGAAAGAAGATACGTTGAGTATTACCTGAATAGTATTGATTTGACGCCCTATATTTCTGGCGCTGCACAACCGAAACTAAACAAGAAAAACTTGGAAAGCGTCCGTATCCCAAGCCCATCGCCAACAGAAAAAGAACGAATCGTTTCAGTCCTCGACAAATTCGATGCGCTCACCCATTCCATCACCGAAGGCCTGCCCCGCGAAATCGAGCTGCGCCAGAAGCAATACGAGTATTACCGCGATCTATTGCTGAGCTTCCCGAAGCCGGAAGAGGCGGCCAGCTGACATGAGCAAGACGCTGCAGGACCATGAGGGCGTGGACAGGCCGCTTCGGGCATTGAGTCAGGCAAAAACCAAACCGCCAGAGGGCAGGGCATGACCGACTACAAAACCATCGCTGAATCCAACCACTTCATCGTTCTGGACAAATACACCAAGGACTGGCAAGTCAACGAGAGCTACCAGAGCGAAGACGATCTGGAACGCGAGTTCATCCAGGATTTGCAAAATCAGGGTTATGACTACCTGCCCGGCCTGAACACGCCGGACGCCTTGCTGGCCAATGTGCGTGTGCAACTGCAAACGCTCAATAACGTGCAGTTTGCAGAGGGCGAGTGGCTGCGCTTGGTGGAGACCTGGCTGGACAGGCCCAGCGACGGCATCGTTGAGAAGACCCGCAAGATTCACGACGACTACATTCACGACTTTGTCTTTGATGACGGGCGCATCCAGAACATCTATTTGCTGGACAAGAAGAACATTGCCCGCAACAAGGTGCAGGTGATCAGGCAGTTTGAGCAGACCGGCACCCACGCCAACCGCTACGATGTCACCATTCTGGTCAACGGTCTGCCGCTGGTGCAGGTGGAATTAAAGAAGCGCGGCGTGGCGATTCGCGAGGCCTTCAACCAGGTGCACCGCTACAGCAAGGAGAGCTTCAACAGTGAGCATTCCCTGTTCAAGTATCTGCAGTTGTTCGTGATTTCCAACGGCACCGACAGCCGTTACTTTGCCAACACCACGCAGCGCAACAAGAACAGCTTCGACTTCACCATGAACTGGGCGAAGGCGGACAACAGTTTGATCAAGGACCTGAAGGACGTCACCGCCACCTTCTTCCAGAAGCACACGCTGCTGAACGTGCTGCTGCATTACTCGGTGTTCGATGTCAGCGATACGCTGCTGGTGATGCGCCCCTACCAGATTGCCGCCACGGAGCGCATTCTGTGGAAGATCAACAGCGCATATCAGGCTAGGAACTGGCGCAAGCCGGAAGGCGGAGGCTATGTCTGGCACACCACCGGCAGTGGCAAGACGCTGACCAGCTTCAAGGCGGCGCGGCTGGCCACCGAGCTGGCCTTCATCGACAAGGTGTTTTTTGTGGTGGACCGCAAGGATCTGGATTACCAGACCATGAAGGAGTACCAGCGCTTTTCACCCGACAGCGTGAACGGCTCGGACAGCACGGCGGGCCTGAAGCGCAACCTGGACAAGGACGACAGCAAGATTGTCGTGACCACCATCCAGAAGCTCAACAACCTGATGAAGAGCGAGGCTGACCTGCCCATCTACGGCAAGCAGGTGGTCTTTATTTTTGACGAATGCCACCGCAGCCAGTTTGGTGAGGCGCAGAAGAACCTGAAGAAGAAGTTCAAGCAGTTCTATCAGTTCGGCTTTACCGGTACGCCCATCTTCCCGAAAAACGCCCTGGGTGCAGACACCACCGCCAGCGTGTTTGGCCGCGAGCTGCATTCGTATGTGATCACCGACGCGATCCGCGACGAGAAGGTGCTGAAGTTCAAGGTCGACTACAACGATGTGCGCCCGCAGTTCAAGGCCATTGAAACTGAGCAGGACGAGAAGAAACTGAGCGCGGCGGAAAACAGGCAAGCCTTGCTGCACCCCGACCGCATCCGCGAAATCGCCCAGTACATCCTGAACAACTTCCGGCAGAAAACCCACCGCACGCAAGCCGGGGCGACAGGGTTCAACGCCATGTTTGCGGTGAGCAGCGTGGACGCGGCCAAGCTGTATTACGAGGCTTTCAAGGCACTGCAGAAGGGCGGCGACAAGCCGTTGCGGGTGGCCACCATCTTCTCGTTTGCGGCCAACGAGGAGCAAGACGCCGTCGGCGATATTCAGGATGAGAGTTTTGACGTGTCTGCCATGAGCAGCAGCGCCAAGGAGTTTCTGGGTGCGGCCATTGCCGATTACAACGCGGCGTTCAAAACCAATTTCAGCGTCGACAGCAATGGCTTCCAGAACTACTACCGCGACCTGGCCAAACGGGTTAAATCCAAAGAAGTTGACCTGCTGATCGTGGTGGGCATGTTTCTGACCGGCTTTGACGCGCCCACGCTGAACACCTTGTTTGTGGACAAAAACCTGCGTTACCACGGCCTGATGCAGGCCTATTCGCGCACCAACCGGATCTATGACGCCACCAAGACCTTCGGCAACATCGTCACCTTCCGCAACCTGGAGCAGGCGACCATTGATGCCATCACCCTGTTCGGCGACAAGAACACCAGGAACGTGGTGCTGGAAAAGAGCTACAAGGAATACATGGAAGGCTTCACCGATGCGGCCACCGGTGAGGCGCGGCGGGGTTTCATGGACGTGGTGAAGGAGTTGGAAACACGCTTTCCCGACCCGGCCGCCATTGAAAAAGAGGCCGACAAGAAGGCCTTCGCCAAGCTGTTTGGCGAGTATTTGCGCGTCGAAAACGTGCTGCAGAACTACGACGAGTTCGCCAGCCTGAGGGCATTGCAAAGCGTCGATATGGCTGACCCGGCAGCGGTGGAGGCGTTCAAGGCCAGGCACTATCTGAGTGACGAAGACCTGATGGTGCTGCAAGCCATCACACTCCCGACCGAGCGGAAAATTCAGGATTACCGTTCGACCTACAACGATGTGCGCGACTGGCTGAGGCGCGAGAAGGCGTCTGCTGAGAAAGAGCAATCCACCGTTGACTGGGATGACGTGGTTTTTGAGGTGGATCTGCTCAAGTCGCAGGAAATCAATCTGGACTACATCCTGGAGCTGATTTTTGAGCACAACAAAAAGACCAAGAGCAAGTCAGACCTGGTGGATGAAGTGCGGCGGGTGATTCGCGCCAGCCTGGGCAACCGCTCCAAGGAGAGCTTGGTCGTCGACTTCATCAACCAGACCGATCTGGACCAGATCGGCGATAAAGCCAGTGTGATTGATGCCTTCTTTGCCTTTGCCCAGGCGGAGCAGCAGCGCGAGGCGCAAGAGCTGATCAGCGCCGAGAACCTGAATGCCGAGGCGGCCCGGCGCTATATCACCACCTCGCTCAAGCGCGAGTTCGCCAGCGACAGTGGCACGGAACTGAACGCCGTGCTGCCCAAGATGAGCCCGCTAAATCCGCAATATCTGACCAAGAAGCAAAGCGTGTTCCAGAAAATCGTGGCCTTTGTGGAGAAGTTCAAGGGCGTGGGTGGAAAGGTTTAATCAGGCTTTTCTATGCTCGTGCTCGCGTCACCCGGGTGGGCGCGTCGCGTCCAGCGTTAGCAACCGGCTACGGGCGGTTTTTTTGTGACCGCTCGGCACTCAGTCGCCACCACTACAGGAGTGGCCAACCATAACCAACCGCCTCTAAACCTGCGCCAACACTGGGGGAACAGGTAAAAAAATCCCAACCGATGAGGGTTGGGATTTTGGGTATTGGTGGTGTAGTTCCACCGTATAGATAACCCGCCATCTCGCAACAACGGGCAATCCGTTGGGCGCGATTCTACACTGGTCGCGCATCGGAGGAAAAACCGGACGCATCCGCGCATTTGCTCGCTGCCGAAGGCAACGAACGGTCTGCGGTTCGCTCCCCAAACGCGGAATCGAACGGACGCGCTGGCCTGACGTCAGGTCGCATTCCAGCCCGCGCCTGCCTGCCACTGCCGGTCGAAGCCGTTGCCCGCCGCGAGCGCCGCCAGCACCGGCAGCAAGAATTCGCGCAACGCCTCGATCACCGCCGCCAGCGGCATCGGCTCCAGGGCGTTCTTGCGCAGGAACGCCGAGCACTGCTTGATCTTCTGCTCGTCCAGCCCGTACTCGTCAGTCAGGCCCAACGGCGCGCCGGACGGGATGGCCGTGCCCCGCCGCTCGAACGTGGCGCGAATCGCCTGCGCCAGCACCGCGCCATCGAAGTCGGAATGCCGCGCCAGCACCCACAGGTCGAAGTAGTCCTTCAACCGGCTGTTGAGGATGCCGAGCTTCACCATCGCTTCCAGCTTTTCGGCGACCACGGTGTAGCGGGGATAGACCCGCAGTTGCGGTTGCGGCATGCCATCGAGGATGACCGGGTAATGCACGTTCTCCGGCGCAGGCGTGACGGCGTCGCCGAAGCCGATGTCGATCTGCACCGGACAGCGCGCGCCGTCGAGCAGGCCGATCATCGTCACCCGGACACCCGCGTAGTTCGCCTCCTTGCGGATTTCGGCGGCCTTCACGCTGTCAGCCTGAAACACGATGCCGTCATCGCTGGCGATCTGGCTGATCTCGCGGAACAGCTTTTCCAGATGGGGAACTTCGGTGGAGCCGAAGCCCAGCAGGTCGGCGTCGTGTGTCGGGCGATGCGGCAGGTCGAACCAGAGGTCGAACAGCAACGCGCCTTTCAGCAGGAACTGCCCGCGCTCCTCAGAGACGCTCAGGCGATACAGCATCCGCTCCAGCGCGTAGCGGGTCAACAGCAGGTTGAAGTCGAGTTTTTCGGCGCGTGCCTTGTTGAGCAGCCGGGCGCGAACCGACGCGGCGACATTGCGCTGGTTCATGCCAGGCTCTCCAGATAGGGACGCATCACGTTGGCGACGCGGTCGATCTTGGCGTAGTGCCAGATTTCATCACTGGTCATGCGCTTGCCGTTCCACGCATCGCGCAGCGCCTCCAGCGCCACGTCGAGGCCGATCTTGTTGCGGTACTTGAAGCAGTCGGCCACGGTTTTGGCGACGCCCGTGACGCGGACGGTCACGCCATCGACGACGTGCTCTTCGACACCCTCGGCCAGCGCCGCGCCGGAGAAGCGCACGAGGCGCAGCGGCGGGTAGTCCAGTTTCGGCGTGGCCGCCTTGTTGTCGATGGCCAGCCAGACCTCGAACGGAGCCTGCGTCGTCAGGTCGTGGAAGCGCAGCGCCGACAGCAGGCACACGACGCCCTTGGGCACGCGGCGGGCGACCTCGGCCAGCGTGCCGTGGGCCGACACCGGACGCGCCGTGAGGCCGTACAGGCCGCGCCCGACGCGCTCCAGTTGCCCGCGCCGCACCGCCCGCGTCAGGGCCACCCGTGGGATGCCCAGCGGGGCCAGATCGTGCGGGCGGAGCAGTCCCTGCGCTCGCACCAGCTCCCGCAGTTTGTCGGTGGTCGTGTCCATGATCCGGCATATTGTTCCATAACATCGGTAGTTGTCAATAACAACCGATGAATAGGAACCCGCGCCGCTGAGCGCACACCCCGAACGAGGAGAACGCCCCACTGACGGATCGAGGCCAAGCGTCCCCGCATGCGGGTGCGGCAGCAGTGCCGTCGCGGTTTCCAGCACCCCTTTGCATATGGAGATCCCGACGATGACCCGACGCTGCGCCTGCTGCGGCAAGCCTTTCGCACCCCGCCCGCAAGTTCCCGACCAAGCCTACTGCGCCGACCCTGACTGCCAGCGCGCTCGCAAGCGCCAGTGGCAACGGGCCAAGCTCCAGTACGATCCCGACTACCGGGACAACCAGCGCGCCGCGCAGCAGGCGTGGTCGCAGCGCAATCCGGATTACTGGCGCGACTACCGCGCCGACCGTCCTGACTACGCGCAGCGCAACCGTGAGCAGCAGCGGCTGCGCGACGCCAGTGTGCGGAATCAGGGGGCAGACGTCGATCTTGCAAAGATGGACGTGTGCGACCTGCCGCCGGGCCTCTACCGCATCACACTCCACCCGGCGTTTCCAAGGGAAAGCGGCGCATCGTGGGTCGTCGAGATCACGCCGGTGGCCGTGACGTGTCCGCGCAAGATAGACGTGTCAAGAGAGGACTTGATCGACACCCCGGCGGTCTGCCCGTAACTTCGCCTCCAAACGGGTTCTCGAACATCCTGCATGGCAACGATTCCAACCGTGTGCGCGGCTACCGTCAGGCGGCGGCGCAACCATTGAAGGGAGCGGCAGACCCGAGAACGTCAACCATCGAAGTGACCGGGTCTATGCAATCGAACGAATCGCCTCCAAGCCCTTCAGGGTCAGGGCCGGTGTACCGCGCGGCGCAGTACGTGCGCATGTCCACCGAGCACCAGCAGTACTCGACGGAGAACCAGGGCGACAAAATCCGCGAGTACGCCGCCCGGCGCAACATCGAGATCGTCCGCACCTACGCCGACGAGGGCAAGAGCGGGTTGCGCATCGATGGTCGCCAAGCCTTGCAGCAACTGATCGCCGACGTGCAGGCGGGCAAGGCCGATTTCCAGATCATCCTCGTCTACGACGTCAGCCGCTGGGGTCGGTTTCAAGACGCCGACGAAAGCGCCTACTACGAATACATCTGCCGCCGCGCCGGAATTCAGGTCGCCTACTGCGCCGAACAGTTCGAGAACGACGGCTCGCCGGTGTCCACCATCGTCAAGGGCGTCAAGCGCGCGATGGCGGGCGAATACAGCCGTGAGTTGTCGGCGAAGGTGTTCGCTGGGCAATGCCGCCTGATCGAGTTGGGCTTCCGGCAAGGCGGGCCAGCGGGCTACGGCCTGCGTCGCGTGCTGATCGATCAGTCCGGTTCGGTGAAAGGCGAACTTTCGCGCGGCGAGCACAAGAGCCTGCAAACCGACCGCGTGATCTTGCAGCCCGGCCCGGATGCCGAAGTCGCTGTCGTGAACCAGATCTACCGCTGGTTCGTTGAGGACGCGCTGTTCGAATCGGAGATCGCCGAACGGCTCAACGCCAAGGGCATCCAGACCGACCTCGGGCGCGACTGGACGCGGGCCACGGTGCGGGAAGTTCTCTCCAACGAAAAGTACATCGGCAACAACGTCTACAACCGGCGCTCCTTCAAGCTCAAGAAGGTGCGGGTCGTGAACCAGCCGGAGATGTGGATCAAGAAAGAAGGCGCGTTCGAGGGCATCGTGCCGCCCGACCTGTTTTACACCGCGCAGGGCATCCTGCGCGCACGGGCATACCGCTTCAGCAACGAGGAACTGATCGAGAAGCTGCGGCGGTTGTTCCAGCAGCACGGGTACCTCTCCGGCCTGATCATCGACGAGGCCGAAGGCATGCCCTCGGCGGCAGCCTACGCGCACCGCTTCGGAAGTCTCATTCGGGCTTACCAGACGGTCGGGTTCACGCCGGATCGGGACTATCAGTATCTGGAGGTCAATCAGTTCCTGCGTCGCCTGCACCCGGAGATCGTCGGCGAGACCGAGCGGATGATCGCCGAGGTCGGTGGCGCGGTCGTGCGCGATCCGGCGAGCGACCTGCTCACCGTCAACCGCGAATTCACCGTTTCGCTCGTGCTCTCGCGCTGCCAGTTGCAGGACAACGGACGCAGGCGGTGGAAAGTGCGCTTCGACACCAGCCTGACGCCGGACATCACGGTCGCCGTCCGGCTCGACGAAACGAACCAAGCACCGCTGGACTACTACCAGCTGCCGCGTCTGGACTTCGGCCAGTCGGGCATCCATCTGGCCGATCACAACGGCCTTGAATTCGAGAGCTACCGCTTCGACAGCCTGGACTACCTCTACAGCATGGCCGAGCGCAGCCGCTTGAGGAGAGTCGCATGACGAAGAAGCACCACGCCACCGACCTGCAAATGATCCCGGTCGATCAGATCGCCGTGCTCAACCCACGCGACCGCAATGGCCGTGTGTTCGAGGAGATCGTCGGCAACATCAAAAGCCTTGGCCTGAAAAAGCCCGTCACGGTCACGCCGCGTGACGATCTGGAGGACGGCAAACGCTACTTGCTGATCTGCGGCGAAGGCAGGCTCAAGGCGTTCAAGTCGCTTGGCGAGAAGGAAATCCCGGCGCTGGTCGTCGCGGTCAATGACGAAGACGCCTTCATCATGAGCCTGACCGAGAACATCGCCCGCAGGAAATACAGTGCGCTGGAACTGCTGATGAGCATCGAGCAGTTGAGCGAACGGGGATACGACAAGCGCGTCATCGCGCAAAAGACGGGCTTGAGCCTCGACTACATCAAGGGCATCCTGCTGCTCTTCGAGAAAGGCGAGGAGCGCCTGCTGGCGGCCGTGGAGTCCGGACGGGTTCCGCTCAACGTCGCCATCACCATCGCGGGCGCGAGCGACGAAGAATCCGTCCAGACCGCCTTGCAGGATGCCTACGAAAGCGGCCAGTTGCGCGGCGGGCAGTTGATGCAGGTGCGGCGTGTGCTTCAGCGGCGCAGCACTCTCGGCAAGACACTGAAACACCGGCCCGCGCGCAAGGGGGCGGCCGTCACCACTTCCAGTCTGGTGCGCAACTACCAGAACGAGGTCGAGCGCCAGAAACTGACCATCAAAAAGGCTGAGTTCACGCAGCAGCGCATGTTGTTCGTGATCGAAGCGCTGCGCCAGTTGCTGGCCGACGAGCATTTTTCCAACCTGCTGCGTGCCGAAGGGCTGGACACCTTGCCCAAGCAGTTGGCGGAACGCGTCTGGGGCGGAGGCCACGCGGCATGAGCAAACCACCGCTGGGGTTCATTCCGGAGCCGATCACACTGGCGCTGGATCAGATTCTGCCGTCCCGCAAACCGCCGGAAGGTCTGCAGGCATCGCGGAAATTCAAGCAGATCGTGGCCTCGATGGAAGCTGTCGGGCTGATCGAACCCCTGAGCGTGGGCAAGGCCGACAAGAAAACCGGTCAGCACATCCTGCTTGATGGCCACATGCGGTTGCTGGCGTTGCAGCAGATCGGCTACACCGACGCGCCGTGCCTGATCGCCACTGACGATGAAAGCTACACCTATAACAACCGGATCAACCGCATCTCGTCCATTCAGGAGCACCACATGCTCCGGCGCGCGGTGGAGCGTGGCGTGACGCAAGATCGGCTGGCGAAGGCGCTGAACGTGGACATCAGCCAGATCCACAAGAAGGTCGGTCTGCTTGAAGGCATCTGCCCGGAGGCCGTCGAGATGCTGAAGGATCAGCATTTTTCGGCCAACCTCGGCTCGGTGCTGCGCAAGATGAAGCCCACGCGGCAGGTCGAGTGCGTGGAACTGATGCTGACCGCCAACAACATGACCGTCGCTTACGCCGAAGCCTTGCTGGCGGCTACGCCCCCACATCTGCTGGTCAGCGAAAAGCGACCCCGGAAGCTCTCCGGCGTCACGGCGGAACAGATGGTAAAGATGGAGCGCGAAATGGGAAACATCCAAAACCAATTGAAGCTGGTCGAGAAGTCCTACGGTCAGGACGTGCTGCTCCTGACGCTGGCGCGTGGCTACCTTGGCAAGCTGATCGGCAACAAAGCCGTGTTCCGCTTCCTGTCACAACGCCAACCGGACGTGTTGGCCGAGTTCGAGAATATCGTCCAGACCGTGGCGCTGGACGGAAAATGACGAATGCATCGGATCGTCGATGTCACCCCGGCATCTCATGCCGTGTCACCGCTTGACGCCACCGATGACGACGACGGTGCAGCCGTGGCCGCTCACCGTAATGCCCCGGACGCTGATCCGGCCTGCCTCTACGGCCTGATCGGCGATGTGGCCCGCGCGGGCAGCGACGGCACGGAAACCAACGCCTTCGCCATCGCCGCCAACTTCATGGCCTACCTGTCCTGCGCGGTCGGGCGCGGCGTGTACCTGCCCATCGGCAACACCCGACATCACGCGCGCCTGTTCTGCCTGCACATCGGGCGTTCGGGGCGTGGTCGCAAGGGCGACGCGGTGTCGCTGGTGCTGCGCATCGATCAGGCGTTGCGGGCGATGGATGACGCTTTCGCGCCGCAGATTCACCGTGGCGGCCTGTCCACGCGCGAGGGATTGGCGGCATTGATCCACGACAGCTACCGGCAAGGTCGGCAGGACGTACCTGCCATCGAGGACAAGCGGCTGTGGGTGGTCGAATCCGAGTTCGCCAACGTGCTGCACCAAGGGCGGCGCGATGGCAACACCTTGTCGGCGGCGCTGCGCGACTGTTGGGATGGCGTCGATCTCAAGCCTGCCACCAAATCGAACCGGCTCTACGCCAGCGACCCGCACGTCTGCTTGAGCGGCGCGATCTCGCCGGGCGAGCTGACCGGCCTGATGAGCGCCCGCGAACTGACCAATGGCTTCGCCAACCGCTTCCTGATGATCTGGGCCGAACGCACGCGGATGCTGCCGTTCCCGAAGGAAACGCCGCAGGTCGTGGTCGAGCATCTGGCGCGCAGAACACGGGAAGTGCTGGCCTTCGTCCGTGCCGACCGGCATGG
>NZ_JBKEEE010000047.1:0-196067 GCF_047975795.1 Ottowia sp. | reverse complement strand
GCTTGCGCGTGCGTTTGGCTGCAAGCTCGAATCCAGTGGTGGCAAGGCTTGTCTGTTGCATCGCTCCACTGTCTCAGATCAGGCCGTCATGGGGCTGACTTTTGCAGACCTTCCCTAGGCAATATGGGGCGTGCGGCCCATCGGGGTAGTCCCGAAGCGGTAGTCCCGAATCGGTTGAGGCCGGGCGGCCAGTTGCGGCGGGTTCGGGGCAGACTCAGTACAGCAGGTAAGGCTGGCGCTGTGTGGCCCAAGCGGCTTCGTCGGCGCGTGCCAGCGCGTGCAGGTCGGCGGGCGAGGCCGCCGCATCGTCCACCCACTGACGCAGCAGCGGGCTGCCGTTGATCAGGTCGATGGCCAGGCGGTCATGCTCGTATTCATAAGCAAAGTCGCGCCACAGTGGGTAGTCGGGTGCTTGACGGCGCAGGGCTTTGAAGGCCAGCGCTTGCAGGCGCCAAGGCTGGAAGGCGGTGTGGCCGTAATGCTGCGGGTCTTCGATGTGGATTTGCACGCCCGCGCACAACTGCCCGGCGTGTTTGTGAAAAGTCGGCTCAAACCAGCAGGTGCGCAGCATGCAGCCACGCAGCCACTCAGGGGCCAGGGCGCGCATGTCGGCCAACAGGCGGGCGGTGTCAATGTCGGGTGCGCCAAACAGCTCCAGCGCGCGGGTGGTGCCGCGGCCTTCGCTGAGTGTGGTGCCCTCCAGCATGACGGTGCCTGCATAGGCGCGCGCCATGCTCAGGCTGGCGGCGTTGGGGCTGGGGTTGACCCAAGTGCGCCAGTCCTGCGGCCCCATGGGCCAGCCGTAACCGGGGCCTGTATCAGGCTGCCAGCCCTGCATGGGGATGACGCGGTAGTCGAGCTTCAAACCCAGCTCAGCGATGAACCAGTGACCCAGCTCGCCCATGGTCATGCCGTGGCGCATGGGCATGGGGCCTGCGCCGACAAAGCTCTCCCAGCCTTCGCGCAGCGTCAGCCCCTCGATGGGGCGGCCAGCGGGGTTGGGACGGTCAAGCACCCACACGGCCTTGCCGTGCTGGGCGGCGGCTTCGAGCACGTAGCGCAAGGTGGTGATGAAGGTGTAGATGCGGCAGCCCAGGTCTTGCAGATCGACCAACAACACGTCCCACCCGGCCATCATGGCGTTGGTAGGGCGGCGCACCTCGCCGTACAGGCTGTAGACCGGAATGCCCAGTTGCGGGTCGGTGAAATCGGGCGACTCGACCATGTTGTCTTGCTTGTCGCCGCGCAAGCCGTGCTGGGGGCCGAAGGCCGCAGTGAGTTGGATGTCAGGCAGGGCCGCCAGGGCGTCGAGCGCATGCGTCAGATCACGCGTGACGGATGCGGGGTGTGCCAGCAGGGCCACGCGGCGGCCTTGCAGCGGCGCGCGCAAGGCGGAGTCGGCAAGAAGGCGTTCGAGACCGGTTTGCATAGATGTTCGTTCAGACTTTAATGGTGATCTGTTCAAGTCTGCTGATATACCGCCCACACCCGGTCAAAATGTCGATTTTTCAGGTCATCTTCGTGAATCAGAAAATAGACCGTGCCTTCACCAAGGGTTTGCAACCAGAGCGCTACATCCACTTGTAGCAGCAGGTGCCATTTGAGTGCGCGCGCTGAGGTATTGCTGAAAAAATTCTCGCGCAGTTCATTGCTTTCTGGTCTGCCTGCAAGAAAGTCGTTAAAGGCAGGAACATAGCGCGGGTCATCCTGTTCCGGGTCTGGTAGGCCCAGCAGGCGATGGCCGTGATAGCCAAAACTCTCCTCTGATTGCTTGGCCTCCTCTGGATCAAAGCTGCTGTAATGGTCATAGAGGCTCAGTGGCTCATCCCCATCGCCTGCGTCAATCTCGTCGAAATCCCCAAGCTCGGTGGCTTCGGCGGTAGCCAAGCTTTGCAAAGACCATTGTTCCATCAAGCGCATTGGCCGTGCGGGGGCCAGGTAGCCAAAATTGACATCGGCTTCCGGCGTCAAGCCTGATTGTTTCATCGTCTCGATATATTCCTGCCGGGCCTGTGTCTCCAGATCCCGTAGTCGCTGGGGCAACTTCGCTTTGCCAAGTTCCGCAACCGGGCTGCGGTCCCAGATCACCCGAGCTGTTTGAGGGCTGTCATCCCAGGGGCCGAGCGCCATGTCATAGAAAAATAAAAGGCGGCCACTGTCCGGTAGCGACGCGGTCACATTACCCAGACGCCGCGCTTCAGCCAAGTCGATTTGGGCAACGAAAGACAGGGGCAACGGCTGTTCCAAATGTCTGAGGATGTGCTTTCTGTGGCTACTGCCGCCCAGTTCAGCCAGACGAGTGGCGTCAGTTTTTGGTCGGAAGGGCCATTCGATGGCAGGTGGCAGATCCGGCAAGCCTCCAAAACGGCTGGAGCCTGGGCTGGAGTCTTCAGGTATCGGGACAAAGCCAACCGAGGCCACCACCAAGGATTTAACCAGGTCAAGCACTTGCTCCGGGAAATAGGTATTGATTTGATTGATTAGTTCTTCTTTATTCATGGTCTGCCGTCTCGCATGGCTGCATTGATGGGTTCCAAATAGTAATCCGGCCGCCATACTGTCCAAGCGTTGTGTTGATGAAAGTCGGGCTGCGCGGCAGGGTGGGTCAGTGCCCAGTAGCTGACAGTGTGGCTGAGGGCGCGCTTGGGTAGGCTGCTGTGGTGCTCGATGACGGCGCTCAGGCCGATCAAGGTGTCTGGCGTGGTCGGCGAGATGGCGATCCATGGTGCTTGCAGCCGCACGTCCAGCGTCAGCGTGGTGGGTGTGCGGGTGCAGGTGATGCGCGGTGCGGGAAGATCGTCGGGGCGTGCGTGGCCGTCGCGCACCCGCTTGGCGCTGAAGTCGTACATCGCCCAGTCACCTGAGGGCGAGAAATTGAACTCGCGATAAGCCGGGCGCTGCGCATGGCCTACAAACAGCTCAAAGCAGGTGCGCTGCCACAAACCGTCGGCAGGGGCAGGACGGGGCGATGCGGTGGGTACCAGCAGTTGTGCCACATCGCCCGTCAGCGCATAGCGCAAGTGGGTTGGGCCTGATGCGCCGGCCAGGACGTGCACTTGCAAGGACGTGATGTGCCTTGCCAGTTCAGGTGGCGTGGTGGGGTGGGGCTGGAGCAGAAACTGGCGGGCGGTGGCAGACATGGAGGCCAAAGAGGAGAGAAAGGCAAAGAAGGTGCTGGGGGCATCACAGGCGCTTCCGGGAACAGTCTGCGGCCAAGGCGGCGTTATTGTCTCAGCAGCAAATACTTCAGGCATGGTCTGCGCTGGCAAGACGGCTGTCACACAAGCTTCACGCCATTGCCACGTCCATGTCATGAGCGGTCAGCACCATCACCGCATCAACGCATGTGATGGAGTTTGCCCCATGAAGGAATTGCCCACGCCCACCTTGCCTTTGTCCAGCGGTCTGCCGATGCAGCCGTTGGCCAGGAGCTGGCTTCATCCAGGCACTGGGACGGCGCTGGCAGGTGGTGTGGTGGCGCACGGTCTGCGGGTGGGCTGGGCGCGCCACCTCGATGAAGTAAGGGCCGCGCAGCGCCTGCGCCATCAGGTGTTTGCGGGTGAGATGGGCGCGCGCCTGTCTTCGCCCTTGGCGGGCCACGATGTGGATGTGTTCGACGACTATTGCGAACATCTGCTGGTGCGCGATGCATCCACACAGGCCGTGATCGGCACTTACCGCGTGCTCACGCCTGCGCAGGCGCGTCGTGCGGGCGGGCTGTATACCGAAACTGAATTTGATTTGACGCGCTTGCGCCACTTGCGCCAGCGCATGGTGGAGCTGGGCCGCAGTTGTGTGCATCCTGAGCATCGGCACGGCGGCGTGGTGATGGCGTTGTGGACGGCGCTGGGGGCGTTCATGGTGCGCAACCAGCTTGACGTGATGATCGGCTGCGCCAGCATTCCCGCCATGCAAGCTGGGGTGTTCAACGGCGATATGGTCGCCAGCTTGTGGCGGCAGGTGCGCGTGCGCCATCTGGCCCCGTTTGAATTTCAGGTGCGCCCGCGCCTGCCCTTGCCGCTGGTGCACCTGAACGACCAGCTCGACGTGGAGCCACCCGCACTCATCAAGGGCTATTTGCGTCTGGGCACGCAGGTGCTGGGGCCGCCCGCGTGGGATCCGGATTTCAACACCGCCGATTTGCCGATGATGATGCGCATCGCCAATCTGCATCCGCGCTATCGCAGGCACTTTCTTGGCGCATGAGTGACCACGGTTTTGCCCTTGAATACGTCTGGACTCGGTTATGCTGACCAGCCCATGCCATTACCCCGTTTTACTGCACTTGCGGCACCACGCGCGGCACTGCGCACCGGCCATTGGCCAGACCGCGACCTGAGCATCCTGGCCTTCAACCGCCGCGTACTGGCGCAGGCCGAGCGGGCCGAAGTGCCCTTGCTGGAACGCCTGCGCTACCTGTGCATCGTGTCGTCCAATCTGGACGAATTTTTTGAGGTGCGGGCTGAGCCGCATGTCACCGCCTGGCGAGAGAACACCCGGCGTGAGGGGGCAGATGCCGCAGGCGGCATGCGCCGGTTGATGGCCGCCGCGCACGATCTGGTGGGCAGGCAGTACGACATTTTCAATGACGTGCTGCAACCGGCCATGGCCGCCCAGGGCATGCGCATCGTCTCGCACCTGGAGCGCACCGACGCGCAGCGGCGCTGGGTGCGCGGGCATTTTTTGCGCGAGGTCAAGCCGCTGCTGGTGCCGGTGGCGCTGGATCCGGCGCACCCGTTCCCGATGGTGGCCAACAAGTCGCTCAACTTCATCGTGCAGCTCAAAGGGCAGGATGCGTTTGGGCGCAGCAACGACATCGCCATCGTCAAGGTGCCGCGCGTGCTGCCGCGCGTGCTGCGCATGCCGGCGCATGTGTCGGGCGGCGAAACCTTGTTCGTCATGCTCTCCAGCGTGGTCCGTGCGCATCTGGCCGATTTGTTTCCAGGCCGTGAGGTGGGCGACTTTTCGCACTTTCGTGTCACGCGCGACTCGGATCTGTCGGTGGATGAAGAAGAAGTCAAAAGCCTGCGCACCGCCTTGCGGCAAGAGCTGCACCAGCGCCACTACGGCCAGGCGGTGCGGCTGGAAGTGTCGTCCGCCTGCCCCGATGCGCTGTCTGAGCTGCTGCTGCGCCAGTTCAATTTGCCGGATGAGGCGCTGTTCAAGGTGCGCGGGCCAGTGAACATGGTGCGCCTGCAACAAATCATCGAGCTGGCCGACCGGCCCGATGGCCTGTTTGCGCCTTATGCGGCCAGCTACCCGGTGCAGTTGCGCCGGGGCGAATCGGTGTTCGAGCGGCTGCGCCGGGGTGATGTGCTGATACATCTACCGTTCGAGAGTTTTGAGGGCGTGATCGATTTTTTGCGCCAGGCCGTACACGATCCGCAGGTGCTGGCCATCAAGCAAACCATTTACCGCGCGGGCAGCGACAGCCGCATGATGGATTTGCTGATCGAGGCGCAGCGCCGCGGCAAAGAGGTCACGGCGGTGGTCGAGCTGAAGGCGCGCTTTGATGAAGAAGCCAACATCAACTGGGCCGAGCGGCTGGAGCAGGCCGGCGCGCAGGTGGTGTACGGCGTGGTCGGTTTGAAAACGCACGCCAAGATGCTGCTCATCACGCGACGCGAAGGGCGCAGGCTGCACCGTTACGGCCATTTGTCCACCGGCAATTACAACCCGCGTACCGCGGCGCTGTACACCGATTTGAGCTACCTCACGGCCGATGCCCGCCTGACGGCCGACATGGACCGGTTGTTCGTGCACCTGGCCAGCCACAGTCGCCTGCCGCGCATGCAACGCATGTGGTTGGCCCCGTTCACGCTGCACCAGCAGATGCTGGCGCGCATCGAAGCGGTGGCGCGCGCGGCGCGGCGTGGGCAGTCCGCACGCATCGTCGCCAAGATGAATGCGCTGACCGATCCGGCACTGATCAATGCGCTGCTGCATGCCGGTGATGCGGGCGCGCGCATTGACCTGATCGTGCGCGGCGCGTGCACGCTGCCGACCGATGCGGGCCGCCCAATCCGCGTGCGCAGCATCATCGGGCGGTTTTTGGAGCATTCGCGCGTGTTTTATTTTGAGGCCGGTCGTGACGAGCAGTTGTGGCTGTCGTCTGCCGACTGGATGAGCCGCAACATGCTGCGCCGGGTGGAAACCGCCTGGCCCGTGACCGATGCGGTGCTGCGCCAGCGCATCGTCGATGAATGCCTGACGGCGTATCTGCACGACACGCGCGATGCCTGGGTTGTGGATGCGGGTGGCGACTACCGGCAGGTCAGACCGGCCAGCGCTTTAGCCAGGCAGGGCGCGCAGGCCGCGCTGACGACGCGCTACGCGCAAGGGGGCTGATGCGCCATGGATTTGATTTTGTGGCGCCATGCCGAGGCGCAAGATCTTGAAGCGCAAGACCATGGTGCGGGGCTGGACGACATGGCGCGCCCGCTCACCCGCCGGGGCGAGAAGCAGGCCGCCCGCATGGCCGCCTGGCTGGATCGCCAGTTGCCCGAAGGCACGCGGATTCTGGTTAGCCCCGCACGCCGCACGCTGCAAACGGCCAATGCACTGGGCCGCAAGTACAGGGTGCACGATGCGCTGCAACCCGGCGCGCAGGTCGATGCCGTGCTGCACCTGGCGGGCTGGCCCGATGCGCGTGTGCCGGTGCTGATCGTCGGCCACCAGCCTACGCTGGGCCAGGTGGCGGCGCGTCTGCTGGGTATGACTGCGACCGATTGCGCGATGAGAAAAGGTGCAGTGTGGTGGCTGCGCCAGCGCCAGCGGCAAGGACTGGCGCAGACGGTGGTACAAACCGTGCAGACCCCGGATCTGCTTTGAAGAGACTAGGACGGGCGGGCCTGCGGCCTTGAAGGTGCGCAGCGTACCGTGCATCCAGCAAACTCAAAAAATGACTTCAAAAGTATTAATTATGAACCTATACTCACGCCTGTTGACCCAGACGAATGAGGTACACCCATGATCAACCGAAACCGATGGATTTCGCTGGTGCTGATGGCGTTGTCGTGCGCGGTTATGGCGCAGGACGACGTGGCCGACGCGCAGGCCAACAACCCCTTGTCCAACATGAAGGCGGTGAGCTTTCACAACTACTACATGGGTGATTTGACCCAGACTGACAAGACGGGCGACCAGTTCTGGCTGCGCTTTGCCCAGCCCTTCAAAATCGGCGCCAGCCAGTGGCTGATGCGGGCATCGCTGCCGGTCAACAGCTTGCCGGTGGGCACCGATGGCGGGCGCCGCACCGGTCTGGGCGATTTGACGATGCTGGCCGCTTACACCATGGACACCGGTAACCCTGCGATCAGCTTTGGCGTTGGCCCCGTGCTCACTGTGCCCACGGCCACGCGCGATGGGCTGGGCAGCAAAAAGTGGTCGGCCGGTTTGGTCAATGTGTATTTCAACGGCGCATCGCCCAAGTGGCAATACGGCTATCTGGCCACCTAGCAGCACAGCTTTGCGGGCGGCAGCGGCCACCCCAAGGTGAACGCGGCATCATTGCAGCCCATGGTGTTTTATCAACTGGGCGGCGGCACTTACCTGCGTTCAGCCGGCAATATTGTCTACGACCTGCGCACTGACAATTACGTGGTACCCATTGGCCTGGGCATTGGCCAGGTCATCAAGCGCGGCAACACGGTGTTCAACCTGTTTGTGGAGCCGCAGTTTTCCGTGGCACATGAAGGGGCGGGTCAGCCCCGATGGCAGGTGTTCATGGGGTTGAACCTGCAATTCAAGAATTGAACCTAGATCCAACAGTTGACCGCTGGAGTTCTTCTTGAAAGCCGCATGAATCCACAACTTTTTGCCCTTTCCCCAAGCCCACCTTGGAGGTCAAGGCGCTACGCACCCATTGGCACCCACTGGCACTGCGCTCGCCGCGCCATGCGGCGTTGCTCGTCCTTGCGGGCAGCAAGCCCGCAGCGTCCTCGCGTCTTGCCTGGCACGCCGATCAACAGCACCATCGGATGCGTCCAACGGCCGGATCTAGTTTGAACAACCACGCAAAGACCGCTGGCCTGACACGACCATTGTGCTTTTGGGCATGTTGATTACCTGCTAAAACGACCTCTATCGCTTATGCATAAGGCGCTATGAGCTATAAAAACAGTAGTTTCTGGGGCTGACCAGCCTGCACGCCAGCGCCGCATTGGAAAGGGGGCAGAGTGCGATCGTCCCGAGTTGCATCAGCCGCGCCTAAAATTGGCCCCTTGTTGCGCCGCCACGCTGGGGGCGTTGCCGGGCTGCATGGCGATTGGCCATGGCCTTACAACCACTTCAACCGAACAGGAGCTGATGCCCATGGCCGTTATTTCTTCGATCTTTTCGCGCGCATTGCTGGCGGCGTGGGTCGCAGCGGCCATGGCAGCGGCTGGATGTTCGTCGGTCAGCCTGGACAAGCGGTACGACCCGCCGCCCGTGCGCATGCCTTCGTCTGCGCCCACCCAGCCCAGCGCTGCGGCACCTGCCACCACCACCGCACCTGCTGCCGTGCCGCAGGCGGTCACGCCCAGCCAGCCCGTGGGCCAGCCGCTGCCGCCCGTGGGTACCGCGCCGGGCACGCCTGTCGCGTCTGCATCGGCTGCGGCGTCCCCCCTGGTCACTCTGAGTGCCCGTCTGGAAGCCGCGGCCGTCTCGCCGCCCACGCGCAGCGCAGGCAGCGGCCAGCTGGACGTGCTGTACGACCGCCAAACCCGCCTGCTGCGCTGGAAAACCAGTTGGCACAACCTGTCGGGCACGATCACCGGCGTGCAGTTCCACGGCCCGGCACTGGCAGGCCAGAACGGCCCTGCCGCCATGGTGTGGCCTGCGCCGTTTGGCCCTACTTACGAAGGGCGCGCCACCCTCACGCCGCAGCAAGAAGGCGATTTGCTCCAGGGCCTGTGGTACTTGAACGTAATGACCAGCGCCTACCCCACAGGTGAAGTGCGGGGGCAGTTGAGGGTGGTGAACTGAACGCCGAACACACGCCATGTGCCGCGCTGATTCATAAGACACCCAAACGCTGTTGCATGCTTGGGCCGCATCGCAGATAAAAGCCTTTTTAAGCCGAACAGCCCGTGCGGCACTTGTGTTTGTATTTCTGCAAGACAACCCACCTCACCTTTATGCTGAAGAACTATTTTTTCCCGCTGTTGTCATCGCTGCGCCATATTGGGGCAGTGCTTTTTACTTTGTGCTGCGCAGCCCTGCTGGTCGCCTGCACCAGCACGCCGCCGCCCACCATGTCACCGCCCGTGGTGGTGCGGCCCGCGCCTGCGCCTGCCACGCCAGTGCCCGCGCCGGTGGAGCCGCAGCCTCAGCAAAACGAAATGGTGGCCTTCAAGGCCGCCTTGAGCGGGCTGAACGCCGTGCCCATGGCCGAAACGCGGGCGCAGGGCGAGTTGGTGGCGGTGTTCAACCGTCGCACCGGGCTGCTGCGCTGGCGGCTGACGTTCAGCCAGCTCAGCGGGCCGGTCAAGCGGGGCAACTTCCATAGCCCGGCCATGAGTGACGAAGTGGCCGCGCCCGTGCTGTCGATGGGGCGCAACTTCGTCAGCCCCTACGAAGGCCGCGCCATGCTGACCAAGCGCCAGCAGGCCAATTTGCTGGCGGGCCAGTGGTACGTCAACCTGACCACCGAGCGCTTTCCCACCGGCGAGCTGCGTGGCCAGATGATCGAGCAGCGCTGAACACGGGTCTTTCCGTCCCCATCCTACGTTTTTGCCACCCATGAACGCGCCGACCCACGCGCCCACCGCCGTCAAGCCGTTGTTCAGCTACAAGCCCTATTGGGCCAAGCGCTTTGGCCCAGCGCCGTTTTTGCCCATGAGCTGCGTCGAGATGGCGCAGCTTGGCTGGGACAGTTGCGACATCGTGCTGGTCACGGGCGACGCCTATGTGGATCATCCCAGCTTTGGCATGGCCGTGATCGGCCGGGTGTTGGAGGCGCAGGGCTTTCGCGTCGGCATCATTGCCCAACCCGACTGGCAAAGTGCTGAACCCTTCAAGGCACTGGGCAAGCCCAACCTGTTCTGGGGCGTGACGGCAGGCAACATGGATTCGATGATCAACCGCTACACGGCTGATCGCAAAATCCGCAGCGACGATGCTTACACCCCCGGCGATGTGGGCGGCAAGCGCCCCGACCGCGCCGCCATCGTCTACAGCCAACGCTGCCGCGAGGCTTATAAAGACGTGCCCATCGTGCTGGGCGGCATCGAGGGCAGCCTGCGCCGCATCGCCCACTACGACTACTGGAGCGACAAGGTGCGCCGCTCCATCGTGGTGGACAGCAAGTGCGATTTGCTGCTGTACGGCAACGCTGAGCGCGCACTGGTCGAAGTGGCGCACCGGCTGGCGCGACGCGAGCCGGTGGCCGCTATCACCGACGTGCGCGGCACGGCCTTCGTGCGGCGGGTGTCGGAGCCGGGCTGGCTGGAAATCAACTCGACCGAAGTCGACCAGCTTGGCCGCGTCGATGCGCACCTCAACCCCTATCAGACCACGGGCGAGCAGGCGGCGGCGCAGGGCGCGGCGTGCGGCACACCGAAAGCATCACAAACACCAGCTGATAGCACAGATGGGGCAAGCGTCAACGGCCCATTGGCGGCTGAAAATTCAACCCAGCCGCTGCGCTTCGTCCCCAACCCTGCGCTGGCCGCCAAGCGCCCGCCGTTGCGCGAGAAGACCGTCATCCGCTTGCCCAGCTTTGAGCAGGTCAAGCGCGACGCCGTGCTGTACGCCCATGCCAACCGCGTGCTGCATTTGGAGACCAACCCTGGCAACGCCCGCGCGCTGGTGCAGGCGCATGGCGATGGTGTGACGGCCAGAGATGTCTGGATCAACCCGCCACCCATTCCGCTGACCACCGCCGAGATGGACGGCGTGTTCGACCTGCCCTACGCCCGCAGCCCGCACCCACGCTATGCGGACGAACGCGGCCGCCACGATGGCGCGACCAAGATCCCGGCCTGGGAGATGATTCGCTTCAGTGTGAACATCATGCGCGGTTGTTTTGGTGGCTGCACCTTTTGCTCCATCACCGAGCACGAAGGCCGCATCATCCAAAGCCGCAGTGCCGATTCGATCGCGCGCGAGGTGGAGTCCATGCGCGACCAGGTGCAGGGCTTCACCGGCGTGGTCAGCGACCTGGGCGGCCCCACGGCCAACATGTACCGATTGGGCTGCAAAAGCCCGCAGATCGAGGCGGCTTGCCGCAAACCCAGTTGCGTGTACCCCGGCATCTGTCAGAACCTGACCACCAATCACGATCCATTGATCGACGTGTACAAGCGCGTGCGCACGCTGCCGGGCGTTAAAAAGGTGCTGATCGGATCGGGCCTGCGCTATGACCTGGCTGTGCAGTCGCCCGCGTACGTCAAAGAGCTGGTGCAACACCACGTGGGCGGCTACCTGAAGATCGCGCCCGAGCACACCGAAGACGGGCCGCTCACCAAGATGATGAAGCCCGGCATTGGCACCTATGACCGCTTCAAGCAACTGTTTGAAAAGTTCAGCAAAGAAGCGGGCAAGCAGCAGTTTTTGATCCCGTACTTCATCGCCGCCCATCCCGGCACCACCGACGAAGACATGCTGAACCTGGCCCTGTGGCTTAAAACCAATGGCTTTCGTGCCGACCAGGTGCAAGCGTTTTATCCCAGCCCGATGGCGACGGCCACCACCATGTACCACACCGGCCTGAACCCTTTGAAAGGCGTGCACCGTGACGAGCGCGGCGAAACAGTGGATACCGTCAAAGGCGAGCGCCGCCGCCGTTTGCACAAAGCCTTTTTGCGCTATCACGACCCCGCCAACTGGCCGCTGCTGCGCCAGGCGCTCAAAGACATGGGCCACGCCGAGCTGATTGGCAATGGCAAACACCACCTTGTTCCTACTTGGCAGCCGATGGACAAAGAAGGCTATTGCAGCCCACGCCGCAAGAATTCCAGCACCAAACCCAGAGCGAACACCAGCGGCGCTGCTGCGCCGTCCGCCGACCCCAGGCCGCTGGCCAAACGAAAGCGCAAAACACCATCTGCACCAGCACCAGGCCGCGTTTTGACGCAGCACACCGGCTTGCCGCCGCGGCGCAAGAAATAATCATCCTGCAACTCCGATTCCAGATGTTGACCTATGCCCCAACCCTTGCCTGAACACGTGCGCGCCGCCCTTGAGGCGGGCAGCAAGATCGAAGCCATCAAACGCCTGCGCGAGCACAGCGGCCTGGGCCTGGCAGACGCCAAGCGCGCGGTCGATGCCGGGCACATTCCCGATGGCCTGCCCACCCGCTGGGAACGGGCGGATGAGTCGGCAGACAGCGGCGATGATTTTTTTGCCTCATCAGATCAAGCGCCCATGCAGCCTGGATCCGCCCACCCCAACACGCTGGCCAACCAACTGGCACCAGGGCAGGTGCCGCCCAGGCCCACCCGGAACGTGGTTTGGACGATGATGGTCGTGGTGTGCATCGTGCTGCTGCTGGCCACCTGGTGGCTGAAGGGCTGAATGTGGCCAAGCGCTGGAACGCCATGGCGACCAACCCGATGCCATTTGCACTGAGCTGAAGCGTCTTGCCGCACCGGACTTGAACGGCGGGATACGGCCGTGATGATCTGCACTATCGTGCCTGTGCATTGTCAAATGCAGTTACCCTAGATCCAGCAGTTGACCGCTTGTGTTTTGCTTGAAAGCCGCATGAATACACCACTTTCTGCCCTTTCCCGCGCTCACACCTTGGAGGTGAAGGCGCTACGCACCCACTGACACTGCGCTCGCCGCGCCATGCGGCGTTGCTCGTCCTTGCGGGCAGCAAGTCCGCAGCGTCCTCGCGCCTTGCCTGGCACGCCGATCACAGCACCAGCGGATGCGTCCAACGGCCGGATCTAGGGTTACGCCAGAATCGGTCAAAATAAAGTTTGCACTTTCATACCAAGGAGAACTTTCATGCAAACCAGTGCCCGCAATCAGTACCAAGGAAAAGTCACCCGTGTCACACAAGGTGTTGTCAACGATGAGGTCGAGCTGACGCTGCCTGGTGGCCAGACGCTGGTGGCGGTGATCACGCGGCACAGCAGCGAGGCACTGGGCTTGAAACCCGGTGTGAACGCGTTGGCGCTGGTCAAAGCCTCGTCGGTGATCGTCGCCAGCGATTTGCAGGGGATGCGCTTTTCAGCCCGCAACAGCTTGCAAGGCACGGTGAGTAAGGTGGTGCCTGGTGCCGTCAACAGTGAGGTGGTGATTGATCTGTCGGGTGGCGTCCAGGTGGCGGCCATCGTGACCAAAGAAAGCGCCGACAAACTGGGCCTGGTAGCGGGCAAACCGGCTACGGCCTTGATCAAGGCATCAAGCGTAATTTTGGGCGTTGCAGCCTGAACCATCTTGCGGCCTGGTGCTTTAGAGCGTGTTCAAAGTCTCAGCACGGGTGTGTGGGCGCGGCCCCGGGCGGTCTGCTGCGTTGCAAATACTCGCGATACCGCCAGGTATCGCTGCGGTTTGCGTCTTGCAGCCCATCCCGATCCGCATCCCACACCCCTCACGCTGAGACTTTGAACACGCTCTCAGGGCCAGCGGGCGTGATTTTGTTTCGCAACAGAAGATAGAGTAGGGTGCTGTCCGTACCCGTTGTTTTGTCATGACCACATCTGATCTACCCCCAACCACACTTACAGCCAGCGTGGCTACGCCGCAAGATGTGCTGACCTTCTGGTTCGGTGCCAGCCCGCCTACTGACGAAGCCGCGCTGGCGCTGAAAAGTCAATGGTTCACCAAGTCAGACGTGTTTGACGAGCAAATTCGCCAGCGCTTTGGTGCCACCATCGATGCCGCGCTGGCCGGGCAATTGAACGAATGGGCCAGCGAGCCACTGGGCTGGCTGGCGCTGATCGTGGTGCTGGACCAGTTCACCCGCAACACTTTGCGTGGCGATGCGCGCAGCTTTGCCGGTGACGCTGCCGCCCGCGCACTGGCTGCTGAAGGTCTGGCGCGCGGCTGGGAGCGCGAGTTGTGCTGGCTGGCGCGCCCCTTCGCCTTGCTGCCGCTGGAGCACAGCGAAGAGCAGGCTGCGCAGGACGAAAGCGTGGCGCGCTTTTCCGCCCTGCAAAGCGACGCACAACACAAGGATGTGCCTGAGCCAGTGCAGGCGCTGCTGGATGGCAACCTGGACTACGCCGAGCGTCACCGCGACGTGATCCACCGTTTTGGCCGCTTTCCGCACCGCAACGCCGTGCTGGGCCGCGCCAATACGGATGAAGAGCGCGAGTATCTGGCGCAGCCGGGGGCCGGATTTTAGGTCGTAATTTCAGATGTCAAATTAACCTTTTGTGCAGGTTCATTCAGCATTCATAGCTATTTATAATATAGCATTATTGGCTGCTACATCTGCTCAAAATCGATATAGCCGCGCTCCACGTGGGTGGACAGCAATTTCACGCGCACCTTGTCGCCCACTTCTACCGTGCCATGGGGCAGCAGGCGGCCTTCGGCAGGCGGCGCAAAGATGCGCACCCAGGTGTTGCCTTTGGCCTGACCGGTGACTATGCCGTCGAAGTGCTCGCCCACGCGGGCCTCCAGCAGCATGGCGGCTTCTGATTTGCGCATTTGCCGCTCGACCTTGTTGGCCGCGTCTTCCTGCTGGGTGCAGTGGTTGGCCAGGAACGTCAGTTCGGTGGGGGAGTAGGGCGTTTTGGCATCAGCCAGCGCGGCTTTGAGCAGGCGGCTGGTGATGAGGTCGGGGTAGCGGCGGTTGGGCGCGGTGGAATGCGCATAGTCGCGCACTGCCAGACCAAAGTGGCCCAGTTTTGCGCCGCCGGGTGTTTCCACCACGTATTCGCCCCGCCCCATGAGCTTGACGATGGTGAGCGACAGATCGGGAAAGCGCAGTGGGTCGCACCGCCGTTCGGTGGCTAAAAATTGCTCCAGCGCGGCTGAATCAGGTTCGGTGGGCAGCGCGACGCCGTGCTCGGCGGCCACTTGCATGATGCGCGCCCAGCGCTCGGGCGAGCGCACCACACGGCGCAGACTGGCGCGCCGTTTGCCTGCCAAAAAACGTGCTGCCACGCCGTTGGTGGCGACCATGAATTCCTCAATGATCTGGTGCGCGCGGTTTTGCGGCTGCTGCACGATGTCGACGACTTGATCGCCGTCGAACACGGCTTTGGGTTGAAAGGTTTGGAATTCCAGCGCCCCTTGTTCGTGCCGCCGGGCGCGCAATTGTTGTGCGACCGAGTCTTGCGTGCGCAACTGTGCGTCCATGCCCGGCACGCGGTCGGCAGCTTCGGGCAGCGGGCCGTCGCCGGTCAACCAGGCCGACACGGCGTCGTAAGCCAGTTGGGCCTTGTTGTGCACGCGGGCGCGCTGAATGTGGCTGCGCAACAGCGTTCCATCCGGCGCGAACACCATGTCGGTCACCAGCGCCAGTCGCGCCACGCCGGGGTTGAGCGAGGTCAAGTCGGTGGACAGCTTTTCGGGCAGCATGGGGAAGATGCGTGCCGAGGTGTAGACGCTGGTGGTGTTGATTTGCGCGTGGTGGTCGATCGGTGAATCTTTGGTCACCAGGGTGTCGACGTCAGCAATGGCCACCAGAATGCGCACCGCGCCATCCGGCAGCACTTGGCTGACGCTGAGCTGATCCAGATCGCGCGAATCGTCGTTGTCGATCGAGCACCACAGCAGCCCGGTCAGGTCGGCCACGCTGGTGTTGTCCTCGTGGCTGGCTTCGTCCATGTCGGTCAGTTGTGCCAAGGCCTCGCGCGAGAACGTGGGGGCCAGGCCCCGCTCGTGCATGGCGGTCACGGCCAGGTCGGCCAGCTCTTCTTTTTGGTGCGGATGCAGCGGCTGGCGCATGACGGATGGCCTTCAGCGCGCCAAGGTGTACAGCGGAATGTCGTGCGTGGCGGCCAGTGCATCCAGTTGCTTGCGGGTTTTGCTGGCGGCCCAGGCGGCGATGGCGGTGCGCGCTTCAGGCGCGAAGGGTGCGCGCGCGTCAGGTGCTGGCAGGCCGACCACTTTGAACAGGCTGCGGGCAAAGTGCGGCTCCAGCGCGGCCAGGGCCACGCGGCCGTCTTTGCAGGCGTACACCCGGTAGCCCGCGTGGGCACCGCCCACTGCGCCGCTGGGCAAGGTCAAGCCCCAGCGGCGCGGCGTGGCCAGCCATTCGGCGGCGCTGGACAAGGCCACTTGCCGGTGCAGCCCCTTGCCACTGCTGCGCGCTTGCAGCAGGCAGGCCAGTGTGGCTTCGGTCGCCATCAGTGCGCCGCCCATGTCGGCCAGCAGCGAGGGGGGCATTTCGGTGCCAGTGACCAAGCCCGCCTCGGCCAGGTAAGTCAGATCGTGGCCCGGCTCTTCGGCCCGCTCGCCCGGTGCGCCCACAATTTCGACCAGCGACAGTTGCGGATAAGCGCGGTGCAAAGTTTTCCAGCCCAGCCCCAGCTTGGTGAGTGCAGAAGGGCGGAACGAGGTCAGCAGCACATCGGCGGCAGCCAGCTCTTTGGCCAACTTGGCCTGGCCGCGCTCGGTTTTCAAGTCGGCCACCAGCACGCGGATGCCCTGGTGCAGCTCGGTATAGGCCCCGATGTTGTATTGCCCCATGGGGTCGCCTGAAATGGGGCGGCCCGCAGCTGTGGTGGCCGGGCCGGGCGGCTCCACCTTCAGGCAGCGCGCGCCCAGCTCACGCAGGCGCAGTAGTGCTGCGGGACCGGGCAGATTGAGCGCCAGGCTGACAATGCGTGTGCCCCGCAGGGGCGAAAAACGGGTGGCGGTGGTCATGTTCAGTTGCTCCTGAATAAATAGCTGATCGCGCTTGAATATGCAGCGCTAGAGGCTGATTTTTTAAATTTTAATCTGACGGCGTGAGGCGCAGAGTTGCTCCAGCGTTTGGAGCACAAGTTTTATTTCAAAGCATCACCAGCTTCAGCCCCGCATAGCCCAGCAGCCCTGCCAACAGGGCGCGCACCAGGCGTTCGGGCGTGTGGCTCATCAGACGACTGCCCAGCCAGATGCCGGGCAGCGAACCCAGCAGCAACCACCCCAGCAGGGGCCAGTTGACCGAGCCGATGCTGGCATGGCCCAACCCGGCCACTAAGGTCAACGGCACGGCGTGGGCGATGTCCGCGCCGACGACGCGGGGCAATGGCAGGCGCGGGTACAGCCACATCAGCACTACTACGCCAATGGCCCCGGCCCCGACCGAGGTCAGCGTGACCAGCGCCCCGATCACCGCACCCAGCAACAGCGGCAAAGCCCTGTGCATTGGGCGTGTGGCGGGCTGTGCAGTTGCTGCGCCGACATTGGTGGGCAGTGGGCGTGATGGGGATGGACGGACCAGCGCCTTGTACAGCGTGGCCACCGCCGTCAGCAGCAGGGCCGCGCCCAGCACGCTGGTCATCAAATGCTGCACAGCCGCATCGGCTGCACCGCGCTGTTGAATACCCCACAGCGTGAGCAGCGATGCGGGTACGCTGCCTGCGGCCATCAGCCCAACGATGGGCCAGTCCACCAGCCCGCGCCGTGCCAGACTGATGGAGCCACCGGCCTTGGTAACGGCGGCAAACAGCAAATCGGTGCCTACGGCCAGATGGGGTTTGACGCCAAAAAAGAAGATCAGCAGCGGCGTCATCAGCGAGCCACCGCCCACGCCGGTCATGCCCACAATGCCGCCGACAAAAAAACCGGCCAGAACGAATGCCCAAGAATCCATGGAGCGCGACTGTAGGCGGCTTGCTTGTCAACTGGAACGAATAATTTGTGGATTGTTTATAGCGAAGAGTTATATGGGGCTTGCGCAGTCGTGCCGCTGGGTCTGGTGTCGCCATCAGGTCAGTGCGAAAGCCGGTGTGGGCGTTCAAATATAAATGCTTACTTCATGTTGTATCGAGTTACCATCGAGTGCCCGGCAGACTGGAGATACATCAGGTTGAATCAGTTGTCATCAGGCGGCCTGCACGAGGCCAAGCATTCATTTTTATTGACCATCCTGAAAGAGGAAAGGGAGCCTTTCATGAAATTCAAGTACGCCGCCTTGGCGGTTTTTTCTGCGGCTGTGCTGGCCGGTTGCAGCGCCACGGGTGGCAAGTCGGTGCTGGGCAGCAGCTCAACCGATTTGCAAGTGGGCGCGGCGATGGATGTGTACAAGTCCGCCACGGTGTCCGATGACGAACTGAAAAGCACCAGCTTGGCATTTCGCAAGGCTGAAGACAAGCAAATGAGCGTGGCCTCGTCGTCCAGCAAATACGCCAAGCGCCTGGCCAAGTTGACGCGCAAGCACCTGAACGAAGACGGTTTGACACTGAACTTCAAGGTCTACATCACCAAGGATATCAACGCCAACGCCACGCCCGATGGATCGATCCGCTTTTACAGCGGCATCATGGACATGATGACCGACCAGGAGCTGCTGGGCATCATTGGCCACGAGATTGGCCACGTCAAGCTGGGCCACGCCCTGTCGGCCACGCGCACAGCCTACATGGCCTCGGCAGGTCGCAAGGCGGCGTCGTCTGCGGGCGGCGTGGCCGGTGCGTTGTCGGCGTCGGAATTGGGTGCGTTTGGCGAAAACCTGCTCAATAGCCAGTTTTCGCAAAGTCAGGAAACGGCGTCCGATGATTACGGTCTGGCCTTCATGAAAAAGCATGGCTACGACCAGAAGGCCATGGAGTCGGCCTTTCGCAAACTGGCCAAAATCAGCGGCAAGCAAAGCACGGTAGACGCCATGCTGTCGAGCCACCCGGATTCGGCGGCGCGCGCCGACCGCATGCGCGAGAAGATCGCTGCGGGCGGTTGAGGGGGTGAGTTCAAGCGCTGTGATAGCGCTTCAAAAAAGTGAGCTGCTGGCGCTTTTAAAATAAGCGTCAGCAGCTTTTTTTATGCTGATGGGGCCAAGGATTTTTCGGGCTGCGTAAAAGAGATTTCAAACTTCGGACTTCAGGGCGCAAACAGCGCTTGCAGCAAACGCCGGTCGCGCCGGTCTTTCCAGCTCCAGACTTCGCGGCCTTCCAGGCTGAGCGGCCCCCACACGGCAATGGCGTGGCCATTGCCGCAGGGCACTACTTTCAGGCGCGGGGATTCGACCGGCACCTTGCGAAATGCGCCGCCGTGGATGGCGGTGCGCAGGTTGGCCTCCAACGCCACACCGGCTTCAGACGATGCATTGGCAGGGGCCATGAACACCTGCCGGTGGCTGTCGCTTTGCAGGCGTTCATTGAGCACGGGGATGCCCGCTTCGTTTAGATCCAGGCCCGATTGCAGCAGCCAGGTGGGCAGGCTGGCATCGGCCACCATCAGCGGGGCATCGCACACTAAGCTGGCACCGCTGGCCAGTTGCAGCGCCCGCCCATCCATTTGGGTGCAGTGGTCTTGCAGCACGGTGACGCCCAGGTTCTTCAGCCGGGCCAGCAGGCGGCGCTGCAAGGCAGGGGGCTGGTCGTCCAGCAGCTGCGCTTGGCCTGCCAGCAGGGTGACGCGGCTGCCGTGGGGCGCGGCCAGTGTGTGGGCGGCGGCCAGCGCCAGTTCGGCTGCAGGCAGGCCGTGGCCCATCACGGCCACCTGCAACGCACGCTCGCGCGCCAGCGCCTGCAATTGCGGCCACAGTTGCACAAAAGCTTCTTGCGGATGGGTGAACAGTGCGTTTTGGCGTGCGCCGGGCACCTGGGCTTCGAGCTGGTCGCGGTCGATGATCGGCTCAACGTCGATCGACAGCACGTCGTAGGGCAGGGCGTCGCCGCTGGACAGTTGCACGCGCCGGTTGGCAGGGTCCAGCGCCAGCACGTGCGCGGGGGCAAAGCCCACGCCGCTGGCTTCTACCAGTTGGTCGAGCGCGATGCGGATGTCTTCCAGCATGTAGTCGCCCGACATATAAGCGGGCAGCATGCTGGATTCAATGTAATAGGGGTGGGGAGCCACCAGGGTGACGTCCATGCCACCCGTGCCTTGTTTGGCAAGGCTGTTGAGTACCTGCATGTGCGCACGTCCAGCGCCCAGCAGCACCAAGTGTTTCCGGGAAGGGTTCACGGTCATGGCGCGAGTGTACTTGGCATGGCAGTAGGTGCTGGCCGCACAGCCGGAGCGGAGGTGCGGTCAGAACCGGGGGTTTACGTCGCTTAGGTGCGGGTGCATGCGGCTGCCGCAGCAGGCCGCATGCGGTGTGATGGGTTTTGCAATCGGTTGTAAAAAGCAGCCGCCGCATGAAGCGAGCCGCTGAATGGAGTGTTTGCGAGGCAATGTTTTGCTATTGTAAAAATAGCTATTGTCGCTTTGTATGCATGCGTTTATGGTGGTTTTCGTTGCCAACTGAACAGGTGGCCATGTTTCAGTTTGTGCTTCAACCCACCAGCGCCTGCGCAAATTCGCGTGCCTTGAAGGTTTGCAGGTCTTCCAGCTTTTCGCCTACGCCCACAAAGTACACCGCCAGCGGTTGCTTGCGGCTGGCGTATTCGCGCGCAATGGCGCACAGCACGCCGCCTTTGGCGGTGCCGTCCAGTTTGGTGACGATCAGGCCCGTGAGCTGGGCCGATTCGTCAAACGCCTTGACCTGCGCCAGCGCGTTCTGGCCGGTGTTGCCGTCGATCACCAGCAGCACTTCGTGCGGGGCGGTGAAGTCGGCTTTGGTGACCACGCGGCGGATTTTGGTCAGCTCTTCCATCAGGTGTTTTTGTGTGGGCAGGCGGCCTGCGGTGTCGATCAGCACCACGTCCTTGCTGCGCGCGCGGCCTGCGGCCACGGCGTCAAAGCTGACGGCAGACGGGTCAGCACCTTGCTGGCTGATGATTTCGACCTGGTTGCGGTCGGCCCAGACGGCCAGTTGCTCACGCGCGGCGGCGCGAAAAGTGTCGGCAGCGGCCAGCAGCACGCTGGCCCCGGCGTCGGCCAGATGCTTGGTGAGCTTGCCAATGCTGGTGGTTTTACCCGCGCCGTTGACCCCCGCCACCATGATGACGGTGGGGTGGTACACGCCCACTTGCAAGGTCTGCTCCAGCGGCGCGAGCATGTCGGCAATGGCGTCTTGCAGCAGCGTCTTGACCTGTGCGGGCTGACTGGCGCGCTGGTCTTTGACGCGGCGGCGCAGGTCGTGCAGCAGAAATTCGGTCGCGGCCACGCCGGTGTCGGCCAGCAGCAGGGCGGTTTCCAAGTCTTCGTACAGCGCTTCGTCGATCTTGGCACCGGTAAATACCGTGGTGATGCTGCTGCCGGTGCGGCGCAGTCCGGTGGTCAGCTTGCCCAGCCAGCCGCTGCGGCTGGGCGATTCGATATGTTCAGGCGCAGTGTGTTCAGGTTCAGCATGCGCAGGTTCGATGTGCTCGGGCGTGACAGTGGGTGCAGGGCGTTCCGGCGCTTCAGTGGCCTTGCTGGCGGCAGGTGCGGTGCCGACCTCAGCGGGCATGACGACAGAGACTTCAGAATTCAAGGCGATGTAGTCGCTTACAGATTCTTCGTTTGAAGCTATTGTTTTTATAGCTTTTTCGGGTGGAGGCGAAGCTTCTGGTGCGGCGGCCAGGGCCTGGGCGGCCAGCTCGTCGTCAGACCATGCGGGCAGTGCATCGGGGGCCTCATCGGTACGGGCCGCAGGAGTGCTGTCAGACGGCAGAGGGGGGGGCGGGTTGACCGCTTCAGGCGCGGGTTCGCTATTTTTTTTGCGGCGGAAGAAACTGAACATGAAATAGACCAGTGGGTGTGGGGTAACAGACGCGCTGGTTGATTATTGATCCAAAAATTGCTCGAAAAAGCAAGGCGATCACAAGCGAGGCGTTCTGATCTTCGAGGGGCTTTGGTGGCGGTTGATTTTTTTTGTACAAAACAGGTTCGTCATCGGGCTGCGCCAGTTTTGCGAAAATCTGCTGCATGACCCACCCTGCCAATCCTACAGACCGCAAGCCCTTGCCGCTGCCCGGCGGACACAGTAAGGTGCTGCTGCATTCGTGCTGCGCGCCCTGCTCGGGCGAGGTGATGGAGGCCATGCTGGCCTCGGGCATTGACTACACCATCTTTTTCTACAACCCCAACATCCATCCGCTCAAGGAATACGAGCTGCGCAAGAACGAGAACATTCGCTTTGCCGAAAAGTTTGGCGTGCCGTTTATCGACGCCGACTATGACCGCGACAACTGGTTCGCACGTGCCAAGGGCATGGAAAACGAACCCGAGCGTGGCGTTCGCTGCACCATGTGTTTTGACATGCGCTTTGAGCGCACGGCGCTGTATGCGCACGAGCATGGTTTTGCCGTCATCACCAGTTCGTTGGGCATTTCGCGCTGGAAGAACATGCAGCAAATCAATGAATGCGGCGTGCGCGCCGCCTCGCGCTATCCGGGCCTGATGTACTGGGACTACAACTGGCGCAAGGGCGGTGGCTCGGCGCGCATGATCGAAATCAGCAAGCGCGAAAGCTTTTATCAGCAGGAATACTGCGGCTGTGTTTACTCCCTGCGCGACACCAACCGCCATCGTGTGGCCTCAGGTCGGCCGCGCATCGAGCTGGGAGTGCAGTTTTACGGCGAGGCAGCCAGCACGCAAGAAAAACCCAAAGACTCTCTCAAACCGATTGATTCCTGAAGGGGTGTCAGAATTTGACACGTCGGCTGTCCACTGAGCGTCATAGGGGGCCAAACCAGGAAGCGTTCTCTGCTTACACTGGTACGAAAACCATGCGGTGATGTACAGCCCAGCTGACACAGCGCTGAATATCAGGAGATAAAGATGCGTGTTGACCATGACCGTGCCGGCCCCATGCGCCACATCGACCGCACCGAGCGGGTGATGTGGGTCACCCCGGACCGGGTGTTTTACGTGGGCTTGCTGGGCGTGCCGTCAGCCCGCAGCATTGGGGCCATATCGCTTTATGTGGCGCTGGATGCGCCAGTGCAAATCAGTGTCGAAGGTGGTCAATGGCAGACCGGACACGTGGCCATCGTGCAGCCTTACGTGAGTCACCGTATTGCGTGCGATGCAAGGCAGATCGCCGTGATCCACGTTGAACCCGAATCAGTGGACGGCGCTGGCCTACCCGCCATGCTGCGTCAAGGCAGCGGCTTGTTGGCAGCCGAAGACTTTCGCGCGCGCGCGCTGCGCTGCCACCAGGCACTGATGCGCAACGGACAACGGGCTGATGCGCCGATGTTCGATTTTGACCAACTGGTGTTTGGCGCTGCCTTGCCCAGTCGCAGCGTTGATCCACGCATTGCCAAAGTGCTTGAGCGCATTCGCAGCGCCCCTGCCAGCCAGGCGCTGGCCCAGGACTGTGCAGCGCAGGTGCACTTGTCGTTTTCGCGCTTTTTGCATCTGTTCAAAAGCGAGGTGGGCGTGTCGTTCCGCAGCTTTCGCGCCTGGAAGCGTGCCCGCAGTCTGCTGCACCATGTGGTCGATCAGCACACTACCCTGACCGACGTGGCGCTGTGTGCAGGGTATCCAGACTCCACCCACTTCAGCCATTCCATCCGGCAGGTTTACGGCCTCAAGCCCAAAGACATTTTTGCCGGCTCACGCAAGCTCAGGGTGATTGGCGCGCCGCAGCCGGTGGCGCAGCGCGGTCTCAATCCGTGAGCGCGCTGGCGCATTGATCACAGACTACCTGTCTCTCAGCTTGCCGCGAGTTCTTTGGCCAGTGCCGCTGGCACGCGCACTGGCATGTCCAACAGCATTTGTCCCATGCCCTTGCCCAGCGGATCCATGCGGCTGGAGGCGGGGCCGCCGCCGTCCAGTGCGTCGCCCATGGTGATGTTCATGGCGTGGATGCCTGGCAGGTAAAAGCGGCGAACTTCGCCCTTGACCAGATGGGCGAAATAACCCTTGATGGCATCGGGCGTCAGCCTTACCCAGATCAGCGGCATCCAGGCTGGATCGCGGGCGATGACGCCAATGTTGGAGATGTCGCCCTTGTCGCCGCTGCGCGCCCAGGCCAGGCGTATCAGCGGTACCTCGACGGTGGGGTCAGCGTCGTCGGTCCAGGGGGTGGGAGCCAGCGGGGCGGGTGGCTCGGCGCTGCCAGTACCCACTGCGATGGCGACGGGCGATGACTGGCCGTCAATCACCACACTCACGGGCACCTCGTTTTTTTTCACCAGCAGCGACAGCGGTTTGATGTTGGGCGATACGCTGGGTCGCCCGCTGCTGGGGCCGGTGGTGCCGGGCGACCAGGACGTGCCAGAAGGCGCAATTTCGCGCGCAAAAATCTCCAGTGCCTGCTTTGTCGGATGCGTGACAGAGATGCGCACCATCACCTCGCGCGAGTTGCTAATGCGGGCGTGTGGTCCGTACAGCGTTTCTGCGCCGAACAGGGTGACGTTGGCGCTGGTGTAGTCGGGCATGCCCAGCGACTTCAGGATTTGCCGTGTGCGGGCGATCACTGCCTCGCCAGTGCGCTGGGCCTTGGCGGCCGCGTCGATGCCAATGATCACCATGGCCCCAGCGCAGCGGTAGCCGTCCAGTTGCGTGGCCGACACTTTGTAGCTGTCGGTGGGCGGGCGGCCCAGGGTGCCGCTGACCCGTACCCGATCAGCATCTATCTGTTCGATGGCGACCGAGCGGAAGTCGCAGGCCACATCGGGCAGCAGATAAGCACCAGGATCGCCAATTTCGTAGAGCAACTGCTCGGCCACGGCCGCGCGGGCGATCAAACCGCCAGTGCCTGCGGGCTTGGTCACATCAAAGCTGCCATCGCGGTGGCATTCGATGATCGGGTAGCCGATGTTGGCCCAGTCTGGCACGCTCAGCCAGTCGGTGTGCAGACCGCCAGTGGCCTGGCAGCCGCATTCGATGATGTGGCCGCCCAGGCTGCCGCCAGCCAGTGCGTTCAGATCGTCTGGCGTCCAGCCGAATTCGTGAATCAGCGGGCCTAAGGTGGCGGCACTGTCGACGCCGCGTCCGGTGATGACGATGTCAGCACCGGTGGCCAGCGCTTGCGCCACCGGAAAGGCACCCAGGTAGGCATTGGCGCTGATGATTTTTTCGGGCAGGGCCTCGCCGGTGAACATGTCGCGCGCGCCCTGCTGGCGCAGGCGCGGCATCTGGGCGCTGATGTCATCACCCAGCACCACGGCAACGCGCGGATTCAAACCCAGCGTGGCTGCCATCGCTTTGAGCGCATCGGCGCAGCCTTGCGGATTGATGCCGCCCGCGTTGGCCACGACCTTGATGCCGCGCCGCATCACCTCGGGCAGCACACCCTTCATGGCAATGTCCACAAAGTCGGTGGCGTAACCCATCTCAGGGCGTTTGCTGCGCGCAGCGGCCAAAATGGCCATGGTCGTCTCGGCCAGGTAATCGAATACGAGGTAATCGATCTGCCCGGAATTGACGAGCTGGGATGCACCCACCATGCTGTCCCCCCAGAATCCTGAGGCCCCGCCAATGCGGACGATTTTGTTTTGTTGAGCCATGCTGGTCTCCATGTTGAATGGTGTTGCCCGGCCAGCGTAGCAGCAGTCAATCCCTGGTGGCTTGCGGCAAGTGGCTGGTTTCAGGAGTGCATGCGGCGACGTTGAACGGGAAATGGATGAGGGCAAATCGATCTGGCACCATGGGTGCAAATTGCGACGCAACAGCCACTCGACACAAGCCATGGACAGCCGTCCGATCCTAGAATGGCCCGCAAATTGCTGCGCCTGTATCCCTCAATTGACGGCGAGCCACGTGCCGTTCGGCTAACCTGAGACTGCCATGTTTGACTTTCCATCCGCACCCCACTATTTCACGTCTGAGCACGATGCCTTTCGCGCTGCTTTGCGCGACTTTGTGGCCAAGGAGATCACGCCTTTTGTCAACGATTGGGACGAGGCTGAGACCTTCCCGCGCGAGCTGTACCGCAAGGCGGCTGATCTGGGCATTTTTGGGGTGGGCTATGATGAGGCTTACGGCGGTACGCCCGCTGATGTTTTTTACCACCTGATCGTCTCTGAGGAGATGGCCCGCTGTGGCGCGGGCGGCGTGGTGGCCTCGCTGCTGTCGCACACCATCGGCCTGCCGCCGGTGGCCGCCCACGGCAGCGCTGAGCTGAAGCAGCGCGTGATTCCCCAGGTGTTGAGTGGCGAGAAGATTGCGGCGCTGGCCGTGACCGAACCGGGAGGCGGCTCTGACGTGGCCGCACTCAAGACCACGGCGGTGCGCGACGGCGATCACTACGTGCTCAATGGTGAGAAGGTGTTCATCACCTCCGGCATGCGGGCTGACTACATCACGGTGGCGGTGCGTACCGAGCCAGCGAGCAAGGGGCCGGCCGGTATCTCTGCCCTGCTGGTGGATGGCCAGGCGGCTGGACTGACGCGCAGCGTGCTCAAGAAAATGGGCTGGTGGGCGTCTGACACGGCCCATTTGCGCTTTGACAACGTGCGGGTGCCGGTCAGCCACTTGCTGGGTGCCGAAAACCACGGATTCAAGGTGTTCATGAACAACTTCAACAGCGAACGTCTGGGCATGTCGGCGCAGTCTTGCGCCTATGCCCAGGTTTGCCTGGAAGAAGCCGTTGAATGGGCGCGCGAGCGCAAAACCTTTGGCATGAGCTTGTCTGAGCGTCAGGTGATTCGCCACAAGTTGATGGACATGTACGCCCGCATCGATGCGGCGCGCAGCCTGGTTTATGACCTGGCCTGGCGCTTGCGCGAGCACGTGGGCGATGCCAACCAACTGGTGGCCCGCACCTGCATGGCGAAGGTGCTGTCAACGCAGGCCATGCAGTATTGCGCTGACCAGGCGGTGCAGATTCTGGGCGGCATGGGCTTTATGCGCGGCACCCGCAGCGAGCGCATTTACCGCGAGGCCAAGGTCATGATGATTGGCGGCGGCTCGGAAGAGATCATGAAAGATTTGTCTGCCCGCCAGCTGGGGATTTGAGGGCCCGCCGTCATGCAAGACACCTGCCGCGACCTGCTGGACGAATACCGCGATCTGGCCGATTTTTGCGCCACGCTCAACCCCGGTGACTGGCGTCGAGAGACTGATTTTTATGGCTGGACACCCTGGGACGAGGTGGCGCACCTGTGCTACTTCGACCAGACTGCTTTGCAGTCGATCAACGATCCGCAAGCCTTTATGGCGGATGCCAAGGTGCTGGGCCAGCTGATGGCTTCGGGCGGACAGATCAGCGCTGTGGCGCGCGCGACGTTTGGCGATCTGGACGGTGCAGCCTTGTTGGAGCGCTGGCGCGGTGCCTTTGAGCTGCTGGTTGAGGCGCTGGCCCGGCAGGAGCCGAAGGCGCGGCTGAACTGGTATGGCCCAACCATGAGCGCCAAATCCTTTGCCACCGCGCGGCTGATGGAAACCTGGGCGCACGGGCAAGACATTTGGGACGTGATGCGTCGCCCGCGTGCAGGCAGCCACCGGCTCAAGGCCATTGCCCACATTGGGGTAAGCACTTTCGGTTGGACTTTCGTCAACCGCAAATTGCCAGTGCCCGAGGTACAGCCCTATGTCGAGCTGACCGGGCCTGATGGCAGTGTGCAGGTCTGGGGTAATCCGTCGGCCACCGACTATGTGCGTGGCAGCCTGCAAGATTTTTGTCTGTTGGTGACCCAGCGCCGCCACCGGGCAGATACGCGGCTGGAGTGGGCGGGCGATGCGGCTGAGCAGTGGACGCAATTGGCCCAGTGTTTTGCAGGCCCTGCAGCCGACGGCCCGGCACCAGGGCAGCGCCCGGCGCTGTGAGTGTGCGTTGACGGGGAAAGCCGATGCCCCGCCACTGGAGCGGGCGCACGCTGCGAGGGTGAGCGCGCTCATCCGGGTGCTGGCCGAAGGCGCGGGCGAGCGCTGTTTGTCCGAATACGCTTTTGCCAATCTTTGGCTGTTCCGGCGCGAGCACCGCTACCGCTTTCACGACGGCCCCTGGCCTTGGATCAGTGGCCACACCTACGATGGTGCCCACCATGCCATGCCGCTGTTTGCTGTCGATCAGGCACCGGTCGAGGTGATTGATACTTTGCTGGCCCGACACGATTGCCTTTACCCGGTGCCGTTGGAGCGGGCTTTGCGGCTGGATCCGGCGCGCTACCGGCACACGGCCCGCCGTGACGATGCCGACTACCTTTATCCGGCTGATCACTTTCGCCATTACCGCGGCGCGCTGCTGAACAAAAAACGCAACCTCATGCGGCAATTGCTGCGCGACCATGTGGTACAGGCGCAGCCCTACGGCCACGAATGGCAAACGCAGGCATTGACCGTGCTGGCCGCCTGGATGCACGAAAAGAACCAGCCCACAGATGGCGCTGACGAGCTGCCCTGCCGCGAAGCCCTGGCCGAGGCCCAGGCGCTGGGGCTGACCGGGTTCGGCTACCTGGTGGACGGCGTGCCGGGTGGTTTTGTGCTGGCCGAGGTTTTGCAGCCCGGCGTTTATGCCATGCGTTTTGCCAAGAGCCTTGGTGGGCACAAAAGCCTGAGCGGTTACAAGGGGCTGGCGCAGTACATGTTCCACCACTTCTGCGTGGCGCATACCGATGCACAGTGGCTCAATTTTGAGCAAGATTTGGGCTTGCCCAACTTTCGCCAGACCAAGCAGTCCTACCAGCCTGCGGCGCTGCTTGAAAAGTGCCGTGTTGTGGCGCGTGGTTGAAAGCCCGTGCCTTGAGTGCGGGTGTCCAGGGACAGTTTGCATGCCCACAGCCAATTTGCGCAAGACAAGGCAGGGTAGAGCTGTCTAGGATGGGTGAAACACCGGGCATCCGGTTTAGGCACAGATACCCCGTGCGGCTGTAGCGCCATGGCGCGTTGCTGCACCGAACGAATCAACCGAACGAATTCAACGAGTACACCATGGCAAATATCGAGTCTTCCCTGTCCGTTGCCAGCGATGCCTATCGCGACAACCGCGATGGCATGCTGGCCTTGCTGGAACGTGTCCGGCTGTACGAGGCGCGCACGCACCAGAAGTCGGCCGCTTCGCGCGCGCGCTTTGAAAAGCGTGGCCAGATGCTGCCGCGCGAGCGTCTGTCGCTGTTGCTGGATCCTGGCGCGCCCTTTCTTGAGTTGTCTTCGCTGGCCGGCCTGGGTCTGGACAACCCCGATCTGGACAAGAGCGTGCCGGGCGGCGGGGTGATTACCGGCATTGGCTTTGTCAGCGGCATCCGCTGCATGGTGCTGACATCGGACTCGGGCATTGATGCTGGTGCCTTGCAACCCATGGGTCTGGACAAGCTGCTGCGTGCGCAGGAGCTGGCGCTGGACAACAAGCTGCCCTACGTCCAGTTGGTCGAAAGTGCAGGGGCCAACCTGATGGCCTATCGGGTCGAAGACTTTGTGCGTGGCGGCAACAGCTTTCGCAATCTGGCCCGCCTGTCAGCGGCGGGCCTGCCGGTGGTCACCGTCACGCATGGCTCGTCCACGGCGGGGGGCGCGTACCAGACCGGCCTGTCAGACTACATCATTTTGGTGCGGGGGCGTTCCCGTGCCTTCTTGGCAGGCCCGCCGCTGCTCAAGGCCGCAACAGGAGAGGTGGCGACGGAAGAAGAGCTGGGCGGGGCGGTCATGCACACCGCTATTTCGGGCCTGGGTGACTATTTGGCCGAAGACGACCGCGACGCGCTGCGTATCGCCCGCGAGGTGATGGGGCAGATCGACTGGAACCACGGTATGCCTGTCGATGCGCCGCGCGTCTTCAAGCCGCCCCGCTACGACAGCGAGGAGCTGCTGGGCATCATGCCCATGGATCACAAGCGCCCGGTCAACATGAAAGAGGTGATTGCCCGCATTGCGGACGACTCTGAATTTCTGGAGTTTGGTGAAAACTACGGCAGCGCCACCGTGTGCGGCCATATCAAGGTCGAGGGCTGGCCGCTTGGCATCATCACCAACAACGGCCCCATCGATCCGGCCGGGGCGACCAAAGCCACGCACTTCATCCAGGCTTGTTGCCAATCAAAAACGCCCATTCTTTACCTGAACAACACCACCGGCTTTGTGGTGGGCAAGGCTTATGAAGAGGGCGGCATCATCAAGCACGGCTCCAAGATGATTCAAGCCGTCACCAACGCCACTGTGCCGCAGATCACGATCTACTGTGGGGCATCGTTCGGTGCAGGCAACTACGGCATGTGCGGCCGCGGCTTTCATCCACGCTTTTGCTTTTCATGGCCCAACGCCAAGACGGCCGTCATGGGTGGTGAGCAGGCCGCGCAAACCATGGCTATCGTCACCGAGGCGGCCATGCGCCGCAAAGGCGAGGTCGATCAGGCCAAGATCGATGCGCTCAAGCAAAACATCATCGAGCGTTTTGACCGCCAAATGAGTGTCTTCACCACCAGCGCCCAGTTGCTGGACGATGGCGTGATTGATCCGCGCGATACCCGTGCAGTGCTGGCCAACGTGCTGGCCGTTTGCCGCGAAGCCGCAGCCCGCCAGCCCCAGGCCATGCAATTTTCTGTGGCACGTCCTTAGGGCAGCAAAGAGATTTGATCATGCAATTCACACACGAACATGAGCAGGTGCGCGCCACCATCCGGCGCTGGATCGCCGAAAAGGTCAACCCCCACGTGGATGAATGGGAAGCGGCCGAGATCTTTCCTGCCCACGAGTTGTTTCGCCAAATGGGTGCGTTGGGCCTGCTGGGCCTGAACAAACCGGTTGAAGACGGCGGTATGGGCCTGGACTATTCCTACGGTGCCCTGCTGGCTGAAGAGCTGGCGCAGATCAACTGCGGCGGCATTCCCATGGCCATCGGCGTGCAGACCGACATGTGTACGCCAGCTTTGGCCGAGCGTGGCAGTGCCGAGCTGCGAGCCGAATTTTTGGCTCCGGCCATCGCGGGTGAATACGTGGGTTGTCTGGGCGTGTCCGAAGTGGGCAGCGGCTCCGACGTGGCCTCCATCAAGACCACGGCCCGCAAGGACGGAGGCGACTACATCATCAACGGCGGCAAGATGTGGACCACCAACGGCACCCAGGCCGACTTTTGCTGCGTGCTGGCCAATACCTCCGATGGATCGACGCACAAAAACAAGTCGTTGATCGTCGTGCCGATGAAAACCAAAGGGGTTGAGGTGGCCAAGAAGCTGCGCAAGATCGGCATGGATTCGTCCGACACCGCGCAGTTGTTTTTTGATCAAGTGCGCGTGCCGCAGCGCTACCGCATCGGCGAAGAAGGCATGGGCTTCATCTACCAGATGGAACAGTTTCAGATCGAGCGCCTTTGGGGTGCGCTGAACTCCACCGCTTTTGCCCAGCGCGCCATCGACATCACCATCGACTACACGCGCGATCGTCAGGTGTTTGGTCGTCCACTGCTGGACAACCAGTTGGTGCACTTCAAGCTGGCTGAATTTCAGGCCGACGTCGAAGCCGTGCGCACCCTGGCCTGGCGCGGCGTACAGATGGTGGTGGCCAAGCAAGACGCCACGCACATCGCCACCATGGCCAAGCTGAAGGCGGGCCGCCTGGTGCGTCAGGTGACCGATGGTTGCTTGCAGTACTGGGGTGGCATGGGGTTCGTGAAAGAAAGCCTGATCTCGCGCCTGTACAGAGACATGCGCCTGCCTTCGATTGGTGGCGGTGCGGATGAGGTCATGCTCCAGATTTTGTGCAAAAACATGGGCATCTTTCCCAAGACCGCCTGAACTTTATGACCGACATGCTGACCGACATGAGTGCATCCACGCCTTTTCAAAAAATCCTGGTGGCCAACCGTGGCGAGATCGCCCTGCGCGTGCTGCGCAGCGCACGGGCCATGGGCTACCAGACCGTAGCGGTTTATTCCACGGCCGACGCCGGTGCCCGCCACGTGCAAGAGGCCGATCAGGCCGTCTGCATCGGCGAGCCATTACCCGCGCAGTCCTACCTGCGCATCGACGCCATCATCGAGGCCGCGCGGCTGACCGGTGCCGACGCCGTGCACCCAGGCTATGGATTTTTGGCTGAAAACGAAGACTTTGCGCGGGCCTGCCGGGAGGCTGGCCTGGTGTTCATCGGCCCATCGCCCGAGGCCATCATTGCCATGGGCCACAAGGCAGGGGCCAAGAAGCTCATGATGGACGCTGGTGTGCCCTGCATTCCCGGCTATCAGGGCGAAGACCAAAGCGAAGAGCGTCTGTTGGCCGAGGCCGGGCGCGTGGGCTTTCCCGTGATGATCAAGGCTACCGCAGGGGGCGGTGGTCGCGGCATGCGCCTGGTGCACACGGCCAAAGAGTTTCCTGATCTGCTGCGCAGCGCGCAGTCTGAGGCGCAAAACGCCTTTGGCGACCCCGAGGTGATTCTGGAGCGGGCCATCATGGAGCCGCGCCATATCGAAATTCAGATTTTTGCTGACCGCCATGGCAACGCCATCCATCTGGGCGAGCGCGACTGTTCGGTACAGCGGCGCCACCAGAAGGTGATCGAAGAAGCGCCGTCACCGGCCGTGGATGCCGCGTTGCGCGAGCGTATGGGGGCCACTGCGGTGGCTGCGGTCAAAGCCATTGGCTACGAAGGTGCGGGCACGCTGGAATTTTTGCTCGACCAGGAGGGCAACTTTTTCTTTATGGAGATGAACACCCGCTTGCAAGTCGAACACCCGGTCACCGAGGCCATCACGGGCCTCGATCTGGTGGAGCTGCAATTGCGTGTGGCTGCAGGCGAGCCGCTGCCGCTGCGGCAGGAAGATGTCTGCTTTCAAGGACATGCCATCGAAGTGCGTCTGTGCGCCGAAGACGTGGGCAAGGGCTTCATGCCCCAAAGCGGCACCATGCTGCTTTGGCACGCGGTCGAGCCGCTGCGGGTGGAGCAGGCGCTGCGCTCTGGTGCCGATATTCCGCCGTACTACGACTCGATGATCGCCAAGATCATCGCCCACGGCGACACCCGCGACGAGGCGCGCCGCCGTCTGCTGCTGGGCCTGCACCAGACGGTGGCCCTGGGCGTGGCCACCAACCAGGTGTTTCTGGGCAGTTGTCTGCGCCACCCGGTATTTGCGGCGGGCGATGCCACCACTGCCTTCATTGCTCGCCACCAGGATGATCTGTTGCAGGTGGATGCCGTCACCAGTGAGCGCGCCGTGGCGCTCGCAGCTCTGCTGTTGTTTGAAACCGCCAACCAGCAACCGACGCGCGCTGGCCTGCGCCGCTTGGCGCATGCGCTGCCTATGGGCATGCGGCTGGATATGGGCGGTGCCAAGCACAACGTTCAGTTGACGCAGAGTGGAGCGCATCATTTCGATATCCAGATCGATGGTCGTCAGCATGCCGTTGAATTGGTGGAAATCATGCCGAACCAGGCGCGTGTGGTGTTCGACGGTGTGATGGAAAGCGCCGTGTTTCTGCGCGATGGACCGCAGTTGTTGATGCACTACCGCGGTCAGCCGACGACCGTGTACGACCACACGCGCAGCGCCAGTGAACGCGCCAGCGACAGCGGTGGTGATGGCAAGGTGCGTGCGTCGATGAATGGCCGCGTGGTGGCCGTGCTGGTGGCCGAAGGCGATCAGGTCGAAGCGGGCCAGCCGGTGGTGACGCTGGAGGCCATGAAGATGGAACACGTCCACCTGGCCCCGGTCAGCGGCCGGGTCAGCGCGGTGGGCGTGGGTGTGGGCGAGCAGGTCACGCTGCGGCGTGTGCTGGCCGAAATCGAAGTGCCCGCCGCCGAACAGGGCAAGGAGCCGTCATGACCGAGTCGCAGGAAGTGTTGCTTGAACGCCGTGGCCCGGCGTTCTGGATCACCATCAATCGTCCTGACAAGCGCAACGCCCTGCATGCGGGCGTGATCGCCGCCATGCGCCAGGGCATCCGTCAGGCCCACGCCGACCCTGAGGTGCAGGCCATCGTCCTCACCGCTGCGGGCGACAAGGCATTCTGTGCTGGTGGCGATTTGCAACCGGGTAAAGGCTTTGCGTTTGATTTTTCAAAACCCAGTGTCGACTACGCCGATTTGATGCGCGATGCGCAAAACGCCACCTTGCCCATCATTGCCCGCGTCAACGGCACCTGCATGGCTGGTGGCATGGGGCTGCTGTGCATGGTGGACATGGCGGTTGCGGCCGATCACGCCCTGTTCGGCCTGCCTGAAGTCAAAGTGGGCGTGTTTCCCATGCAGGTGCTTAGCCTGCTCAAAGACCTGATGCCGCGCCGCCTGATGCGCGAATGGGCATTGACGGGTGAGCCGGTGACTGCGCAGGACGCTTTGACCGCGGGTTTGTTGAACTACGTGGTGCCTGCAGCCGAACTTGACGCCAAAACAGAGTGGCTGGTGGCGCGTTTGGTGGATAAATCGCCCACCGCGATCCGCCGGGGAAAGTACGCCATGCGGGCGATCGACGCCATGTCTTTCGACCAGGCCATGGCCTACACCGAAAGCCAGATCGCTCTGCTGGCCATGACCGAAGACGCCAAGGAAGGACTGGCCGCCTTCAACGAGCGCCGCAAGCCGGCCTGGACCGGGCGCTGACGCGCGCTTGGCACCAGCACCGGTTGATAAGCGTCGGCACAAAATCGCCCCCGATTGGCGTGCCAATAGACAGCCAATAGAAAGTCAGGAGACAAGATGCGTACAACAGATTCACCTGTGATGACCGATGGTTTTGGCGGCGTGGCGGCACCCCTGCCCAAGATCGGCATGGGCCAATGGTTCACCGAGCGCGCGCTGCGCGACGGGCAGCGCAAGGCGCTGACTTTTGAGGGCAACACCTGGACTTACGCCGACATGCTCGATCGCATCGACCACATGGCCGGTGCCTTGCTGGCCGGCGGCGTGCAAGCCGGATCGCGCGTGGCTTACCTGGGTTTCAACCACCCCATGTTCTTTGTCACGTTGTTTGCATGTTCAAAGATCGGTGCCATCTACGTGCCGCTGAATTTCCGCCTGGCAGGCCCGGAATTTGAATACATCATCAACGACGCAGGGGTGCACACCCTCATCGTCGACAAAGACCATATGGCCGTCATCGAGGCAGTGCGCGCGCAGCTTACCTGCTCGCGTTACCTGTGCGCCTTTGATGAAGCTGAGGACGCCGTTCGCTGGCCCTCTGCCGAGGCGGCCATGGCCGCCGCCACGCCGGTGCGTCAGGCGCATCAACCGCACCAGGACGACGTGGCGCTCATCATGTACACCTCGGGTACCACGGGTCGTCCCAAGGGTGCGATGCTCACCGCAGGCAACTTCTGGTGGAACCACGTGAGCGAGCTGGTCATGCTCGACATGCGGCCAAACGATGTGCTGCTCACTTTTGCGCCTATCTTCCACATTGGCGCGCTGAACGTACTCACGTTGACCACCTTCCTCAAGGGGGCGCACATCGTCTTGCACCGCAGTTTTGATCCGGCCCTGGCTTTGCGCGACATAGCCCGCCACAAGGTCAGCACGCTGTTCGTCGTGCCTGCCATGCTGCTGTTCATCAGCCAGCACGCGGACTTTGCCACTGCCGACACTTCCACGGTGCGCTTCATCATGTGCGGCGGCGCGCCTTGCCCGGAGCCGCTGCTCAAACTCATGGATCAGCGCGGCATTTTGGTGCAGCAGGGCTACGGTTTGACTGAGACGGCGGCCATGGCCACGGCGCTGTCATCTGACTGGGCGGCCAGCAAGATCGGCTCGGTCGGTGTCTCCCCACTGCTGACCGACGTGCGCATCGTGGCTGCAGACGGGCGGGTGGTAGACACCCCGCAAGAGCGCGGCGAGGTCTGCGTGCGCGGCATGAACGTCACCCGCGGCTACTGGAACCAACCCAATGCCACACGGCATGCCTTCAGCGATGACCACTGGTTTCGCACCGGCGACGTGGGCTACTTTGACGAGCAGGGCTTCTTCTACATCTGCGACCGGGTCAAGGACATGATCATCAGCGGCGGCGAAAACGTCTACCCCGCCGAGGTAGAAAGCGCGTTGTACGAACACCCGTCCGTGGCCGAAGTGGCGGTGGTCGGCAGCCCTGATGCGCAATGGGGCGAAGCCGTGGTGGCCGTGGTGGCGCTCAAGCCCGGCACCAGCCTGACGCTGGATGAGCTGCGCGATTTCACCAGCCAGCGTTTGGCGCGCTACAAGGTGCCCAAGCAACTGCGCATTGTCGACACCCTGCCGCGCAACCCGACCGGAAAAATTCTCAAATACAAACTGCGGGAGTCAGCGGCCTGAGTGGATGGGGTGCGACAGTCAAGCCTGATCTCGGGGCCATGACCGCTTGAGATGGAGCGGGTGAAGGGAATCGAACCCTCGTATGCAGCTTGGGAAGCTGCCGTTCTACCATTGAACTACACCCGCGTGCCGGTGGTGAGTGCGAATTCTAGCGGAGCGCTTCAGCGGCTTGCAGGCCACTGCGCACAGCACCTTCCAGCGTGGCGGGGTAGGGGCCGTCGATGAAGTCGCCACAGGCCAGCAGACCGGGTGCCACTTGCATGGGTGGGCGTTGCAAGCCGGGGGTGCAGGCAAAGGTAGCGCGCTTTTCCACGATGGTGCGCAGTGGCGTGACGACCAGTCCAAGTTGCGCGCGGGCCTGCGCCGTCACACCCGCTTCAAGTGCTGCCGCGCGGTCACGCGCGGCGCTGATGACGAAGGCGAGCAGGCGGTGGTGAGGGGTATTGGCGGCGGTTGCGTTGTGGGCTGGTGTGCCTGTCGCGGCCTGGGACAGCAGGGCGCTGCGGTCAAACACGAATTGCGCAGGGGCCTGCGCGCTGCCGTCCGCGCGCAGCGCCAGCATAGGGGTGGGCCAGGGCTGTCCCGAGGGGTGATGCGGCGTCAGATCCGGCCCTGGATCCGCTACCAGTGCATACACGGTGGCAATGGCTTCGTGGTGCAGTGCGGCCGCTTGTGCCGACCAGCGTTGCAGCGCGGCGGCACTGGTGCTGTCAGGCGCGTTGCTGGCGGCAGCGATGCGGGCGGCGGTGTGGGCGGGAACCGCCAGTACCACGCGGTCAAAAATTTCACTGCCGATTTGCCACCGCCCGGCGTGGGCGTGTGCCGATTGCCCGGCATGAGCATGCAGCGCATCGATGCGCGAGCCCCAACGAACCTGGACACCTTCAGCTTGCAGCCAGCGTATGGCCGGTTCGGGCCACAGCGCGCCCAGTTCGGTGCGGGGCAGCAGCAGATCGGCGCTGCCGGGTGGGCCGAGCAGGGCGTCGTGCAACACGCGCAAGAACACCTGGGCGCTGGCTTCGGCGGGCGGGGTGTTGAGGGCGGCCACGCACAGTGGATCGATGAAGTCGTGCCGCACCGCAGTGGGCAGGGTTTGGCACAGCACGGCCACGGTCAGTGCCGGGTCGCATGCAAAACCGTTGCGCCGCCATGCGATGGCGGTGCGCAGCAAGGTCAGTCGATCTTGCAAGGGCCAGCCGCGCGTGCCCAGAATGCCGACCGCAGCGTCCAGCGGTCGAGGCAGGCGCGGCAGCGACAGGCCTGATCCATCTGGGTAACGCAGGGTCAGGGGCAAGCGTTGCAGTAATTGCGCAGGGTCAGCCCCTCCGGTGCGCATCAGCCGCAGGGTGTCGGTGTAGGCACCGATCAGGATGTGCTGGCCGTTGTCGGCTTGCAGTGTGTGCCCGTTGGGCAGCGGCAGGGTGACGCTGCGCGCCCGCCCGCCCGGCGTGCGTGTGGCTTCAAGCAGCGTGACCTGGTGGCCCAGTTGATGCGCCTGCACGGCAGCGGCCAGCCCGGCCCAGCCTGCGCCGACGACGGCTACACGCGGAGGGTTGGCGGGGGATGAAAATTTCATAAACAATTCAGGCTATTTGCGCAGGAGGTTATTGCGTATGACCCTCTTGTAATAGCAGCAAGTTGATGGGTTACAGGCCCTCCTGATGGCTGCGGAGCCAAGCCAGCGGCCGTCAGTGGCTGGGCTTGCATCGGCCACTGGCGGCGTTCCCCTCACGCAGCAAGGAGGAAGGCGCGCAGCGCCTCAGGGGGTGTTCAAAACCGCCCAAGCGCCTGCATTTTCCACGCCAGCCACAGCTTGCGCAGCGGGGTCAGGCCGATGCGCTGGTTGAGCACGTGAAAGCTGTCGCGTTCGATCTCGTGCAGCAAGGTGCGGTAGATGCTGGCCATCATCAGGCCGGGTTTTTGGCTGCGGCGGTCGGTGGCGGGCAACAGGGCCAGGGCGTCGTCGTAAGCCTGGTGCGCGCGTGCGGCCTGGAACTTCATCAGATCGACAAAGCGTTCGGAATATTCGCGCTGGATGATTTGGTGGGCCTTGATGTCAAAGCGCTGCAATTCGTCGATGGGCAGGTAGATGCGGCCTAAGCGCGCGTCTTCACCTACATCGCGGATGATGTTGGTGAGCTGCATGGCCAGCCCCAACTGGTGGGCGTAGGCGGTGGTTTGGTTGTCAGTCTGGCCAAAGATGCGTGCCGATACCTCGCCCACCACCCCCGCCACCAGATGACAGTATTTTTGCAGTGCGGCAAAGTCCAGATAGCGCGTTTGCGTCAAATCCATGCGGCAGCCGGCAATCACGTCCAGCAAATGGCGCTCTTCAATACCGTAGTCGGCAGCCAGCGGCAGCAGCGCTTGCGTGACAGGGTGGGTGGGCTGGCCTGCAAAGGCGGCACGCACTTCGCTGTCCCACCAGGCCAGTTTGGTGGCGGCCACACCGGGGTCGGACACGTCGTCCACCACGTCGTCCACTTCGCGGCAAAAGGCATAAAACGCCGTGATGGCGGCGCGGCGCGGCGGTGGCAAAAATAAAAAAGCGTAATAAAAGCTGCTGCCCGAGGCGGCGGCTTTGTTCTGCACGTAGTCTTGGGGCGTGGTCACGCTGGGGATTGTCCCATTGCCTCAGGGCAAGGAGGCGAGTCAGTCGTGGTGGCGGTCAGATGTCGCGCCAGGCATCGGCCACCCACAGCGCGGGCTGGATGTGGGCAAAGCGCTTGTTGCGCTTGCCCGCCAGGGCGTCGGGCGGGTTGACTTCGCCGTGAAAGATGACGATGCGCGCCTGGGGCGGCACAAAGGGGGGCTTGAAGTAATTGCTGGGCCAAGGGGGGATGCAGTCGTATTTGAAGCTGGGGCACCAGCCGCTGGGCCAGTAGCTGAGGTGGCCTTGCCGATGCACGAAGTGCGACAAAAAATCCTGTTCGTTGCGGTATTGGCGTTGCACTTCGGCCATGTGTTCGCGAAAGTAGGCCAGCACGTCGGCGTGCGCGCCCAGCGCAAACCGGTAGACCGATGAGTTGCCCACCACGCGCTGGCCAAAGCGCCAAAAGCGGGGGTAGTCGTGGATGATGAGCAGCTTGCCTGGCTGGGTAAAAAAATCATCCAGACTGCCGACCACCACCACGTCCAGATCGAGAAACAGTGCGGTGCCACGCAGGCCGTGCAAATCGGCCTCAAAGGTGGTGAGTTTTTTCCATGCACCGTCGCGCTCGCCGGGCGCAAGCTGAAGGTTGAGCGGCGGAATGGGCAGGCACTGCACCTCAGGGCGTACGCCGCTGGCGTCGTCGGTCAGGCAGACAAAGTTGAAATCACCACTCAAGTGACGGCGCACCATGCCGTACAGGCGGTTGACGTATTCGGGGCCGTATTTGGTGCCCCATTTCATGCACAAAATATGCCGTTGATGCTGGTCTGACATGCGGTGAAAGCTCTTGATTTGACAGTAACGCCGAGGTGGCGACGGCTTTAGTCCGTGCGGCTTTTCTTGGCCGATTTTTGCTTTGGCGTGGCTTTTTTCAGTTTGCCGCCCGGTGTGAGCCGCTGGTTGCCCAGCACCCGCACCACGCGCACTTCAGGGCGCTGGCCACCGCGCTTGCTGTACTTGAGTACTTTCACGTTCTTGGGGCCGGGCTTGCGTTCGTCGTCCAGGGTTTTTTCTTTGGCGGGCTTGGGCCGCCACAGCACCAGCAGCTTGCCGATGTGCTGGATGGGCGCGGCGTTCAGGTCGTCGGCCAGTTGCTGGTAAATGGCTTCGCGCGCGGTGCGGTCATCGCCCAGAACGCGGATTTTGATCAGGCCGTGGGCGTTCAGCGCCGCATCGGTTTCCTTGCGCACGGCGGGCGTCAGGCCATCGGCACCGATCATGACCACGGGGTCAAGATGGTGGGCTTCGGCACGATGGGCCTTGCGCTGGACAGGGGTGAGTTCAATTCGGGGCATGGGCCGTATTATCGGTGGCTTGAAGGCGCGGGTGAGTGCCTTTGTTTTATAAATATTTTGAGCCTTTGACGCAGCTGCAACAAGCGTAAGCAGCTATTTGATTAATAGCTTTTGAGGTGGCCCAGAGGCAAGGTGTGATGAAGATCAAGTCCAAAAGCAACAAGGTCAACAAGGCATGGCTGAATGACCACCTGAACGACCCCTACGTCAAGCTTGCCCAGCGCGAGGGCTACCGCGCGCGTGCCGCCTACAAGCTGAAAGAAATTGACGAGGCGTTGGGGCTGATTCGTCCTGGTCAGATAGTGGTGGACCTGGGCAGCGCGCCGGGTGCCTGGAGCCAATATGTGCGGCGCACGCTGTCGCCCGGCGGCGCGGCCGTGGGTGCGCTGGACGGCACCATCGTGGCGCTGGACATTTTGCCCATGGAGCCGGTGGAAGGTGTTTGCTTTTTGCAAGGCGACTTTCGTGAAGATGAGGTGCTGGCGCGCCTGCATGAGCAGCTTGGTGCGCGGCGGGTGGACGTGGTGGTGTCGGACATGGCCCCCAACTTGTCGGGCGTGGCATCGAGCGACGCGGCGCGCATGGCGCATCTGGTCGAGCTGGCGGTGGCGTTTGCGCAGGCGCACCTTCAGCCGGAAGGCGCGCTGGTGGCCAAAGTCTTTCATGGCAGCGGCTACAGCCAGTTGGTCAAGCTGTTCAAAGACACGTTTCGTGTGGCCAAACCCATTAAACCCAAGGCATCGCGCGCGCGTTCGGCTGAAACTTTTTTGGTAGGGATGGGGCTAAAATTCCCGGTGCCTTGAACCATCAAGGCTGGCAGGCTGTGGCACCGCGCTGGGCGCTCTGAAATCTTTCGTAGCCAAAAACCGGCAAATGTCGCTGCTGAAAACAAGGTTGAGCCTCATCACACCGTCTGAAGGCGGTTGAAATGCCTACAATGGGCTTCATATGCCCGTCATTGCCGGGTTTTTTGTGATTGGAGCGTAAGACCTTGAAAAATCAATGGTTCTCGAAGATCGCCGTCTGGATGGTGATCGCGATGGTGCTGTTCACTGTGTTCAAGCAGTTTGACGGCAGCCGCATGAATGCGGCCACGCACATGGCGTATTCCGACTTTCTGGGCGAAGTGCGCAACAACCGTGTCAAAAGCGCGGCCATTCAGGAAACCTCCAGCGGCACCGAAATCGTGGCCGTGATGACGGACGACAGCCGTGTGCGCACCACTGCCACTTATTTGGATCGTGGGTTGGTGGGTGATTTGATCAACCACAACGTCAAATTTGACGTCAAGCCCCGCGAAGAGCCATCGTTGCTGATGAGCATTCTGGTGTCGTGGGGACCCATGTTGCTGCTGATTGGCGTGTGGGTGTACTTCATGCGCCAGATGCAAGGCGGTGGCAAGGGCGGCGCGTTCAGCTTTGGCAAATCCAAAGCGCGCATGCTGGACGAGAACAACAACACCATCACCTTTGCCGATGTGGCCGGTTGCGACGAGGCCAAGGAGGAAGTCAAGGAAGTGGTCGATTTTCTGAAAGACCCGCAGAAGTTCCAGAAGCTGGGCGGTCGCATTCCGCGCGGCCTGCTGCTGGTCGGCCCGCCGGGCACCGGCAAAACGCTGCTGGCCAAGTCGATTGCGGGTGAAGCCAAGGTGCCGTTTTTCAGCATCTCCGGCTCTGACTTTGTCGAGATGTTCGTCGGCGTGGGCGCAGCCCGCGTGCGCGACATGTTTGAGAACGCCAAGAAAAATGCCCCTTGCATCATCTTCATTGATGAAATCGATGCAGTGGGTCGCCAACGCGGCGCTGGCTTGGGCGGCGGCAACGACGAGCGCGAGCAGACGCTCAACCAGATGCTGGTGGAGATGGATGGTTTTGAAACCAATCTGGGCGTGATCGTCGTGGCTGCTACCAACCGGCCCGATATTCTCGATCAGGCCCTGCTGCGCCCCGGCCGCTTTGACCGGCAGGTGTATGTGACGCTGCCCGACATTCGTGGGCGCGAGCAGATTCTGAACGTGCACATGCGCAAAATTCCGATCGGCCAGGACGTCAGTGCCAACGTCATTGCCCGCGGCTCGCCCGGCATGAGTGGTGCCGACCTGGCCAACCTGTGCAACGAGGCCGCGCTGATGGCCGCACGCCGCAATGCCCGTGTGGTGGAGATGCAGGATTTTGAAAAAGCCAAAGACAAGATCCTCATGGGGCCTGAGCGCAAGAGCATGGTCATGCCCGAGGAAGAGCGCCGCAACACGGCCTACCACGAAAGCGGCCATGCGCTGATCGGCAAGCTTTTACCAAAGTGCGATCCGGTGCACAAAGTGACCATCATCCCGCGCGGGCGCGCTTTAGGCGTGACCATGAGCCTGCCAGAGAATGACCGCTACAGCTACGACAAGGAATACATGCTGAACCAGATCAGCATGCTGTTCGGCGGCCGTATTGCGGAAGAGGTGTTCATGAACCAGATGACCACCGGTGCCAGCAACGACTTCGAGCGCGCCACCAATTTAGCGCGCGACATGGTCATGAAGTACGGCATGAGCGACGCGCTCGGCCCCATGGTCTACGCCGAAAATGAGGGCGAGGTGTTTCTGGGTCGAAGCGTCACCAAAACCACCAACATCTCTGAAGAAACCATGCAAAAGGTGGATTTGGAAGTGCGTCGCATCATCGACGAGCAATACGCGCTGGCGCGCAAGCTGATCGAAGACAACCAGGACAAGATGCACGCCATGGCCAAGGCGCTGCTGGACTGGGAAACCATTGATGGCGAACAGCTCGATGACATCATGGCGGGCCGTGAGCCGCGCCCGCCCAAGGACTTTACGCCGCGCACACCATTTTCTGGCGGTGATGGCGGCACGCCCAGCGCCAGCAAGCCTGCCGATCCGGCACCCACGACGGCGTGATGTAGTCGGCTGAGCTGGCTTCACACATTGCCATCTTTCTGAACGCGGAGCCTTTGTGCTCCGCGTTGTCATTTGAACGTCGCCCATGAACTGCTGGAGCACCACCCGCTTTCAGATTGACTTGACCGAGCCGCGCGTGATGGGCATCGTCAACGTCACGCCCGATTCGTTTTCTGACGGCGGGCAGCACGCCGATGCCGCATCGGCCCTGCGCCACTGCGAGCAACTGCTGCATGATGGTGCGCATCTGCTCGACATTGGCGGTGAATCCACCCGGCCTGGCAGTCCACCCGTGCCGCTGGATGAAGAGCTGTCCCGTGTGCTGCCGGTGGTGCGTGGCGCGCTGCAACTGGGCGTGCCGGTGTCGGTCGACACCTACAAACCGGCGGTGATGGCCGCTGTGCTGGACTTGGGGGCAGACATCATCAACGATGTGTGGGCCTTGCGCCGCACCGGCCCTGATGGCGACCCCAGTGCGCTGGAAGTGGTGCAGCGCCATCCTTCGTGCGGCGTGTGTCTGATGCACATGCACCGCGATCCGCAGACCATGCAGGTGGCACCCATGCAAGGCGATGCCGTGCCCCAGGTGCGGCAGTTTTTTGACCAAGCCACGCAGGCGCTGCGCCAAAACGGGGTGGCGGCGGGGCGCATCGTGCTCGACCCCGGCATCGGCTTTGGCAAAACCGTGGCGCAAAACTATGCGCTGCTGGCCCGGCAGGGCGAGTTGCTGGCGCTGGGTTACCCGCTGCTGGTGGGCTGGTCGCGCAAGTCATCGATTGGCGCGGTGCTGCAAGGCGCTGCACCTGTGCCGCCACCGCCCGCCCAACGGGTCACAGGCAGTGTGGCCGCAGCCTTGCTGGCCGTAGAGCGGGGCGCGCGCATCGTGCGGGTGCACGACGTGCGCGAGACGGTGCAGGCGCTGGCCGTGTGGCGTGCGATGCAGGCAGCGTGGCCAGTGCTTTCCGGATAACTATTAAAATAATAGCTTCCAGTGCAGGGTGGAATTGCGCTAGAGACTGTTTCCACTACAAAATTTAAGGAGCGCAGCAGATGAGCCGACGTTATTTTGGAACCGATGGCATTCGCGGTACCGTGGGCCACCCGCCTATTACGCCCGACTTTGTGATGCGCTTAGGCCATGCCGTGGGCCGGGTGCTCAAGCGGCATGAGGCGCACCCGGTGGTGCTGATCGGCAAGGACACGCGTATTTCGGGCTATCTGCTGGAAAGCGCCCTGGAGTCGGGCCTGAACTCTGCCGGTGCCGGGGTGATGCTGCTGGGGCCGGTGCCCACACCGGCGGTGGCTTACCTGACGCGGGCGCAGCGTGCCAATCTGGGTGCGGTCATCAGCGCCAGCCACAACGCCTATGCCGACAACGGCATCAAGTTTTTCAGCGCCCACGGCACCAAGCTGCCCGACGATTGGGAACGCGAGGTGGAAGCCGCGCTGGACGAGCCGCCGCAGTGGGTGCCTTCGGCCGATCTGGGCAAAGCCTGGCGGCTGGACGATGCGGCGGGCCGCTATATCGAGTTTTGTAAAAGCAGTTTCAACAATGCCTTGAGCCTGCGCGGAATGAAAATCGTGGTCGATGGCGCACACGGCGCGGCTTACCAAATTGCGCCCAAGGTGTTTCACGAGTTGGGTGCCGACGTGGTGGCCATTGGCTGTGCACCTGACGGGTTGAACATCAACGACGGCGTGGGGGCCACGCAGCCACAAGCGCTGGTGGCTGCGGTGCGCGAGCACCAGGCCGACTATGGCGTGGCGCTCGATGGCGATGCCGACCGGCTACAGATGGTGGACGCCAGCGGACGCCTGTTCAACGGTGATGAGTTGCTGTACGTGCTGGCGATGGACCGGCTGATGCGTGACCAGGCCCTGCGTGGGGATGGTGCCCAAGGCGTTGGCGCACGCAGCCCCGGTCTGGGCGGCGTGGTGGGCACGCTGATGACCAATCTGGCGGTGGAGCAGGCATTGAAGCGCGCAGGCTTTGAATTTGTGCGTGCCAAGGTCGGTGATCGCTACGTGCTGGAGGCGCTGAACCAACGTGGTTGGCTGTTGGGTGGTGAGGGTTCGGGCCATTTGCTGGTGCTGGACAAGCACACCACGGGCGACGGGCTGATCTCGGCCCTGCAAGTGCTCCAAGCCTGTGCGCAGCGCGGCCGCACGCTGGCGCAAATGCTGGCGGATGTGCCCCTGTTCCCGCAAGTGCTGATCAATGTGCGCCTGCAACCAGGCACCGACTGGCAGGCCAACACGCGGCTGAGGACCGAAACCGATGCCGTGCTGGCTGAGCTGGGCACGCGCGGTCGCGTGCTGATCCGCGCCAGCGGTACCGAGCCGCTGCTGCGCGTGATGGTCGAGGCCGATGATGCCGCTTTGGCGCAGGCTTGTGCGCAACGTCTGGTAGAAGCCGTGAAGCCGTGAATTTTGCTATTGTTTGAGTAGCTTTTGACGATTGATGAAAGCGCGCCAGAGCCACAAGGCCCGCCTTCATTTCAGATGCAGCAACGCACCATGTCAGATGGTGCGTGAGATATGTCACAGCTTGCTGGCTGAAAGCGCCAATGTGCGCCGTGTCGCAACCGGCCTTTACAAAGATTGACAGCGGGCGACCATAATTCTTTCAGTGAAACGCACGATATCCCGCCTGCCTGAAGTCAACCTGTCTGAAATAGATGGCGTGCGCCATCTGCACCTGGAAACCGACTGGGTGCAAGGCTCGATGCGCATTGCCGCGCCGTTTGACATCGACCTCGAATACGTGCAGCGCATGATGGCCTGGCTGCTGTTTGTGCCGCCATCTTCCGTGGCTGGACGCCATGCCATGCAACTCGGTCTTGGCGCAGGTGCAATCAGCAAATTTTGCTATAAAAAACTGAGAATGACCTGCACCGCCATCGAACTGAACCCGCGCGTGGCCGACGTGTGCCGCGCCTGGTTTCGTCTGCCGCCTGACGACGTGCGCATGCGGGTGGTGATTGCTGATGCCGCGCAGGAAATTCTGCGTGATGAATGGCTCGGCACCGTCGATGCATTGGCTGTAGACGTGTACGACGATCAGGCCGCTGCGCCCGTGCTGGACAGCCCCGAGTTTTATGCCGACTGCCGTTGTCTGCTGACCGACGAGGGCTGCATGACGGTCAACCTGTTTGGCCGCTCGGCCAGTTTTGAGCGCAGTTTGGCCTGGATCAGCGCTGCATTTGGCGAGCAAGCGGTGTGGGCGTTCAAACCCACGCGCGAGGGCAACACCGTGGTGTTGGCCCAGCGCACGCCACGGCGGCCATCACGCACGCACATGCAGGCGCAGGCGGACGATATTGAAGCGCGCTGGGGTTTGCCCGCGCGCAAATGGCTCAAGGTTTTCAAGGCGATCACGAAATGAAACGCACCCACGGTCACTCTCGCAGCAACCCAAACCACCAGCCCAAAGATCTGCAACCCGCCTTGGCGTATTACGGCCCGGTGCAATGGCGCCAGTTGGTCGACTGGATGCGCGATGACGAGGTGATTACTCCGCAAGAAGCCGACCGCACCATCGCCCGCTGTTCGCAGGCCGAAAGCGCGCAACCGGCGCTGGTGCGGCTGGCGGCGGTGGGGGTAGAGCGTGCCTCGGACGGCCACCCGATGGACGTGGAAGAGCTGACGCAATATCTGGCGCGCCGTGCCAAGATGGAATACCTGCGCATCGACCCGCTGAAAGTGGACGCTGGCAAGGTGGCCGACACCATGAGCGCCAGCTACGCCGAGCGGCACAAGGTGCTGCCCGTGCAGGTGACATCCACCGAAGTGGTGGTGGCTACCAGCGAACCGTTCATGGACGACTGGGTGTCCGAGGTGGAGCGCCAGGCCAAGCGGCCCGTGCGGCGCGTGGTGGCCAACCCGGCCGATATCAAGCGCTACACCGCTGAGTTTTTTGCGCTGGCCAAGTCGGTGCATGCAGCACTGAAAAGCGGCGGTGCGGCGGCGGCGGCCAGCTTTGAGCAACTGGTCGAGCTGGGCAAGTCCGGCCGCCAGCTTGATGCCAATGACCAGGGCGTGATCCAGGTGGTGGACTGGCTGTGGCAATACGCATTTGACCAGCGGGCCAGCGACATCCATCTGGAGCCGCGGCGCGATCAGGGCGTGATCCGCTTTCGCATCGACGGTGTGCTGCACCCGGTGTACCAGGTGCCGGGCGGGGTGATGAATGCCATCACAGCGCGCGTGAAGCTGCTGGGCCGCATGGACGTGGTGGAAAAGCGCAGGCCGCAGGACGGGCGTATCAAAACCCGCACGCCGCATGGCGACGAGGTGGAAATGCGTCTGGCCACGCTGCCGACGGCGTTCGGCGAAAAACTGGTGATGCGTATTTTTGACCCCGACACGGCGGTTAAGGATTTGGCCGCTTTGGGCTTTACGCCGCACGATGCCGATCGCTGGGAATCGCTGGTGCAGCGGCCCAACGGCATCATCTTGGTGACGGGGCCGACTGGCTCTGGCAAAACCACCACGCTGTATTCCACCTTGCGGCGCGTGGCGACGGAAGAGGTCAACGTCACCACCATTGAAGACCCGATCGAAAACATCGACCCGCGCCTGAACCAGACCCAGGTGCAAAACCATCTGGACTTTGGCTTTGCCGAAGGCGTGCGCGCGCTGATGCGGCAAGATCCGGACATCATCATGATTGGCGAGATCCGCGATCTGGACACCGCCGAGATGGCGGTGCAGGCCGCGCTGACCGGCCACTTGGTGTTCAGCACCTTGCACACCAACGATGCACCGTCTGCGCTGACGCGCTTGATGGAGCTGGGCGTGCCGCCTTACCTGCTCAACGCCACCATTTTGGGCGTGCTGGCGCAGCGCCTGGTGCGCACGCTGTGTCCGGCATGCAAGGTGCGCGACGAAGAGGCGTCGACCGAGTTGCTGGCCGATGCCGTCAAGCCCTGGAAGCTCAACAGTGGCCAATACCGCCCCTACAAACCAGTGGGTTGCGTGGATTGCCGCATGACGGGCTTTCGCGGCCGCATGGGCATTTATGAATTGCTGACTGTGAGCGATGCATTCCGTGCGCTGGTGCATCCGGATGTGTCACTGTCGGCGCTGCGCAAACAGGCGGTGGCCGACGGCATGCGCCCGCTGCGCTTGGCGGGCGCGCTGCGCGCATCGGAAGGCTTGAGCACTTTGGCGGAAGTCATTTCAGCGACACCACCGGTCAATTGACTAGGGATTACCCTTGAGTTTTGTGGTGCGCGTGGCGATGAAGTCACGCGCAGTCTGTCTTGCGCATGCAAGAATGGCGCTCAGTGCATGTCTGTTCATGACCGGGTTGCAGGCATGGTGTTCCAACAAGCTGAGTGAGAGGAGATAACCCGTGCGCATCAAAAGTCAGAAAGACTTTGTTTCCGGGCTGGTGTTCATCGCCATTGGCGTGACGTTCGCTATCGGGGCCACCAACTACAGCATAGGCACCAGCGCCCGCATGGGGCCAGGTTACTTTCCGCTTATGTTGGGTATTGTGCTGGCCATCATTGGCGCAGTGGTGTCGTTCCGGGCGCTGGTGGTGGAAACGCCGGACGGTGATCCGATTGGCACTTGGGCGTGGAAGCCGCTGCTGCTCATCATCGTGGCCAACTTTCTGTTTGGCATTTTGCTGGGGGGCATTCCCAGTCTGGACATTCCAGCCATGGGCTTGATCGCTGCCATCATCGTGCTGACCATTGTGGCGGCCATGGGTGGGCACGAATTCAAATGGAGCGAGGTGCTCATCCTGTCGGTGGTGCTGGCGGTGGGCAGTTGGGCGGTGTTCGTCAAAGGCCTAGGGCTGACGTTCCAGGTCTGGCCGAGCTTTTTGGGTAACTGAAAGCGAAAGGGTTGAATATGGATTTGGTGAACAACCTCGCTTTAGGTTTCAGCGTTGCCTTTACGGCCCAAAACCTGATGTATGCCCTGGTCGGCTGCCTGCTAGGGACGTTGATTGGGGTGCTGCCGGGTGTGGGGCCAGTGGCCACCATCGCCATGCTGCTGCCTGCCACTTATGCCTTGCCGCCGGTGGCGGCGTTGATCATGCTGGCGGGTATTTATTACGGCGCGCAATACGGCGGCTCGACCACAGCGATTTTGGTCAACTTGCCGGGTGAAGCCTCATCGGTGGTGACGGCGCTGGATGGGCACCAAATGGCGCTGAGTGGCCGGGCCGGGCCGGCGCTGGCGGTGGCGGGTATTGGCTCGTTCATTGCGGGTTGCTTTGGCACGCTGGTGCTGGCCGCATTTGCCGTGCCGTTGACTGAGGTGGCCTTTGCATTTGGCCCTGCGGAATATTTTTCGCTGATGGTGCTGGGTTTGATTGGCGCGGTGGTCATGGCCTCAGGCTCGCTGCTCAAAGCCATTGGCATGATCGTGCTGGGTTTGCTGATCGGTATGGTGGGCACCGATGTCAATTCTGGCGTGGCGCGCTTTTCGTTCGACGTGCCCGAACTAACCGATGGCATCAGCTTCATCGTGGTGGCCATGGGCGTGTTTGGCTATGGCGAAATCATCAATAACCTGTCGCACGCGGACGAGAGGCGTGACGTGTCGGTGACCAAGGTCACGCACCTGTACCCCAGCAAAGAGGACTGGAAGTTCATGCTGCCCGCCTGCCTGCGCGGCACCATGCTGGGGTCTGCCTTGGGCATCCTGCCCGGCGGCGGTGCCACACTGTCGGCCTTTACCTCTTACACCATCGAAAAGAAGATGAAGCTCAAAGACGGCGAAGTGCCGTTTGGCAAAGGCAACATCCGTGGTGTGGCAGGGCCTGAATCGGCCAACAACGCGGGTTCGCAAACCTCGTTCATTCCGCTGCTGACCTTGGGCATTCCGCCCAATGCGGTGATGGCGCTGATGGTGGGGGCCATGACCATCCACAACATCCAGCCCGGCCCGCAGGTGATGACCAGCAACCCCGATTTGTTCTGGGGCCTGATTGCCTCCATGTGGATTGGCAACGCCATGCTGGTGATCTTGAACCTGCCCCTGATTGGCATCTGGATCAAACTGCTCACCGTGCCTTACCGCTGGTTGTTTCCGGCCATCGTGCTGTTTTGCGCCATTGGGGTCTACACCACCAACAACAACACCTTTGATGTGTGGATGGTGGGTTGGTTCGGCATCGTTGGCTACTTGTTCATCAAGCTGGGCATGGAGCCAGCGCCTTTGCTGCTGGGTCTGGTGCTGGGGCAAATGATGGAAGAAAACCTGCGCCGGGCGCTGCTGCTGTCGCGCGGCGACTGGAGCGTGTTGGTCACGCGTCCGCTGTCGGCTACGCTGCTGGTCATGGCGGCGGCGCTGCTGGTGATTGTGCTGCTGCCCGCCGTGAAGAAAGGGCGAGAAGAAGCGTTTGTGGAGGATTGACGCCGGTCTTGTTCAGCCAATCGCATTGAAAAGCGGCACCTGCAGGTGTCGTTTTTTTGTGCAGTCGATGGTGGCGAAGTGGCGATGACTGTCCTGCCAAAGCACGACGCAAAATTGGCCTCAACCGCCTGATAATCATGCGATGGAAGCTAGAAAAAGTATAGCGACAGGCATGGTCATGGCGGCGCTCGGGTCGATCGGCTTCAGCGGCAAGGCCATCATCGTCAAGCTGGCTTACCGCTATGGGGTGGATGCGGTCACGCTCATCATGTACCGCATGCTGTTTGCGCTGCCGTTGTTTGTGAGCATGGCCTGGTGGGCTGGGCGCGGCAAACCAGCGCTGTCTGCACGTGATTGGGTGGGCGTGGTGGGGCTGGGGTTTTGCGGCTATTACCTGGCCAGCATGCTGGACTTTATGGGGTTGCAGTACATCACGGCCAGCCTGGAGCGGCTGATTTTGTACCTGACGCCCACGGTGGTCATGTTGCTGGGCTGGGCGTTGCGCGGCCAGCGCATCACCGCACGCCACGCGCTGGCCGCCGTGGTCAGTTATGCAGGCGCACTGCTGGTGTTTGGGCGCGAGCTGCGGCTGGAGGGCAGTCCAGCCATTGCATTGGGTGCTGCGCTGGTGCTGGGCAGCACCATCAGCTATGCGCTGTATCTGTTTTACAGCGGTGAATACGTGCGCCGCATTGGCGCGCTGCGGCTGGTGGGGCTGGCCACGTCAGTGGCCTGCGTGTGCTGCATCGTGCAGTTTGGCCTGCTGCGGCCGCTGGCGGCGGCGCAGGTGGCACTGCCGGTGATCTGGCTCAGCGTGCTCAACGCCACCGTTTGTACGGCCGTGCCCGTGCTGCTGGTGATGATGGGCGTGGAGCGCCTGGGCGCGCCGCTGGCTGCGCAAATCGGCATGGTGGGGCCGCTGTCCACCATCATGATGAGCGTGCTGATTCTGGACGAACCCTTTACCCCCTGGCTGGCCGCAGGCACGGTGGTGGTGGTGCTGGGCATCTGGATGTTCAGCCGGGCAGGGCGATAGTCGGGTCAATAATGTAACTATTTGACAATCGACTCCCAACGTTTGTGTCGGCTTGAAGCGCCGTTCAATCGACAATCTGGGTTGAAATGAAAGGTTGAGAACTATGACTTCCATGCAATGGTTGTTCTATCTTGTACTTGCTGCTTTTTTGGGCGGTGCGGGTCAGTTGATGCGTGTTGCAGTGGGCCTGAAGAAGCTTTATGACAAAAATGCCGTAGCAGATGAAAAAACGGCTTTTGATGCAAAGAAGTTTTGGGTCAGCATCGTGCTTGGTGCGTTGGCTGGCTTGATGACAGCGGTTATCAAGTGGGATGGAAGTGATCAATTTCAGCAGGAGTTCATCTTTACCTTGATGGCTGCGGGCTATGCGGGATCAGACATTATTGAAGGGCTTATAGAAAGCCGAATCAAAATACATACGGGCAGTACCTGAGAATTTGATGGAATCGTCTCACTGGCTTTCCCAACCCGCACTGCAAGCGGCGCTGCTGGCGGCAGCCGGCGCGCTGGCTTATTGGCTGAAAGATGTGCCGGGGCTGCTGATTCACTGGGGGCGACGTTTTTTCATCAGCACGTTGACTGTCGATTCGCGCGACGAGTTTCTGTTTGCGGCGCTGGTGGAATACATGGATCGCCACCCGGGTTTGCGCGGCGTGAACCAGTTCACCGCGCGTAGTGTGCGGCGTGGCAGTGCTTATCAAAGCCTGGACGAGGATTTGCGCAACGGCCAGCCGCCGCGTGCTTTCCTTAGCCCCGGCGAAGGGGTGCACATCTTGCGCGTGGATGGGCGCTGGCTTTGGCTGCGGCGCGAATTGCAGGTGGCGCAAAGCGTGTTTGAAAAAGTCAGTCTGTCGACCATAGGGCGCTCGCCCGAGTTTCTGGCGTGTTTTTTGCAGGCCGCGATTGACGCGCGGGCCGCGCGTGAGACCGACACGCTGTCGGTGTACATCCCTAACCCGTTTCATGGCGGCGACTGGATGCGTGCGCGTTTGGGCAGCCGCAGGCCGCTGTCGTCGGTGGTGCTCAAGGCGGGGCAGGGCGAGGAATTGCTGGCGGATTTGCAGCGATTTTTCAGCGCACACACGCATTACGCCCGGCTGGGCATTCCCTGGCGGCGTGGTTATCTGCTGCACGGCCCGCCTGGCACGGGCAAGACTTCGCTGGTGACGGCGCTGGCCAGCGAGTTGCGGTTGAACGTCTGCACACTGAGTCTGGCCAGCCCCATCGTGACCGACGAAAAAATCCATACCCTGCTGGCGGCTGTGCCACAGCGCTCACTGCTGCTGATCGAGGACGTGGATGCGTTTTTCAGCGAACGCGATGCCGCACATGCCCAAGTGCGGCTGTCGTTCAGCGGCTTTCTAAATGCGCTGGACGGCGTGGCCACGCAGGAAGGCACGGTGCTGTTCATGACCACCAACCACGTTCAGCGGCTCGATCCTGCTTTGATTCGCGCAGGCCGCATCGACGAGCAACTGGAATTGGGCTGGGCCGATCGCGAGCAGTTGCGTCGCATGTACCTCAAGTTTGATGACAACGCACAAGCAGCGGATGCGTTTGCCGACCAACATGCGGACGGCCACCATGCGCCTGCGGCCATTCAGGGCAAACTGCTGCGGCGCTTTGGCACGCATGGCATGGGTTTGCAGAATGCTGGCGAGGTTGGGCCGTAGAAAAAAGAACAGCGTCGGGGCGTTGGACTTCAGCGTCTCAAGAGAACGGGCGTATTTGCGTCTGGCCAGGAGCAGGCTCAAGTTGAGCTTGCAATGCGGGGCTGATTTGCACGGCAGTGTCAGGCCCCATCAGCAGTGTGTTGGCAACACCCCATTGCTGGAGCTTTTGCATGGCTTGCGATGGGCCGACCACCATGGCGGCTGGCCCAAAGCCATTGACTTCGTCCACGTAATCGGCCATCAGCGTGACGCCCCGCAAGCCGCGCGTGGATCGGCCGGTGGCGGGATTGATGATGTGATGCACGCGTTGCCCGCCGACCGTGGCGAAGCGTTCGTAATCGCCGGATGAGGCAAGCACACCTTTGCGCAGTGGGATGATGGCCAACAATTGGTCAGGCTGAACAGCGTCGCGGATGCCGATGCGCCAGGGCTGCCCGTCTGCACGGGCGGTGGCCAGCACGTCACCACCGCCGTTGATCAGGCAGCCCGAAATGCCCGCGCCTTGCAGCTTTTGCAGACCGGCGTTCAGGATCGACAGCTTGGCGATGCCACCCAGGTCAAGGCGCGCTAAAGGCGTGTTCAGCCGAGCGCGCATCTGGTGATCTTCAAGCTCCAGCGCAGCGCTGCTGGCGGCAGGCAGCATGCGGCGTACAAAAGCATCGTCCAGTCGCTTGGCACCGGGGTCGGCCTGCATGGTCAACTGGCCCAGCACGGGGTTGAACGCGCCCTCAGTGCGCGTGGCGCGTTGCTGGGCAGTCTGGAGAACCGCCATCAACTCTGGGGCGACGACCACGCTTTGACCACCGGCATGCGCGTTGATTTGGCTCAATGGGCTGCGCGGATCGAAGCGGCTCATCAAACCTTCAAGGCGCTGCATTTCATGAAACGCCTGATCCACCTGCACAGCCACAAAAGCAGCGGTGTTTGCGGTGTCGACCACAGTGATATCGACCACGGTGCCCAGCAAGGTGCGGCGAAACCGCTGCGGAGCGGGAGCGGCCAGCACGGGCAGAGGAATCAATGGGGTGAGCGCTGCACCTGCAAGCGCACTTGCAAGCATTTGCCTGCGATTTAAATGAGGAAGTGGGTACATAACGGCATTCTTCAGCAACGGACATCGGGTGGGTTGTTCACACGAACCCGCTTTTGTCTTGTGCGCATCTTCAGCGCCGCTTTTCATTTTAGGAGTGGAGCGCACTCAGCGCGTGGGCTGGTTTCTGGGTGCCACAGGCGAGAGGTTAATTCTTGAACTACTTCAAAAAACCTGATGGAGTAAGTTGCCACTGACATTGGCATTGATAAAAATCAATCGGCCTCAGTGAAAACTCTTAGAGGATGTCCCTTGGGTAGCCAACTTTATGGGTCTGAATGGGCCGTCAGAAACACAGGAGCTTGAATTCAACATGACAAAAAACAACAGCCAGGACGTGGAAGGCGCAGGCATCGGGCGTCGCCGTTTTCTCAATTCTGCGGCGGCCATTGGCATCACCAGTGTGGGTTTGGCCGCTTGTCAAGAAAGCTCAAACACCACGGCGGCACCAGCGGCTGCCTCAGGGCCAGCCAATGCTGCCGCACCTGTGGCCAATGCGCATGTGGGCGGCGCAGGGTCGGCAGAAGTCAAGCCGGGACAGTTGGATACGCACTATGCTTTGTGGAGCAGCGGACACACGGGTGATGCGCGTGTGCTGGGTATTCCATCAGGCCGCGAGTTGCTGCGCATTCCGTGCTTTGTGCCGGATGCGCTGATTGGGTGGGGATTGACCAACGAATCCAAGGCCGTGATGGGCACCCGGGCTGATGGCTCGCTGCGTTACACCGTGGGCGATACCCACCACGTGCACGGCTCGTACAAGGACGGCATTTACGACGGCAAATACGCCTGGATCAACGACAAGATCAACTCGCGCCTGGCGCGTTTGCGCCTGGACTACATGGTGTGCGACAAGATCACCAAGATTCCCAATGTGCAGGGCTTTCACGGTATTTTTCCGGACCGGCGCGACCCGGTAGATCCAGCCATCGACTACACCACCCGGGTGTTCTGCGGGCAAGAGTTTCATGTGCCCATGCCCAACAAGGGCGCGCACCTCGAAGATCCCAAGCAATACCACTGCCTGTTCACCTGCGTGGACGCCGAGACGATGGACGTGCGCTGGCAGGCGCGCATTGACGGCAACTGCGATCTGGTGGCCACGTCGTTCGACGGCAAGCTGGCGGCCAGCAACCAGTACAACACTGAAAATGGGGCGCTGTACCCGGACATGATGGCGGCCGAGCGCGATGCCTGCCTGTTCTTCAACATTGCCCGCATTGAGCAGGCCATCAAAGACGGCAAGTTCACCACCATTGGTGACTCCAAGGTGCCGGTGGTTGATTGCACGGTAGAGGCCAATAAAGACCCGGCCACCGCCTTGAGCGTGCGGGTTTCGACCCCCAAGAATCCGCACGGTGTCAACGCCAGTCCAGATGGCAAGTACTTCATTTGCTCTGGCAAGCTATCGCCCACCGCCACGGTGATCGAGTTGCAAAAAGTGCTGGACTGGTTCGATGGCAAGCTCGAAGACATCGACAAAGCCATTGTGGCCGAGCCTGAGATTGGCCTGGGGCCGTTGCACACCACTTTTGATGGCAAGGGCAATGCCTACACCACCTTGTTCCTGGACAGCCAGGTGGTCAAGTGGAACATTGACAAGGCCATCCAGAAGCACGCGGGCGATAAAGAAATCAACCCCATCGTGCACAAGCTGGACGTGATGTACCAGCCCGGCCACATCAACGCCACCAATGCCGAGACCAAAGAGGCCGACGGCATCTGGATGGCGGTGGGCAACAAATTTTCCAAAGACCGCTTCTTGCCGGTGGGGCCGATGCACCCGGAAAACGATCAGTTGATCGACATCACCGGCGAGCAGATGGTGCTGGTGCACGACAACGCCGTGCGTCCTGAGCCGCATGACTTCATCATCTTCAAGCGTGACTGGCTCCATCCCAAGCAGGTGTATGAGCTGGATGAGCACCCGCAAGCCACCAAGGATACGGACAGTGCGGGCGTTACCCGCAATGGCAACAAGGTCACGGTGCGCATGATTTCGTTTGCACCGTCTTACACGCCGATCGAATTCAAGGTGAAGGTGGGCGACGAGGTCACGCTGTTTTTGACCAACATCGACAAGGTGGAAGATCTGGCACACGGCTTTGCACTGCCGGAGTACAACATTCAGTTCGTGGTCAACCCGCAAGAGACTAAATCGGTCACGTTCAAGATCGACCAGCCCGGCGTGTTCTGGTACTACTGCACCAACTTCTGTCATGCGCTGCACCTGGAAATGCGCGGACGCATGATTGTTGAAGCCTGAAGGTAAGGCCGCCTCTGATGGGGCGGTTGTGTGTGGGGCGGCCCGCCACTGCGGTCCGCCTCTTTTTTTCTTGATGCCAAAGACGAGTTCAGTATGAAATGGGTCCGCCGCACTTATGCGCTGATAGCAGCAACAGCCATGCTGCTGGCTGCCTCGACAGCCTGGGCGTCGTCCGTGGGCGCGGGTGCAGGCGGCTCGCAAGCTTATGAAGCTGATTTGCCCGCCGGGTTGTCCACCGCCAAGGACATGTGCGCGCTGCTGCCTTGCAAAGACGTATTTCCCGGTGCGACTGCGTTTTCTGAGCGGATGGGTCAACCGCCTTATGTAGAGGCGCTGGGCGGGCCGGATGGCCAGCAAAAGCTGGGTTACGTGATGCTGTCGACCGACATCACCGATATTCCCGCCTATTCCGGCAAGCCAGTGGTGACGTTGATTGGCATGGACAACGAAGGCAAGTTTGTCGGCGTCAAGGTGCTCAAACATTCCGAACCCATTTTGCTGCTGGGCATTCCAGAGTCGGCGCTGATCGACTTCAATAACCAGTACCTGGGCAAGTCGGTCAAAGACAAGATTGAAGTGGGCCAGTCGCGCCCTGACGAAGATGTGATCGGGCTGGATGCCATTTCGGGGGCGACGGTCACGGTGATCGCGCAAAACCAGGTGATGATGACGGCGGGCGCTGCCGTGGCGCGACAGACCGGCATCATTGAGCCGGTGGTTCGCCAGCCGGTCGACTATGTGCCTGCACCAGCCAACGCCGCGCTGCCTGACTGGGCCACACTGGTCAAGCAAGGGGCGGTGCAAAAGGTGACGGTGCAACCCGAGCAGGTGGGGCTGGCCAAGACAGGGCAGCCTTTCATCGAACTGTGGTTTGGTACGCTGAACTCCCCCATCATCGGCCCGGCCATTCTGGGCGGTAGCAACTATCGCCATTTGATGGGGCAACTCAAAGACGGCGAAACCGCCATATTCGTGGTTCGCACGGCGGGTCAGGAATCGTTCAAAGGCTCAGGCTTTGTGCGTGGCGGCATCTACGACCGCATTCAGGTGCGGCAGGACAACGATACTTTCACGTTCAGAGATACCGATGCGCTGAATCTCTACGGCATCAATGCCCAGGGCGCACCGGCTTATACCGAATCGGGCATTTTCATCATTCGCTCCAAGGCTTTCTCGGCCGCCTATCCGTGGAAGCTGGGGTTCTTGGGCAACAAGGTTGACCGCGCCACAGGTGCGAAGACGTTCACCGCGTTTGATACTGCGTATTGGCTGCCAGCCGAATACCTGGTGGGTGGCCACCCGAAGATAGAAGTGCCTGAGGCCACCTGGGTCAAGGTGTGGAAGGCCCGTGCGCCGCAGATTGTGTTGTTCGCGCTGCTGTTGCTGGCCGTCACGGTGGTTTATGCGCTGCGCGAACACCTGACACGGCGCGCAACGCACAAGAACACCTGGGCCGTCAACTCTTTCAAATACTTTTTCTGGATTGTTTTTGTGGTCTGGGTCGGGTTTGGGCTGATGGCACAGCCGTCCGTCACGCAAGTGCTGACCTGGCTGCACTCCATCCTGTTCCGCTGGGAGTGGACGCTGTTTCTCAGCGATCCGTTCATCTTCCTGTTCTGGGTGTTCATTTTCATCACCATTTTTGTCTTTGGCCGCGGGCTGTTCTGTGGCTGGACGTGCCCCTTTGGGTCGATGCAGGAGATGCTTTTCAAGATTGCCGGGGCCATTGGGCTGAAGCGGTTTCAGTTTGATCCGCCGCAGCGCTGGCATGACCGGCTCAAATGGGGCAAGTACGCCGCGTTCTTCATGCTGGTTGTCGTTTCCTTGTTCTCGATGGTGCAGGCCGAAAAGCTGGCTGAAATCGAGCCATTCAAGACGACGTTTTTAGTGGGCATCACCAACCGCAGTTGGCCTTATGCGGCGTTCGTGCTGGCGATTTTTGCGGTGGCCGTATTTATCGAAAGGCCGTATTGCAAATACATTTGCCCGCTGGGCGCGTCGCTGGCTATGCCCAGCACTTTCCGCTGGTTTGGCCTGCGCCGCAAAGCCGATTGCAACAGTTGCAAGGCTTGCGCCAAAGGTTGCAGCGCGCTGGCCATCAATGCCGACGGGCAGATTGACCACCGCGAATGTCTGCATTGCCTGGACTGCATGGTGCTCTACACCGACGCGGCAGGTTGCCCGCCCTTGGCCAAAGAACGCAAGTTGCGCGAGCGCGAAGGGCAAGCCCTGACGCCGATTGGCAAAGACGGCTATTTCATTCCCATCGTGCCGATTGAAGACGACCGCCAGCACCAGCATGCGCAGACGCTGCTTGCCAAGGGTGTGGATCCGCGCTGGCCGACTGAGCGGGTGCATCCGCCAGTGGAAAACCTGTCTGGACTGCGCCGTTTGCTGGGTGAGACGGCAGATCACCTCTGGCCTTTCACTCGCGCGGCCTGGAAGAGCAGCCGCACGGTGGTGGCGCTGGGCCTGGCTGCGGCGCTGACGGCTTCGCTGGTGTGGCTGCTGGCCGCCAGCGGTAGTGCTTCGCCGCTGATCGTCATTGGGGCCTGGTTTGGCTGGAGCGTGTTTGAGGTGGTCGTGCGTCTGCAAGGCAAACGCTACGTCAAAGACGGGCCGTGGTGGGGCAAGGTGTACCGCCATGCCAACGTGATGGACATGTTGAGTTATGTCGGTTTCAAAAATCTGCTGATCGGTGCGGCCATCTTCTGGCTGCTGGCCCGCGCAGACATGATGGTGATTGCATGAATGCATGGGCTGTTTGGTGCAAGCCGCAGGCTGGTGCTGCGTTGGTATAAACAACGCATGTTGATCAATCGCCATGTGCCCCTGTCGTGCCAGCGCTTTGCCTTAAAAGAGCGACTGGGGTGGTGGATTGTTGTCGGCTGGTTGTGTGCAGGTCCTGCATCGGCTGCTGTTTTGAGCGTCCAGCCCGGCCAGAAGATTCAGGCCGTCATCGATCAAGCAGCGGCGGGCGATACGGTCGAGGTGCAGCGTGGGCGTTATTTGGAGAACCTGCGGATCGACAAACCCCTGACCTTGCGTGGAATTGGCCGCCCTACAGTCAGCGGCAGCGACCAGGGCGACACGATTCGCGTGACGGCCACTGACGTCACGATTGACGGCATGATCGTGTCGGACTCAGGCGATAGCCTGCTCAGGCAAAACGCAGGCATCTACATCCAGCCGGGGGCGCACCGTGCCAAGGTGCAAAACAGTTTTTTGAGCTACAACCTGTTTGGCCTGTGGATCGAAAAGGCCGACGACGTGCAGGTGTTGAACAACAACATCACCGGCAAGCGCGATTACGACAGCGCACAGCGCGGCAATGGCGTGCAGCTTTACAACACCAAGGGCGCGCGCATTACCGGCAACCGGATCAGTTTTGTGCGCGATGCGCTGTACGTGGATGTGTCGCACCATGCGGTGTTCCAGAAAAACCGTTTGCACCACAGCCGCTATGGCACGCACTACATGAATTCTTACTACAACCTGTGGGAAGACAACGATACGTGGGACAACCGGGGTGGTCTGGCGCTGATGGAGGTGCGCAATCAGGAAATCCGCAACAACCGCGCCTGGAACAACAGCGATCACGGCATCATGTTGCGCACGCTGCAAGATGCGGTGATTGAAAACAATATCGTCATGAACAATGGTCGCGGCCTGTTTATCTATGACGTCGAATACACCAAATTGACGGGCAACGTGGTGGCCGACAACCGCATTGGGGTGCACTTGTCTGGCTCGCCACGCAATGAAGTGCAGGGTAACGACTTCATCGAAAATCACCAGCAAATCCGGTACGCCGGCACGCGCGATATCGAGTGGGGCGGGGGCAAGGGCAATTACTGGAGCAATTACCGCGGCTGGGATCGCAACAGCGATGGTCGTGGCGACATTGCTTACGAGGCCAATGATGTCGTGGATCGGCTTACCTGGCGCTACCCCTCTGTGCGCCTGCTGATGGCCAGCCCGGCGGTGCAGGCGCTGCGCATGGTGGGGCAGCAGTTTCCCATTTTGCGGGTGCCCAGCGTGGTGGAGCCACACCCGCGCATGCTGCCGCGCTCAACCGACTGGGCGCGCTGGCGTGCCCAACTGAACAAGGACGTATCGCATGCGCCCTGAAAACATGCCGCTTGATGCCATGACATCGACACACACCACAGCGGATGGGGTGACATCCGGCGATGCCATCGTTCGTGTGCAGCAAGTCACCAAGCGCTTTGGGCGTTTTACTGCGGTGGATGACGTTTCGCTCGACATTCACCGCAGCGAAGTGTTTGGCCTGATTGGTCACAACGGCGCGGGCAAGAGCACGCTGTTCAAGATGATGCTGGGGCTGCTGGCCCCCACGCAAGGCAGTATTTCTATTGCCGGTCAGGCAGTTGATGGTGCTGGCGCGCGCGCCGTGCGGCGACGTATCGGTTATCTGCCGGAACATTTGGCCTTGTGGGACAACCTGAGCGGGCTGGAGACACTGCGTTTTTTTGCGCGGCTCAAGCGTATAGATACGAGCGGCTGCGCACCGCTGTTGGAGCGAGTGGGTTTGAGCGATGCGGGCAACAAACCCGTGCGCGCTTACTCCAAAGGCATGCGCCAGCGGCTAGGGTTTGCACAGGCGCTGCTGGGTCAGCCGCAGGTGCTGTTTCTGGACGAACCGACGACCGGGCTGGATCCGCGCGCCATTCACTTTTTTTGGGACACGCTGGCCGAGCTGCGCGCGCAAGGGCTGACCATTGTGCTGACCTCGCACATTCTGGCCGAGTTGCAGCACCGTGTGGACCGCGTGGCGGTGATGACCAATGGCCGCGTGCAGGCGCTGGGCAGCTTGCCAGCGCTGCGGGCGCAATTTGATTTGCCGCTGCGCGTGCGGGTGCAGTTGACTGCAGGTGTCGCGCCTGCGCTGGTCGAGCCATGGTTGCAGGGACTGCCGCCAGCGCTGGCTGCCATGCCGCGCAGGCAAGAGGCAGACTGTGTGCTGTTTGACGCGCCGCGCATTCACAAGATGCTGCTGCTGCAACATTTGCTTGAAGCCCATCATCTGGTGGCCGATGTGCACGTGCAAGAGCCGTCACTGGAAGACATGTTTTTTACCAACCCTGCGCAAACAGCCTTGACTGACACTGTGCCCGGCATGCAGGAGGCGGCATGATCGAGTTGCGGCAAGTCGCTACGCTGGCCTCCAAAGAGTTTCGTGACCGGCTGCGCAACCGCTGGGTGTTGGCTGTGGCGTTGGTGTTTGCGGTGTTTTCGCTGGTGATTGCCTATGCGGGCGGTGCGCAGCAAGGTGCGGTGGGATTGCGGTCGCTGGAATTCACCATCACCAGCTTGGTAAGCCTGGTGATTTACCTGGTGCCCCTGATCGCGTTGCTGCTGGGTTTTGACGCTATCGTGGGTGAGCGCGAGCGCGGTTCGCTCGATTTGCTGCTGGCACACCCTATCACCCGTGGCGAGCTGTTGCTGGGCAAATATCTGGGCTTGGCGCTGGCGCTGGCGTTGGCCATGCTGGCCGGTTTGGCCACGGTGGGCGTGGTGCTGGTTGCGCAGTTTGGCAACCGCGCCTTGTTTCATTACACGGGGTTTGTGGCCAGTGCCTTGCTGATGGGCTTGGCCTTTCTCAGTCTGGCGGTGCTGGTGTCGGTGCTGGTGCGCGACCGCACGCGCGCCTCGGGGGCGGCCATTGTGCTGTGGTTTTTGTTTGTGCTGGTGTTCGATCTGGTGTTGCTGGGTGTGCTGGTGGCCACTGCGGGGTACTATGGCGGGGCAATTTTTCCGTATTTGCTGCTGCTCAATCCGACCGACGTGTTCCGCATCATCAACGTGTTTTCGGTGGAAGACGTGCGCAGCGCTTATGGGCTGGTGAGTATGGTGCCGCCCGCTTTGTCGAACATGGCGGTGCTGGCGGGGGTCATGCTGGCGTGGATCGCTGTGCCGCTGGCTCTTGCCAAATGGAGGTTCAAACCATGACGATGAAACGATATTCCTGTAAAGGGGCGTGCTGCACAGGCCAGACGCCACGTTCTGCGGACGCTTGCAGCGAACGTCGCCTGCTGCTCGGCCTGCTGGCGTTGTCGAGTGTGGTGCCGCTGGCCGCATGCAGCCGGGAAGGCGAGGGCGGCAGCGCCAGCACTGCACCGGTTGAGATTGCCCAAGACACCTCGTGCGAGCTGGATGGCATGCTGCTGATGGACTATCCAGGCCCGAAGGGGCAAATCCACTACGCAGGTGCCGAGCGCCCTGCGTTTTACTGCGATACGGTTGAAGTGCTGAATACCCTGCTGGTGCCCGAGCAGGTGCGCAAGGTCAATGCGGTGTACGTGCAAGACATGGGCAAGACCGATTGGGACAACCCCAAAGGGGCCTGGATCGATGCGCGCACGGCCCTGTACGTGCAAGGCAGCCAGCGCAAAGGCTCGATGGGGCCAACGTTTGCCAGCTTCAGCGCTGAGGCCGATGCACAAGCCTTTATCCAGCAATACGGTGGCAAGCTGCTGCGCATGTCGGACATCACCCCGGTGATGGTTGATTTGCGCGGCGGTGCCAATCTGGACAGCCGCATGTGATGGGCCGCACCGATGTCATGGGGCCATTGCTGCTTTCTCCGTTGCAGGTGCAGCACATGAAGCGCCGACGCTGGCTTTGGCTGGGCGGTGGCGTGATGACGGTAGGCGTGCTTGGCGCAGCAGCGCGCCACCTGTGGTGGCCAGGCACCGTCAAGACAAACGACGTGCCTGTCGATGTGTGCATTGTTTCGCCGCCCATCGCCTATGACGCGTCCAGCGGGTTGGCGGCGGATCAACCGCGTCCTATCCCAGCCGGTGCGCGCTGCCCGGTGTGCGGCATGTATCCGGCGCGTGGCCCGCGCTGGGCGGCGCAGGTGTTGTACCGCGATGGACATGTGCACTTTTTTGATTCGCCCATCGATCTGTTTCAGTTTTTGCCGGAGGTCACCCGCCACAGCCCAGGGCATACCGCTGCCGATATTTTGTCCACCTGGGTGACCGATGCGCACAGCGGCCAGTGGGTGGCGGCTGAAAAAGCCTGGTTGGTGCACGGCTCTGACGCACTGGGGCCGATGCGCATGGGTGATCTGCCCGCTTTTGCCAGCCGGGATGAGGCGGCAGCGTTTGCAAAACAGCGTGGTGGCCAGGTGTTGGCATATCACGCCATCACACCGGCGATCATCCAAAGCCTGTCCACCAGGCGTAGCCACGCATTGCACAACCACGAGTGATTGGCGGGCTGCGGCGACTGTTTTGTCTTGTATTGAACGTTTGTTGTTATGGAAAAAAAAGTAATTGGCACTTCTCGTGCGCCCGCTCTTCAACCGGTGGGTGATGCCTATCAGGAGCACGTGTTCTTTGACTACCGCGGACTGGGCCGCCAGGCCAATCCGGCCATTCGTGCCAGCTATGCGCCAGCGCAAACCGTTGTACCGACGGACAGCGTGCGAACCACCGGCGCGCAGGCGCAACGTGGGTTTGAATGCGTCACGATTTTGCTGCAAGGCCAGCTTCAAGCGCGTGACTCGGCGCGGCATACGCACGCGCTGGCCGCAGGTGACGTGCTTTGGGGCGGCGCTGGGCGCGGCGTGCTGCGCGAGCAGCAGCATGGCCCTGATTTGACCCGCAACGGCGGCACGCTGGAGCTGCTGACGCTGTGGATCAATCTGCCTGCGCAATACAAATTGACCGATCCGCACTGCCAGCATCTGCCCGCTGCCGATATCCCTGAAGTCGCCCTGCCCGGCGGTGCAGGCACGGTGCGCGTGATGGCCGGTGAATATGGCGGGCAAACCGGCCCCGCCGAAACCGTTACCCCCTTGCAGTTGTGGGATTTGCATCTGCAAGCGGGGCACACCGTCAAGCTGCCACTGCCCCTGCGCTGGTACGGAGTGTTGCTGCTCATTCAGGGGCAGGTGCAGCCCATTTATTGGCAACAGACCGTCCGCGCACCAGAGCTGGTGTTCGTGGATGCAGGCGGTGAAGAAATCACTCTGGACGTAGAGCAAGATAGCCGCGCTATCTTGCTGTGCAGTCAGCCGGTAGAAGAGTCTGTTGCAGGCATCGACGCCTTGGTGATGAATACAGACGCTGAACTCGTGCAGGCGCAGCAGGACTTGCAAAACGGCGCGTTTGGTGCGCTGGACTGAGCTGGCTGACGGGGTATTTCAAGGCATCTGTCGTTGAAATCTCCCGGCCGCTGTGCAGCGCGCGATGCGCGCACCGCACGAAATAGCTCGCCACTGTGGCACGCGCGGACGGGCACAGGTTTTTCCTTCGGTGGCGGCATGCAGCGCCATGATCGTCCGCCGCAAACCATCATGACTGTTGGGCGCTGGCTACCACCGGCGACGCTGGTGTGCCGCAGCGCCCCACACCAATAATCCGGCCATCAAGCCCAAACCCCACGGATGCATCGAAGGCACGGGCACCGCAGCCGATGCGGCAAGAGGTGCGGTCGTGCCAGACGTGAAGGTGAGCTGACTCACACCATTGAAATCATTGACAGAGGGAGCGATGCCGCTCAATGTATTGGTGCCGTTGTTGCACCAAAAGTTGATGTCAGCAGTGAAGTCGGGTGCACTGTCAAGGATGGCCCCAGTGCAATCAGCCTTGGTGAACTGGGTCGATCCGCCCACGGCGTTGCCGCCGGAGATGGAGATGCTGATGGACAGCACATTGGCGCTGATTGATGTTGAATTGAGGTTCAGCGCTGATCCGCTGGGCACCACCGTATCGTCCCAGGTGAAGGTGCCGGTGCCAGTCTCGCCGCCATCGCCCGAAATATTGAACGTGTGCTGCAAGACGGCGGCTGAAGCAGTGCCTGCCAACGCAGTCAGCAGCAACGCGGCGGCCAGCAATCGTCGTTGAAAGCAGGTTTGAAAGAGTAGTAAATTAGTCATAAAGAACTATTTTACTGTGATGATTCGCTTAATTTCAATAAATAAGAACTAATAAAATAAGGCGCACAGGTGCATCTGTTTCAAAGATGCTCCACGTTTGTATCGAAAACAGGTTGAAAAAGAAAACTTGACTCATCACAGCCTGATGCCAGCAACGCATCGGACTGAGCATCGGCAGAGCGGGCAAGCTGGGCCACTGTGCAGAGTGTCGGAGCATGCCAATGCCTTCAAGGGGCACGCACCCTGTATCAAAGACCAATGGCGTTTCGGCGTGAGGTGTTTTGGACGCCCAAGGCACCATCGCAATCAATACTGATTCTTGTTTATAATGCTAACACTCGCCCCAGGGCGGGCACCGAGTGGACCACCCGCTCGTTTTTTCTCTTCATTGCATGTTCGCCAGAAGGTTGTGTTAGCCCACATCCCTCTGGTTTTTTTTGGGCCTAATGGCTGCTGCTTATGCGGAATACGTGCAAAGTGTGTGCAAGGCTTGTCTTTGTATTGCGTGGATTTAAGCCGTTTGTGCAGTGGTGCGTTTCGGGCCGTGACTTTTCTTGGACTCATTTTGCTCGCGTTCCATTGCTGTTGCCGTCAGCGGAAAAACAGAAGCGTGACCACCACAAACAGAGGTAGCAAAATGCCTGCGCTCCAGGCCATGTAGCCAAAGAAGCTGGGCATTTTGACGCCCCGGTCTTCGGCAATGGCCTTGACCATCAGGTTGGGTGCGTTGCCAATGTAGGTGTTGGCCCCCATGAATACCGCCCCGGCGCTGATGGCAGCGAGCGTGGATGCCATTGGCCCCATCAGGTGTACGGCATCGCCCCCAGCGGTGTTGAAAAACACCAGGTAGGTGGGTGCGTTGTCGAGGAATGAGGACAGCAGCCCCGTGGCCCAGAAGTACATGGCCGGGTTGGGTGAGCCGTCGGCGTTGGTGACCGCGCGCACCACGGCACCAAACGGCCCGTTGGTGCCTGCTTGCAGCATGGCGATGACGGGAATAATGGTCAAAAAGATGCCCGCAAACAGTTTGGCCACTTCCTTCATGGGTTCCCAGCCGAACTGGTTGTCTTCGTGCACGCTGTAGGGTGTGATGACCAGTGAGGCGATGATGACGGCAATTAAACCGATATCGCGCACCAGCGCCTGCAAGGTCAGCTCGGTGCCGTATATATCAAAGCTGATGCCCGAACGCCACAGCCCGCTCATCAGCACCAGGGCAATGATGGCGGCCAGCAGGACAAAGTTGCGCCCGCCGTTAAAGCCGAATTTGACGGTATCGGGTGTGGGGTCGTCTTGGCGCTGCACGCCTTCTTTGGCGTACAGAAAACGATCCAGCAGATAGAAGATAACCAACAAGGTGCCCACCAAAAACAGCGTGTCCCAAATGATGTGCCCCGCCGTCCAGAAGAAGGTGACGCCTTTCAAAAATCCCAGGAACAGCGGCGGATCGCCCAGCGGCGTGAGTGAGCCGCCAATGTTGCTGACGATAAAGATAAAGAACACGATCACGTGCACGTTGTGCTTGCGGTTGTCGTTGGCGCGGATCAGCGGGCGAATCAGCAGCATCGACGCACCCGTGGTGCCCATAAAGCTGGCCAGCATGGCCCCGGCGGCCAGAATACCCGTGTTGAGCAGCGGCGAGCCGTGCAGGTTGCCACGGATGTAGATGCCGCCCGATACGGTGAACAGTGCCGTCAGCAGCAGAATGAACGGGATGTATTCGGCCACCAGCGCATGCACCAGCCCGTGGGCGGTGGCGCTTAGGCCATACACCACCGTGAAGGGCAGCACAAAGGCCAACGCCCAGGCGGCGGCAATTTTGCCGAAATGGTGGTGCCAGACCATCGGCGCAATGAGCGGCCAGATGGCGATTGACAGCAAAATGCCCGCAAACGGCACGCCCCACAGCAGCGATAGTTGGCTGCCATCCAGCGCAGCGGCCTGCGCTGGCAGAGGCAGCAGCATCAATACCGATAGCCATGCAGTCAGATGCCAAAACGAGCCAGTACGTCGGCGCTTGGGTGTTGAGGCTGTATCGCTGCGCAAGTGCTGTGTCGTATGGCTGACAGAGCGGCTGTGAAGGGAGGGGGCGGTGTGCTTCATGGTCTCCATTGATTTTCTTTATATCTCGTCAATCCACTTTTGCGGAAACAGGTTCACATGATCAAAATCGTAGCAATCAGTATTCTTGTCAAAACTAAATTCCAATTCTTCATTGTTAGTCAATTTGCTGATCAATAGTTCTATGAAAGCTGGAACGTCATCAAAAATAACCTGGAATTTTCTTGGGGCGTAGTCATTTTTTTTGAGTGGCTGTTCAAAAACAACAATTGCATTACTCTTTTCGGAATTTTTGTTCAGCCACATCCCAAGCATTGATTTTCCAGAGTCGCCAATCATCAAGATATTTTTATAAGCAGGAGGAAATCTGCCCAACATGGTGATTTCGTTGATTTGAACTTGCCGTCGATTCAAGTAATTCTGCCCGCCGCTCAGAGAAAATCTGGATTTTGCAAAGCCTTTTAATCCACGCTCATTAAGACTGTGGTGAAAAATTCCATTTGAAATTTTCAATAAATCAAACCATAATTTGGGGATATGAAGATCTGAAAACAATAGCTTTATTTTATCGATTTCTTCTGATTTTATGGGTTTGAAAAAGCACTCCAGAAGCTGAAACTTTGGTAGGTGTCTTAATTTGTGCTTGAAGCGGAGGAATTCCCCTCGGTTCAACCTTTGAGATTTGAGGTCAAGCTCTTTCTCAAATTCTTCTTCAAGTGTTTTAATTTTTTCCTGAAGCAGCTTCAAGTGATGATGGCTCATGGGCGGACAAGTGTTTTTCAATCCAAAGTGCTTTGATCGCAAACGATGCAATTTCCTTTTTCAGGCATTTGCGCAGGCTAACGCATTAATGGCGCAGGCCGATTAACCGGCGCGGCAGCGAGCGGCGCAGGCAGATCAAACACCTGCCGCAGATAGCTCAGGTAGCCCTCGTCTTCCACCATGGTTTTACCAGGGGTGTCTGAAATCTTGGCCACGGGCTGACCGTTGCATTCAATCATCTTCAATACGATTTGCAAAGGCGCAGGCCCGACATCGTTGGTCAGGTTGGTGCCCACGCCAAAGGCCACTTGTGTGCGCCCTTCAAAGCGCTGAAGCAGCTCGATGCAGCGGGGAATGGTCAAGCCGTCGCTGAATACCAGCACTTTGGATAGAGGATCGCACCGGTTGGCTGCGTAATGGGCAATCATGCGCTCGCCCCACTGAAACGGATCGCCCGAGTCATGGCGTGCGCCGTCGAACAGCTTGCAGAAATACATGTCGAAGTCGCGCAAAAAGGCGTTCATGCCATACACATCGGACAGCGCAATGCCCAAATCACCGCGGTATTCCTGCGCCCACTTTTCAAACGCAAACACTTGCGAGTCGCGCAGCCGTGGTCCCAGCGCCTGGCAGGCTTGCAGGTATTCGTGAGCAATGGTGCCCATGGGGCGCAAGCCCAGCTCTTTGGCAAACAGCACGTTGCTGGTGCCGGTAAAGCGGCTATCGGCTGCCGTGCCCAGGCGCTCTTTGATGATGTCCAGCAATTCGCGTTGCCACTGGCGTGAAAAGCGGCGGCGCGTGCCGTAATCGGCAATGCGCAAGCCCGCATGCTGTGGTGCAGCAATCAAATCCAGCTTTTGATGCAAGCGCGTGCGACCTTCGTCGAACGACAGCGTGGGATGGGTGTGGCGACAATACACTTCGCTGACAATGGCCAGAATGGGAATCTCAAACAAAATGGTGTGCAGCCAGGGGCCGCGCACGCGAATGTCCAGCTCGCCGTTCGGCAGCGCCGTCAGGTGGATGTATTTTTCGTTGAGCTTGAACAGCCCCAGAAAATCCACGAAATCGCTTTTGATGAAGCGCAGCGACTGCATATAGGCCAGCTCATCGTCGGCAAAGTGCAGGTGGCACAGCTGGCGGATCTCGTCTTTTATTTCGTCCAGGTGCTGCGCCAGATCAATGTCCGGCGAGCGGCACTTGAACTTGTACTGCACCTGCGCGCCAGGAAACTGGTGCAGCACCGCCTGCATCATGGTGAACTTGTACAGATCGGTATCGAGCAGGCTTTGGATGATGCCGGGCATGGTGGATGTCTCTTGTCTGATGGCACTTGGCATCGCGCGCAACGCGCTGCTGCTGCCTAATGAATACAGTGTAGTGCCTTGATCTGTGTGTCCAGCCCATTGACGCAGACAAAAGAAAAAACGGGCCATGAAGCCCGTTTTTGGATGCTGGCGGAAACGGAGGGATTCGAACCCTCGATGAGGCTCTACACCCCATACTCCCTTAGCAGGGGAGCACCTTCGGCCACTCGGTCACGTTTCCAGCAAAGAGGCTGCATTATGCCACCGTTCATGCTGCAATCAGTCGCCCTTGGCCTGCCCGGAGGGACTCGAACCCCCGACCTGCTGCTTAGAAGGCAGCTGCTCTATCCAGTTGAGCTACGGGCAGGTGCAGTTGGCTGGTGATAAGACAAAGGCCCGACGATGCGGGCCTTTGATTGTGTCGCACAAAACGCGCGACTGGAAAAAATGGTCGGAGCGGCGGGATTCGAACTCGCGACCCTCTGCTCCCAAAGCAGATGCGCTACCAGACTGCGCTACGCTCCGACGAAGGGCGCATTCTACATGGGTTTGCGAGATTTTTGTGGGTTGATGTTGGCAGATGGTTCACGGGTGATTCGCTCTATCTGTTGTTTACTTTCAAATGCATGAGCATTCTGTCCCAGAAGTGTTTTGGTCTGGTCAGGTTGAAAATGGCATGCGTTACCGCACTCGCAGCGCCGGTCGTGGGTTCGATCAGAAAAAATACTGAGGCTTGGGCTGGCTGCTGTGTTACTGCTTGTTGCCCGTGTTGTCGAACTTGGTGACGAACAGGTCGCTGCCACCGATGGATGCGGCGAGCGTGTTGCCATCCAGATTGCCATAGGTGTCGCCTGTGACGAACACGTTTGCGCTGGCGTCGGTGGCGGCGGCATAAGCATAAGTGCGAGCATTTGCTGCACCCATCTGGCGCGTGAAGAGCTTATTGCCCACGTTGTCGAACTTGGTCATGAACATGTCGCTGGTGCCGACACGTGCATTACCGTCCAGGCTGCCGTAGGTTTCACCTGTGACGAACACGTTGCCATTGGTGTCGATCGCAGCGTCGTAAGCGTAAGTCAAAGTGTCTGCTGCGCCCATTTGGTGTACGAAGAGCTTGTTGCCTGTGTTATCGAACTTGATTACGAAAAGATCACTGGTGCCGGTGCGTGCATTTCCGTCTAGGCCACCTTCGGTGTAGCCGGTGATGAACACGTTGCCACTGGCATCGGTGGCAACGCTATGGGCTTCAGTGATGGCTTGTGTCACACCCATCTGGCGTGTGTAAATCTTGTTGCCTGCGTTGTCGAACTTGATGACAAAAAGATCACTGGTTCCTGTGAGCACATGACCGTCCAGACCGCCTGTGGTGTACCCCACAACGAAGACGTTGCCGCTGGTATCAATGGCAACTCCACGCGCCAGTGCATCTGCGCCTGCCACGCCAATTTGGCGCGTGTAGAGTTTGTTGCCCAGGCTATCGTATTTGGTGAGGAACAGATCGCTGGTGCCTGTAAGTGCGTTGCCGTCTAGGCCGCCTTTGGTGTAACCGGCCACAAAGGCGTTGCCGTTGGCGTCGATGGCTACGTCATAGGCAATGGTTTCTGCGCCTGCCGCGCCCATCTGCTGCGTGTAGAGCGTGTTACCTGCATTGTCGGTTTTGACGAGAAACAGATCGTATCCACCCATAAGTGTGTCACTCAGGTTGCCGGAGGTGTAACCTGCTATGACCACGTTACCGCTGGCGTCGGTGGCTACACCAAGCGCTTCTGTGCGAGCATTGGGTATGCCTATTTGGCGTGTGTAGAGCTTGTTGCCAACACTGTCGTATTTGGTGAGAAACATGTCGCTGAGGCCTGCCAACGTGTTGCCATCCAGGCCACCAAATGTGTAGCCAGTGACAAAGACATTACCGCTGGTGTCGGTGGCCACACCACGCGCTTCAACCTCAGAGCCTGCTGCGCCCAACTGACGGGTCCCTGTCCAGGTGCTGGGGCTGACGGGGCTGTCATCGCTGCCACCGCCATCGCCACCACAAGCGGCCAGTAAAGAGGCGCTCAAGATGGTGACCAGCAAGGCGGAGCGCCTAAAAGTGCGCCAGGTTGCGTACAGAAATTGGGTGGGTATCAAGCTTTTTGGATATATAGATGTCACGATCTTGTCTTCCTTCCTCTTTTAAAAATTTTCATCGCTGTGTGCATATGCGGTGGCAGCCACGATGAGTACCAACCTGACTTTCGGTCAACCACATCCTAATTTTTCAGGATTCGCTTTACTTCACCCGCATGCCCGGCTGTGCCCCCGCCGTTGGCTCCAGCACGAAGATGCCGGGGTTGGCCTTTTCATCGCCATGGCTGGCGGCCAGCACCATGCCTTCGCTGAGGCCGAATTTCATCTTGCGCGGAGCCAGGTTGGCGACCAGCACGGTGAGTTTGCCCTTGAGCTGCTCGGGCTGGTAGGCGCTGGCGATGCCGGAAAAGACGTTGCGCAGGCGGGGTTGGCCGTCTTCGGTTTTTTCGCCAGCGTCGAGCGTCAGGCGCAGCAGTTTGACGGAGCCTTCGACCGGCTGGCAGTCGACGATGCGGGCAATGCGCAGGTCGGTTTTGACGAAGTCGTCGATGCCGATAGTGGCGGCCAGTGGCTCACCGCCGGGGGCATCGCCGGTTGCCGCAGTGGCGGTTGCCGCCGATTTTGCTTCTGATTTGATAGCTGATGGCGCTTTATCCATCTGCGCTGGCGGCTCAAACAAGGCATCAAGCTGCTTGATGTCGACGCGCTGCATCAGGTGTTTGTATTCGCCGATCTGCGCACCCGCGCCCAGCGGCGTGGGCACGTCGTCAAAGCGCTCGGGCGGCACCATCAGAAAGGCCGCCACCTCGGCCGCCACCTTGGGCAGGATGGGTTTCAGGTAGATGGTGAGGATGCGAAAAGCCTCGATGCAGGTGGTGCAGACGTCGTGCAGGCGCTCGTCCTGGCCGTCTTTTTTGGCCAGCTCCCAGGGCTTGTTGGCATCCACATAGGCGTTCACGCGGTCGGCCAGGGCCATCACCTCGCGCACCACCTTGGCGGTGTCGCGCTGCTCGTACAGATCGGTCACGCCGGGCAGCGCGGCGCGCAACTGCTCCAGCAGCGCCGCGCCGTCCGCGCTGACCTGGCCCAGTCGACCGTCGAAGCGTTTGCTGATGAAGCCAGCCGCGCGCGAGGCGATGTTGACGTATTTGCCGATCAAATCGGCGTTGACGCGGGCCATGAAGTCGTCAGCGTTGAAGTCGATGTCCTCGTTGCGGCCTGACAACTTGGCCGCCAAGTAGTAGCGTAGCCACTCGGGGTTCATGCTTAAGCGCAGATATTTCAGTGGATCCAGCCCGGTGCCGCGGCTCTTGCTCATCTTCTCGCCGTTGTTGACGGTGAGAAAGCCGTGCACGAACACCTTGCTGGGCGCCTTGCGGCCGCTGAAGTGCAGCATGGCGGGCCAGAACAGGGTGTGGAAGGTGATGATGTCCTTGCCGATGAAGTGGTACTGCTCGGTTGTTGCATCGGCCATGAAGGTGTCGAAGTTCTGCTTCTGCCCGCTGGCGCTGTGGCCGCCGCCCTTGCCGAACAGGTTTTTCAGGCTGGCCAGGTAGCCCACGGGCGCATCCAGCCAGACGTAGAAGAACTTGCCGGGCGCGCCCGGAATCTCGATGCCGAAGTAGGGCGCGTCGCGGCTGATGTCCCAGTCGCCCATTTTGGGCTTGCCGTCTTCGCCGGGGGTGATCCACTCGGTGATCTTGTTCAGCACCTCGGGCTGCACCGCGCCGCTGGTGGTCCAGGCTTTCAAGAAGTCGATGCAGCGCGGGTCAGACAGCTTGAAAAAGTAGTGCTCGCTGCTGCGCAGCTCAGGTCTGGCACCGGACAGGGCCGAATACGGCTCAATCAGCTCGGTCGGCGCATAGACGGCGCCGCAGACCTCGCAGTTGTCGCCGTACTGGTCTTTGGCGTGGCAGTTGGGGCATTCGCCTTTGATGAAGCGGTCGGGCAGGAACATGCCCTTGTCGGGGTCGAAGAACTGCTCGATGGTGCGCGTGGCGATCAGGCCCGCAGCTTGCAGCGCGGTGTAAATGCTTTGGGCCAGCTCGGTGTTTTCGGGGCTGTGCGTGCTGTGCCAGTTGTCGAAGCTGATCTCAAAGCCTTCAAGGTACTGCTGACGACCGGCGGCGATGTCGGCCACAAACTGCTCGGGCGTTTTACCTGCTTTTTCAGCCGCGATCATGATGGGCGCGCCATGCGCGTCGTCGGCACCGACGAAGTTGACCGCGTGGCCCTGCATGCGCTGGAACCGCACCCAGATGTCGGCCTGGATGTATTCCATGATGTGGCCGATGTGGAAGGTGCCGTTGGCGTAGGGCAGGGCGGTGGTGACGAAGATCTGGCGGGGGGCGGTCATGCGCGGTGCTTCTGGTGGCAAGTAAACCCGCCATTTTAGGGAAGGCTGGACTCCGGGGGCGCAGCTTGGTGCCGCCGCGCTTGATCGCTGTGGAGCGCGTTAAGCGCACCAGCCGAAAAACCGGCCAATGGCCTCGCGCTGGGCCATAGCGTCGCGGTGGCCCAGGGCCATCAACTCGCGGGTGTAACCCGACTCGAACAGCAGATAGCTGGCCAGTGCGCCGTTGGTGGGGTGTTGCTGGGCATCGGTGCGCGTGCCCAGTGCGGTCAACAAGGCACGCATGGCCTGGGGCAGAGCCTGCACGTGCCGGATGGCGATGCCGTCCAGCCGCTCTGAAGGCGTGATGGCCAGCAGCTCGATCGGGCGCAGGCGGGTTTCGCGGCGCTTGTCGGGTGCAATCAGCGCCAGTGTGCGGTTGATGCGCTCCATGCGCTCAATGTCGGCGGCCAGTGTGTCCAGAAAAATGCCCGACAGCGCGTGCCCCGCCACCAGTGCCAGATTGGGGTAGGCGTCGGTGGCTTGCGCGGCGCGGCGCGGCTCGTGCGCGCGGCCTGCACCAATGACAAAAATACGCTGCGCGCCTAGGTGAATGGCGGGGGCCATGGGGGCCACCTGCCGCATGGAGCCGTCGCCGTAATAGGCTGAAGAAGCCGAGCTTGCGGAATTTGCCGAATCACCCTGCAGCGTGATTTTGGCGGCTGGAAACAAAAACGGAATGGCCGACGATGCCATCAGGTGTTCAACGCCGATGGGTGAGCGCACGGCGCGGCGCTGCGCGCGTTCCCAGGCGTGCATGTGTTCCACGGCATCGTAGAAAGTGACGTGCTCGCCCGTGGCGTAACACGATGCGGTGACGGCCAGCCCTTGCAAATGCCCTTGCGCCAACAGCGTGGGAATGCGCTGCATGGGCAGGTGTTGCCGCAGCAGCGATTGCAGTGGGCTGTTGTCCAGCAATGCGCGGGGCTGCATGCGGCTCCAGCGCGCCAGCGCCCAGCCCAGTGACATCAGGCTGAGCCAGCGGGCACCCGAACGGGCCGCATCCAGCGCGCCCGTGCGGTACACCTGTGCGGCATGAAAGTCGCGCCAGATGCGGCTAAGGCGCATGACGGCACCGCAGAACTGGTCTGCCCCCGAGGCCAGCGCCGCAGCATTGATGGCACCGGCCGATGTGCCCACATAGATGCCGATGGGTGAGCCGTGTTGCCCTGGCGCGTGCCGACGTTGCAGTGCGGCCACCGCTTGCAGCACGCCCACTTGGTACGCGGCGCGCGCGCCGCCGCCGGTGAGCACCAGGGCGGTGCGGGGGGTGGTAAGTGAGGTGGCGTGATTCATTCAGCAGTCAAAACAATGGGCGGTATGGGTTCATTCTAGAAAGTGAACAGATCGGGCGGTGGCAGGCCGTAGACTACGAAACGCACTCCGGTGTCTGTTTTTTTATTCGTCATTATTTTTGAGCGCCCCATGAGCATTTCTGAGCAAGCCGTGCTGGCCGCACTGGCCACCGTGATCGATTCCAACACTGGGCAAGACCTGGTTTCCACCAGGCAGCTAAAGAATCTGCACCTCGAAGGCGCTGACGTGTCGTTTGACGTGGAACTGGGCTACCCGGCCAAAAGCCAGGTGCCTGCGCTGCGACAGGCGCTGATTGCCGCAGCCCGCACGGTGCCGGGCGTGGGCAATGTGTCAGCCAATGTCACTTCCAACGTGATCGCGCACGCAGTGCAGCGCGGTGTGCAGTTGCTGCCGCATGTGAAGAACATCATTGCCGTGGCTTCGGGCAAAGGTGGTGTGGGCAAAAGCACCACCGCTGCCAATCTGGCGCTGGCACTGCATGCCGAAGGTGCGCGCGTGGGCTTGCTGGACGCCGACATTTACGGCCCCAGCATGCCTATCATGATGGGCATTCAGGGCCGACCAGAGAGCCTGGACGGCAAGACCATGGAGCCGCTGCAAAGTCACGGTGTGCAAGTGGCCTCGGTCGGGTTTTTGGTCAACCCGGACGACGCGCTGATTTTTCGTGGCCCCATGGCCATTCAGGCGCTGAACCAGTTGCTGGGACAAACCAACTGGAAAGACCTGGACTACCTGGTTATCGACATGCCGCCGGGCACGGGCGACATACAGCTTTCATTAAGCCAGCAGGTGCCGCTGACGGGCGCGGTGATCGTCACCACGCCGCAAGACATTGCGCTGGCCGACGCGCGCAAGGGTGTGGCCATGTTCGAGAAGGTGGGCGTGCCCATTCTGGGGCTGGTGGAAAACATGGCGGTGCATGTGTGCAGCCAATGCGGGCATGTGGAACACATTTTTGGTGCCGAAGGTGGCAAGCGCTATGCGGCTGAAAAAGGGCTGGACTATCTGGGCGCGCTGCCGCTGGCGCTGTCGATCCGCGAGCAGGCCGATTCAGGCACCCCCACCGTGGTCGCTGAACCGGAGGGCGAAGTAGCGGCCATTTACAAAGGCATGGCACGCCAGGTGGCGATCCGCATTGCGGCCCAGGCCAAGGACTACTCCAGCAAATTCCCCACCATCAAAGTGTCCAAAGACACTTGACGCACTTGACCGTTGTTTTGTGATCACGCCTTCAGCAGTTTGTTAGCAAGAGCGTGACATTTGCACTCCCTTGCTTGCGGGGGTTGAATGCTATCGACTTGGTAGCTTCTTCTTCTGTCTTTGTACGTGTAGCGCTTAATTTTGAAAACTTAAGCTTTGATTAATGTCAGAAAGTAGCCATTAAATTAAAAGTTTAGTTTACTTTTCGTGGCCATAATTCTGCCCAGACAGGAGTAATTTTTATGGCACGAGATCTATGGGCGATGTGGGCAGACCGGGTGCATCAACTGGGTTTCAGCGATGCCACCCAGATGGCGTGGGTACTGGCGCTGAGCGGGGTGGCGTTGCTGGGGCTATGGGTGCGCTGGCGGTTGAGGCAAGCCAGCAGCCAAGACGAGTTCACCTATGCGCCAGAGGATGACCAGTTTGCACTGACTGCGCCCATCAACCAGACCCATATTCAGGTGCTGCACTATCTGAACCGCGCTTTTCCTGAAGGCATGGTGCTGTTTCGGCCCGCACTGGCGCGTTTTGTGTCGGTGCGCAAAAGCCATCAACGCGAACACGCACGCCGCTATTTGTACAAGACTGCGGTGGATTTTCTGGTTTGCGACGAAGAGGGTTTGCCGTTGGTGGCCTTTGAGGTCGATGCCTTTCGTGACGTGGCCGATCCTGACACGCTGCGCCGCTTGTCGGACAAGACCAAGTTGTTGATGTCGGCCGGTATCCGCCTGATTCGACTGAAAGGGCATTGGGACAACTTTCTTTCGCCCGCCGAGTTGCGCGCGCGTTTGTACGCCTCTCAAAAACTGGCCCGCACACGTGGGCTGGGCACGGCATCAACCTTCAACCGGGCCGGTGCTGCGCCGTCCAGTTTTGGCCAGACAGAGCTGCTGTCCACTTTTGCAGACGAAGTGCGTGCCAGCAAGGATGCACGGCAACGCGCCGTACCGGTGAGTGACCGCAGCGCGTGGCAGTTGGTGGGCAAGCGGAGTTGAATGGCGGTGTACCCGGCTTCGCTTCACTACGGATGGTTTGCCAAAGAGGATTGATGTAAGGTAAAGAACAGAAAAAAAAGGAGGTGTGCCATGAATACCTTGGCGCAATTTTGGCAATGGTTGACGCAATGGACGGCCATGCTCAGTTTTCAGGGCTGGCTGTCCTTGCTGGTCACAGCGGCCATCGTGTGTGCAGGTGCGTGGGCTGGTTGGCGTATGTGGCGGCGTTGGCGGCCTGAATCGTCCAAGCAGCCCGACATTCGCCGCGATCAGTTCGCCAGCACCCGGCCCATCAACGAAGACCAGGTGGCCATGCTGCATTATTTGCAGGATGTTTTTCCAGAAGGTGCGGTGCTTTATCGGCCACCGCTGGGGCGCTTCATGACCGTGCGCAAAAGCCCCGACCGGCAGGCCACGCAACAGCAACTGGGCCAGATGGACGTTGATTTTCTGATTTGCAATGGCGATGGCAAGCCCTGGTTTGCCTTTGAGATCGACGCTTTCAGCCACCGCGACGACAGCGAACGTGCGCGCACTGCCGTGGTGAAAAACCAGGTGCTGAAAACGGCGGGTATCCGGTTGATCCGCCTGAAAGGCTCGGTGGCCAGCCTGCCGCCGCCAGAGGCGATGCGGCTGCGCATGCTGAACGTGCAGCGCCCGCCACAGCCTGAAGCGGGTGCGTCGGGCTTTGGGCCGTCAGCGTACGCTCCGTCCAAATTTCCCACCACCGATCTGCCCAGGCAGCCGACTTCTGACGTGATGAGCCTGAGCCGCCTGATGGGCAGCGAAGCCGACGACGGAGCCAACCCGTGGGGCGATGTGCGCAAGCGCTCTTGAGGCGCGCATCACGTTTGAGATCATGGCGTGACCCGTCTGGATGGTCGACCCTGCAGAGAATGGGGATGCCCCAGCCAGCGCGACAACCATCATTGGGAACTCGCTGAGGCTCGAAACGACGCCAGTTCATCTTCTACCTTGCACAGGTGTTCGATCAGTTTGACGGACCACGCTGCCAAATCTTCTTTTGGAACTGGAACATCGAACACGCGCGGATTTTTTCAGTCCCCACCTCTGCCCATGAGCCTGTGTCAAAAAAGACAACCCACGCGCCCTTTCTGTACTCCATTGCCGCGCGAACCTCACGCCATCCCGAATTTTTCAGTGCTTCGATGAATGTCATTGCAGACTCTCTCCATCAGATATCGCCTGCGCAGCGCCCCAAATCCTGACAGGCGATCGTGATCAACGCGGCCCAGACCAGGGGTTGTGTTCATTGGGAAGCTTTTCGCGTTTTACAAGCGCTGTCAGCCCAAATCTTCGACGGGTGGGCATGAGCAAAACAGGTTGCGGTCGCCGTACACGTTGTCCACCCGGCCCACGGGCGGCCAGTACTTGACGCTGCCGGGCAACCGTCCGACCAGCGCGCCGCCCACTTCGCGCGAATAGGGGTGCGGCCAGTCAGCGGCCAGCAGGCTTTCGGCGGTGTGTGGGGCGTTTTTCAGCGGGTTGTCGTCCTGCGGCCACTCGCCGCGCTCGATGCAACGGATTTCCTCGCGGATGGCGATCATGGCGTGGATGAAGCGGTCCAGCTCTTCGCGGGTTTCGCTCTCGGTTGGCTCGACCATCAGCGTATTGGCCACCGGAAATGACAGTGTGGGCGCGTGAAAGCCGTAATCGGCCAGACGCTTGGCCACGTCTTCGGCCATCACGCCGCTGCCGTCTTTGAAGGCGCGCAAATCCAGAATGCATTCGTGTGCCACGTGGCCCGGTTTGCCGTCTTGACTTTCGCTGGCGTAGAGCGTGGGGTAGTGGTCTTTCAGGCGCTGGCTGATGTAATTGGCGCTGAGGATGGCGGCCTCGGTCGCGCGCTTCAACCCTGCGGCTCCCATCATGCGGATGTACATCCAACTGATCGGCAGCACGCTGGCGTTGCCGTAAGGCGCGGCGCTGACGGGGCCGACCTGACCGGGTGGCACGGCTTGCGGCACATCGCCCTGACCTGGCAGGCTGGGCAGAAAGGGCACCAGGTCTTCAACCACGCACACCGGCCCCACACCGGGGCCGCCGCCGCCGTGGGGGATACAGAAGGTTTTGTGCAGGTTCAGGTGGCTGACGTCGCCGCCAAACTCACCCGGTGCGGCCACGCCGACCAGGGCGTTCATGTTGGCACCGTCGACGTACACGCGCCCGCCGTGCTGGCGCACCAGTTGGCACAGGTCTTTGACCTGGGTTTCAAACACGCCGTGGGTGCTGGGGTAGGTGATCATCACGCAAGCCAGTTGCTGGCTGTGCTGCTCGCACTTGGCTTTCAGATCGGCCATGTCCACATTGCCTTGCGCATCGCATTGGGTGACCACCACTTTCAGCCCCGCCATCTGTGCGCTGGCCGGATTGGTGCCGTGCGCGCTGCTGGGGATCAGGCAAACGTTGCGGTGCGCTTCGCCCCGGCTGGCGTGCCAGGCGCGGATGGCCAGCAAGCCTGCGTATTCGCCTTGGCTGCCCGCATTGGGTTGCAGGCTGACGCCCGCATACCCGGTGATGGCGCACAGCCATTGGCGCAGTTGCGCGTCCAACGCGGCATAGCCTTGCAACTGGTCGGCTGGGGCGAATGGGTGCACATGGGCAAACTCGGGCCAGGTGATGGGAATCATCTCGCTGGTGGCGTTGAGCTTCATGGTGCAACTGCCCAGTGCGATCATGCTGCGGTCGAGCGCCAAGTCTTTGTCCGACAACTGGCGGATATAGCGCAGCATGCCGGTTTCGCTGTGGTGGGTGTTGAACACCGGGTGGGTGAGAAAGGCGCTGGTGCGGCGCAGGGCGGCGGGGATCAGCGGCGTGGCGCTGGCCAGCAGCGTGCCAAAGTCGGGCAAGGCGTCTTCACCGCCGAAGACGCGCCACAGCAACTCCACGTCGGCGCGGGTGCTGGTTTCGTCGAACGAGATGCACAGAAAATCTTTCCAGGCTTTTCGCAGGTTAACGCCCATCTGCACTGCGCGGGCAGCGATGGCGTCGGTAGCGTCGTCGGTTTTGAAGCTGACGGTGTCAAAGCCCGAGTCGTGGTGCGTGGCGGTAAAGCCGATGTGCTTCATGCCCGCCACGAAGACGCTGGCCAGCCGCGTCACGCGCTCGGCAATGCGCCCCAAGCCCTGCGGCCCGTGGTACACGGCGTACATGCTGGCCACTACGGCGGGCAGCACCTGGGCGGTGCAGATGTTGCTGGTGGCTTTTTCGCGCCGGATGTGCTGCTCGCGCGTTTGCAGCGCCAGCCGGTAGGCGGGCTGGCCGCGCACGTCCACGCTCACCCCCACCAGACGGCCGGGCAGGCTGCGCTTGAAGGCATCACGACAGGCCATGAAGGCCGCGTGCGGGCCACCTGCGCCCATGGGCATGCCAAAGCGCTGGGTGCTGCCGACCACGATGTCGGCCCCCATATCGGCGGGTGTTTTCAACAGCGTGAGTGCCAGCAGGTCGGTGGCAAAAATGACGGCACCGCCTTTGGCGTGCACTTTTTTCGCCTCGGCGCTCCAGTCTTTCAGCCAGCCGCTGCTGGCGGGGTACTGGATCAGGGCGGCAAAAAAATCGTCGGCCTGGCTGGCAGCGTCCCATTCGGCGGCAGAGTTGACCAGCTTGATGCGCAGGCCCAGTGGTGCGGCACGGGTGCGCAGCACTTCCACGGTTTGCGGATGGGTGTCGCCAAACACCACCATCACATCACCTTGGGCCTTGACTTGGCGACGCGCCAGCGTCATCGCCTCGGCAGCAGCGGTGGCCTCGTCCAGCATGCTGGCGTTGGCGATGTCCATGCCCGTCAAATCGCACACCATGGTCTGGAAGTTGAGCAGCGCCTCCATGCGGCCCTGACTGATCTCAGCCTGGTACGGCGTGTAGGCGGTGTACCAGGCTGGGTTTTCCAGCACGTTGCGCAGGATGACGGTGGGCGTGTGGCAGTCGTAATAGCCTTGGCCGATGAAGCTTTTGAATATACGGTTTTGAGACGCCAGCGCCTTTAGCTCGGCCAGTGCGGCGGCCTCGGTGGCCGGGGGGGGCAGGCGCATGGCTTCGGAGCTTGCAATGCTGCGCGGCACGATGGCGTCGATCAGCGCCTGGCGCGAAGGCTCGCCAATGGTCGCCAGCATCAGACGCTCGTCTTCGGGTGTCAGGCCAATGTGGCGGGAGGCAAATTCGCCCGCAGCTTGAATATCGATGAAGGCGGGGGTGGTCATGGCAGGCGTTCAGAGTAAAGGTGCAGGAAGAAAGTGCTTTTAAAACAATAGCTGCCAGCGATTTATAGAAAAGTGCTGGCAGCCGATTTGTCTTGAAGTTTTAGTGAAGTGGGGACAGGCAGCGCAGCCGCAATGGCCCTCAATGGTCTGACGGATTCAAGCCTGGGTGAAGCTGTTGTAGGCGGCTTCGTCCATCAGCGCATCCAGTTGTGCAGGCGCTGACAGCTTGACCTTGAAAAACCAGCCCGCGCCCAGCGGGTCGGTGTTGGCCAGGCTGGGATCGGCGCGCAGGTCTTCGTTGACGGCGGTGATTTCGCCACTGATGGGCATGTAGACATCGGCGGCGGCCTTCACGCTTTCGACCACACCAGCGGTGTCTTTTTGGGCATAGGTTTTGCCCAGTTCAGGCAGATCGACAAACACCACATCGCCTAAAGCGTCCTGCGCGTGCGCGGTAATGCCTACCGTGGCGACATCGCCATCGACGGCAATCCATTCGTGGTCTTCGGTGTACTTGAGGGTCATGTTGGCTCCAAAAAAATGAGTATGTGATGTCTGCAATAAAAAGTAGAAGGGGGTTAACCACGGAAATAACGCGGGGGCACGAACGGCATGGCGCTGACCATCATGGGCACGGGTTTGCCGCGCACCATGGCGAATACCTTGGTGTTCAGGGCGGCGTGCTCAGGGGTGATATAGCCTATGGCGATGGGCTGGTTCAGGCTGGGCGATAGCAGGCCGCTGGTGACGTGGCCGATTTTTTGGCCGCTGGCGTTGTGCAGTTCAGCAGGTTCGCGCACCGGCACGCGCTCTTGTGCGATCAGGCCGACACGCTGGCGTGCCAAAGGTTGCGTGCCATCCAATTGCGCCAACACTTTGTCGGCACCCGGAAAGCCGCCTGCGCGTGCGCCGTCGGTGCGGCGTACTTTTTGCATGGCCCAGTTCAGCGCGGCTTCAACCGGGGTGGTGCTGGCGTCGATGTCGTTGCCGTACAGGCACAAGCCCGCTTCCAGCCGCAGACTGTTGCGAGCACCCAGGCCCGCAGGTTGTACTTCGGGTTGCGCGAGCAGGGTGCGGGCCAAGGTTTCGGCGTGGTCTTGATGGACGGAGATCTCAAACCCGTCTTCACCGGTGTAGCCGCTGCGGGTGACGTACAGGTGCACACCCTGCCAGCCGAAGGCGCTGCCGGTCATGAACACCAGTTTTTCCACGCCCGGCACTAACCGCGCCAGCGCATCCACAGCTTTGGGGCCTTGCAACGCCAGCAAAGCGAATTGCGGCAGCGGCTCCACGCGGCAGCGCTGGCCAATGCGTTGTTGAATGTGGGCGATGTCGGCGGCTTTGCATGCGCCGTTGACGATGACGAACAGGTCACCGCCCTCGCGCATGTCGCCAGTGTTGACGAGCATCAGATCGTCGAGGATGCCGCCCTCGTCATTGAGCAACAGGCCATAGCGTTGTTTACCGACACCCAGGCCGATCACATCGACTGGCATGAGCGTCTCGAAAGCGGCGGCTGCATCGCTGCCCACCAGCCGCAACTGGCCCATGTGCGACACGTCGAACAGGCTGGCCGCCTTGCGCGTATGCTTGTGCTCGGCCATCAGACCCGCCGGGTACTGCACCGGCATGGTGTAACCCGCAAACGGCACCAGGCGCGCGCCTAGCTCCACATGCAGCGCATGCAACGGGGTTTTCAGTAGATTGGCATCGCTGGTCATAGGGGCAGGTTCCTTCAAAAAACGTGCGGTTTCAGGGCACGAGCGCAGACGCCGCATGGGCAGTCTGTGGGGGAACCTGCTGTCCTCTTTACCTGAGAGATTCACGCGCCGATGCGCGTTTGCTCCTTCGGTGGGTGCTGATTTAGTTGATCAGCGCCTCTCTCCAGCAGGGGCACCCGGCGTTTGAAAGGGCGCGCGGGTGGCGTCAGTCCTTTTGCCTGAGCGTTCGGTGGGAACCTGCGCCTTCGGCGGCCTGCGTGCCCTGGGTGGGGTGGCAGGCGCTCTCCTGACAAGGCATGGATTTTGCCACGGTGCGCAGGGCAGCGGCCGGGCACCCTGAACAGAGATGCCCCCTTTGCATACGGCAAAGGGCTAAGTTGAGGAAGAAGCAGGAACTAATGAGTCAGAAGAAAGCGCAAAGACCGACGTTGTCTGCGTGACTCTCCAGGTGGTTGAGCGTTTGCGATGGTATGTTCCTGATCACCTGCTCATCTGGCCCAAAGCCTCATCAGTATCACCCCGGGCGGTCTGCGCGCTATCTTGCCATCGATTGGGATATTGTTGGCAACGGCAAGGCGTCGTGATGACTGAGTGAGGTGTCCAACTGCGGCTCGGGCGACTGGGCCAGTCGTTGCAGGGATTGCTCCACCGGTGTGTTCGCGGCCACGCGTGTATTTGCTTGCGCTTCTTTGAGGGTCAGACCGTCGTATTCGGCCATGCGGACATGGCCGCCGTCCGCGTGCAGATGAGTGACCCGGGCGAGTCCCTGATCCTGAGCACGGCTGGCTAATGCGAACACGGTGTTCTCCAGGCCTTGATCCCAGGGCAGACGATGCTGGCCTGCCACGCGCTGCACCTGCGTGCGGATATCTTCCACCAGACGCTGGGCCGACTCGGACAATTGAAAGGGAGGGAAAGTTGTCGGCTCCAGCGCTGCCTGTGGGCGCTCCTGCTGAGCGTGGGCACCGGGTGGCAGCGGGCCACGGATGGTGTCGATCGCATCGCGGACGTTGCCGCCCAGCCCGCGCGAGACGGCGGTCAGCACGCCGCGCATGCGCTGCACGTCCTTGCGATATTCGCCGATCTGTACCGCTTGCTGTTGCGCCAGCGCGCGAGACTGTGAATCGTCCAGCACGGAGCGGTCAGGTTGACCCTCGGCATCCAGACTGGTGAAGTGGTGCATGCTGTGGCTGCCACCCATCTTGATGGCCGCGTTAGTGGTGTTGGGTGGCGTGGTGCCGGTGACCACGTTGAGCGGGGTGTAGCCGCGCATCGCATCGCTCCAGTGTGTGCGGTTGTCGTAGCCATTGCGGCCCAGGGTTTCGACCTCCTGGGGCCGCGCATAGACGCGCACCTGGCCGAAGTGGGGGCTGGCGGCGCTGACGACATCACCGGCCATGACGTGGTTGACCACCGAGTCACCGCCTTCGGGAATACGGCGGTTGAGGCTGGCCGCGCCGTAGGCGTTAAAGGTTTCGCCGTGGAGGTCGAAGTGGTGCGCACTGACCTGGGCCAGCGTGCCGCCGAGGGAGTGGCCGGTGACTGTGACAGGGCCTGAGGGGAAGTCTTTGCGCCTGTCCTGATCGGCAATCTCCAGCGCCTTGCCGGTCAGAGCGATCGCGTCGTTGGCCTGCGAGTTGGCGCGGGTGAGCACCATGCCCGCGTCGGCGCGTGCGCCGTCCTTGAATGGTTCACGGTCGAATTCGGTGCCCCGGTGGGCGACGACCATCTCGCCGGTGTCCGCCCGCTGGTAGACCGTGCCCTGGTAGCCGGTCTTGGGGTTGTCGACATGGGCGCGGATGAGGTATTCGATGCCGCCGATGGTCGCTTTGGGAGCAGCGCTCGGATCAGAAAACACGCCGATCGGATGCGCCTTGTATGCGTCGTCGGCCAAGTTGGCGTAGTCTTGACTGGAAATTCTCATGGCTTCGCCCTCACCGTCGCAGAGATCGAGAAGATGTTGCTGCGGAAGTCTGCAGAGAAGCCGTCAGGATCACGTCGGCCTTGATTGCCGCCGCCAATCGGTAAGGAGGGGTAGTCGCCCTTCCAGTAGTAGCGTCTGTCCTGCCCTCCGTCCCGCCAAGCTTTTTTGTCCAGATCGAAGGCATAGTCGGTCTCCCCCTTGGCACCCGTGGCCTTGAATCCGACGGTCACACCGATGAGATCCCAGTGACAAACCCCCTTGCCGTAGTAGTCCTCGTCGAGCAGGCCGTCGAGGTAGAACGTGGCACGGTAGTGGGTGGTGTCGATCTGCTCGGCTGCGACCGGAATCATTTTCGTGGGCTGGCTGCGCGTGCCGGCCCATTCGCTGGTCACGAAGTTGCAGTTGAAGGACTGGTAGTGCGCATATCCGCCGAAGCCGGCGAATGGCCCGGGCGCATCGTGCAGCTCGAACACCACCTCGAAGCCCTGTTTGGGCGACGGGTTGGCGCGCCAGAGGTGTTCTTGCGCTGACTTGTCGTTCTTGGCTGCGCCGAAAGCGTTGGCGGCGACGGTGGATGGTTCTGCGGAGGTGGTAGGTTGGTAGGCCATCAGCGCCCCCCATATGCTGACCAAGCAAACCAAACGAGTCGCGCTGCGAATGCTGCTTTGAAAGGAAAATTCATGCACACACACCTCCTTGATTGTTCTGCCAGCCCGACGACAGGCTGCATGAACTGGCAGTATATGGTGTGGGTAGGTAGAGTCTGGGTGGGAGTTGCGGAGTTTTACTTCAGCGCATCGCGCAAGGCCAGCGACAGCTCGGGCACGTAGGTGATCACCATCAGGCAGGCCAGCACCACCAGCACGAAGGGAATCAGGTGTTTGATGATGTGCTCCAGCGGAATCTTGGCCACCGTGCACGCCGCAAACAGGTTGACGCCAAAGGGCGGGGTGATCATGCCCAGCGCCAGGTTGACCACCATGATGAGGCCAAAGTGCACGGGGTCGACGCCAAAGTGCATGGCCACGGGGGCCAGAATCGGCCCCAGCACGATGATGGCGGCGCTGGTTTCGATGAACATGCCGATGATGAACAGCGCCGCGTTCACGCCCAGCAAAAACCACATGGGCGATTGCAGCGTGGCCTCCAGCCAGTGGCCAATGGCGTCGGGCACACCAGCACGGGTGATCAAAAAGGCGAACAGCCCGGCGTTGGCGATGATGAACATGATGACTGCTGACGAGATGACCGATTTGCGCAGCACCTGCGCCAAATCTTTCAGGCTGATTTCGCGGTAAATCACCATGCCGACGATCAGCGCGTACAGCACCGCCACGGCTGACGCTTCGGTGGGGGTGAACACGCCGCCATAGATGCCGCCCAGGATGATGATGGGCATCAGCAGCGCCCACAGTGCCTGGCGCGTGGCGGCAAAAAAGCCCAGGCGGCCTTCGCCGTCGGTTTTGCCCCAGCCCTTGTATTTGCAATAGCCCCAAACGAACAGCATCAGCGCGCCAGAGATCAGCACGCCGGGGCCAAACCCGGCGATGAACAGCTCGCCAATCGAGACCTCGGCGGCTACGCCGTACAAGATCATGGGGATCGAAGGGGGAATCACCACGCCCAGCTCGGCGCTGGTCGCTTGCAGTGCGGCGGCGTAGCTTTTGGGGTAGCCGTGCTTGACCAGCGCGGGGATCAAAATCGCCCCAATGGCAAAGGTGGTGGCCACGGATGAGCCGGACACTGCCGCAAAAATCATGCAGGTCAGCACGCAGGTCATGGGCAGGCCGCCTTGCACGCCGCCGACGATGCTCTTGGCAAAGTCCACCAGGCGGCGCGAGATGCCACCGGTTTCCATCAGGTTGCCCGCCAGAATGAAGAAGGGAATGGCGGCCAGCGGAAATTTGTTGACGGCGTTGAAGATCTCTTTGACCGAGATCAGCATGTGGGCCTGGTTGACCTGAATGCCGACCACCGAGGCCAGCCCGATCGACACTGCCACCGACACGCTGAGCACAAAACCCAGGATCATGGTGATGAGCATGGCGGTGGTCATGCGCGGCCTTTCATTGCGTCGGCTTTCATTGCGCCGTCTCCAGCTCCATGTGGCGCGGATCGATGTAGTTGGCCACGATGCCGATGATGGCGAACACCGCGCCCACTGGCATCGCCACATAGGCCCAGAACATCGAGATCGATTCCAGCCCGGCCATGGTTTGCACCTTGCCGCGCACGGCGTAATCCCAGCCCCACCACACGATGATGCCCATCAGCGTCAGCGCGGCCAGTGCGCCCACCAGTTCGAGCACGCGCCGCCCCCGCCCAGGCAAGGCGCGCTTGAGCGCGTCCACACTCACCATGGCCCCTTGCCGGAAAGCCGCCGGAATGCCCAGAAACAACATCCAGATGAGCGAAAAGCGGATCAGCACCTCGCTCCATTCGGCAGGCTGCTCGAGGATGAAGCGCGTGACGATCTGGAACACCCCCAGCGACGCGGCCACGACCAGCATCAGGCAGGCCAGCGCCAGCGCGATGCGGGTGGTCCAGCGCTCGAATTCAAGAAAGTGTCGTTTCATAAGCTGATGGCAGCGGTGCAGGGCAAATCTAAATTTATAAACAAAAACGCCCGACAGAGCAATCTGGTCGGGCGATTTATGCTATTTAAACAATAGCTATCAATGCGAATGGCCGCTTACTTGAAGTTGCGAATGCGATCGATGTTGGCCTTGCCGAACTTTTTCTCGAACTCGGCATTGGCACCGGCCAGGGCCTGCACGAAAGCGGCCTTGTTGACATTGGTTTCCACCTGCATGCCTTTGCTGCGCAGGTCTTCGACGCCCTTGGCGTCGTCATTGTCCACGCGCGCGCGGTTGGCCTTGGTGCCTTCCTTGGCGGCTTCGATAAAGGCTTGCTGGTCGGCGGGGCTGAGCTTGTCGAACTCGGCCTTGTTCATCAAAAAGATGCAGGGCGAATACACATGGCCGGTCAGGCCCAGGTATTTCTGCACCTGATCGAACTTGGCCGAAATGATGACCGGCAGCGGGTTTTCTTGCCCGTCCACCGTGCCTTGTTGCAGCGCAGTGAATACTTCCGGAAAGGCCATGGGCGTGGTGATGATGCCCAGCGACTTGTAGGCGGCAATGTGCACCGGGTTTTCCATGGTGCGCATCTTCAGGCCCTTCACATCCGCAGGCTCTTTGATGGCGCGCTTGTTGTTGGTCATGTTGCGGAAGCCGTTTTCGGCCCAGGCCAAAGCCTTGAAACCCTTGGACTCAAATTTCTTCAGCATGTCCTGACCAACCGGGCCGTCCAGCACGGCGCGGGCATGGGCCTTGTCGCGGAACAGGAACGGGATGTCCAGAATTTGCGCCTCGGGCACGAAGTTGGGCACCGGGCCGGTGGAGCTGAAAGTGAGTGCCTGGGTGCCGAGTTGCACTGCCTCGATGGATTCGCGCTCGCCGCCCAGTGAGCCGTTGTAAAAGGTCTCGATCTTGTAGCGGCCGCCAGTGCGCTTGGCCACTTCTTGTGCAAAGGTGTCGATGGCAATGCCCTGGTGCGAGTTTTGCGCCACCGAAATGTTGATCTTCATGACGGTTTGCGCGGCAGCGCCAGCCACCATGCCCAGCGCCAGCGACATACCCAAAACCAGTTGGTGCAATTTCATCGAGAACATCTCCTTCGTTGAACGGACTTGTTGAACAGTAACCCGCACGCGCTCTGGAAAGCAGCGCGCCAGAACGGATCATTATCGGCAACCCATGCAGACTGGGTGCTACGGGTTTTCGCGCAGGTCGCGAAAGGCAGAGGGCAAGGCGACTGATGTGCTCTTGTTATGAGAGCAAAGATCGCTGGTTACAAGAGCATGAAAAGCTTGGTTGATTCAAAAATCACATGCCCGAATAGTTGGGGCCGCCGCCGCCTTCGGGCGTGACCCAGACGATGTTTTGCGTAGGGTCTTTGATGTCGCAGGTCTTGCAGTGCACGCAGTTCTGGGCGTTGATTTGCAAGCGCTGAGCGTTGCCGCCCTGGGCCTCATCGGGCACGAATTCGTACACCCCGGCAGGGCAGTAGCGCCCTTCCGGTCCGGCGAACTGGGCCAGGTTGATGCGCACCGGCACCGTGGCGTCTTTGAGCGTCAGGTGCGCGGGCTGGTTCTCTTCGTGGTTGGTGTTGCTGATGAACACGCTGGACAGGCGGTCAAACGTGAGCTTGCCGTCTGGCTTTGGGTAGACGATGGGCTTGCAGTCAGTGGCGGGCTTGAGCTGGACGTGATCTGGCTCGTGGCGGTGCAGTGTCCACGGGGCGTGGCCGCGCAGTACGTATTGCTCAAAGCCGTTCATCATGGTGCCGACCGACAGGCCCTTCTTGAACCAGTTTTTGAAATTGCGGTCTTTGTTCAGTTCAGCGGCCAGCCAGCTGGTTTCAAAGGCGGCGGGGTAGGCGCTCAGTTCGTTGTGCTGCTGACCCGCTGCCACGGCGTCGTAAGCGGCTTGCCCAGCCAGTGCGCCGGTTTTGATGGCGGCGTGGCTGCCTTTGATGCGGCTGACGTTCAAAAAGCCCGCGTCACAGCCCACCAGCGCACCGCCGGGGAACACGGTTTTGGGCAGCGCCAGAATGCCGCCCGCTGTGATGGCGCGCGCGCCATACGACAGGCGCTTGGCGTTGACGTTGCCATCGTCGTCGGTGAAGTACCACTTGACCCGCGGGTGCGTCTTCCAGCGCTGGAACTCTTCGAACGGACTCATATGCGGGTTTTTGTAGTTCAGCCCGATCACGTAGCCGCAGTACACCTTGTTGTCTTCGGCGTGGTACAGGAATGCGCCGCCATAGGTGTGTTCGTCCATGGGCCAGCCAGCGGTGTGCATCACGAAGCCAGGCGTGTGGCGGCTGGGGTCGATTTCCCACAGCTCTTTGATGCCGATGGCGTAGCTTTGCGGATCGCTGTCGGCGTCGAGTTTGTAGCGCTCGATGAGCTGGCGACCCAGGTGGCCGCGCGCGCCTTCGGCAAACAGCGTGTATTTGCCGTGCAGCTCCATGCCCAGCTGGAAGTTCTCGGTTGGCTCGCCGTCTTTGCCCACACCCATGTTGCCGGTGGCCACACCTTTGACACTGCCATCATCGTTGTACAGCACCTCGGCAGCGGCAAAGCCGGGGAAGATTTCCACGCCCAGGCCTTCAGCCTGTTCGGCCAGCCAGCGCACCACATTGCCCAGGCTGACGATGTAGTTGCCGTGGTTGTCCGCAAAGGGTGGCAAGAACAGGCCGGGCACACGAAAGCCGTCTTTCTCACTCAGGAACACATAGGCGTCGTCGGTCACGGGTTGGTGCAGGGGCGCACCTTTTTCTTTCCAGTCGGGGATCAGCTCGGTCAGCGCCTTGGGGTCCATCACGGCGCCAGACAAGATGTGCGCGCCCGGCTCAGAGCCTTTTTCCAGCACCACCACCGACACGTCCTGGCCCTTTTCGGCCGACAGTTGCTTGATGCGGATGGCCGCCGACAGCCCGGCAGGCCCGGCACCGACGATGACCACGTCGTACTCCATCGCCTCGCGCGGGCCGTGCTGCTGAATGATTTCCTCGTTGGTCATGGGGCGTCTCTCGTGGGGTTTGAAATAATGGCTGCAACCTGTAACGGCGATACCGTGGCGGGACTCAAGCCCATTGTATTCATGCGGACAACATTGCCCGTAGCGCATGCATGATGGGTGCGTTGCATCAAGAAAAGGATTTTTCATGGCATACAGCATTGATCTTTCGGGCCGTGTGGCTTTGGTGACGGGCGCTTCCAGCGGTTTGGGTGCGCGTTTTGCACGCACGCTGGCCGGTGCAGGGGCGGGCGTCGTGCTGGCCAGTCGTCGGCTGGAAAAACTCAAAGATTTGCGCGCGCGCATCGAAGGTGATGGCGGCGATGCCCATGTGGTGGAGTGCGACGTGACCGACGTGCAATCCATCAAGGCCGCTGTGGCACACGCCGAGACTGAGATGGGATCCATCGACATCCTGGTCAACAACTCGGGCGTATCGACCACCCAACGCATCCAGGACGTGAGCGAGGAAGACTACGACTTCACCTTCAACACCAACACCCGTGGCGCATTTTTTGTGGCACAGGAAGTGGGCAAGCGCATGTTGGCGCGGGCCAAAGGCGCGGCACCGGGCAGCTTTACCGGCGGGCGCATCATCAACATCGCCAGTATGGCTGGCCTGAAGGTGCTGCCGCAAATCGGCGTGTACTGCATGAGCAAGGCTGCCGTGGTGCAGATGACCAAGGCCATGGCGCTGGAGTGGGGGCGCTTTGGCATCAATGTCAACGCCATTTGTCCTGGCTATATCGATACCGAAATCAACCACCACCACTGGCAGACCGAACAGGGCCGCAAGCTGGTGGACATGATGCCGCGCAAGCGCGTGGGCGAGCCAAAAGATCTGGACGTGGTATTGTTGATGCTGGCCAGCGACCAGAGCCACTTTGTCAATGGGGCCATCATTGCGGCCGATGACGGGTTTGCGCTGTGAGCGCTGAACGCGCTCTCAGGTGCACATGTCTGGCGCGCTGTACGCGCAGTGCTCAGGGGTAGTCCCCGTTTTAACCGTCCCCCACGCCGTCGCGCAGCAGCTTTTGGCGCTCACGCATGCGCACGCATTGTGGGTGCTGGCGCATCCCGGCACGGGTGCATTCGTTTTGCAGGCACACCTCATGCGCGATGAAGCTGCTGCCAGCGCACAGCCGCGCTGGTGGCGTGCGCTTGACCGCTTGCGATGCGGGCGCTTGCGGCGGTGGCGCAGGGGTGGGCGCAGGGGCGGGTACGGTGGGCGCGGCGACAGGTTTGGGCACAGGTGCGCGCTTTGGCGGAGCGCGCTTGGGTGTGGGGCGAGTGGGCTGTGTCTGAGGCTGCGCTGCGGTGGCCGCAGGTTCAGCGGCAGCGTTGGCAACCGCCGCAGAAGCCGAGGCCGCAGCCGCAGCCATCTCGGGAATGGGCGAGATGGATTCCAGTTGCGGCAGGATCAACACCTCATCACCTGCCAGGGCCATGGCGTCGGCGCTGGCTTGTGCCACGGCGTCACTGTTTTCTGGTTGAGGTGTGCGGGTGGTGGCATACACCGCCCATCCCAGCACAAACAGCATGAGCACGCCCGCCACGGCGTAACGGTGCCATTCGGGGGTGGTGGTTGCGATCCTGCGCGGCAGGAGTGCCCCGGTGTTGTTGGCGTGCGATGGGTGTGAAGGACGATATTTATCTGTGCTTTGCTGCTGCGCTGCAGGCGACGCCACTTTGACCGACAACGACATAGGTTCGGTGGGCTGATCCAGCAGCACCGTATCGCCACCAGCCAGTAAAACGGTATCCCCATCCTGGTAAGGAGAGTGGTTGCGGCGGGCGCGCAGTTTCGCTTTTTTCAGTTTGAGCAGCCGGGATTCTTTGGGCGGCGGCGTGGCTGTGTCCGAGTTTGGGTCGAGTGTCACCAATTGTTGGGCACACTTCAGACAAAACTTGGCCGATTCACGGTTTTCAAAGCCGCATCGCGAGCAGATCATGGAGAGACAAAGGGCTGTTGGTGCAGCCAGCATCCAAACATAGACAAGACGCTACAAATTGTAGCGGTCGTGCCGATGGTCTTGTTCAATGGGTTTTCAGCGCAGACGTGTTGCACCCTACAAATTGACAGATGTGAGGCGAGTGGCTGCGCCAGGTGTGGGGTTCAAACGACAATTGGACGATGGTTCACAAAGGTGCTTGCCACGGCGTGGCGCAAGGTCACAGCCCCCAAGTTCAGCGCCTGCCCCCAAAAATGCCCCCCAGCACCCCGCGCAGGATCTGGTTGCCGATTTTGGTGCCCATGGTGCGGGCGGTGGATTTGGTCATGGTTTGCACCAGGCCGTCGCGCTTGCCGCCGCGGGGGCCGGTGCTGCCGAACAGGAGGTCTTTGGCCATGTCCATCCATTCGTTGTTGTTTTCGGCAGGCTGCTGGCTGATTTGGTCGGCGGTGCGCTGACCGGCCTGGGCCACGGGTTCGGCGCGGGCCTTGAGCACTTCGTAGGCTGATTCGAGGTCTTCGGCCTGCTCGTAAATGCCCGCCACCAGCGAGCTGGCGGTGGTTTGCTGGCGCTGCTGGGCCGTGATGGGGCCGATCTGGCTGCCAGGTGGGATGACGAACACGCGCTCGGTCACGCTGGGGCGGCCTTTGGCATCTAAAAAGCTGATCAGCGCTTCGCCCACAGCCAGCTCGGTGATGGCAGTTTCGATGTCCAGTTTTGGGTTGGCGCGCATGGTTTCGGCGGTGGCTTTGACAGCTTTTTGGTCGCGCGGGGTAAAGGCGCGCAGTGCGTGCTGTACGCGGTTGCCCAGTTGCGCCAGCACGCTGTCAGGCACGTCGATCGGGTTTTGGGTGACGAAGTACACGCCCACGCCTTTCGATCGCACCAGGCGCACTACCAGCTCAATGCGCTCCAGCAAAATTTTGGGTGCGTCGTCAAACAGCAGGTGCGCTTCGTCAAAGAAGAACACCATCTTGGGTTTGTCGGGGTCGCCCACTTCGGGCAGCGTCTCGAACAGCTCGGACAGCAGCCACAGCAAGAAGGTGGCGTACAGGCGCGGGGCTGTGAGCAGCTTGTCGGTCGCCAGCACGTTGACCATGCCTTTGCCATCGCTGGTTTGCATCATGTCAGCGATATTGAGCATTGGCTCGCCAAAGAACTGGCTGCCGCCTTGGCTTTCCAATGCCAGCAGACCGCGCTGGATGGCCCCCACGCTGGCGGCGCTGATGTTGCCGTATTCGGTGGTGAACTGTTTGGCGTTGTCGCCGACGTATTGCAGCATGGCGCGCAGGTCTTTCATGTCCAGCAGCAGCCAGCCGCTGTCATCGGCAATTTTGAACACCAGGTTGAGCACGCCACTTTGCGTGTCGTTCAAGTCCAGCATGCGCGCCAGCAGCAGCGGCCCCATGTCGGAGATGGTGGCGCGCACCGGGTGACCCTGTTCGCCAAACACGTCCCAGAAGGTGACAGGGCAGGCCAGCGGATCGGGTACGGGCAAGCCACGCTCTTTGAGGATGGCGGCCATCTTGTCGCCAAGGCTGCCTGCCTGGCCGATGCCGGATAAATCCCCCTTCACATCGCTCATGAACACCGGCACGCCAGCACGGCTGAATTCTTCAGCCAGCTTTTGCAAGGTGACGGTTTTGCCCGTGCCGGTGGCCCCCGTGATCAGCCCGTGACGATTGGCCAGGCTGGGCAGCAAGCTGCAATGGATGTCGCCATGCTGGGCAATCAAAAGCGGTTCGGCCATGGGGGTGATCCTCCGTTGTAAGGCAAAAAGTAAAATCAACCCTGATTATTCATTGCATTGAGGGCATCTTTCATGGCAGGTCACAGCAAATGGGCCAATATTCAACACCGCAAGGGTCGGCAAGACGAAAAGCGCCAGCGCGTCTGGACCCGTGTGGTGCGCGAGATCATGGTGGCGGCGCGCACCGGTGGGGGCGACCCCACGGCCAATCCACGCCTGCGTCTGGCCATTGAAAAGGCCAAGGCTGCCAACATGCCTGCCGACACCGTCAAGCGCAACATCGACAAGGCCACTGGCAACCTGGAAGGCGTGAGTTACGAAGAAATTCGCTACGAGGGCTACGGCATTGGCGGTGCGGCCATCATCGTCGACACCATGACCGATAACCGCGTGCGCACCGTGGCCGATGTGCGCCACATCTTCAGCAAATACGGCGGCAACATGGGCACCGAAGGCTCGGTGGCGTTCCAGTTTCAACACGTTGGCCAACTGGTTTTTGCCCCTGGCACCGATGAAGAAAAGGTGATGGAAGCGGCGCTGGAGGCCGGTGCCGAAGACGTCATTACCGACGACGAAGGTGCCATTGAGGTGCTGACACCGCCCGCCGAGTTCGAGGCCGTCAAAAATGCGCTGGAGGCCGCTGGCCTCACGCCCGAAGTGGCCGAGGTCACCATGCGGGCCGAAAACACCATTGACCTGGTCGGTGATGACGCCGCCAAAATGCAAAAGCTGCTCGACATGCTGGAAGACCTGGACGACGTGCAAGAGGTCTACCACAACGCCAACGTGGAGCTGGCCTGATGCAGCCTGGGCACAGGCCGGTCATGTCGTTCATGGTGGCGTGTGCGGCAGCGTGGTTGACAGCTTGTGGCGACGGCGTGTGCAGCAGTGTGTCCAGCGATTTGCCCAATGTGTCTGTAGGCATCGGCGCGGGCGAATGTGACGACGTGCCTTCGTTGTCCAAAACTGTTTCCGCAACCGATGAGGCGGTGCCCGCACAGTGACCGGGCATCGTTGGCTATTTAAAGAATGAACCCATGAAAATTCTGGTAATCGGCGGCGGTGGCCGCGAACACGCATTGGCGTGGAAATTGGCGCAATCGCCCAAAGTGCAGCAGGTGTATGTGGCCCCCGGCAACGGCGGCACGGCCACCTCGTCCAGCCTGAAAAACGTGCCCATCACTGACTTGGTGGCGCTGCGCGACTGGGCGCTGAAAGAAAAAATTGGCCTCACCGTGGTGGGGCCTGAGCAACCGCTGGCCGCAGGGGTGGTGGACGACTTTCGCGCCCATGGCTTGCGTATCTTTGGCCCCACCAAGGCGGCGGCGCAACTGGAAAGTTCGAAGGCGTTCAGCAAAGATTTCATGCAACGCCACGGCATCCCCACCGCCGCTTACGACACCTTCACCGATGCCGCTGCGGCCCACGCTTATGTGGACAAGCTGGGCGCGCCCATCGTCGTCAAGGCCGACGGGCTGGCCGCAGGCAAGGGCGTGGTGGTGGCGGCCACCAAGGAAGAGGCCCACGCCGCCATCGACGACATGCTGGGCAGCAACAGCCTGGGCGTGGCGCACAACGAAGGCGGTGCGCGCGTGGTGATCGAAGAATTTTTGCAGGGTGAAGAAGCCAGCTTCATCGTGCTGTGCGACGGCAAGAACGTGGTCGCCATGGCCACCAGTCAGGACCACAAGCGTCTGCAAGATGGCGACCAAGGCCCCAACACGGGCGGCATGGGTGCGTATTCGCCCGCGCCTATCGTCACGCCACAAGTGCATGCGCGGATCATGCGCGAGGTGATTCAGCCCACCATCCGCGGCATGGACAAAGACGGTGTGCCGTTCACCGGATTTTTGTATGCGGGCCTGATGGTCGACGCCGACGGCCAGCCCAAGACGCTGGAATTCAACTGCCGTATGGGTGACCCCGAGACGCAACCGATCATGATGCGGCTGAAGTCCGACTTGGTCGATGTGATGCTGGCCGCCACCAGTGGCAAGCTGGATGAAGTGGAACTGCAATGGGATCGTCGCGCCGCCCTGGGCGTGGTGATGGCCGCCGCCGGCTACCCGCAGTCGCCGCGCAAGGGCGATTTGATCACCGGCCTGCCCAGGCCTGCCGACGACGCGGTGGTGTTCCATGCGGGCACGGTGGCCGAAGGCGATCAGGTCAAGACGGCGGGCGGGCGCGTGCTGTGCGTGACCGCGCTGGCCGATTCGGTCAAGCAGGCGCAGGCACGCGCTTACGACGTAGCGCGTGAAATCCATTTCGACGGGGCGCAATACCGGCGCGACATTGGTTATAGGGCGATAAAGTGAATCACCCCCTGAGTCGCCTGTCGGCACCTTCCCCCTCTGGCTGCGCGAGGGGGACAACGCCAGTCCCCGGCGCAGGTCCGGGAACGGCGTTCACTGGGCCGGCCTGCTCAGCAGCCTTTGGACTCCCTCTGCCGCGTGCGGGAGAGGGTGAGGGCAGGTGTCACCCCATTGTCGTTGTCAAATGGGCCGCTAGGGCTTGTTCTATGAGTGTTATTAGCTACTGTCTAAGTAGTAAAACGCGCCTTGAAATCGTGTTGCTATGACCGCACCTGACCCGCAAACCGTCCGCGACTGGCTGATCGACCTGCAAGCCCGCATCACCGATGCCATAGGGAGCGTGGACGGGCAGGCGCAGTTCCTGACCGATGCTTGGGCCAAGACGCCGGGCGAGCCGTTGCAAGGCGACGGCATCACCAAAATCATGGAAAGTGGCGCGGTGTTTGAGCGCGCGGGCGTCGGCTTTTCGCACGTGCGTGGCCCCAAGCTGCCGCCTTCGGCCACGCAGCATCGGCCCGAGCTGGCGGGCGCGCCGTTCGAGGCCATGGGCGTGTCGCTGGTGTTCCATCCCCTGAACCCCTACGTGCCCACGGTGCACATGAACGTGCGCATGATCGCTGCTGTCCAGCCCGGGCAGGTGCCGGTGTGCTGGTTCGGCGGCGGCATGGATCTGACGCCGTACTACGGCTTCGAGGACGACTGCGTGCACTTTCACACCGTCTGCCGCGATGCACTGGCCCCCTTCGGTGACGACAAATATCCGCGCTTCAAGCAGTGGTGCGACGAGTACTTCTTCAACAAGCACCGCAGCGAGCCGCGCGGCATTGGTGGCATCTTCTACGACGACTTCAGCGGCGACACGCCGACGCAGGGCTTTGCACTGATGCAGGCCGTGGGGGATGCTTTTTTGCCCGCCTATCTGCCCATCGTGCAACGCCGCGTGGGCATGCCCTGGGGTGAGCGTGAGCGAGATCATCAGCTTTACCGGCGCGGGCGCTATGTCGAATTCAACCTGGTGTGGGACCGTGGCACGCACTTTGGTCTGCAATCAGGCGGGCGCACCGAGTCGATCTTGCTGTCCATGCCGCCGCTGACGCGCTGGGCTTATCAGCACCAGCCCGCGCCTGGCTCGCCTGAAGCGGCTTTACTTGAGCGCTTTTTGCCACCGCGTGCATGGGTGTGAGTGTCAGCACTGCGCCGCAGCGCATCGGCCTGTTTGGCGGTGCGTTCGATCCACCGCACGACGCCCACGTGGCGCTGGCGCGCGCGGCCATCGAGCAACTGGCGCTGGATCGGCTGCACATCGCGCCCACCGGCGATGCCTGGCACAAGTCACGCCCATTAAGCCCGGCATCGCACCGGCTGGCCATGTGCCGACTGGCCTTTGGCGATGTGCCCAAGGTGGTGGTGGACGAGCGTGAGTTGCGCCGCAACGGCCCCACCTACACCGTTGATACGCTGATCGAGTTGCGCGCCGAATACCCCGGTGCAGCGCTGTTTTTGCAAATCGGGGCTGATCAGGCGGCTGCCTTTCACACCTGGCACCGGGCAGCCGATCTGCTGCAATTAGCTACTGTTTCAATAGCTGCTCGCGCAGTTACAAATGGCGTTGAAGGCCAATTCGATGTAAAAAATCCATTGCCCAAAACCCCTGCGGCAACCACCCGAATACTGACGCTGCCCGCGCTGGCACACAGCGCCACCGAAGTGCGCCGCCGTGTGGCCGCAGGGCTGTCGGTCGACGGTCTGGTTTCAGCGCCAGTCGCAAGGTATATTGCCGAACACCATCTTTACAAGACACCTGCCTGATGAGCGAAGCTTCCGCCAAGAAAGATATTCAGAAACTCCAGCGCGCCATCGTCGATGGTCTGGAAGACGTCAAAGCCCACGACATCCGCGTGTTCAACACCGAGCATCTGTCGCCCTTGTTTGAGCGCGTGATGGTCGCCAGCGGCACGTCCAACCGGCAAACCAAGGCGCTGGCCGCTAGCGTGCGCGACAAAGTGCGCGAAGCTGGTTTTGCCAAACCGCGCATTGAAGGTGAAGACAACGGCGAATGGATCATCGTCGACTGTGGCCCCGCCGTGTGTCACATCATGCAGCCGGTGATTCGCCAATACTACAACCTGGAAGAAATCTGGGGCGAAAAACCGGTGCGCCTGAAAGGCTCGGGCGCAGCGGCCAAAGCATCGCGCAAGCCGGTGGCCAGGAAAGCGACGGCCAAGAAAGCGGCGCAGACCAAAGCGGCGCAGACCCAAGCCGCACCCAAGCATGCCATCGCACCTCAAAAACCCCCAACCAAGTCAGCTTCAAAGAAAGCCGTGCCCGCCAAAAAATCAGGCGCTGCCCGCAAGGCCGCACCGGGCCGTAGCCAGCCAGATTCAAGGTCGCAACGCGGAGGTGGCAAGCCGACGACCAAGTCGGTCATTAAGCCCGCTGCCAAATCGTCTGTTAAATCACCTGCCCGCAAGGCCGCCTCGCGCAAGCCCGCTTGAGGTGAGCGCGGCATGCGTTTGATCGTCGTTGCTGTGGGCCAGCGTGTGCCCCCGTGGGCGCAAACCGCCTGGGACGATTACGCCAAGCGCTTTCCGCCCGAGATCAAGCTGGCGCTCAAAGCCATCAAAACCGAGCCGCGCAGCGGTGGTAAAACCACGGCGCAAGTGATGGCCGCCGAGCACGCGCGCATCGAAGCGGCCATTGCCAAAGGCACCCACGTGGTGGCGCTGGATGAACGCGGCACGGCGCTGACCACCCCCGCGCTGGCGGCAGCATTGACGCGCTGGCAAGGGCTGGGCAGCGATGTGGCGTTGGTGATCGGCGGCCCGGACGGGCTGGATCCCGCATTCCGAAAAACCGCACACGAGCGCATCCGCCTGTCTGACCTGACCTTGCCGCATGCCATGGTGCGCGTGCTGCTCATCGAGCAGTTGTACCGTGCCTGGTCGATCAACGCGGGCCATCCGTATCACCGGGAATAATGCGTGGACATTGGTGCTTGGGCATCGCCCCCTTCAACCCCTTGACTCATGGCCCGTTGTGGACTTCATCTACCTCGCCTCACAAAGCCCGCGTCGCCGCCAGTTGCTGGAGCAGATCGGCGTGCGGCTGCAACTGCTGCTGCCTGCCGATGCCGCCGCTGCCGAAGCGCTGGAGCAAGTGCGCGGGCGTGAGTCACCTGGCCGTTACGTGCGCCGCGTGACGGCGCTGAAGCTGGATGAGGCGCTCAAACGCTTGACGCAACAGGGTCTGCCAGCCGCGCCGGTGCTGTGTGCCGACACCACGGTGGCGCTGGGTGCGGGCATTTTGGGCAAACCGGCCGATGCGGTCGATGCTGCCCGCATGCTGCGCCGCCTGGCGGGCCGCACGCACCGCGTGATCACTGCTGTGGTCGTGCAGGCCGCGGATGGCGTGAGGCACGAGGCAGTGAGCGATTCGCGCGTGCGCTTTGCCCGTTTGACCGAGGCTGACATCACCGCTTACGTGTCCAGCGGTGAATGGCAAGGCAAGGCGGGCGCTTATGGCATTCAGGGCCGGGCGGCGGTTTTTATCGAACACATCAGTGGCAGCTACAGCGGCATCATGGGCCTGCCACTTTATGAGACCGCGATGCTGCTGCGCCGAAGCGGCCTGCGGCGCTCAAGCAAAGGTGATTGCACATGCAGCAAGACATTCTGATCAACTGGTCGCCGCAGGAGACGCGGGTGGCGGTCGTCGAAAGCGGGGCCGTGCAAGAGGTGCACGTCGAGCGTGCGCTGGAGCGCGGCCTGGTGGGCAACATTTACCTGGGCAAGGTGGCGCGCGTGTTGCCGGGCATGCAGTCGGCCTTTATCGACATTGGGCTGGAGCGCGCCGCGTTCTTGCATGTGGCTGATTTGTGGCAGCGCCCGCTGGAAGGCGAATCGCTGCCTGCCCATCGGCACAGCGCGCCAGTCAAGCCGATTGAAAAGCAGGTGTTTGAAGGCCAGACGTTGATGGTGCAAGTCATCAAAGACCCGATAGGCACCAAGGGCGCGCGCCTGTCTACGCAAATCAGCGTGGCGGGCCGAATGCTGGTGTTTTTACCGCAGGACGAGCACATCGGCGTGTCGCAAAAAATCCCGGCTGCCTTGCGCGACGCCTTGCGCGCGCGCTTGCAGGCGCTGGCCAGCGAGGCTGAAAACGAGGGGCGCATTGGCGGCTTCATTTTGCGCACCAATGCCGAAGACGCTTCAGATGCCGAGCTGGCCGAAGACATGGCCTACCTGCGCAAAGCCTGGGCGCGCATCAAGCAGGCGTCGGTGCAGCAGCCGCCCACCAGCTTGCTGCACCAGGATTTGAGTTTGTTACAACGTGTGTTGCGTGATCTGACCAGCGAGCGTACCAGCGCCATCCGCATTGATTCCAGCGAGCAGTTTCACGCGCTGGCTGCTTTTGGGCGCGAATTCATGCCTGCGGCGGCAGCGCATTTGCAGCACTACAAGGGCGAGCGGCCCATTTTTGATTTGTTCTCGGTCGATGAAGAAATCACCAAGGCGCTGGGCCGCCGGGTGGATTTGAAGTCGGGCGGCTACCTCATCATCGACCAGACCGAGGCGTTGACCACCATCGACGTGAACACTGGCGGCTTTGTGGGCGCGCGCAATTTTGACGACACAGTGTTCAAGACCAATCTGGAAGCTGCACTGGCGATCGCACGGCAGTTACGTCTGCGCAACCTGGGCGGTATCGTCATCATCGATTTTATTGACATGGCCTTGCCCGAGCACCAACAGGCCGTGCTGGCCGAGTTGCGCAAGCAACTGGCGCGCGACCGTGTGAAGACTCAGGTGGGCAACTTTTCAGCCCTTGGCTTGGTGGAGATGACGCGCAAGCGCGTGCGCGAATCACTGGCGCAGCTGCTCAGCCAAGGGTGCGATCAGTGCCAGGGCACGGGCCGCGTGCGCACCGCGCGCACCGTGGCCTACGACATCTTGCGCGAAATTTTGCGCGAGGCGCGCCAGTTCAACCCCAAAGAATTTCGCATCGTGGCCACGCCTGCCGTGGTGGACATGCTGCTGGACGAGGAAAACGTGCATCTGGCGGGCCTGTCGGACTTCATCGGCAAGCCCATTTCCTTGCAGGCTGAATCCAGCATCGGGCCGGATCAGTACGACATCGTGCTGTTGTGATCGGGTGGGCTGTCTCCGCAGGCAGCGATTCCCGCAGCAGTTTCAAAGCACTGGATCAGGCACCATGTAGGCTGCGTTGTGCAGGCGCGCATACAGCCCGCGCTGGGCCATCAGGCTGGCGTGCGTGCCTTGCTCGACAATTTGGCCGTGTTCCATGACAACGATGCGATCAGCGTGTTCGATGGTGGACAGGCGGTGCGCAATCACCAGCGTGGTACGCCCGGCCATGGCGCGGGCCATGGCTTGCTGCACCAGGCGTTCGCTTTCGGTGTCCAGCGCTGACGTGGCCTCATCCAGCAACAGCACCGGCGCGTCTTTGTACAGTGCGCGGGCAATCGCCAGCCGCTGGCGCTGGCCGCCGGACAGTTGTGTGGCGTTGTGGCCCAGCACGGTGTCGATGCCTTGTGGCAGAGCGGCGACGTGGGCGGCCAGATTGGCGTCTTGCAAACAGCGCTGCACTTGATCGCGGTTGATTTCGGCAGCGCCCAGCGCCACGTTGGCGGCAATGCTGTCGTTGAGCATCACCACATCCTGGCTGACCAGCGCCAGTTGGGCGCGTAAATCGACCAGTGGCCAGTCGGCCAGATCGCGCCCGTCCAGCAGCACCTGGCCCGCTGTGGGATGCACAAAACGCGGCAACAGGTTGACCAGCGTGGTTTTGCCAGCGCCCGACGGGCCGACCAGGGCCACCGTTTCGCCCGGCATCACATGCAGACTGATTTGATGCAGTGCGGGCGCGGTGTGCGCCGTGTCTCCAGAGGACGGATAGGCCACGCTGACCTGCCGCAGATCGATGTCGCCACGCACGCGCGGGGCAGGGCAGGCAGTGCCGGTGAGGGCTGCGGGGTTGCTGGGGCCGACTTCGGGCAACACTTCGGCCATCAGATCAAGCCCACGCTCCAGCGCCGTCAGCCCGCGCGTGATGGGGCCGACCACGTCCGTCAGACGGCGCAGCGGCTGCGTCAGCATCAGCATGGCGGTAATGAACGCCACAAACCCGCCCACGGTGACGGCGCTGCCATTGGCGTCGGCACGCTGGCCCTGGTAAAGCGCAATGCCAATGACTGTCGACAACGCCACGGCGGTGGCCATCTGGGCCAGTGGCATGACACCGGCAGAGGCGCTGGCAGCCTTGATCGACAAGCCGCGCAGATGGCGGCTGAGTTCAGCAAAACGCCCTGATTGCTGGGTCTGCGCGCCATGCAGGCGCACCATGCGGTGGGCCAGCACGTTTTCTTCCACCACGTAGGCCAGCTCGTCGGTGGTGGCCTGGCTTTGGCGTGTGTAGCGGTACAGGCGGCGGGACATCACTTTCATGATCGTGGCCACCACCGGCACCAGCGTCAGCACCACCAGCGTGAGCGACCAGTTCAGCACCAGCAGGTACGTCATCAGCGCCAGCACCGTGAAGCTGTCGCGCGCCAGATTCAGCAAGGCGTTGACCAGCAAGGTAGAGCCGGTTTGCACTTCGTACACGATGGTGTTGGACAACTGGCTGGCCGACTGGCGCGAGAACAAAGACAGCTCAGCCGTCAGCAAACGGTCAAACAACTGGCGGCGCAGTTTGACCATGCCGTCATTGGCAATGCGGGCCAACGCATACTGGCTGCCAAAGTGGGCAAAGCCGCGCAAGGCGAATAGTCCCACGATAGTGACCGGAACCGTCCAGAAAGCCAGCGTGCCACGGGTAAAGCCATCGTCCAGCAAGGGCTTGAGCAGCATGGGGATAGAAGCTTCAGTCAGCGCGCTGATCAAGGTGCCCAGCACGGCAATCACCCAGCCCAGGCGGTATTCGCTGAAATAAGCCCACAACCGCCGCAGACGCTGCCACAGCGGCTGCTGTGCGCAAGAAGATGCAGGAGAAGGCGCTGGCGATGGGGCGGACGATGAGGAAGGGGGAGCGGGTGAAGGCATGGGCACGGCAATCAGGGTGAGGGCATTCTACGAATGCGCGGGAACTTCACACAAAAGCGCCTCACCAATGCACAGTTTGAAACGGAGTATCGCGCCAGCTTGTTACCATTGTCGGGTTTGGGTGAGCGCTATCTCTCTATCCCCGTTTGAACGCGTGTTTTGTTGCCTGCCCTTTGCATCGACCCTTTATGAACCTGCCTTCTGATCCGCCAGTTATTCCCCATCCTTCACGCCGCGCCTTGCTGGGCGCGTTGGCCTGGACTTGTTCTGCGCCTGTATGGGCGCAGTTTCGTGTGGAAGTCTCTGGCGTGGGCTTGACCCAATTGCCCATTGCGCTGGTGCCTTTTCGCGGGGAAGATGCCGCGCCGCAAAAAATCAGCGCCATCGTGCGTGCCGACCTGGAACGCACCGGCATGTTCCGCGTGGTCGACTCCAGCGGCCAGCCGATGGACGAAACATCGCGCCCCGATATGTCGTTCTGGCGCCAGCGCACGGCCGATGCACTGGCAGGCGGCAGCATCAACCGCCTGCCCGATGGGCGCTGGGATGCGCGCTTTCGCCTGTGGGACGTGGTGCGCGGGCAGGATTCGGGTGGCCAGGGCTATGTGGTGCCGCAGGCCGATTTGCGGCTGGCGGCGCACAAGATCGCCGATTACATCTACGAAAAGCTGACGGGTGAAAAAGGCGTGTTTTCGACCCGCTTGGCCTACGTCACCAAGGCGGGCAGCCGCTACACGCTGTGGGTGGCCGATTCGGATGGCGAAAATGCCCAGGGCGCGCTGTCCAGCCCCGAGCCCATCATTTCGCCCGCCTGGTCGCCCAACGGCACGCAACTGGCCTATGTGTCGTTCGAGGCGCGCAAGCCGGTGATTTATGTGCACGACGTGTCCACCGGACGCAGGCGTTTGCTGGCCAACTTTCGCGGCTCCAACAGCGCCCCCGCCTGGTCGCCGGACGGGCGCAGCCTGGCCGTGACTTTGTCGCGCGATGGTGGCTCGCAGCTTTATCTGATCAGCGCCAGCGGGGGAGACCCCCGGCGCTTGACGCAGTCGTCCAGCATTGATACCGAGCCAGTGTTTTCGCACGATGGCAGCAGTATTTACTTTGTCAGCGACCGGGGCGGTGCGCCGCAAATTTACCGTATGCCCGCAGGCGGCGGCAGTGCGCAGCGCGTGACCTTCAGTGGCAGCTACAACGTGTCGCCCACGATCAGCCCGGATGGTCGTTGGCTGGCCTACATCTCGCGCACGGGTGGCTTTAAGCTGCATGTGATGGATCTGGCCTCAGGCAACGTCACGGCGGTAACGGACACCAGCGAGGACGAAAACCCGAGCTTTGCACCCAACAGCCGTTTGATCGTGTACGCCACCCGTCAGGGGGGGCGGGATACGTTGATGACCACCACGGTGGACGGCAAGATCAAAGCCCGGCTGGCGGGCAAGGGCGGTGATATCAGGGAGCCTTCCTGGGGCCCGTATCAGCGCTGATGGCCAAGATTTTTGAGTTTCGTGGTGGTTCCCGGTCAATGGCGGGGCTTTTTTGAATGGTTTCAAATTTTCATTGCAGGAGAAGCAGGATGAACTTTAAGCATTACATGATGGTGGCCGCTATGACGGTCGTACTGGCCGGTTGCGGCAGCAGCGTCAAGATGGATCCGCCCATTGAAGGCGCGGGTGCCAATGGTGCAGGCACGGGTGGCGCAACCACGCAAGGCGCAGGCGAAAGCACGGTTACGCCCGTACAGGCTGGTGGCATGGAGTCCGATGCGCAAGGCCCGTCAGGCGTCGGACGCGTCATTTACTTTGGTTACGACAGCTTTTCGGTCAATCCTGAATACCAGGGTCTGGTCGATCAGCATGCCCGTTTTTTGCAGGCCAACCGGGGACGTTTTGTGTCGCTGGAAGGCAATACCGACGAGCGCGGCAGCCGCGAATACAACCTGGCACTGGGTCAAAAGCGCGCTGAAGCCGTGCGCCGCGCGTTGACGCTGGTGGGTGCCAGCGATGCCCAGGTGGAGGCGGTGAGCTTTGGCGAGGAAAAGCCTGCCGTCATGGGCAGCTCAGAAGACGCTTATTCGCAGAACCGGCGCGTTGAGTTGCGCTACCGTTGAGCCAAAGCACAGTGCAAGCGCGTAAAACAGCCCACGCCTGTCTGATGACTTTGGCGCTGCTGGCCACAGGGCAGGCGGCGCAGGCGCAAATTTTTGGTGATGACCAGGCGCGGCAGGCCATTTTGGATTTGCGCCAGCGGTTTGATCAGGCCGTCACGGCGCAAAACCGTCTGGTGGATGACAACGCCCAAATGCGCCGCAGCATGCTGGATTTGCAGCAGCAAATCGAATCACTGCGCGGCGAACTGGCCCGGGCCGTGGGTTCTGAGGAGCAGTTGACCCGTGAACTTGCGGAACTCAAACGCACCCAGGCAAGCAGTCAGCAGACGCTGCAAGAGCGGCTGAGCAAACTGGAGTCGGGTGGTGCACCTGATGAGCAGGTGATCAACGGTGATGCAGCAACGGCTGCAACAGGCAGCGAACGGCAGGAGTTTGACGCTGCGCTGGCTGTGTTTCGTGCAGGTGACTTCAAGGCAGCGCAAACGGGCTTCGCAGGGTTTATCAAGCGCTATCCGCGCAGCAACCTGGCACCATCGGCGTTGTTCTGGCTGGGCAATGCACAGTACGCCACACGCGACTATAAAGAGGCCATCACCAACTTCAGGGCTTTGCTGACGGCAGCCCCCAACCACCAGCGCGCGCCCGAAGCCATGCTGTCGATTGCCAATTGCCAAATCGAGATGAAAGACACGCGCGCGGCCCGAACGTCACTGGAGTCGCTGGTCAAAACCTACCCGCAGTCCGAGGCGGCGCAGGCCGGCCGTGAGCGGCTGGCGCGGCTGAAGTAATGCCAAGGGATTGAGCCTGGCACCGGGCAGGTCAATCCCGCTATAATTTTGGGTTTCCTTGCCGCACCCTGATCCTGACGCCGGGGGCGGTTTTTGCTTTGGTGCGCGGACTGATTCACAGTGCCGTGCAGCTAGGGTGTTTCGATCCATAAGGAGCGTTCATGCGTCACTATGAAATCATTTTGTTGATCCATCCGGATCAAAGCGAGCAGGTGCCAGCTATGCTGGAGCGCTACAAAGGCATGATCACCGCCGGTGGCGGCAAGATCCACCGCGAAGAAGACTGGGGTCGCCGCCAACTGGCTTACCAGATCAACAAGCTGGCCAAGGCGCATTACCTGTGCCTGAACATCGAGGCCGATCAGTCCGTGCTGGCAGAGCTTGAGCACGCTTTCAAGTTCAACGATGCCGTGCTGCGCCACCTCACCGTTCAAAAGAAAAAGGCCGACACCGCCCCTTCGTCAATGATGAAAACCGTTGAGCGCGAAGAGGCCCGCAAAGCCCAGCAAACGGAGGCCAGCCACTGATTGATGCGGCGGCGCGGCCCAATGGCGTGAACGTTGTACGTCTGTCGGCCCGTATTGTCGAGTTGAGTGCGCCCCGTTACACACCAGCGGGTTTGCCTGCGCTGGATATCCGGCTTGAACACGAGTCGGTACAGCAAGAGGCAGACCAGTTGCGACAGGTGAAAGTGGTGCTTAAGGCGGTCGCCATAGGCGCTACAGCCGAACGGCTTGGCAAGCAAACGGTTGGATCATGCTGGTGCTTTACCGGCTTTCTGTCCAGCCCGCGCCATCTCAAATCAGTGCTGCTTCATATCCAGGATTTTCAACAAAACCAGTTTCAAGGAGCCTTATAAATGGCCACGTTCAAAAAATTCAACAAGGACAAGCGTCCCAAGCGCAACAGCCAGTCGCTGCTGTTCAAGCGCAAGCGCTTTTGCCGTTTCACGGTGGCAGGCGTGGACGAGATCGACTACAAGGACATCGACACGCTGCGCGACTTCATCAGCGAAAACGGCAAGATCGTGCCGGCGCGCCTGACCGGCACGCGCGCCATCTACCAGCGCCAGCTCAATACCGCCATCAAGCGCGCGCGTTTTCTGGCGCTGTTGCCGTACAGCGACCAGCACCGCGTCTAAAGCCGGAAGGGAAATTCACCATGCAAATCATTCTTCTGGACAAAGTCATCAACCTGGGCAATCTGGGCGAAATCGTCAAAGTCAAGGACGGCTACGCACGCAACTACCTGATTCCTTCAGGTCGTGCCCGTCGCGCCACTGAAGCGGCCAAAGCTGAATTCGAAGCACGCCGCGCCGAGCTGGAAAAGCAGGCCGCTGAAAAGCTGGCGGCAGCCCAGGCCGTGGGCGAAAAACTCAATGGACAAACCATCAAGCTCACTCAGAAAGCGGGTGTGGATGGCCGCCTGTTTGGTTCGGTCACCAACCACGACATTGCCGATGAGCTGAAAAAACAAGGCTTTGACGTGCACAAGTCGCAGGTTCGCTTGCCGAATGGGCCGATCAAAGTCGTCAGCGACAACGCCGTGCAGGTGTCATTGCACACCGACGTGGATGCTGAAATCACGGTATCGATCTACGGCGAAACCGCCTAATTGCTCTGGCTGGCTGGCGCTGTTGCAGCGCCTCAGTCTTTCGACACTCCTAAACCGCCCGCCTGCTCAGGCGAGGCGGTTTGTTTTTTGGCGCTTTCTTTATCCACTGGTATCCACGGATTTTCATTGCGTTACCCACTGCAATCGCACTGTTTTTCCACAGGGTTTTGCCATGACAGGTGGCCGCACGCCGCGTACCATGCGTTGACCGTTGTCGTTCATTGTTGACCGCTTTCAAAAACGGGCCGTTATCACTTCTTTACCGCTTGCATGTCCGCTGTTTTACCCCCCAGTTACGCCGACTTTGGCGCTGACTTGCCTGTCGATCCCCAGATCGCCCAGTTACGCATTCCCCCACATTCGATCGAGGCTGAATCCAGTGTGCTGGGCGGCTTGCTGCTGGACAACGGCGCGTGGGATCGGGTGGCCGACCTGCTGATCGACTCGGACTTCTACCGTTACGAACACCGGCTGGTGTTTGCCGTGGTCGGCAAATTGATCAATGAGAACAAGCCAGCCGACATCATCACCGTCTATGAAGAGCTGCAACGCCAGGGTAAGGGCGATGAAGTCGGGGGGGTGGCTTACCTGAATTCGCTGGCCCAGTACGTGCCCAGTGCCAGCAATATTCGTCGCTACGCCGAAATCGTGCGCGAGCGCTCGGTGCTGCGTAAGCTGGTGTCGGCCAGTGACGAGATCGCTACCAGCGCTTTCAACACCCAGGGCAAGGCGGTGGACAAGATTCTGGACGAGGCCGAATCCAAGATTTTCCACATTGGCGAAGAAGGCTCGCGCATGAAGCAGGGCTTTCAGCCCATGGACAAGCTGGTGGTGCAGCTGCTTGACCGCGTGCAGGAAATGGCCGACAACCCCAACGACGTGACAGGCGTGCCCACAGGGTTTTATGACCTTGACCGCATGACCGCAGGCTTGCAGGCGGGCGATTTGGTGGTGCTGGCGGCACGCCCGTCGATGGGCAAGACCGCATTGGCCATCAACATCGCCGAGCACGTGGCGCTGAACGAAGGGTTGCCAGTTGCCGTGTTTTCGATGGAGATGGGTGCGGCGCAACTGGCGGTGCGTATCGTCGGCTCGATTGGCCGCATCAATCAAAGCCATCTGCGCACCGGCAAGCTGAACGACGAAGAATGGCCGCGCCTGACCGAAGCCATTGAGCGCTTGCGCACAGTGAGCCTGCACATCGACGAAACACCAGGCCTGACACCTTCTGAGCTGCGCGCCAATGCCCGTCGGCTGGCGCGCCAGTGCGGCAAACTGGGCCTGGTCGTGGTGGACTACTTGCAGCTGATGAGCGGCAGCAGTTCCAGCGATGAAAACCGCGCGACCGAGCTGGGCGAAATTTCGCGGGGCCTCAAGGCACTGGCCAAGGAGTTGCAATGCCCGGTGATCGCGCTGTCGCAGCTCAATCGCAGTGTGGAGCAGCGCAACGACAAGCGTCCCATGATGAGCGACTTGCGTGAGTCCGGTGCCATCGAGCAGGATGCGGACATCATTATGTTTATCTACCGCGACGAGTACTACAACAAAGAGTCACGTGAACCCGGTGTGGCCGAAATCATCATCGGCAAGCAGCGCAACGGCCCCACCGGCACCGTCAAGCTGACCTTCCTGAATGCGCTGACCCGGTTTGAAAGCATGGCCGTTGGGGCCAGTGATGATTTTTAAAAAGAAAAAGCGCCCCGTAAGGCGCTTGGATTGATTGAGCAGTTGTAGCGCGTTGAGCGCGATACCAGCCCTCAACCCTGGTGCGGGCGCTTGCCAGGGTTTTTCTTGCTGCGCGTGTGCGCTCCGCGCTCCAGGCTTTTGCGCTGCCCGGCACCTTGCTTGATGGTGGGTGCGCCTGGCAGGGGTGGCGTGGCTTTGCGCATGGCTTCAGTGACGAGTTTGCTGCCCATGATGAGATCCTTTGCTGTGGTGAGATAAGAGAGAAAGCACAATGTGCGGCTTGGCCGCAAAACGCGCTATTTTCCACCATTTCACAGTCCTTGACGCGCTGCATTGCAGCGGCTGGGCCGGGAATTCATCAAAACACCCCTGCCGGTGGTTGACCGACTGACTCTGGCTTGCGCCACCTGAATCGGGTGGGCTTTTAAGATTTCAAGTTTTGTGCTGTGTGATGAGAGACAACGTATCGGTGTTCACCAATCAGACGTTTGGTTTCTTGCTCTAAAAAGTCTAGCATTGAAGCCATGGCGGCGCTGTTGTGGCGGCGCTGGGCATAGGCGGCGTACAACCAGATATCGCGCGGCATGAACTCGGTCAGTGCGGCCTGCAAGGTGCCGTTGTCCAGGTGCTCTATCAAGGCGGCGGTGGGCATGTAGACCACGCCCAGGTCTTGTTGCACCAGTGTGAGCAAGGGTTCGTTGTCAGAGGCCACCACGCGCGGCTGCACCGTCACGGCCAGGGGTTTGCCGTGGTCGCTGAAATGCCATACGGGGACTGCGTCGTGCAAGGCGGCGGCCAGCGTGTGGTGGGTGAGCAGCTCGCGCGGGTGTGACGGCACGCCGTGCATCTGCCAATAGGCCGGGGTGGCCGCTACGGTGAGTGTGACTGGGGTGAGGCGGCGCACGATCATGCTGGCGTCGGGGATGGGGCCGATGCGCAGACCGATGTCCACGCCTTCTTCTACCAAATCAACCACGCGGTTGGTGAGTTGCAGGCGCAAGGTGACGGCTGGGTGCTGGGTGAGAAAGCGCCCCAGCATTGCGGGCAGGGGCGTGTGCATCAGGCGCGGCGGGGCGGACACGGTGAGCCGTCCGCTGGGTTTGATGGCGCGCTCCAGCAGCTCGCCCTGGGTCATTTGCACCAGCTCCAGCACGGGGCCGGTGCGCTCGTACAACAGTTGTCCCGCGTCGGTCAGCGAGACTTTGCGCGTGGTGCGGTTGAACAGCCGCACGCCAAAGCGCTGCTCCAGCGCCGCCACATACTTGCTGACGTTGGGGGGTGACATATCGAGCGCGCGCGCCGCGCCGGAAAAGCTGCCGCGCCGTGCCACTTCACGGAAAGTCTGGATCAGATCAAGCGAGTCCATTATTTCTTGAATAGAAATAGTCATATTCTATTCAACCGCTTTCTTTGCCTTTATGAAAAGCGCAAAGTAACGGTCATGGGGCCAGTCATGACAAGCGGGACAGACCCCAAAGCCATCAACCAGATATTGGTCCGATGCGCTTCAAACCCTGTTGACCGCTTGAAACGTGCAACCCTTTGGCTTTTTAAGGAAATCATCATGAACATCAAAAACATCACCCTGTCTTCCATCGTCGCTCTGGCTGCCTTGTCGGGCAGTGCTTTCGCCGCATCGCAAATGCCTGAGTCGGGTGTTGGCCCGCTGTTTCTCAACCCGCCTGCCGTCGGCTCGACCTTGACCCGCGCTGAAGTGCGTGCCGAAGCCATTCAAAACCGCCCCGCTGCTGGTGAGCAAACCGTGGCCCAGGTGCAAGGCGGGTACAGCGACCAGAGCCGCGCTGAAGTGCGCGCCGAGCTGCGTCAAGCCATCGAGCACGGCTACCAAGTGCCCAGCGGCGTCCAGAACTGACGTGATGGGCACCTGTTGCCTGGTGGCGCGACAGCGTTGACCGGGCAGACCCAAAACCTGGCACCACGCCGCGCAAGACCTTCGGGTTTTGTGCGGCGTTGTTCTTTTACGGGTGTAGTCAGCGCGCCAGCTCATCCAGCTCGGCCAGTGAAAAACCGGCTTGCAAGCGTGCGTCCTTGTTGAAGGGCGGCTTCAGGCGCGGGGCCTGGTACTGACGGGCCAGCACGCGGTAATGGGCCATTGGGTTCAGCTGTTGGCGTGTGCACAGCCAGCCGTACCAGTGGTTGCCAATGGCCACGTGGCCCACCTCATCGCGCAGGATGATGTCCAGAATGTCGCAGGCGACCAGTGCATCGGGCGCGCCCACAGCGCGCAGCTTGGCCTGGATCAGCGGGGTGGCGTCCAGCCCGCGCGCTTCCAGCGTGCGCGGCACCAGCGCCATGCGGGCGGTAATGTCGCCGCTGGTTTTTTCGCACATCGCCCACAGGCCGTTGTGGGCCGGAAAATCGCCGTAATCGTGGCCCAGCGCCGTGCGCAAGTGTTGGCGCAACAGTTGAAAGTGCCTAGCTTCCTCAGTCGCCACGCGCAGCCAGTCGCGGTAAAACGCTTCGGGCATACCGGCAAAGCGCCACACGGCGTCAAGCGCCAGGTTGATGGCGTTGAATTCAATGTGGCAAATGGCGTGGATCAGCGCCGCCCGCCCTTCGGCGGTGTGTACGCTGCGCTGGGGTACGTCGGCCGGGGCGATCAGCTCGGGCCGGTCTGGGCGGCCCGGCAGTTGGGGCGGGGCGGTGATAGTGCTTTCGATTGCTATTTTTTTTGTAGCTGCCTGCTCCTTTAAATCAAGCGCTAAAGCTATCTTTTGATCCAAATCTGAAGTGCAAAGCGCCTGCAAGGCCAGGGTACGTATGTCCTTCCCTATAAGGGTATGTTTTCTCGCCCCTGGAATTGATCGAGGAGACCCCAAGCATGGCTGTATACGAAGTGGATGGCAAAGTGCCGCAGATCGATTCCACCGCCTGGATTGCCGAATCGGCCGAGGTGATGGGCCACGTCACCCTGGGGCCAGAAGCCAGTGTGTGGTTTGGCTGCGTGCTGCGCGGGGACACCGAGAGCATGACCATTGGCGAAGGCAGCAACATTCAAGACCTGAGCGTGCTGCACGCCGACCACGGCATGCCCTTGACGATTGGCCGCCACGTGACTGTGGGCCACAAGGTCATGCTGCACGGCTGCACGATTGGCGACGAGTCGCTGATCGGCATTGGTGCGGTGGTGCTCAATGGAGCCAAGATTGGCAACAACTGCCTGGTGGGCGCTGGCGCACTGGTGACTGAAGGCAAAGAGTTTCCTGACGGCAGCATGATTGTGGGTGCTCCCGCCAAGGTGGTGCGCCAATTGACGCCGGAGCAGATGGAGGGCTTGCGCCAAAGCGCCCAGCATTACATCGACAATGCACGGCTGTTTCGCGCCACCTTGAACAAGCTGTCGGCGTGAGGCCGTAAAGGCCATAACTGCTGGCCAGACGCTTGAATCCAGCCAGCGCACGCCCCACATAGTTGCTCATGTCTGAACTGCACAAATTCATCTTCGACGGCCTGCCGGTGCGCGGTCAACTGGTGCGCTTGACCGATGCCTGGCAAGAGCTGCTGCGCCGCCGCGCCGCCAACACGCAAACCGGGGCCTATCCGCCCGCAGTGGCCGAGATGCTGGGCGAAATGGCCGCTGCCGCCGTGCTGATGCAGGGCAACATCAAGTTCGACGGTGCGCTGATCTTGCAGATTTTTGGCGATGGCCCGGTCAAAGTGGCCGTGGCCGAAGTGCAGACCGATTTGCGCCTGCGCGCCACCGCCTCGGTGGTGGGGACTGTGTCGCCCGGTGCGCGGGTGGATCAACTGGTGAACGCACATGGCCAAGGGCGCTGCGCCATCACACTTGATCCGGCCCGCCGTGAACACGGCCAGCAACCTTATCAAGGCGTGGTGCCGCTGGTGGACGAGGCGGGTGCGCCGCTGCGCAGCCTGTCGGGCATGGTGGAACATTACATGCGCCAGTCCGAGCAGCTTGACACCGTGCTGGTGCTGGCAGCCGATGAGCAAGTGGCCGCGGGCCTGCTGATCCAGCGCCTGCCCGTGCAGGGCGAAACCAACCTGTCGCAAAGCAATGTGGTGCGCGACGATGCAGATGATGCGGGCGAAGAAGACGACTTTGACCGCATCGCCGTGCTGGCGCGCAGCTTGAAGCGCGAAGAACTGCTGGGGCTGGATGCTGACACCATCTTGCGCCGCCTGTTCTGGGAGGAAAAGCTGTTGCGCTTTCCACCGCAAATGGGCGTGCAAGGGCCGCGCTTTGCCTGCTCGTGCAGCCGCGAGCGTGTGGCCGCCATGCTCAAAGGGCTGGGGCAGGGCGAGCTGGATTCGATCTTGGCCGAGCAAGGTCAAGTCGAAGTGGGCTGCGATTTTTGCGGCCAGCAAGAGCGCTTTGACGCCGTGGATGTGGCGCGACTGTTCACCCCGGCAGAGCAGCAATCGCCCCAGCCGGGTTCGGTGCAGTAAGGCGCACCAGGCACTGCCAGCAAACCCATGCGTTTTGACGTCATCACCCTGTTTCCTGAGCTTTTCGCTCCTTTTTTGGAAGCTGGTATTGCACGCCGCGCCTATGCCAGCGGCCAAATTGACTTGAAATTGTGGAACCCGCGCGAGCACGCCGAGGGCAACTACCGCCGCGTCGACGACCGCCCCTTTGGCGGTGGCCCCGGCATGGTGATGCTGGCCGAGCCGCTGGCGCTTTGCCTGGCCGCCATCCGTGCCGACCGCGCCGACGCGCCCGGCCAGGCAGCGCCGGTGCTGCTGTTCTCGCCCATCGGCGAGGTGCTGCGCCACACCATGGTTGAGCGCTGGGCCGCGGACGTGCGCGGTGCCATCCTGGTCTGCGGGCGGTATGAGGGCATTGACCAGCGCTTCATCGACAGGCATGTCGATGCGCAGATCAGCCTGGGCGACTTCGTGCTGTCGGGCGGTGAGATCGCCGCGCTGGCGCTGCTGGACGCCGTGGCACGCCTGCAGCCTGGCGTGCTGAACGACGAAGGCAGCCACCAGGCCGACAGCTTCAATCCGGCCCTGGACGGTTTGCTGGACTGCCCGCACTACACCCGCCCCGAAGCCTGGGGCGGCCAGCGCGTGCCGGCCGAGCTGCTGTCGGGCCACCACACGCAGATCGAGCAGTGGCGGCGCGCCCAGCGGCTGGCGCTGACGGTGCGGCACCGCCCGGATCTGATCGCCGCCGCGCGCGCCGACGGGCGCCTGTCGGCCGCGGATGAGGCGCTGCTGCGGCAGGTGCAAGGCGACAGCCTGTCCATTTGACGCCGCAGCCGGTGGTTCGTCCGGCACGGCGATGGGGCAGAATGGGACTCTGATGCGCATCGACCCCGTTTCATTGCAAGTCTTCGTCGCCGTCGTCGAGACCGGCTCGATTGCCGCCGCCGCCGAGCGCGAATACCTGGCGGCGGCGGCCATCAGCCGCCGCATCGCGGAGCTGGAGGAACTGCTGGCCACGCCGCTGCTGATCCGGCACGCGCGCGCGGGGTCGAGCCGACCGCAGCTGGCCTGGCGCTGCGCGACCTGGCGCGGCAGGCGCTGCACCTGCTGGACGACCTGCCGGTGCAACTGCATGGCTTTGCCAGTGGGGTGCGGGGGCAGGTGACGGCACTGCGCCAGCGCGGCAGCCTGGATGCCCAGGTTTGCGTCGCAGCCATCAAACAGTACCAACTGCAGCCGGATCGCCAGGCACCGTGGACAGCTTAGGGCGGGCGTGCTCGGCCGGCGTGCCAAAATTGCATATAATCAAAGGCTTTTCGATCCTCTGCCGGCCGCGGCACGAGATGCGGGGGCAAGCTCCTGAGCTTGCAAAAATCGCTCTCAAATCAACAGCTTACGGGTGGCTTCAATAGCTCGCCCAGAAGCCGCCGCCCCTAGCGTAGCGCGTGCACTGATCGAAGTCGGAAGACTGAAATGAACCTGATCCAGACCCTCGAGCAAGAGGAAATCGAGCGCCTCGGCAAGAAGATCCCCGAGTTTGCCCCGGGCGACACCGTGATCGTCAGCGTGAACGTGGTGGAAGGCAGCCGCAAGCGCGTGCAGGCTTATGAGGGCGTGGTGATTGCCAAGCGCAACCGCGGCCTGAACAGTGGCTTTACGGTGCGCAAGATCTCCAGCGGCGAAGGCGTGGAGCGCACGTTTCAGACCTACAGCCCGCTGATTGCCGGCATCGAAGTCAAGCGCCGTGGCGATGTACGCCGCGCCAAGCTGTATTACCTGCGCCAGCGTTCTGGCAAGTCGGCCCGCATCAAGGAAAAGCTGCCCAGCCGCGTGGCCAAGCAGGCCAGCAACGCCGCCTGATCTGCTGTATTCAGCGCTCAGTCTTTGGACTGATCACTCACACGCCGCCTGTTGCGCTTGTTGCACCAGGCGGTTTTTCATGGCTGCTCTGCCTGGCTTTCGTGCAGCGCGGTAGAGTGGCGTGATGCAACAACCAGCCTTCACGCTCCCCAGTTTTGACCCGCGTCAGGTGCCGGTGGCGGCGGTGGACGATCATTTGCCGCCCGTGACCATCGAGCGCCTGACGCCAGGAGCCTTGCGCCAGCGCTTTGCCCGTCCGCCCGTCTGGCAGCCCGAGGTGCGGCGCGAACCCCGCTTCATGGATCGCCCGCCCGCTGCCGCTGCCGTGCTGGTGCCGCTGGTGCAGCGTGCTGATGGACTGACTGTGCTGTTGACACAGCGCACGGCCCATTTGTCCACCCATTCGGGGCAGATTGCTTTTCCGGGCGGCAAGGTGGACAAGGCCGATGTCGATGCCGCTGATGCCGCCTTGCGCGAGGCGGAGGAAGAAGTGGCTCTGGCGCGCCGTTTTGTCGACGTGATTGGCGAGTTGCCCGCTTACGTGACCGGCTCGCAATTCACCGTCACGCCCGTGGTGGCCTTGGTGCGCGAAGGTTTTGTGTTGCGCCCCAATCCGGGCGAAGTGGCCTGTGCGTTTGAGGTGCCTTTGGCTTTTTTGATGAACCCTGCACACCACCGCCGCCATCAGATGGACTGGGAAGGTCAGGTACGCGAATGGTTTTCCATGCCGTATGTGGCCCCTGCGCGCGCTGATGCGGCGGCAGGCGAGTCGCCGCCCGCGTTAGGCCCCATGTCAGGCCACGCGGTGGAGCACTTCATCTGGGGGGCCACGGCGGGCATGCTGCGCAACTTTTATCGGTTTTTGAGCGCCTGAATGGCATCAACGTAGGCTTGGCATGGCCTGCGGTCTGGCGTGGCTATCATTCCGGCCATGGCCTTGTTTGCAATCGTCATCGCGCTGCTGCTGGAGCAGGTTCGCCCGCTGGCGGCGGGCAATCTGGCCACGGTGGGTTTGCGCCACTGGGTGCGCGCGGTGGGCCAGAACGTGGACGCTGGCGGCGTGTCGCATGGCTGGCTGGCCTGGACGCTGGCCGTGGTGGCCCCAGCGCTGGCCGCCGCCGCAGTGGGCAGGCTGCTGGACTGGTTGGTGGGCTGGCCGCTGGCGCTGGCCTGGACGGTGTGGATGTTGTATTTGACGCTGGGATTTCGGCAGTTCAGCCACCACTTCACCGGTATTCGCGACGCGCTGGAAGCGGGCGATGACGCGCGCGCCCGCCAGTTGCTGGCACGCTGGCAGCAGGTGGACGTCAGCGCGCTGCCGCGTAGCGACGTGGCGCGTCGCGTGATCGAGCATTCGGTGCTGGCCGCCCACAGCCATGTGTTTGGCGTGCTGCTGTGGTTTTGTCTGTCGGCCATGCTGGGGTTAGGGCCAGCGGGGGCCGTACTGTTTCGCAACGCCGAATTTGCACGGCGCTACTGGCCGCACAAGGCACGCACCGGGCAGCAGCCGGTCAGCCCGGCACTGGTCAGTGCGGCCCAGCAGGCATGGCAGGCCGTCAACTGGCTGCCCGCTCGGGCCACCGCACTGGGCATGGCCATGGTAGGCAGTTTTGAAGAAGCCATCGAGGTTTGGCGCAACCACGCCCACCGCTTTGCCGATGGCAACGATGGCGTGGTGCTGGCCGCCACTGCCGGTGCGCTGGGCGTGCGCCTGGGCGACAACGCCTTGAAAGCGCCGTCCGCCGTGGAAGGTGATGGGCCATTGGGAACGACGCTCGCCGCGGCGGCCCAGCCCTTGCCCGGCGATGCGCCCAGCCCGGCGCACTTCAGCCAGGTGATTGGTTTGCTGTGGCGCATGGTGGCGCTGTGGCTGCTGCTGCTGGTGTTGCTGACGCTGGCGCGGGTGGTGGGCTGAGTCGGGGGCTGTGAGTGCAAATTAAATGCCGACGGCACTTGTCAGCATTTCGCTAATAGCTATCAAATTGATATTACTAGGGCAGCCACCAGCACCTTGATATGACCGCACCTTCATTCGGTATCGGCACCGTGGCCTGCGATGCCTGGCGCGTGCTGACTTTTCGGTCGCCGTCGCCTGCCATCGGTGCGCATTGGCGGGCCTATCTGGCTTTTGGCCTAGGGATCACGTGGTTGGCGGGGGTGGGCCGCTATTGGGACAACCCGCGTGCCTTGCTGTGGCAGCACCTGGGGCTGGGTTCGGTGGTCTATGTGTTTTGTCTGGCGCTGGTGCTGTGGGTGCTGCTGGCTCCGCTCAAGCCGCAGCGCTGGTCGTATCGCAATGTGTTGATCTTTATCACGTTGACCTCACCGCCAGCGGTGTTTTACGCCATTCCGGTCGAGCGCTTCATGCCGCTGCCTGAGGCGCAGGCGGCCAATGCCTGGTTTTTGGCAGTGGTGGCGCTGTGGCGGGTGGCGTTGCTGTTCTGGTTTTTGCGACGGCTGGCGGGGCTGTCGTGGGGGGCGGTGGTGGTGGCCACGCTGCTGCCGCTGACGTTGATTGTGGTGACGCTGACGGTGCTCAACCTGGAGCATGTGGTGTTTTCCATCATGGCGGGCATCCAGCCCGAGCAGCGCTCGGCCAACGATTTGTCTTATGGCATCGTCGTGCTGTTGGCCTACTTCTCCATCTTTGCGGCACCAGTGTTTGGGGGCTTTTATGCGTGGTTGGTCTATCGTGCGCGCAGCCGGGATTGAGGCTTTGTGATTTGAAGCAAACTTGGCTTCTGCGTAAGTACAGCAAGCGTTGCCAGCTATTAGAAGAATTATTGGGTCACATAATCGGTCTGGTTAGAGACCCTTGATCGGACGGATGGCAGGCGCATGCGTGGTCGCCGGGCGCGCTCATGAAGGCGTCGATGATGGCGCAGTCTTGTCCGCCAGCAGCACCCTGGCATTGCTGGCGCAGGGCCACCAGTTGGGTTTGCAACGCGGTCAGGGACTGCACCTGGCGCTGTACGCGCACGATGTGCTCGTCCAGCAGCGCGTTCACGTCCTGGCACGACTGGCGCGGCGTGCGGGCGTAGGCCAGCAATTGGCGGATGTCGGCCAGCGGAATGTCCAGTGCGCGGCAGTGGCGCACAAACTGCAGGCGCGCCAAGTGCTGATCGGCGTAGGCGCGGTAGCCTGAGGCGTCGCGCTCGGGCGCATCAAGCAGGCCCTCGCGTTCGTAATAGCGCACGGTTTGTACGTCGCAGTCGGCGCGGGTGGCGAGTTCTCCAATCTTCATGACAGTGTCCGAGGCAGTTGCTTGTGGGCAGTTGCTGGTGTTTTGGGTAGGGGCTTGACCTTGTAGCGACTATAGGGTTTTCAATGGTGGTGTGTTGATTCTGAAAGGCTAAAACCATGTCCGCATCGTGCTGCGCCCCTGTATCACCAGGCAACAATCCACGCTACCGCCGCGTGCTGTGGGTGGCGCTGGTGGTCAATGCCGCCATGTTTGGGGTAGAGCTGCTGGCGGGCTGGGCGGCGGGGTCGGTGGCGTTGCTGGCCGATGCGATTGATTTTTTTGGCGATGCGGTTAATTACGGCCTGTCGCTGGCGGTGCTGGGCATGGCGCTGGCCACGCGGGCCAAGGCGGCGCTGTTCAAGGCCGCGTGCATGGCCGCTTTTGGTGTGTTTGTGCTGGGGCGGGCAGCGTGGTCGGTGCGCGGCGGCATAGTGCCTGAGGCGATGACCATGGGCGTCGTGGCCACGCTGGCGCTGGTGGCCAATGTGGCGGTGGCGTGGCTGCTGTACCACTACCGTTCGGGCGACGCCAATATGCGTTCGGTCTGGATTTGCTCACGCAACGATGCCATTGGCAATGTGGCGGTGGCGCTGGCGGCGTTGGGCGTGTTGGGCACCGGCACGGCCTGGCCGGATTTGATGGTGGCGGCGCTGATGGCGCTGCTGGGCATTACCGGTGCATGGGCGGTGGGGCGGCAGGCGTGGGCTGAGTTGCGCGGCGGCAGTACCACAACCGCAGCAGCGGTTGAGCCAGGATGCTGCGCCAGCCATGAGCACGATGGCATGCACGCCCACGAAAACTGACCCATGAAAGGCTGACTTGTAGCACCGGCGCGGCATGGCATCATGGGGGCAAACCGGCTGTTGTCATGACACCTATCCAGCGCTATCGCATCGAACAGCACGAAGGCGACTATGCCTCGTGGCCCAAAAAGTCCCGTCTGTGGGCTGATGGCCATTTGCTGCCGCATGGCGTACCGGGCTATGTGATTGAGGCGCAGTACGACACGCCCCTGGGGCCGCTGCTGATCACGTCCTACGACTGTATGTACGAGGAGGCGAACGATTTTTTGCTGATTGACCACACGGGCCGGGTGGTGGCGCAAGCCACTCTGGGCCTGATGTTCTGCAGCTACTTGCTGGACGCGCATTGGCCAGTGGATGCCCACACGCTGGCGCTGCATTACCATCTGAACGACTTTTACACGCTGACGGTACGGCCTGGACGATTGTTTGGCAGTGGTCAGCCTGGTTTGCAGCTCAACCCCTGTCTTGACTGGCAGCGTGATGCGCGCATGGTGGCGTCCAGCCAGCGTTTGCAGGAAAAATTGGCTCGTGTGCGTGAAACATGGGGTGATGGCACTGCCGCATAAAACAAAGTACCTTTGGGCTAGGTGTCTTTTTGATGCCACATTTGTGTGGCGCATCTCCGCTCAGGCCCCGGCGCAGCACCAGGGTGTTCTTGACATGCATTAAGGACGGAATAAGGGGTGGTTCTTACCCTCTGAAGGTTAACTTTTAGAGCGAGGGTTTAAGGCCATGAGCAATCCGTCATCCAGCGGCTTTACCAAGGAGATGGCGCGCAACATCTTCTACGGTGGGTCGCTGTTTTTCATTCTGGTGTTTATCAGCCTGGTGTTTCATTCGGAAGGGCGCATTCCTGAGCGCTCCAACGAGCCAGCGATGACCGAATCGGTGGTGCGTGGCAAGGCCATTTGGGAGCAAAACAACTGTATTGGTTGCCACACCCTGCTGGGCGAGGGCGCTTACTTTGCGCCTGAACTGGGCAACGTGTACCAGCGTCGCGGTGGCGATGCGTCGGGCGGCGCCTTCATCAAGGCATGGATGCAAGCGCAACCTACGGGCGCACCAGGCCGCAGGCAAATGCCGCAGTTCAACCTGAGCGAGCAGCAGCTCGACGATCTGGTTGAATTTTTGAAGTGGACCAACGGTATCAATACCGAAAAATGGCCACCCAACATCGAAGGCTGAAGCCGCGGAGCATACAGACATGAGCACTTCAAGCATTCTCAAATACAAATCGCAAGCGGTCGCCAAGCCGTACTTCATTGCCGCCATTGCCCTGTTAGTGGGCCAGATCGTGTTTGGCCTGGTGATGGGCGTGCAATACATCTGGGGCGACTTTCTGTTCCCGGCCATACCGTTTAACGTGGCCCGCATGGTGCACACCAACTTGTTGATCGTGTGGCTGCTGTTCGGCTTTATGGGCGCGGCTTACTACATGGTGCCGGAAGAGGCCGAGACCGAGCTGTACAGCCCCAAGCTGGCGATCGCCATGTTCTGGATATTCCTGGCAGCGGGCGCGGCCACCATCCTGGGCTATTTGCTGGTGCCTTACGCCAAGCTGGCCGAGATGACGGGCAATAACCTGCTGATGACCATGGGGCGTGAATTCCTGGAGCAGCCCTTGCCAACCAAGATAGGGATTGTGATTGTGGCGCTGGCGCTGTTGTTCAACGTCAGCATGACCTACCTGAAGGGCCGCAAGACCACCATCACCACCATTTTGCTGATTGGCCTGTGGGGGCTGGCGTTGCTGTTTTTGTTTGCCTTTGCCAACCCGCACAACCTGGTGCGCGACAAAATGTACTGGTGGTGGGTGGTTCACCTGTGGGTGGAAGGCGTGTGGGAGCTGATTTTGGCTTCGCTGCTGGCTTATGTGTTGATCAAGACCACAGGCGTCGACCGCGAAGTGGTGGACAAGTGGGTGTACGTGATCGTGGCCTTTGCGCTGTTTACCGGCATTTTGGGTACGGCCCACCATTACTACTTCATTGGCTTGCCGGGCTACTGGCACCCCATTGGCAACATCTTCTCGTCGCTGGAGCCGATCCCGTTCTTCCTGCTGACCATGTTCGCCTTCCGCGTGGTGCAAAAGCGCAGGCGTGAACACGCCAACCAGGCTGCTATTTTGTGGGCTGTGGGCTGCGCCGTGATGGGCTTTGTGGGCGCGGGCCTGTGGGGCTTTTTGCACACGCTGTCGTTTGTCAACTACTACACCCACGGCACCCAGACCACCGCAGCCCACGGGCACTTGGCGTTTTATGGCGCGTATGCGCTGGTGGTGATCTGCATCATCAGCTACGCCATGCCCACGCTGCGCGGGCGCATCGCCAACAGCGCCAAGGCGCAATCGGTGGAAATGTGGTCGTTCTGGGTCATGACCATCGGCATGGGCCTGATGACGCTGGCGCTGACTGGCGCAGGTATCGTGCAGGTGTGGTTGCAGCGCCTGCCTGAAAGCGGGGCCATGCCTTTCATGGCCGCGCAAGACCAGGCCATGTTCTTCTATGGCTTGCGCTTGGCTGGCGGTGTGCTGTTTGCCATCGGCCTGCTGATGTACGTGTGGAGCTTCTTCATCGGCGGCGAGCCGGCTGAAGAGCCGGGCATCGAATCACGCCGTGGCGGCCTGATGCCCAGCCCCGCTGCGCGCCGTTCATCGCGCGTTTGAAAATGAAACACCCCCTGTGGTGCTTCGTACCTTTCCCCCGCTTTGGCCTTGCTGCCCAAGGCGGGCAGGGGGACGCAGCCAGCGCGGCGGGGCGGCCCTTGCACGGCCGACCGCGCTGGGGGGTATCCCGCGCCATGAATCACTGAGATGTATCGCGACGCCATGCCCGACAGTGCGGCCACCGAAGAGGCGGCGATCCCCTTCTACGCTGCGCAAGGCGATGAGGCGGCGCTGTTCGAGCACGCCTTCAGGCAGCGCCTGCCGCTGCTACTCAAAGGGCCGACGGGGTGTGGCAAAACCCGGTTTGTCGAGCACATGGCCGCACGCTTGCAGCGACCTTTGGTCACCGTAAGTTGCCACGATGATCTCACCGCCGCTGATCTGGTGGGCCGCTACCTGATTGGTGACGGCAACACCGTGTGGGCCGATGGCCCGCTGGCGCGCGCCGTGCGGCAAGGGGCCATTTGCTATCTGGACGAGGTGATCGAAGCCCGCAAGGACACCACCGTCGTGCTGCACCCGCTGGCTGACGACCGCCGCCAGTTGCCCATTGAGCGTACGGGCGAGCTGTTGCAGGCCGCGCCTGAATTCATGCTGGTGGTGTCGTACAACCCCGGCTATCAAAACCTGCTGAAAAACCTCAAGCCCAGTACGCGCCAGCGCTTTGTGGCGCTGTCGTTCGATTACCCGGCACCTGAGGTGGAGCGGCGCATCGTGACGGCCGAGTCGGGCATTGATGAAGCCCTGGCCACGCGGCTGGTCAAGCTGGCGCAGGCACTGCGCCGTCTGACCGACCAGGATCTGGAAGAAACCGTCAGTACCCGCCTGCTGGTGATGGCCGCGCGCTTGATGGCCAGCGGCCTGCCCGAGTTGGCAGCGTGCCGCGCGGCCATCGTCGATGCGCTGACAGACGATGCCGACACGGCTGAGGCTCTGAACGAAGTCGTCCTGGCCGCATTCGAGGTATGACTATCCCTCTGAGGCCGGGCTTGCTCCACTGCCTTTTGAGGCTTGCGCGCAACCTGCGGCGCGGCTGGTTGCGGCTGCGCATCACTACCTCGGCAGGTTGAGATGGAAGAATGGGTCGGTCAGCGCTGGCACCGCTTCATCACCCGGGCGGCTGACCGCACTTACCCGCAGGCGGCGGTGTCGCTGGATCAGGTGCAGCGCGCCATCGAGATGTTGTTCCGCGCCGGTGGCGGCGATGCGCTGGTGCGCGTGGCGCCGGCCAGCGCGCAAAAAGTAGGCGGGCCGCGCACCTGGCTGGAGCGCATCGCAGGACAGGGCGAACGCGCCGTCGTCAGCGCGCTGGATGGCGAGGCGCTGGCGCTGCCACCCGTGTTGGCCGTGTTTGATGATCGCCAGCTCAACCGCGATTTGTACCTGTGGCTGGCAGCCCTGAGCGCCGCGCATGGGCCTGCGCACGAACCTTTGTACGAGCTTTCGCCCCCACTTTCACAGGCATCTTCAGCGACCGACTGGATCGGCCGCAACCTGAGTGCCACCGCGCTGGCGCTGGAGCGTTTTCCTGGCCTGCGCAGGCGTTACCAGCGGCTGGCCCAAGCGCATCTGGCGCAGCGCCCCGATCCTGCCCACCTGCGCGGTGCAGCCGCTGACACCGAGCGCGCGGTGCAGCGCGCCTTGCACGACACGCTGGATCAAGGTGCTGCCGCTGCTCCTGCCCATGCAGCAGCAGACCATGCACCCAGCGCCGCCTTTCAGCCCGAAACCGTGGCCCCCGTGTGGGTGTGGCTGCATGCTTATCGCCCGGATACTTCAGATTTAACAGATACTGGCGCAAGCAACTCTAGCGTTAACGACCAAAAACGCTCAGAAAAACCCACTGACCAGCGCGTGCAGCAAGACCACAAGCGCCGCCGTGCCGAGCACACCAAAGACAGCAGCAACAAAAGCGGTCTGGTGCTGTACTTTCGTGCCGAATCCATTTTGAGCTGGAGTGAGTTCGTGCGCGTCAACCGCACGGCCGATGACGACGACTTGGATGACGCCAGCGATGTGGCCGACGACCTGGAGCAACTGGCCATCGCCCGCGATGACCAAACACTGGCCGCCCGCGTCAAGTTCGATCTGGATTTACCCAGCGCCAGCGCCGACGAGTTGCCGGTGGGCGAGGGCGAGCCGCTGCCTGAGTGGGACTTCAAACGCGCTGCGCTGCTGCCCGATCGCTGCATCGCCCAGCGCCTGCGCACGCGGCCTGAGGCAGCGACTTTGGCGGAAGCCTCGGCGGATGCTGCTTTGCCCACCAGCCCCGCCGCCGAGATGCAGCAGCGGCTCAAAGGCACTTCGCGCCAGGTGCGCCGCCGCTTCGAGGCGCTGCGCGCCGCGCCGCGCTGGCAACACGGCTTGACGCAAGGCGAAGAGTTGAACCTGGACGCCTGGGTGCGTTTTCAGGTCGACCGCAGCGACCACACGCACACGCATGTGGAATCGCCCGCCGTGTTTTCCAGCCGCATGCGCTCTGAGCGCAGCCTGTCCACCGTCATGCTGGCGGATTTGTCGCTGTCTACCGACGCTTACGCCACTTCGCAAGCGCGCGTGATCGATCTGGTGCGTGACAGCCTGTACGTGTTTGGCCAGGCGCTGCAAGCCGTGGGCGATCCGTTCGAGATGCTGGGCTTTTCATCGGTGCGCCGCCTGCTGCGCGTGCATGAACTCAAACGCTTTGGCGAACCGTGGAATGATGCAGCGCGTGAGCGTGTGGCTGCCATCAAGCCAGGCTTTTACACCCGCATGGGCGCGGCTATACGCTTTGGTACTCAGCGTCTGGCCGAGCGGCCCGAGCGGCAAAAACTGCTGCTCATCCTGTCAGACGGCAAACCCAACGACCTTGACCAGTACGAGGGCCGCTACGGCCTGGAAGACACCCGCCACGCCGTGCTGGCCGCGCGCCAGGCCGGGCTGGTACCGTTTTGCGTCACCATCGACGAGCAGGCTCACGCCTATCTGGCGCGCCTGTTTGGTGCGCAAGGCTATGCGCTGGTGCACCACCCTGAGCAACTGGCGCGCGCGCTCACGCAGGTTTACGTGCGGCTGACGGCGAATGCGCGATGACCTTAAAGCGGAAGAGGCACAAGCATGAATTTGATATTGTGTAAACTTTAGATATCAAAAAATCGTTTGATGCTTGGCTGCATATCGACAAAATAAGGGCTGACCCAGACGGGTTGGTCGCTACATTAAATTTCTGCACATTCATGGATCTGGACCGTTTCGACATTCCCCGTTTTCTGGCCTCGCTGCCCCTGTTTTCGCAAATGCAGCCGCAAGAGCTGGTCAAGCTGGCCGAGGGCAGCACGTTGCAACGGCTGGAGCGTGGCAAGCTGGTGTTCCATGTGGGTCAGCCGTGCGAAGAATTTCACGTGGTGGTGCTGGGCCAGGTCAAGCTGTTCGTGATCTCGCCCACGGGCATGGAAAAGGTGATTGAGCTGTGCGGCCCCGGCCACAGCTTTGCCGAGGCGGTGATGTTCATGGACGCCCCTTATGTGGTATCGGCCCAAACCCTGTCCGAATCACTGTTGCTGACGCTGACCAAAAAAGCCGTGCTGCACGAAATCACCACCAGCCCCGACTTTGCCCTGCGCATGCTCGCTGGGCTGTCGCGCCGCCTGCATGGCTTGATCAAGGACGTGGAAGCCTACGCGCTGCACAGTGGCGTGCAGCGAGTGATTGGTTACCTGCTGGGCGACCGCATGAACGAAGGCGAAGTGGCTTCGGAATCCATCACCGTCAACCTGCCGGTCAGTAAGGCGTCGATCGCTTCACGCCTGTCGCTCACACCGGAATATTTCTCGCGCGTGCTCAACGAGCTGGAAACTGCGGGCCTGATTCATGTGGACAAGCGCGACATCCACGTGCCCGATACGGCCAGCCTGGCCAATTACCATCCGCGCTGATGTTTTTTTAAGTGCCAGCAACCTGGCCACCGTTTCAGGACTTCAGATCGTAGAAGTGCCGGATCTGTGCCCAGGCCTGGGCCGGATCGTCCACCACGGTGAACAGCTTCAAGTCTTCGGGCGAAATCGCGCCTTCTTCCACCAGCACCTCCCAGTTGATCAGGCGCTTCCAGTAATCGCTGCCATACAACACCACCGGCACTGGCCTGGCCTTGCGCGTTTGCACCAGCGTCAGCACTTCAAACAACTCGTCCAGCGTGCCAAAGCCGCCCGGAAAGGCCACCAGCGCCTTGGCACGCATCATGAAGTGCATTTTGCGTAGCGCGAAATAGTGGAACTTGAAACACAGTGTGGGCGTGACATACGGGTTGGCCGACTGCTCGTGCGGCAGCGCAATGTTCAGTCCAATGGTGGGCATACCCACATCGTGTGCGCCACGGTTGGCCGCTTCCATCACGCCCGGGCCGCCACCGGTGCAGATGTAAATCTTTTCAGCTTGCGGCAGACGCTGGCTGTAGGTGGCAACGATGTGACCAAACTCGCGCGCCGCCTCGTAGTAGCGGGCGTTGTATACCGCACGCTCTGCCAGCGTGATCGCCTGCGCGTCACCACTGGCGCGCGCGGCGGTCAAGCGCTCAGCCGCCTGCTCGGGTGAGGGAAAGCGCGCGCTGCCGTACACCACCACGGTGCCTTCTACGCCAGCGGTTTGCAAGTCCAGTTCGGGTTTGAGCATCTCCAGTTGAAAGCGAATGCCGCGTGTTTCGCGCCGCAGCAAAAACTCGGGGTCGGCAAACGCCAGGCGGTAGGCGTCAGCGGCCAATGGCTCGCCACGGTCGGCATGGGCCTGTAACTCGGCCCATGCATCGGCAAGAGGGGACTGTTGGGTGGTTTTGAGATCGTCGGTTGATTCCATGGGTTGCTATTATAATGCTAGCTGTTTGTGCTTTATGGGCTTGCGCAAAAAGGCAAAAAGCCCCAAAAAATTGGGGCTTTTAATTTCAAGTGACTATGGAACAAGTCGCGTTAAAGATATCGTGCTCGGGTTTTTACCGAACCCGGCATCGCCCATCGCCTGAAGACAGAGCGCAGGAAAAGCGGCATGAGCCGATCAGGGGGACGCGAGATTACACCCGCTTTCTATATTCGCCCGTACGGGTGTCGATCTCGATCTTGTCGTCCTGGGCCACGAACAGCGGCACCGCCACTTCAAATCCGGTGGCGATCTTGGCGGGCTTGAGCACCTTGCCTGATGTGTCGCCCTTGACGGCCGGCTCGGTCCAGGTGATGACGCGCTCTACGCTGGTGGGCAGCTCGACCGAGATGGCCTTGCCGTCGTAGAACACCACTTCGACGGCCATGCCGTCTTCCAGGTAGTTCAGGGCGTCGCCCATGTTTTCGGCCTCGACCTCGTACTGGTTGTACTCGCCGTCCATGAACACGTACATCGGGTCGGCAAAGTAGGAGTAGGTGCATTCCTTGTGGTCAAGGATGATTTGCTCCATTTTGTCGTCGGCCTTGAAAACGACCTCGGTGCCCATGTTGCCCAGTAGAGACTTGAGTTTCATGCGCACAGTGGCGGCACCGCGGCCGCCGCGGGCGTATTCGGTTTTCAGAACGATCATGGGGTCTTTGCCGTGCATGATGACGTTGCCAGCGCGGATTTCCTGGGCGATTTTCATGAGAGTGTTCCAGTGATGGTGAGGTGAGCGGGCCGCTCCAGCACTGGCAAAAAAGCACTTGCTGTGCGCGGCGGCAAAGTTTGCGACAGCCTTTGTTGGAACGGCTGCACGCCAAGCCGCTCAAGACGCGGGGCGTGGCTCGCAAAGCCTTGAATTATAACGTTTTTCGCTCACAAATTTGATCAGCTGGGTGCACAGATCGGGCTGCGCGAGCAAGCGTTGGCGTGCGCGCAGCACGCAACTGCGCCAGGCAGGCAGGTCGATTTTGGGCAGCGGGCTGCGGTCAATGCCGTTCCACACGCGGTGAAACTGGCGCAGAGACGGTGGCGCATCCAGCCAGTCTAAAAAGGCTTGCAGTTTGGCGTGGTGCGCGTTGTCGTGCTGCGGGTAGATGTGCCACACCAGCGGCGCACCGGCCCACAGCGCGCGCACCAGCGAATCTTCGCCGCGCACGAAGTTCAGGTCGCAGGCGGCCATCATCTGGTCGAACTCAGGCTGGGGCAGATAAGACAGGAAGTCGACAGTTAACGCACCAAGCTGGCGCTGGGTGGATGCGGGAGCTTCGGTGGGGGGCAGGGCGCGTTGCACGGCGTCGGCGCTGCCGCCAGCGGCCACCAGCAGGCGTGTGAGTGTGGGTGCAAGTTGCCAGCGGGTCAGCAGGTGGGCCAGTGCAGGTGGGTCGTAACAAAACATTGACACGGCGCGCTCACCATGCCAGTGCAGGCCGTGGGTCTGAAACCAGGTGTGGCGGTCAAAGCCCGTGGTTTCGGGCAGCGCGTGGCGTCCGCGCAGCAGCCCACCGGTGCGGGGGGTGAAGCCGGGGTAGAAAAACCATTTGGTACGCCCCGCCGCCGGGCCGTGCAGCACGGGCGAAGGCAGGCCGTGCATGCGCTCGACGTAGCTTTCAGCGCTGAGGTATTCCAGGTTGATCCAGACTGGCGAAATCGGTGTTTCAAATTGATTTTTGGCGCTTGTAAAGTCTGCGTGAGCAGCTATGAATTCAGGTGCAATTTCGCAGCCAAATGCCTCGATCCACACGTCGGCTGGGGGCAGGCGGGCCAGCAGCGCAGCGTCCAGCGGCTGAGTCCAGGGGATGACGGTGATGCCCGCCACGCGCCCTTGCAGCGCACCCAGCGCCATCCAGGCCAGTGGGGTAGGGTCATCAATCCACAAACGCACCTGATGGCCGTGCGCTGCCAACTGGCGCGCCAGCCGCCAGCACACGCCCGCGTCGCCCAGGTTGTCCACCACGCGGCAGAACACGTCCCAAAGCAAGCGCGGGTGATGGTGTGCCATACAGCCATTGTGCCTAATTTGTGCCTGATAAATGTCAGGCCAAAATTTCAGGTGCGGCCCGCCGTTCGTACACTTGGCACTCATGAACGATACAGCGGCAAGCTCATCCGATTCTGCGCCAGATGCCGCGCCGGGCCACACGCCCGAGCTGCTGGCCCAGGTGGCGGCGCTGCCCGGCCTGCCCGGGGTGTACCGCTATTTCGATGCCAGCGATCAAGTGCTGTACGTCGGCAAGGCGCGCCATCTTAAAAAGCGCGTGTCCAGCTACTTCAGCCGCCAGCACGGGGGCACGCGCATTGGCCACATGGTGAGCAAGATCGCGCGCATGGAAACCACGGTGGTGCGCTCAGAGGCCGAGGCGCTGATTCTGGAAAACAACCTGATCAAGCAGCTGGCACCCAAATACAACATCCTGTTCAGGGACGACAAGAGCTATCCCTACCTCAAGCTGACTGGCAGCGGCAAGCTGGTGGCCGATGATGGTGATGGCCCGCCGCAGCCCGCAGCGTATGCCCGCATGGCCTATTACCGGGGTGCCACAGATAAGCGGCACCGCTACTTCGGGCCTTACCCCGGAGCCTGGGCGGTGAAAGAAACCATCCAGCTCATGCAAAAGGTGTTTCGGTTGCGCACTTGCGAAGACACGGTGTTTGCCAACCGCACCCGGCCCTGTTTGCTGTACCAGATCAAGCGCTGCACCGCGCCCTGTGTGCGCCATATCAGTGCCCAGGATTACGCCGCCGACGTGGCGCACGCGGAGCAATTCTTGCGCGGTGAAACGCAAGAGCTGCTGCAACAGATGGAGCGCCGCATGATGGCGCATGCTGATGCGCTGGAATTCGAGCAAGCGGCCGATATCCGCAACCAGATCGGCGCGCTGTCGCGCGTGCTGCACCAGCAGGCGGTGGAGGTGGGCGGTGACGCTGATGCCGACGTGCTGGCCGTGAAGGTGCAGGGCGGACGCGCCTGCGTCAATTTGGCCATGGTGCGTGGCGGGCGGCACCTGGGTGATCGGGCTTACTTTCCCGCCCACGTCGAAGAAGCGCGCGCGCTGGCGCAAGAAAAAGGTGAGGCCGAGCTGACCACGGTGGAGGCGCAGGTGCTGGACGCCTTCATTGCCCAGCATTACCTGAGCTGTCCGACGCCGGGTCAACTGATCACCAGCGAGCCGGTGTCGCGGGCTTTGCTGCAAGCCCTGAACGACAAGGAAGACACCAAAATTCAGGCGACCCACGCCCCGCGCGGACAGCGCCGCGTGTGGTTACAGATGGCGCAGCAAAACGCGGCGCTGCAACTGGCGCGTCTGTTGTCGGAAGAAGGCTCGCAGCAGGCGCGCACCCGCGCATTGGCCGAGGCGCTGGATTTGCCCCATGAGCATCTGGACGACTTGCGCATCGAGTGCTTTGACATCAGCCACACCGCGGGTGAGGCCACGCAGGCCAGCTGCGTCGTGTTTCAGGGCCACCGCATGGTCAGCAGCGACTACCGCCGGTACAACATCGACGGCATCATCGGCGGCGACGACTACGCCGCCATGCGCCAGGTGCTTCAGCGCCGCTACGGCAAGATTGCCGAGGCGCTGCGCGAGCAAGGCGGCAGCGAACTGCAAACCCGCGCCGCGCGCATGCCTGATCTGGTGCTGGTCGACGGTGGCAAGGGCCAGGTGAGCATGGCGCGTGAAGTGTTCGAGCAGCTGGGACTGGACTTGTCGCTGATCGTCGGCGTAGAAAAAGGCGAAGGCCGCAAGGTCGGGCTGGAAGAGCTGGTGTTTGCTGACGGGCGCGAAAAGGTCTATCTGGGCAAAGATTCAGCCGCGCTGATGCTGGTGGCGCAGATTCGTGACGAGGCGCACCGCTTTGCCATCACCGGCATGCGCGCGCAGCGCGCCAAGGTGCGTGTGGGCGGCAGTCGCATTGAGGAAATCCCCGGCGTCGGCCCCAAAAAACGCGCCAAACTGTTGCAGCGCTTTGGCGGTGTGCGCGGGGTCGAAAGTGCCAGTGTGGACGATCTGACGACGGTCGAAGGCATCTCGCGCGCATTGGCCGAGGATATTTACCGCGCGCTGCACTGAAGGTCAAAGCATATAAGCCTAATCGGCCTCTGGCGCTGATAAAAAAAGAAAAACAGGCTATCAAAAGAGTAGTAAAAACGTGTTTTTTTGGGGCGTGACACAATCCCTGCCATGTTTTTCACCCTGCCCACCATCATGACCTGGACGCGCATTGTCGCGATTCCGCTGATTGTGGGTGTGTTCTATCTGCCGATTGCGCCGCACACGGCCAACTTGGTGGCCACGGTGATGTTCATCGTGTTTGCCTGGACCGATTGGCTGGACGGTTTTTTGGCCCGCAAGCTGAACCAGACCTCGGCCTTTGGGGCGTTTCTGGATCCGGTGGCCGACAAGTTTCTGGTTTGTGCCACGCTGCTGGTGCTGGTGCATTTACAGCGCACGGATGTGTTTGTGGCGCTGATCATCATCGGACGCGAGATCGCTATTTCTGCTCTGCGCGAGTGGATGGCCCAGCTTGGTGCCAGCAAAAGTGTGGCGGTGCACATGGTGGGCAAGCTCAAAACCACGGTGCAAATGGTGGCGATGCCGTTTTTGCTGTACGACGGTGTGCTGTTGGGTACGGTCAATACGCGCTGGTGGGGTAACGTGTTGATATGGGCAGCGGCGGTGCTCACGGTGTGGTCGATGGTGTATTACCTGCAAAAAGCGCTGCCTGAAATCCGCGCGCGGGTGAAATAAGTCACCAGGCACTCTTGTCCAGATGAACGCGCGCGGCGACACCACCGCTTTGTTGATCCGCCTGATGCCCGCGGTGTTCGTACTGATCTGGGCCACGGGCTTTATCGTGGCGCGCTACGGCATGCCACATGCACCGCCGTTCACCTTTTTGCTGTGGCGTTACGGGCTGTCGATTGTTTGTTTTGGCGTGTGGATTGTCGCTGCCGGTGTACGCTGGCCCGCCACGCGCCAGCAGTGGTGGCATTTGGGTGTGACGGGTGTGTTGATGCACGCTGGCTACCTGGGTGGGGTGTGGGCGGCAGTCAAAGATGGCATGGGATCGGGCCTGTCGGCCCTGATCGTCGGGGTGCAGCCGGTGCTGACGGCGGTGTGGCTGTCCACCGTGGGGGCGACGGCCGGGGCGTCGGTCAGCCGCCGCCAGTGGATGGGCTTGCTGCTGGGCTTTACCGGGTTGGTACTGGTGGTGTCGCGCAAGCTGGTCGCGGGCAGCCCGGGCGATCATGTGACGTGGACGAACGTGTTGTGGGCGATGATGGCGCTGGTGTCGATCACGGCAGGCACGCTGTACCAAAAACGCTACGTTCAGCCGTGCGATGTGCGCACCGCCAACACTGTGCAGTTGATGGCCGCGGCGCTGGTTACCCTACCGCTGGCGCTGCTGGAGACTGAGACGCTGCGTTGGAACGCGCAGTCTGCCGGGGCCATGGTTTGGTCGGTGCTGGGGTTGACGCTGGGAGGCAGCTCGCTGCTGTATTTGCTGATTCAGCGCGGCGCGGCCGCCAGCGTGGCCAGCCTGATGTATCTGGTGCCACCCACCACCGCCGTGATGGCCTGGGTGCTGTTTGATGAGCCGATTACGGTCGTCACCGTGGCAGGCATTGCCCTGACGGCGTTTGGCGTATCGCTGGTGGTGCGCTCAGGCGGGCGGGCGCGTTGACATGACGCAAACCTGCTTCAATGTCCTGCGCTTGTGTGCATATGTGCGCGTTTAAGCCGTAAGTTGCATGATCGGCACCACAACTTTGTGACTTGTTGTTGCTGTAGCGCGTTGCTGGGGTTGTTACGGGATGAGCGGGGTGCAATTGGGGCTAGAATTCACCGCTCATTGAACGGGTATGTACGAGAGACACTAGTGCAGATGGCAGCCAAAGCCGCCTTCAAAGCGAATATCTGGTTCAAAAGCGGCGTACCAACGAAAGGCAGGCCGAATGGCCTGAATTTCAAAGAACGCTTTATCTGAATTTTTTGATTTCCTGTCTGAAAGAGGGGCACCTTCGTGAACAAGACCGAGCTGATTGAACACATCGCCAAGAACGCTGACATTTCCAAAGCCGCTGCCACGCGCGCGCTTGAGGCCACCATTGGTGCCGTCAAAACCACGCTGCGCAAAGGCGGCACGGTGTCGCTGGTGGGTTTTGGCACGTTTGCCGTGGGCAAGCGCGCAGCACGCTCGGGCCGCAATCCCCGCACTGGCGCAACGATTAAAATCAAGGCCGCCAAGGTGCCCAAGTTCCGTCCTGGCAAGGCGCTGAAAGATGCGTTGAACTGATTGAATCAGTTCAGGTGGGGTGCTTAGCTCAGTTGGTAGAGCGGCGCCCTTACAAGGCGTAGGTCGGCGGTTCGACCCCGTCAGCACCCACCACCAATTGCAGTAAAGGCGAACCCCGGTTCGCCTTTTTCATTTGTTGTCCACACGTCAAGAGTTGCGTTCATGTTTGATTTCATCCGCCGCCACACCAAACTCATCATGGGGGTGTTGTTTTTGCTGGTCATTCCTTCGTTTGCGCTGTTCGGGATCGAAGGCTACAGCAGCTTCAGCGACAACGCGGGCAAGGTGGCTGAGGTCAATGGCGTCAAGATATCGCAGACCGAATGGGATCAAGCGCACCGCGAGGACGTGGAAAGTGTGCGGGCCAGCAACCCCGGCATCGACCTCAGCTTGCTGGACACCCCAACGATGAAATACGCTTCGCTGGAGCGCCTGGTGCGCGAGCGCGTGTTGCAGGCCGCCGCCGCAGGCGAGCACCTGACCATTACCGACCAGCAATTGGCCGCTGAGTTGCAGCGCAACCCGACCATTGCCGCTTTACGCCAGGCCGATGGCACGCTGGACGTAGAGCAATACCGCAGCCTGCTGCAAGCCCGTGGCATGACCACCGAAGGCTTTGAAGCCGGGGTGCGCGCTGAGATGTCGTCGCGCCAGGTGCTGGAAGGCGTGGTGGTGTCTGAACTCATCAGCCCGGCACAGGCAGACGTCACCACCAATGCCTTTTTGGAACGCCGTGAAGCGCGCGTGCAAACGTTCACGCCCGCAGAATACGCGGCCAAGCTGCAACCCAGCGACGCTGATCTGGAGGCGTATTACCAAGCCCATCTCGCACGCTATCAGGCCCCTGAGACGGCGAACATTGAATACGTGGTGCTGGATCTGGACAGCGTTAAAAAAGACATCAGCATCAATGAACAAGAGTTGCGCACCTACTACGACAACAACGCACCAGCCATGGGCAAGCCGGAAGAGCGCCGTGCCAGCCACATCCTGATCAATGCACCCAAAGACGCCCCGGCGGATGAACGCAGCCAGGCCAAGGCCAAGGCCACCGAACTGCTGGCCGAGCTGCGCAAAGCGCCCGACACCTTTGCCGACGTAGCACGCCAGTTGTCACAAGACGACGTTAGCGCGCCTGAAGGGGGTGATCTGGGGTACTTTCAGAGCAGCAAAGGCATTGACCCCACCCTGTCGAAAGTTACGTTTGCCTTGGGCAAGGAAGGCGACATCAGCGACGTGGTGGAAACTGATTTTGGCTACCACCTGGTTCGCCTGACCGGCATCAAGCCCGCCGATGTGCCGCCGTTTGAGCAAGTGCGCGCGCAACTCGAAGACCAGTTGCGCACCCAGCAGGCGCAGCGTCAGTTTGGTGAGCTGGCCGAAACCTTTACCAACAGCGTGTACGAGCAGTCCGATTCGCTTGCGCCCGCAGCCGAACGCCTCAAGCTGAAAGTGCAAACCGCCCATAACGTCAGCCGCATCCCTGGACCTGATGCCGCCGCGCCACTGACCAACGCCAAGTTTTTAAATGCTCTGTTCAGTGCCGATGCGCTGGAGAAAAAACACAACACCGAGGCGGTCGATCTGGGTGGCAGCCAACTGGTGTCTGGCCGCGTGTTGCAACACACGGCCGCTCATGCCCGTCCTTTTGCCGAAGTGCGCGATGCCGTGCGCGCGGCCTTCGTGGCCGACAAAGGCGCTGAAACCGCGCGCCAGCAAGGACAGGCTCGCCTGAAAGCCTTGACCGACCAACCCGATACCGCCAGCCAGATGCCAGCGGCCATCGTGCTGTCGCGCGACGCCATGCAAAACCAGCCCCAGCAAGTGCTGGATGCCGTGCTGCGCGCTGATCCGGCCAAACTTCCCGCTACTGTCGGTGTTGATCTGGGGGCGGGCGGCTACGCTGTCGTGCGGGTTGAAAAAGTCATGCCCAAAGCCGAACACGACGCTGAATTGGTCGCCCAAAGCCGCCAGCGCTACGACCAGTTGTGGACCATGGCCGAAGCCTTCCAGTACTACGAAGCGTTGAAAGCGCGCTACAAGGTCAAGATTTTTGCGCCTGCACCTTCAACGGCGACCACCTTGACCTTGGGCGGTGGGCAGTAAGAGCGTGTTCAAAGTCTCAGCGTGAGGGGTGTGGGATGCGGATCGGGATGGGCTGCAAGGCGCAAACCGCCCGAGGCCGTGCCCACACACCCGCGCAGAGACGTTGAACACGCTCTAAGCAACGGCTGCTGGGTTTTTGTTTATGGCGTAAGGGCAGCGCTTTTGTGCGGATTTTGCTTGGCATTCGCGCTCAGTTCGCAAACGCTGCAATCCCCGTGATCGCCCGACCCAGAATCAGCGCGTGCACGTCGTGCGTGCCTTCGTAGGTGTTGACCACTTCCAGGTTGACCAGATGCCGGGCCACGCCGTATTCGTCGCTGATGCCGTTGCCGCCCATCATGTCGCGCGCTTGGCGGGCGATGTCCAGCGCCTTGCCGCAACTGTTGCGCTTGAGGACGGATGTCAATTCCACCGAAGCCGTGCCTTCGTCCTTCATTCGACCCAGCCGCAGGCAGCCTTGCAGCCCTAGGCTGATGTCGGTCAGCATGTCGGCCAGCTTTTTCTGCATCAGTTGGTTGGCGGCCAGCGGGCGGCCGAACTGCTGGCGGTCGAGCACGTACTGGCGTGCGCGCAGGTAGCAATCTTCAGCCGCACCCAACGCGCCCCAGGCGATGCCGTAGCGGGCGCTGTTCAGGCAGGTGAAGGGGCCTTTGAGGCCACGCACCTCAGGGAAGGCGTTTTCTTCCGGCACAAACACCTCGTCCATGACGATCTCGCCGGTGACGCTGGTGCGCAGCCCCACTTTGCCGTGCACGGCGGGGGTGCTCAGACCTTTCCAGCCCTTCTCCAGAATGAAGCCACGGATCTGACCGCCATCGTCCTTGGCCCAGACCACGAACACGTTGGCGATCGGACTGTTGGTGATCCACATCTTGGCACCGCTGAGCGAGTAGCCGCCGTCCACCTTGCGGGCGCGGGTGATCATGCTGCCGGGGTCAGAGCCGTGGTTCGGCTCAGTCAGGCCGAAGCAGCCGATCCATTCACCCGTGGCCAGCTTGGGCAGGTATTTCTGCTTTTGCGCTTCGGTGCCGAATTCGTTGATCGGCACCATCACCAGCGAGCTTTGCACGCTCATCATGCTGCGGTAGCCAGAATCGACACGCTCCACCTCGCGCGCCACCAGGCCGTAGCAGACGTAGTTCAGTCCCGCGCCGCCGTACTGTTCAGGAATGGTTGATCCCAGCAGGCCCAGCTCGCCCATCTCGCGGAAGATGGCCGGGTCGGTCTGCTCGTTGCGGAACGACATCTGCGCGCGCGGTAACAGTTTCTCTTGGCAGTAGGCGCGGGCGGCCTCCTGCACGTGGCGCTCGTCTTCGGTGAGTTGCTGGGTCAGCAGGAAGGGGTCTTCCCAGTGGAAGGTGGCTTTGGCCATGAGGTCCGTCTCTTTCTTAGGGCGTTACTTGGTATGAATGGGTGGTGTCAGCCGATAGGTGGCCGGGGTGCGGCTCAGCTTGATTGGCGACGCCACGCCAGTGTAGTCGTCGCCAATCTTGATCGTCATTTGGCGATGCACCGTATGGGGGTGCCTTAGCGCATCGCTGACGCTGAGTACTGGCGCAGCGGGTACGCCGATTTGCATCAGCGCGTCGGCCAAGGTCGGGCCATCCTGGTCGACCAACAGCGCGATTAGTGGTTGTGGCTGCCGTCGTCCAGATCGCGCGGCAGCAAAAACAGCGACACGCCTTTCATGCCGACCGGATCGTCCTCCACACGCGCCAGCACCATGGCCAGCGCCGCGTCGGGGTTGGAGCAGAACCACTTGTCGCCGGTTAGCAGCCAGCGCTCAGGGTAGGCCGGGTCGGGGCGCGCCAGTGTGGCGGTGGCCGCGATGTCTGAGCCGGCGCCTTGTTCGGTCATGAACATGGCACCTTGTGAGAGCGTGTCCAGGTCCAGGCTGGTCAAGCCGGGCAGATAACGTTGCACCAGCTCGCTGGCACCGTATTTCTTCAGGGTGCGTGTGAGCGAATCGGTCATCGACACCGGACAGCACAGGCCAAACTCAGCCTGCACGAACAGATAGGTCAGCGCGTACTTGACGATGGCAGGCATCTGGCACTGCCAGCCCAGCACGTCCTGGCGGTGCGAAATGGCGGCCAGCGCAAATTCACCAAAGGCGTGGCGCTCCAGCTCCACGAAGGCCGGGTGCTTGAGGACTTTTTGCGCGTCCACGCCGGTGCGGTGGCGCAGTTGCAACTCGGGCGGGTTCTTGTCGGCGGTGCCCGCCAGATCGTCCAGCCGGCCGCCAGCCAGACCGCCTAGGCGCTCCAGCAGGGGGGGGGGGCAGGTGAGCCAGCAGGTCGGCCGGCAGGTACACGCTGAGCAGTTCGCGCAGCGCCGGGTCGGTGGTGTAGAGGTTGGCGCCGTGCTGGTCGGGCACCGGATTCAGCGCAGGCAGCACGGACATGGTGGGCGGGTTTTTGGTCATGGCTTTGTCTCCTGAGTAACGCCATTTTTGGAGGCTTGACGATAGTTGTCCAATATTGATTTAATAATCATCAATATAAAATTCAGAATATGGAACTGCGTCACCTGCGTTGCTTTCTGGCCGTCGCGGACGAATTGCACTTCGGCCGCGCCGCGCAGCGCCTGGCCATCAGCCAGCCGCCGCTGACAGTGGCGATCCAGCAACTGGAAGCTGAGGTTGGCGCTGCGCTGTTCCAGCGCAACAGCCGGGGTGTGCGGCTGACCGCTGCCGGTGCGGCTCTGCTGCCGCGAGCGCGATCGTTGTTGATGAGTGCGGCCTCGGCAGTGAGCGACGCGCGTGCGGCGGCCGACGGACACGTGGGGCGACTGGTGGTTGGGTTTGCCGGCACCATGCTTTACCGTGGTTTGCCGGCCATGTTGCGGAACTTCCGCGCGGCGCATCCGCGCATCCGGCTGAGCCTGCGGGAGATGAACTCCAGCGAGCAGGTGATCGAGCTGCAGCACGACCGGCTGGACGCTGGCTTTGTGCACATCAGCCGAGTCCCGGCCGGTATGGACCAGATCCTGGTGTCAAGCCAGGCTTTCGTGGCCTGCGTTCCGCAGGACCACCCACTTGCTGGTGCCGCCAGTCTGGCACCGGCAGAGCTGGCTGGAGAGCCCCTGGCGCTGGTGGCGAGGGCCGTTTCACCGGATTACCACGAGAGGATCGTGGCCGTCTGCAGTGCCGCAGGGTTTGACCCCGAGCCGACGCATGAGCTGCGCCACTGGCTCAGCGTGGTGTCGGTGGTGTCGCAGGGCTTGGCGGTCGCATTGGTGCCGGCCGCGCTGCAGCAATCCGGCATGGCTGGGGTGCGCTTTGTGCCATTGACTGACGGTGAGGCTGGACTGACCCGTTACGAAACCCGCTGCCTGTGGAACCCGGCGCAAGACCAGCCGGCGCTGCGGCTATTTCTGCGCGCCGTGCAGGCGGTGGCGGATGCCGGCTAGCATCGGCGGCCAAGGAGACTGATTTGCCATGAGTTCAAGCGAAACCATCGTGCTGGCCGGCGGCTGCTTCTGGTGCACCGAGGCGGTGTTCAAGGAGGTACGCGGTGTGCTGGACGTGGAAAGCGGCTACAGCAACGGCCAGGCCACGCGCCCGACCTATGAGGAGGTTTGCACCGGCCGCACCGGCAGCGCCGAGGTGGTCAAGCTGGTCTACGACCCGATGCAAGTCAGCACACGCCAACTGCTTGAGATTTTCTTCGCCACGCACGATCCGACACAACTGAATCGTCAGGGCAACGATGTGGGCACGCAGTACCGCAGCGGCATTTACTTCACCATGCCTGCGCAGCAGCAGGTGGCCGAGGCGTTGATCCGCGAAGCCAACCAGGACAAGCTGTTTGATGCGCCTATCGTTACTGAGGTGGTGTCGCTGGTGCACTACTTTGCGGCTGAGGATGAACATCAGGACTTCTTTGAACGCAACCCGCATCAGGGTTATTGCGTGGCGGTGGCCGCGCCCAAGGTGGCCAAGTTTCGCCGCACGTTTCGTGAACTGGCGCGAGCTGGGTGAGGGTTTTGGCTGGCCGTCAAGCGAGTTGCTGACTTGCAGGCGGCGTACAGGCGTTTGCTTTTACTGTGCTTGGAGGAACAAAATATCCAAAGCCACGCCAAAAATCCAAAGAGAAGTCGCCTGCTGGACAAGGGGCTTTTCGTGGCAAGAATGGCGCGGTTATCTTTCAAGGCTGGGCTTGGCTCCATAAGCCCAAACCATTTCCATCACTGTCATTAAAGGCACTTGAACATGACGAAGACCACCACTTCCAACGCCGCCGTCACCAAGATCGACAAGCATTTCATCAACGGCCAGTGGGTGGCACCCGGCCAGGGGGCCAAGGTGCACACTGTCCTCAATCCGGCCACCGAGCAGCCCGCCACCGAGGTCACGCTGGGCACTGCGGCTGACGTGGATCAGGCCGTGGCTGCGGCACGCCAGGCGTTCGTGAGCTTTTCAGCTACCACCAAGGCCGAGCGGCTGGCCTTGCTCAAGCGCATCCGCGAGGAATACCTCAAGCGCATGCCAGAGATTGGGCGCTCGCTGTCGGAAGAAATGGGCGCGCCGATCAGCATGTCGACCACCGCACAGGCAGGCTCTGGCGTGGGGCATCTGGACGCCACCATGGCGGTGCTGGAAAAATTTGAGTTCAGCGAATCGACAGGCCAGAACCGGGTGGATTTCGAGCCGATTGGCGTGGTGGCCCTGATCACGCCCTGGAACTGGCCGATCAATCAGGCCATGGCCAAAATTGCACCGGCGCTGGCGGCGGGCAACACCATCGTCTTCAAGCCTTCTGAGCAGACACCTGGCTCGGCCAACATCCTGACCTAGGTCATGGAGGCGGCCGGGGTGCCCGCAGGGGTGTTCAACGTGGTGTATGGCGATGGCCCGATCGTGGGCAACGCCATGTCGACGCACCCAGGCATTGACATGATCAGCTTTACCGGATCGACCCGGGCCGGTATTTTGGTGGCCAAGAATGCGGCCGATACGGTCAAGCGCGTGCATCAGGAACTGGGTGGTAAATCGCCCTTCGTCATCTTGCCCGGCACGCCGCTGCAAGCGGCGCTGACGGGCGGTGCCCAGGCGGTTTTGCTGAACTCGGGTCAGAGTTGCATCGCGCCCACGCGGTTTTTGGTGCACACCGACCAGTACGATGAGGCTGTGAAGCTGCTGGCCGACATTTTTGCCCACACGCCGGTGGACGATCCACTGAAGGAGGGCGCGCACATTGGTCCGGTGGTCAACCAGTCTCAATACGCCAAGATTCAGGGCCTGATTGAAACCGGCATCAAGGAAGGTGCCACGGTGGCTGCCGGTGGCCCAGGCCGTGTGGAGGGCAAGCAGCGCGGCTATTTCGTCAAGCCCACATTGCTGAGCGACGTGACGAACGATATGACGGTGGCGCGCGAAGAAATTTTTGGCCCGGTGCTGGTCGTCATTCGTTACCGCGACCTGGATGAAGCCGTGGCCATCGCCAACGACACACCGTACGGACTGGGGGCTTTTATTGCGGGCGATCCGGCGGCGGCCCAGAAGTTGGTGCGCCAGCTTCGCGCGGGCATGGTGTTCGTCAACACCGGTGGGCTGGGGCTGGATTTCAACGCGCCATTTGGCGGCTACAAGCAATCGGGCAATGGCCGCGAGTTCGGCAAGTACGGGCTGGAAGAGTTCATGGAGAAGAAGGCCGTGATCGAGGTCATTTGATGTCCTGCTCAAATCAAACCACAGGCACTAAATAGCTTGACCTTTGCGGCGCGTCATAACTGTATGAAAATACAGATATGACGCCTGATCAAACGACCCCGCAAACGTTGTCTTTGGCCCCGCTGCGCCGCCTTAAAGGCCGGGGCGCGGTGTCGCAACTGGCGCACCGATTTGCTGTTGACGTGCGCGAGGTGTTCGATGACGGCTGGAACGGCGAAGGCCACGCCGCCCCAGCCCCTCCATTGACGGAGGTTCGGTTTGAAGACGCCCAAAGCGCGCTCAACGCCAACGATTCCCCCGACATTGCGTTCAAGCACACGGTCAACCCCTATCGCGGCTGCGAGCACGGCTGCATTTACTGCTTTGCGCGGCCCACGCACAGCTACCTGGGCTGGTCGCCGGGGCTGGATTTTGAAACACGGCTGGTGGCCAAGCGCAACATTGCCACCGTGCTGGCGCGTGAGCTGGCCGCGCCCCGCTACCAGCCTTCCATGCTGAATCTGGGCGCGGCCACCGACGCTTATCAACCCATAGAGCGCGCGCTGCATTTAACGCGCGGGGTGATCGAGGTGCTGGCGCGCGCTGCGCACCCGTTTGCCGTGGTCACCAAATCCAGCGGAGTAGAGCGCGATCTGGATTTGATCGCCCCCATGGCGGCGCAGCGGCTGGCGGCGGTGTACGTCACCATCACCACGTTGGATGCGCGCTTGGCCCGTCTTCTGGAGCCGCGCGCCGCTGCACCCCAGCGGCGTTTGCGCACCATTCGCACGCTGGCCGATGCAGGCGTGCCAGTGGGCGTGAGCGTAGCGCCGCAAATTCCCTTCATCAACGACGATATGGAGCAGGTGCTGACTGCCGCACACGCAGCGGGCGCGCAAAGCGCTTTCTACACCGTGCTGCGGCTGCCCTGGGAAGTGGCCCCGCTGTTCCAGCAATGGTTGGCGGCGCATTATCCCGATCGCGCCGAGCGGGTGATGGCGCGTGTGCGCGAGATGCGCGGCGGCAAAAACTACGACAGCCGCTGGGGCCAGCGCATGCACGGCGAGGGCGTGTGGGCCGATGTGCTGCACCAGCGCTTTGCCAAAACCTGCGCCCGGTTGGGGCTGAACCGCGAGCGCAGTGGCATCGATCTGAGCCGCTTCAACCCAGCGGCCTTGCGTGCGCAAAGAGACTTGTTTGAGCTGGATTGAGGGGCTTGTTTATGAGCCAAATCAAGCTTTAGTGCAGGTGAATATTGCGTGTGAAGCTATCAATATAAAAGCATCGATGTAAAGCCGTGGGCCGCGTGGCGAAGCGATATCGCCATTCTTATTCAGCCGTTGCGTACTCAGCCATGCCGCACCGCCACCGTCTTCAGCGTGGTAAAGCCGTACAGCGCCTCAAAACCTTTTTCGCGTCCGTAGCCTGAGGATTTGAAGCCGCCAAACGGCAGTTCCACACCGCCGCCTGCGCCGTAGTTGTTGATGAACACCTGGCCGCTGCGCACGCGCCGTGCCATGCGGAACTGACGCGCGCCGTCGCGCGTCCACACGCCCGCCACCAGGCCGAAGCGGGTGGCGTTGGCCAGCGCCACGGCGTGGTCTTCGTCGCTGAAAGACATGGCCGACAGCACCGGCCCGAACACCTCGTCCTGCGCCACGCGGTGGTTTTGGGGCACGTCGGCCAGCAGCACCGGGACTTGGTAAAAACCGCTTTCGGGAGCCTCATCGACGATGCGCCCTTGCGCCACGGTGGCGATGCCTGCGGCCTGGGCGTCGTTCAAAAATTCCCACACGCGCTCTTGCTGACTCTGGCGGATCAGCGGGCCGACATCCAGATCCATCGCCGCAGGGCCGACGCGCAGCGCCTCGAAAGCCTGGGCCAGCCGCCCGATCAATTCGCCATACAGGCTTTGTTCCACCAGCAGGCGCGAGCCGGCCGAGCAGGTCTGCCCCGCGTTTTGCACGATGGCGTTGATGATGACGGGGATGGCCGCGTCGAGATCGGCGTCGGCAAACACGATTTGCGGGCTTTTGCCGCCCAGCTCCAGCGTGACCGGGCAGTGGCGCTCGGCCGCCGCCTGCTGGATCAGTGTGCCCACTGTGGGGCTACCGGTGAAGCTGATGTGGTCAATGCCCGCATGCCGCGCCAGCGCATCGCCCACCTCGTGCCCGTAGCCGGTCACGATATTGATGGCACCGGGCGGAAAGCCAGCCTCGGCCGCTAATTCAGCTACGCGGATCAGGCTCAGGCAGGCGTCTTCGGACGGCTTGACCACGCAGCAGTTGCCCGCCGCCAGCGCGCCGCCCACGCTGCGGCCAAAGATTTGCATGGGGTAGTTCCACGGCACGATGTGGCCGGTGACGCCGTGCGGCTCGCGCCAGGTCAGCACGCTGGTGCCGCTTTGGTAGGGAATGGTGTGGCCGTGCAGCTTGTCGCAGGCACCGGCGTAAAACTCGAAATAACGCACCAGCGCAGCGGCATCGGCCACCGCCTGTTTGGTGGGCTTGCCGCAGTCGCGCTGCTCGATAGCGGCCAGTTCATCGGCATGCTCGGCCACCTTGCGCGACAGCGCCATCAGCAGGCGGCCACGTTCAGCGGCGGACAGTCTTTGCCATGACCCATCGAAGCAGCGGTGCGCGGCCTGCACCGCGCTATCGATGTCGCGCGCATCGCTGCGCTGGATGTCGTCGTAAGGCTGGCCGTCGGATGGGTCGATCACCGGCAGGGTGCGGCCAGTGGCGGAGGTGGTGGATTGATTGTCGATGAAATTGAGTTGCATGGCTGCATTGTGCAGTCTTGTCGGCCTTTTCTTGAGTGCTGATTTTCATGCAGCGTCAGGGTCATCAAAAAGTGTTTGCAACCCAATGATCGGGCCGTGCCTTTGGACGATCAACTGCGCAACGCCAGCACGGCGCGGATGGCCTTTTCGGTGCGATCGTAGTCGCCTTCGCCGTAATGGCGATAGCGGATGCGGCCCGCGTGGTCGATCAGGTAATGCGCTGGCCAGTACTGGTTTTGAAACGCTTTCCAGATGCTGGAGCAGATGCAGCAGGCGTTCGTTCGTGTCGAGCCGTCACGCAACTGAACGACTGCTGGCGCGTGTGGCGTTGACGGACTCAGGCTGAATGAACGCCCGTGGTCAAGGTGCAACGGGATAGCGGCTGCCAATGGCAATGCGGTTCCAGCCGTTGATGACCACGCCCAGCCATTGCACGGCGGCGATTTGTGCATCGCTCAGCGCGGCCTCAGCTTGCTGGTAGACAGCGTCTGGCACCTGGCCATCGGCCACCTGGGTAACGGCTTCTATCAGCGCCAGCGCAGCGGCTTCAAGTTCGGAGAAATACCGGCTTTCACGCCAGCCGGGCAGTACCGACAAACGGTCTGCACTTTCGCCTGCGGCCAGCGCGTCGCGGGTGTGCATGCGCAGGCAGAAGGCGCAGCCGTTGATTTGTGAGGCGCGCAGTTTCAGCACATGACAAAAACCTTTGTCCAGGCCCGCATCCAGGGCCAGTTGCACGGATTGCTGCTCCATCTGCTCCATGGATTTGTACAACTGAGGGGCGGCTTTGCCGAGGTTGATGCGCGTGGTCATCGCCTTGTCCTTTCGGTTTGAAACCTGTTGGATTGAAAAAGAAGATTTGATTTTGTCCCATGTGCGGATCATGGTTGTGGGGTGGCTGTGTTTTACAGTGCCTGCTTTCCAAAGGATGCGTGCAGTGAAAAGTAAGACGCCATCGGCACGGTTGCCCGCCGGTATATGGGCGCTGGGCATGGTGAGCCTGTTGATGGACATTTCGTCCGAGATGATCCATGCGCTGCTGCCGCTGTTCATGGTCGGCTCGATGGGCATGAGCGTGGCGCTGGTGGGGCTGCTGGAAGGGCTGGCAGAGGCCACGGCGCTGGTGCTGAAGGTATTTTCTGGCGTTATCAGCGACTGGTTTGGCCGCCGCAAACCGCTGGCGTTGCTGGGCTATGGGCTGGGGGCGGCGTCGAAACCCTTGTTCACGCTGGCCACAGGGCCGCTGTGGGTGGTGACGGCGCGCTTGCTGGATCGCGTGGGCAAAGGCATTCGCGGCGCGCCACGCGATGCATTGGTGGCCGATCTGGCACCGCCCGATCGGCAAGGTGAGGCGTATGGCCTGCGCCAGTCGCTCGACACGGTGGGGGCTTTTTTGGGGCCGTTGCTGGCGGTGGGGCTGATGCTGCTTTGGGCGGGCGACATTCGCGCAGTGTTTGCCGTGGCCATTGTTCCGGCGGTGCTGGGCGTGGCGATGCTGGCCTTGGCGGTGCGCGAGCCTGTGCGCAACCAGCAGGCCCCGCGCCGCAACCCGATTGCGCGCGATCAATTGAAACGCCTGCCGCGTGCTTACTGGTGGGTGGTGGCGGTGGGGGCGGTGTTCACGCTGGCACGATTTTCCGAGGCTTTTTTGGTGCTGCGTGCGGCCGATCTGGGTGTGGGGGCCACCTGGGTGCCGCTGGTGCTGGTGATGATGAACGTGGTCTACGCGCTGGGCGCTTACCCGGCGGGCAAGCTGGCTGACCGCAGCAGTCACAGGGGGCTGCTGTTGTGGGGCCTGGCGGCGCTGGTGGCGGCTGATGGGGTGTTGGCCAGCGCTGCGCACTGGGGTGCTTTGTTGGCGGGGGTGGCTTTGTGGGGCGTGCACATGGCGCTGACGCAGGGGTTGCTGGCGGCCATGGTGGCGCAGGCTGCGCCGGGAGACTTGCGCGGCACGGCCTTTGGCCTGTTCAACCTGGCCAGCGGCGTGGCCATGCTGCTGGCCAGCGTCATTGCGGGCTTGCTGTGGCAGCACCAGGGGCCAGCGTGGACGTTCGGTGTGGGCGGCGTGCTGGGTCTGCTGGCGATAGGGGTGCTGGCGTGGCAGCCGGACAGGGCAGAAGTCAAGACAGACGCATGACAACCAGAACCAGATCAATTCCGAGTTGATCAGTCAGGATTGAGTCCGTGCGGTTGACATGGATCAGCCGTGCCATGCCCAGCGCTGGCTAAAGTGCGCAGCCAAACGGTTCGTCTTCACGCCGGTTTTCGATGACTGACTCAGCCCGCCCTTCACCCATCATTGCCCCCGAGCTTGTTTGCCCTGCCGGCAGCCTGCCTGCCCTCAAGGCGGCGGTGGACGCGGGTGCTGACTGCGTTTATCTGGGTCTGCGCGATGCCACCAATGCGCGCAACTTTGCTGGCTTGAACTTTGACGAAGCGGCGATTCAGCGCGGTATTGCCTACGCCCATGCACGCAGCCGCAAGGTGCTGCTGGCGCTCAATACCTATCCGCAGGCCAGCAACCCGGCACCTTGGCGTGCAGCGCTTGACCGCGCCGCCGACTGGGGCATAGACGCAGTGATCCTGGCCGATCCTGGTCTGATGCAATACGCCGTGCGCCAACACCCCCAGTTGCGTTTGCACTTGTCGGTGCAAAGCTCGGCCACTAATCATGACGCCATCAACTTGTACCGCACGCAATTTGGCATTCAACGTGCGGTTTTGCCACGCGTGCTGTCGCTGGAGCAGGTGCGTCAGGTGGTGCAGCGCACGCCGGTCGAAATTGAGGTGTTTGGTTTTGGCAGTCTGTGCGTGATGGTGGAAGGGCGCTGCGCCTTGTCGTCCTACGCCACGGGCGAGTCACCCAATACGCATGGCGTGTGTTCGCCCGCCAAATTCGTGCGTTGGCAAGAAACGCCCCAAGGGCTTCAGGCGCGCCTGAACAACGTGCTGATCGACCGCTATGGCCCCGGCGAACACGCTGGTTACCCCACCTTGTGCAAGGGCCGCTTTGACGTGGCCGATGCACACGATTACTACGCGCTGGAAGAACCCACCAGCCTCAACACGCTGGAGTTGCTGCCCCAATTGGTCAAGATGGGTGTGCGCGCCTTCAAGATCGAAGGCCGTCAGCGCAGTCCGGCTTACGTGGCGCAAGTCACTCAAGTCTGGCGCGAGGCCATTGATCACTGCATGGCACAGGGTCATTTGTATGCGCCCAAGACCACTTGGATGGCCAGCCTGGATCAGGTGGCCGAAGGCCAGCAGCACACGCTGGGCGCTTACCACCGGCCCTGGAAATAAAGGGATGACAAACACCACGATCAAACTCGCGCTGGGCCCCTTGCTGTATTACTGGCCGCGCGAGACGGTTTTTGAGTTCTACCAAGCCATGGCGCAAACGCCGGTGGACGTGGTTTATCTGGGCGAGGCGGTGTGCTCGCGCCGCCACGAGTTGCGTCAAAGCGACTGGCTCGACATCGCCCACATGCTGCACGATGCAGGCAAACAGCCCGTGCTGTCCACCATGGTGCTGCTGGAGTCGACCTCTGACGTGGCGGCCATGCACAAGATCGTGCAACAAGATGAATTTCTGGTCGAAGCCAATGACATGGGTGCGGTGCACCACTTGGCGGGTCAGCGTCCGTTTGTGGCTGGCCCGCAGCTCAATTTATTCAACCCTGATGCGCTGGCCTGGATGGCCAGCCTGGGTGCCAGCCGCTGGGTGATGCCGCTGGAGATGGGCCAAAGCCATTTGGCTGTGCTGCAACAGGCCCGGCCTGCCGGGCTGGAAACCGAAGTGTTTGCCTATGGCCGTTTGCCGCTGGCGTTTTCGGCTCGCTGCTTTACCGCGCGCCACTACAACCGGCCCAAGGACGATTGCGGCTTTGCCTGCATCGAACATCCTGACGGGCAACTGCTGCAAACCCGGGACAAGGCCGAATTTTTGGCGCTTAACGGCATTCAGACCCAGTCCGCGCAGGTCTACAACCTTGTGCAGGATGTGCCTGCGCTGCGCGATCTGCATGTCGATGTGCTGCGGCTGTCGCCGCAGTCCCGGCACATGGCTGAAATCATCGCCGCATTCGATACCGCCCGCCATGTGCCACAGGCTGACCCGGCGACGCTGGATCGGCTTCGCACGCTCATGCCCGCTGCGCCCTGCAACGGTTATTGGCACGGCCAGCCGGGGTTGAATCTGGTGGCAGCCCCTGTGCCGGGATGATGTGTTTTTGGAGAGTTGACCGTCATGATCACACCACCACCTGCCTCCTTCACTTTGCCCCGCCCTGTGGGTGCCATGCTTGCGCGCCTGCCTGCGTATCCAGGCTCCGCCTTGCTGGTGGCCGCCATCAATCTTGCACTGGCGCGCCACCTGCCCGCTGACGTTAAGGCCCTGCTGCAAGACAAGCGCCTGTCGATTCGCGTGCGCGATGCGCACCTGACGTTTGACTTTGTCTGGACAGGCCGACGCTTTGCGCCCAACCCGCCGCAAGCGGCACCCGACTTGACCATCAGCGCCAATGCACAAGATTTTTTGTTGCTGGCCCAAAAACGCCAAGACCCGGACACCCTGTTTTTCAACCGCCGTCTGGTGATGGAAGGCGACACCGAGCTGGGCCTGGTGGTCAAGAACGCGCTGGACGCGATTGAGTTGCCGGTGCTTGACCCTGCCCACTGGTCGCCCCGCGCGGTGCTCATGCGCAAGGCACCGCACCTGGCGCGTTACCTGCCGCCTTTGCCCCCTGTTTTTGGAGATCGGCCATGAGCACGACCGCCTCATTGAACGGTCAACATCCCTTGGTCTATTCGTGCTCGGGCTGCTCCAGCGCGGCGCAACTGGCCAACCATGTGGCGCTGCAACTTGACCGGCGGGGCGTGGCCGAAATGTCGTGCATCGCCGGTGTGGGCGGCGATGTGCCGCATCTGATGAAAACTGCGCGCTCGGGCCGCCCCATCATTGCGCTGGATGGCTGCCCACTGGTGTGCGTCAAAAGCTCGCTGGCCCGCCACGGCATTGCGCCTGCACGCCACTACCAGTTGCACCACTATGGGGTGAAAAAACGCACCCACCAGGACTTCGATCCTGGGCAAGCCGCCGAGGTGCTGGCATGCATTGAAGCCGAAGTGCTGGCCCAGCAACCCGAACTCGCGCACCATGACTGACGTGCGCCGCATCATCGTTGGCATCTCAGGTGCCAGCGGTGCGGTGTATGGCATACGTCTTTTGCGCGCGCTGCGCGATCTGCCGCAGGTGCAGGCGCACCTGGTGGTTTCTGACGCCGGATGGCGCACCTTGCACCACGAGTTGGGCCTGGATTGCAGTGCCGTGCAGGCGCTGGCCCACACCGCATACGACGTCAATCATGTTGGCGCAGCCATTGCCAGCGGTTCGTTTGTGGCGCAGGGCATGGTGGTGGCCCCTTGCTCCATGCGCACGCTGGCCGCCGTGGCCCACGGCCTGGCCGATACCCTGCTCACACGTGCCGCCGACGTCACGCTGAAAGAACGCCGCCGTCTGGTGCTGCTGACGCGCGAGTCGCCCCTGCATCTGGTGCACCTGCGCAATATGGCCGCAGTCACCGAAATGGGGGCGGTGGTCTGCCCGCCGATGCCCGCGTTCTACCAGCGCCCCAGCACGCTGGATGACATCGTTGAGCACAGCGTGGCCCGCGTGCTGGATCTTCTTGATCTGCCAGGCAATCTTGCGCCGCGCTGGACAGGTTTGCCTGAAAGCTCCTGATTTCATAGCTTGAATGCCTGAATATTCAGGCGTTAATCGCTGATTTAATTCATCATGCCGCACCGTGAATTACGCGACTTTTTGACCCGGCTTGAAGCAGATGGCCAGTTGCGTCGCATTGCCGAGCCGGTGTCACCCGATCTGGAGATGACCGCCTTCAGTGACCGCGTGCTGCGCGCAGGCGGCCCGGCCCTGCTGTTTGAGCGGCCCGCTGGCCATTACATGCCAGTGCTCACCAATTTGTTCGGCACGCCTGAGCGGGTAGCGCGCGCGCTGGGTCTGGCTGATCTGAGCGAGATGCGTGCATTTGGTGAAGTGCTGGCTCAGCTCAAAGAGCCTGAACCGCCCCAGGGCATGCGTGATCTGTGGGGACGGCGTGCGCTGCTCAAAAGTCTTTGGCGCATGGCCCCCGTCACCGTCCAGCGTCCGCCATGCCAGCAGATGGTGTGGGAAGGCGACGAGGTCGATCTGGGCCGCCTGCCTGTCCAGCGTTGCTGGCCGGGTGATGCGGCACCGCTTATCACCTGGGGCCTGACCATCACGCGGGGGCCGCTGAAAGCGCGCCAGAACCTGGGCATTTACCGTCAGCAACTGCTGTCGGCCAATACCCTCATCCTGCGCTGGCTGGCGCACCGTGGTGGCGCGCTGGACTTTGCCGAGCACTGCCGCCAGCGCCCTGGCCAGCCTTATCCAGTGGCTGTGGCCATTGGGGCCGACCCAGCCACCTTGCTGGGTGCTGTCACGCCGGTGCCCGACGCGCTCAGCGAATACCAATTTGCCGGTTTATTGCGCGGCGCACGCACCGAGGTTGCCCCCGCGCTGGGGGTGCCGTTGTCGGTGCCAGCGCGGGCCGAGATCGTGCTTGAAGGCCACATTCGACCTGATGCCGATCACCCCAGCGGCTGGCACCACGCCATGGAAGGCCCTTACGGCGACCACACGGGCTACTATAACGAGCGCGCCGAATTTCCGGTGCTGACCGTGGAGCGCATCACCCTGCGTGAAAACGCGCTTTATCACAGCACCTACACTGGCAAGCCGCCCGATGAACCAGCCATGCTGGGTCTGGCGCTGAATGAAATGTTTGTGCCGCTGTTGCAGCGTGCTTTTCCCGAAATCATGGATTTTTATTTGCCACCCGAGGCGTGCAGTTACCGCCTAGCCGTGGTGCGTATGCGCAAGGCTTATGCGGGGCATGCGCGGCGCGTGATGATGGGGGTGTGGGGCCATCTGCGCCAGTTCATGTACACCAAGTTCATTGTGGTGGTCGATGAAGATGTGGATGCGCGCGACTGGAAAGAAGTGGTGTGGGCGCTGAGCACGCGCATGGATCCAGCACGCGACACCATGCTGATCGAGCACACGCCGATCGACTACCTCGATTTTGCCTCGCCCGTGGCCGGTTTGGGCAGCAAGATGGGGCTGGACGCCACCCACAAGTGGCCCGGTGAAACGCAGCGTGAATGGGGTCGCCCGATCGCCATGGATGCGGCCATCACAGCGCGCATGGATGCGCTGGCGAAGGCGTTGGGGCTGTGAGGTGCTGCGGCCCCATCTGGTTGGACGGCGAAGCGGCGCAAAAAACGGCGCACCACCCTGGCGGGCTGGGTGCGCCGTGCACGGTCGTGCTTGATGTGTGTGGGTCAGTCAGCGACGGGCGATGCGCCAGTTGCCGCCCACGCCGTCACCCGAGCGATCACCGGGATTGGCGTCCTTGATGAAGTAGTACAGCGGCATACCTTTGTAGGCCCATTGCCGGGTGCCGTCGGTGCGATTGACGATGCTGTAGTCGCCCAGGGCTTGGGCGGTGGGAGTGACGGTCAGCGGTGGCCAGTTGACGGCGCAGGTGTCTACGCAGGCCGATTTGCCACTGCCCGCCACGTCTTGGGCAAACACATACAGGGTGCGGCCGTCAGGGCCAATCAGCACGCCTTCGGCGGTTTGCGTGGGGGTGCTGGGGCTGCTGGCGGTTTTGGCCGGGGCGGCTGTGTCGGATGATTTGTTGAACATGCCGCAACCGCTGAGGGCAGCGGCGGCAATGGCGGTGATGAGGATCGTGTTTTTCATGGCCGGGAACTCCTTGCGTGCCGAAGTGAAATCTAAATGAAATGGCAGCCCAGTTTAGCGGGTGCAGTGGCGTAGGGGCTGTGGTTCAGGGGCTGCTTGTGTATCCATTGGCAAGCAATGCGCTATGCCGCAGAGTGTGAGCCAGGACGTGCGTTCAGCGGTGGCGCTGCTTCATGGCGCGTTCAACCTCGCGCTTGCCCTCGCGCTCTTTGATGGTGTCGCGCTTGTCGTGCGTGGCTTTGCCTTTGGCCAGGGCTATTTCGCATTTCACGCGGCCGTTTTTCCAGTGCAGATTGATGGGCACCAGGGTGTAGCCTTTTTGCTCTACTTTGCCGATCAGGCGGCGGATTTGCTCGCTGTGCATGAGTAGTTTTTTGGTGCGCACGGCGTCGGGCCGCACATGGGTGCTGGCGGTGCCCAGGGGGTTGATTTGCGCACCGATGACGAACAGCTCGCCACCTTTGATGACCACATAACCGTCGGTCAGTTGCGCCTTGCCTGCGCGCAGGGCCTTGACTTCCCAGCCATGCAGCACCATACCGGCCTCGTAACGTTCTTCAAAGAAGTAGTTGAACGAGGCCTTTTTGTTTTCGGCGATCACCGGGTTGGGCGATTTGGGTTTGGAGCTGGCCATGAAGGGTTATATGGGCGCGGCAGGGCAGGATGCAAGCCGCATGCGCTGACGGCAAAGTGAGGGCAAAGAGCGTGACTCTACAATGGACAGCGCTGCGCATTCTATGAAATCTGTCCACAAGTCCGTTCTGATCTGGTACGCCGCCCGCGAAATGTACGAGCTGGTGGTTGATGTTGAGCGTTACCCCGACTTTCTGCCCTGGTGCAACGGTGGCAAGGTGCTGGAGCGTCACGCGCTTGGCATGACGGCGGAGGTGGGCATTGGCTTTAAAGGCGTTGTTCAGACATTTACCACCCGCAACGTGCACGTGCCGGACCGCGAAGTGCGCCTGCATCTGCTGAACGGGCCGTTTTCCAAACTGGAAGGCTTGTGGACGTTTACCCCCGTGGGTGATGAAACCCAGCGCGCCTGCCGGGTTGATTTGAAAATGGACTACGGCTTTTCCAACAAGATGCTGGCTTCGGTGGTGGGGCCGGTGTTCGACAAAATCGCCGCTTCTTTGGTGGATGCTTTTGTGCAGCGTGCCGAAAGCGTGTACGGCGCGCCTGCTTTGTGAAGTTGCCTTATGAGCGGCGTGATTCATGTCACCGTATGCGACGCGCCCGCACCCCGGCAGGTGCGTGAAGTGGCGCTGGTACTGCCTGAAGGTGCGACAGTGCAAGCGGCGGTGACCACCAGCGGCCTGGGCGAGCCGGACTGGAATGTCAGCACAGACCATGTTGGCGTGTGGGGGCGCAAAACCCCGTTGACCCAACTGCTGCGTGATGGTGACCGGGTGGAAATCTGGCGGCCACTGCGCGTCGATCCCAAGCTGGCACGGCGCGAACGCTTTGGCAAGCAGGGTGCGCGTTCGGCGGGCCTGTTTGCGCAGCGCAGGCTGGGAGCGAAGCCGGGGTATTGAAATGCAAGCAAAGCAGCAGGTCGGGAGGGCATAAAAAAACGCGCCTTCAAGGCGCGTTTTTGGTGATGTCGGCCAAGCTGATTATTTGCAATCTGCTGCGATGATCTTGTTGATGCGCTCCAGCTCGGCGCTGCGCTGGGTGTCGTCCATGATTTCGCGCTCGCCCTTGTCGTTCATGCGGGCCACGCGCTGGCCGGAGTCAAGCATGGCCTTGGAGTTCATGGCACGTTTGCAGTTGTCGGCACGGGCGGCGGCCAGGCGATCTGCGTCGGCTTTTTTCTGGGCGGCTTCTGCTGCCTCGGCCTGCTTTTTCTTTTCTTCCAGAGCCTTGTCTTGACCCGAGGGCGCGGCGCTGGCTGCGCTGGCGGGTGCGGCAGCAGCCGTGGCGGCAGGTTTAGTTGAGGCAGCGGTGGTCGTAGCAGCTTCTTCAGCGCTAGGCGTCACGGTAATAACGCCTGAGCCAGCGCCACGTGGTTGTGTCAGCACATTTTTGGCAGGTACGTCGTTGGAAGGCGGTCGGTCACTGAAGACCTTGCGGCCAGTTTTGTCGATCCACGAGTACTGGGCGAATGCGCTCAGGCTGCAAGCCAGGGCAAGTCCGAAAAACAGGGCGCGATGAGCTTTCATAGATGGGCCAAGAGTCTAGCTGGTTGTTACAACTGGGTGTCACTGTACCCCTCAACGGCGGCGCTTTGGCGACAAGCGGCTGTCACAGGGCGTGCGTTTTGCACACTTGCGCGGCTGGGTGTCGCTGGGTGTGGTGGCACAGGCACAGGTGACCAGCGCGGGTAAAATTCATTTTTTGGAGCTATTTACCCATGCGCCTTCTCGGCAATGCGCTGACCTTCGACGATGTGTTGTTGGTGCCCGCGTTTTCTCAAGTCCTGCCCAAGGACGTCAATCTTTCCACACAGTTCACCCGCCGCATTCGCCTGAACCTGCCTCTGGTTTCAGCCGCGATGGATACCGTCACTGAAGCGCGCCTAGCCATTGCCATCGCGCAGGAAGGTGGCATCGGTATCGTGCACAAGAACCTCAGTGCGCAGGATCAGGCGGCGCAAGTGGCCAAGGTCAAGCGCTACGAGAGCGGCGTGCTGCGCGACCCGGTGGTGATCACCCCTGCGCACACCGTGCTGCAAGTGATGCAGCTCAGCGATGAATTGGGCATCAGCGGCTTTCCGGTGATTGACGGCGGCAAGGTGGTGGGCATCGTCACTGGGCGCGATCTGCGCTTTGAAACCCGCTACGACGTACCCGTGCGCGAGATCATGACCCCGCGCGAGCGCCTGATCACGGTGAAAGAAGGCACCAGCCACGACGACGCCAAGCTGCTGCTCAACAAGCACAAGCTGGAGCGACTGTTGATTGTTGATGACGCTGACCGCTTGAAGGGGCTTATCACCGTCAAGGACATCACCAAGCAGACCAGCTTCCCGAACGCAGCGCGCGACGAATCCGGGCGCCTGCGCGTGGGTGCTGCTGTCGGTGTGGGCGAAGGTACCGAAGAGCGGGTTGAGGCGCTGGTCAGGGCCGGGGTGGACGCCATCGTGGTCGACACCGCGCACGGTCACAGCAAAGGCGTGATCGAGCGCGTGCGCTGGGTCAAGCAGAACTACCCGCAGGTGGATGTGATCGGCGGCAACATCGCTACCGGCGCTGCTGCCAAGGCGCTGGCCGAGGCGGGTGCCGATGGCGTCAAGGTGGGTATCGGCCCCGGCAGCATTTGCACCACTCGCATCGTGGCGGGCGTGGGCGTACCCCAAATCACCGCCATTGACAACGTCGCCACAGCCCTTAAAGGCAGCGGCGTGCCGCTGATTGCCGATGGCGGCGTGCGTTTTTCGGGCGATATCTCCAAGGCCATTGCCGCTGGGGCCAGCACCGTGATGATGGGGGGCATGTTTGCGGGCACTGAAGAAGCGCCTGGCGAAATCGTGCTGTACCAGGGCCGCAGCTACAAAAGCTACCGCGGCATGGGCAGCATTGGTGCCATGCAGCAGGGCAGTGCCGACCGTTATTTTCAAGAAAGCAGCACCGGCAACCCCAACGCCGACAAGCTGGTGCCTGAAGGCATTGAAGGCCGCGTGCCCTACAAAGGCAGCGTGGTCGCCATCATCTTCCAGATGGCTGGTGGCCTGCGCGCCAGCATGGGCTATTGTGGTTGCGCCACGGTAGATGATATGCGCGACAAGGCCGAGTTTGTGCAAATCACCGCCGCTGGTATTCGTGAATCGCATGTGCACGACGTGCAGATCACGAAAGAAGCGCCGAACTACCGGGCGGATTGATTTTTTCCAGGCCCCCATCACGTTTGGGCTGGGGCTGAAATTTTTAAAGCCCTGTCGAATCAGGGCTTGCCGCTTGACAGATTCAGCCCATCTGGCTTTGCAGGTAGTTTTGCAGCCCCATTTTTTCGATCAGCGACAACTGCTGCTCCAGCCAATGGGCGTGGTCTTCCTCAGTGTCTTTGAGCTGGGTCAGTAGCAAATCGCGCGTCACGTAGTCCTGCTTTTGCTCGCACAGGGCGATCCCACCTTTGAGTTCGTCACGCACTTTGAACTCCACCGCCAGATCGCTTTGGAACATGCTGGGCACGTCGTGGCCCACGTTCACCGGTTCGGGCACCATCACAGGCGTGCCGCCCAACATCAGGATGCGGGCAATCAGCACGGCGGCGTGCGTGGTTTCTTCTTCCATCTCGTGCTGGCTGCGATCAAACAGGCGCTTGTAGCCCCAGTCTTCGTACATGCGGGCGTGAATGAAATACTGGTCGCGCGCGGCCAGCTCGCCAGCCAGTTGTTTGTTGAGGTATTTGAGAACGTCGGGGTTGCCTTGCATGGACCTTCCTTGGAATGATGATGCGGTCGATTGATGTTTTTGATTGTAGGTTGCGCGGGTCGGATATGGCTACATGCTTCGATCAAGTGAAGCTGTTTTTGTCAAGAGGTTGCCAGTGTGTGGGCGTTGCACTGACGTGCTACGACGATACTCAAGTCTGCCTAGAATGCGCAACAGGCCATGCCCTTCATGGTAACTTAATATACTATATATTTGATAGCTGCTTGCGCTGGTGTATAAAGCGTTGGAGCCTATTTTGACCCTCCAATCTGAAGCTGATAGTGAGACATCAATCCAAGCCACGCCTTATCAGCAGTTGGGTGGTGAGGCGGTGCTGCGCGCGCTGATCGAGCGCTTTTACGACCTGATGGATCTGGAGCCTGCCTACGCCGCCGTGCGTGCCACCCACGGCCCCACGCTGGACAGTGCGCGGCAAAAGCTGTTCTGGTTTTTGAGCGGCTGGCTGGGTGGGCCGGATTTGTACGTGCAGCGCTTTGGTCACCCGCGTCTGCGCATGCGCCACCTGCCGTTTGCCATTGGTGCGGCAGAGCGCGATCAATGGGTGGCCTGCATGGACCAGGCCATGCGCGAGCTGGCGGTGGCCGAGCCGCTGCGCACGCAGTTGCACCACAGTTTTTTTAAAACCGCCGACTGGATGTGCAACCAAGGTGTCTAAGCCTGCCGTACCGCCTGAGCCGCCCGAAGCATCTGCTTCGCCCATGTCTGCTGCTCCACCCACGTCATCATCCACACCACCGCTGGTGGACGCCAATCCCTGGCGCAGCCTGGTGATTACCACCACCGTGCAGGCCATGGTGTCGATGGCCTTGCTGGCCTTGCCCGCCGTGGCACCCGCCGTGGCGCAGGCGCTGGGGGTATCGACCACGCTGGTGGGCTTGTATGTGGCGGTGTGCTACGTGGCGGCCATGGGGGCCAGTTTGGTGGGCGGTACGCTGGTGCGGCGTTGGGGAGCCATCCGCGTCAGCCAGATCGGTTTGCTGCTGTGCGGCCTGGGCATGCTGCTGTGCGCTACGGCCTGGTGGCCTGCGATGGTGTTGGGCGCGCTGTGCGTGGGGGCGGGCTATGGGCCGATCACTCCGGCCAGCTCACATTTGCTGGCGCTGACAACCCCCGCGCACCGGCTGTCGCTGGTGTTTTCCATCAAACAAACCGGCGTACCACTGGGCGGCATGCTGGCGGGCGCGCTGATGCCGGGGTTGACGCTGTGGCTGGGCTGGCAAGGCGCGCTGGCACTGGTAGCGTTGGCCTGCGCAGGGTGCGTGGCGTTGGCGCAGCCGCTGCGTGCGGCGCTGGACGCCGACCGCCAACCCAACCAGGCGCTGGCTTGGCGCGCGCTGCTGGGGCCGGTGATGATGGTGCTGCGCCATCCGTCGCTGCGTATTCTGGCGGCGTGTTCGTTTTTGTTCTCGTCGGTGCAGGTGTCGGTGACGGCGTATCTGGTCACTTACCTGAACGTGGCCTTGTCGATGACGCTGCTGGCCGCTGGGGTGGCGCTGTCGGTATCGCAGGCGGCAGGCGTGGTGGGGCGCATTGCCTGGGGGGCGCTGGCTGATCGCAGCCTGGGGCCGCGCCGCACGTTGATGCTGCTGGCGGTGCTGATCGTGGTGGGCAGCCTGCTGCTGGCTGCGTTGCCTGTGGCCACGTCCACCGCGTGGCTGTGGACCGTGGTGGCGCTGTTGGGCGCGTCGGCCATCGGCTGGAACGGCGTGTACCTGGCCGCCGTGGCGCGGCAGGCCCCACCGGGGCAGGCGGGGGTGGCCACTGGCGGCACGCTGATGTTCACCTTTTTGGGCGTGGTGTGCGGCTCGCCCGCCTTTGGTGCACTGGCCGCAGGCAGTGGCAGCTACCGCGTGGCGGTGGGCGCGCTGGCCGTGCCCGCGTTGCTGGCGCTGGGGCTGCTGATCTGGCGTGCGGTGCAGGCAGCACGTGATGCACGCCTGGATGCTTCAAAATAAATAGCTTCTTGCGCTTGATGGAAAAGCGTTCACGGCTCATTGGGTGGTTATTCTTGCCGCATGCCAGAACCGAAAGCCTTCGCCGTACTGCTGTCTGCCGTGTTTTCTGCTGCTTTGTTGATAGTGTTACCGGTGCTTGGGCTGGCAGGCGCGGGGTGGCGGCGGAACCAGGCGTCCATCTCGGCCTGAAAGGCCGGCGTCACGACTGAGCGTGGCAAGGATCGGCCATCGGCTTTGGCTGCGCTGGTTTTTGGCTTGGACGTGGGATCAGGCGAAGCGCCGGGCACCGGGTTTGGCGTGGGCACCGCTTCTGGCGTGCCGCCAAAGGCGGCTGGTGCGCGCGGCAAGGTGCCGCCGGTTTGGCTGGCATCGCGATCTTCCCATTCGCGCACCAGTTGGTCAGCGCGGGCGAAGGCTTCGCTCAAGGAGGCTGATTCGGCCAGGGCGTCTTTGAACAGGGCGCGCCCGAAGTAGGTGAACTGGTTGTCGTCGGCGCAGCCGAACGAGGTGCGGTCGGCGCTGGCGGCGGTGATGACCCAGGTGCGATCGCCTTGCAGCGCGGGCACAAAGCCGCCGGAGTAGCAGGCCGACACCACCACGATCTGGTTGCGGATGCCGCTGGCCTTGAGCAGCTCGCCCAGGCGTTGGGCGGGCAGATCAGGCAGACGCAGGCCGCGCATCCCTAAGCTGAGTTGGTGGTCTTCCGAGCCGTGGCTGGTTAAAAAGACGAACAGCACATCGCGCTCGCGGTTCATTTTTTGCGCCAGTTGCTGCAAGGCCAGTTCGATGCTGTGCGCGGTGGCCAGCGGCAGCCGTTCAATGCTGCTGCGGCTGTTGACCAGGCTGACTGAGCGCCCGCGTGTGCCAAAGCGGCGCGCGAACAAATCATCGACGTAAGCAACTTCGCGGCGGAATACCTCTTGCGAGCCATCGCCCGCCACGTACAGCGCGTACATGCGCGGTGCGCCAAAAATGCTGCTCGATTGCAACTGATCCCACTGGCTTTGCAGCAGGGCGGGCTGGTTGTACAGGGCGGCTTCGTTGTTGCGCTCGGCCACTTCAGGCGTGTCTTCCTGCGCGTCGTCGCCAGCGGCATGGGCGGGGGCTGTCGTGCCGCTGTATTCACCCGCCTGCCAGTAGCCGGTTTGCACGCTGCCGTCGGCGCGGGTCAGGGTGCCTGGGCCGTCGGGTCGCTCGGCGCTCAGGCGGCCTGCGTACACGTTGCCATTGGGGTAGCGCAGCTCGCCCTTGCCCTGGGGCATCATTTGGCGATCAACCGGGCCGGTGTAAATGGCTCCGTCGGGGTATTCGATGCGGGCTTTACCGTCGATGCTGCCAAAGCTGAATACGCCGCGCACTACCGCCTTGTCAGCGCGCGTCCACACGCCTTCGCCGTGCGGCATGTTGCCCATTTGCGGGCCTTCGTAGCGGTCGCCCGTGGGCCAGGTGATGGTCATCTTGCCTTGAGGCTCGAAGTTGTCGAATCTACCTTCCATCGTGCCGCCGTTGCTATCGGTGAATCGACCGTGGCCAGTGAATAAGTCTTTCAGAAACTGGCCTTCGTAGGTCATAAGGCCCAGGGTCAGTTTGCCCTGCCCGTGCATGCGGTTGTCGGCAAATTCGCCTTCGTACGTCCAGTCATCGTCGCGCGTGAGCTTGCCCTGGCCGTGCATGCGGCCGCGCTGCATCTGGCCGGTGTATTCGAATTCGGGGGTCACGATGTGGCCGCGCCCTTGCATGAAGCCGCCCGCAAACTGGCCTTCGTAATGTTCATCATCCTTCCAGTCGATGCGGCCCTGGCCGTGCAGCTTGCCGCGCTGCATTTGCCCGCAGTAGCGTCCGCCGTCGGGCAAGTCGAGCGATTTTAGGTGCGGTGGGCAGCGTGGCGCGGCGGCGGCGGGCAGCGGCAAGCACGCGGCCAGTGCCAGCAGGGCAGATGCAGCAGGACGAAGGGGCAAGCGAAGAGAGAAGGTCATGCGGTGTGCTCCGGCAAAACAAGGCCGTGGCCGACGGCTTGAAAGTCCATGTCAGAAAAAATGTAGGCGTAGTCGCACCAGCGACCGTCCAGGTACACGGCCGACAGATAGCCCAGGCTTTGATAGCTGGGAAATAGGGTCAACGTGTCTTGCTGCTGCGGCTGGTAGTCAAAGTCAAAGCAGTGTTGCTGGTTGAGCAGATAGCACAGCCAGTCGGCATCCAGCCCACGCCCGACCGAGCGGCTGGGCAAGATGGCACGGCCCATGGTGGTGCCTTCCACGTCCTCGCCGTGTGCGTGGTGCAGCATCCACAGATAGTGCAGCGGCTGTGGCCCGACAAAGTCGGCAGGCTGGTTGTGCTTGATGCGCATCCAGGGGTGGCTGGGCGCGCGGGTGTCCAGCTCGATGCCTTGCACATCGCAGGTGCACAGCTTGAAGCCGCCGTAAAAATCACACATGCGCGTCCTTCCCTGATGTTGCTTGGTCGATGTGGTGTGGCCGATGATGATAGCGGGGCAAGGTGCAGGATGGTTTTGTTTCTGCACCAGTTCACGACGCAGCAAAGCGCGCCGCTTCGGCCAGCGGCACATGCAGGGCTTCATCTTTGGCAAAGGCGGCGGACAGGTGATCGAGCGTGACGCGCACGCGCGGGGCCATCAAGGCGCGGTGAGGGTATTGCATGACCAGCTCGTAATCGCCTGGTTGAAACTGCGGATGCAGCACCATCTTCAGCGTGCCTGCCTTCAGGTGCGGCCAGGCCAGGTGCAACGCGGTTTGGGTGATGCCTGCGCCGTTGAGCGCGGCTTGCAGTGCGGCCTCGGGCGCTGACAGGGTGAGTGTGGCGTGGTTTGACACGTCAAACGGCACGCTTTTATTTTGACCTTGTTCCTGCGCTGGTGACAACGCCCACGGCATCACGCGCCCGCCCAGAAAGCGGCGCGCAATCAACCGATGGGTGTGCAGATCATCCGGTGTGCGGGGCACGCCGTGCGCCGACAGGTAGGCGGGCGAGGCCACCAGAATCAGCTTGAAGCGGCACACCGGGCGCGACACCAGCGCGCTGTCTTCAATATGGCCGCCGCGCAGCGCCATGTCGTAGCCGCTGTGCACCAGATCGATCACGCGGTCGTCAAAGTCCACCTCGACCGACAAGCCCGGGTATTGCGCCAGCAGTGGCGGCAGCGCAGGCATCAGGTGCGCCACGCCAAACGCCTGGCTGCTGGAGATGCGCACCTGCCCCACGGGCTGCGCGCGCTGCGCGGCCACGGCGTCTACGGCCTGATCCAGCGCATCCAGCGCCACGCGCGCACGGTGCAAAAAGGCCGTGCCTTCGGCGGTCAGCGACAGCGTGCGCGTGGTGCGGTGCAAAAGGCGCACGCCCAGCGCCTGCTCCAGGCTGGCGACGTTTTTGCTCACGGCGGCTGCGCTGATGCCCAGCGCCCGCGCTGCGGCGGCAAAGCTGCCCGAATCGGTGGTCTGCACAAAGGAGACGATGGCGCGGATGCGGTGAGAGGAATCCATGAGATGGTTTGATTGATAACTTCAGGTTGATTATCAAATAACCAATTCATAACTTCTATTAAGTGACTAAAAGGCCGAACATTCGTCTCGTCGCAGCCCAGCACTGCACGTACAAAGGAAACCAAAACCATGACATGGAGCCGCTTTTTGACTACCACCATGTTCACTGCCGCCGTGCTCACTGCCGCGTTTATCGCGTCAACGACGCCAGTGGCCGCGCAGCAGAGCGCTGCGCCGCTTGCGTCTGCGGTGCCCGTGGTTCGCCTGTTCGAGCTGGGCATCGCCTCTGGCCAGACGGAGGCGTTTGACGTTGCCGGGCGCGCCAACATCAGCGCCTCCATCCAGCAAGAGCCGGGCACGCGGGCCATGTATGCCGTCACGCAGCCAGGCGATGCGCAGCGCGCTTATGTGCTGGAGGTCTACACCGATGCGGCGGCTTTGGCAGCGCACACCGCGTCGGTGCACTTCAAGCAGTTTTTGGCCGACACACAAAGCGCAATAACGACCAAGCGGTTGATCGAGGTGCAGCCGCAGTTTGTGCGCGAACAGCCTGCGCCGTTGGCGGTGACGGGGCCGACACGTGCGCCGCTGGTGCGCATGGCCCGCATCAGCGTGCACCCGCAGTATGTGGCCGACTACCGCCGCATCGTGATGTGGGAGATGCAGCGCACCATGGATGTCGAGCCGGGCGTGCTGGCCATGATCGCCGTTACGCTGAAAGGCCAGCCCCGTCAGTGGGTGTTTTTTGAGGTCTATGCCGACCAGGCCGCCTCAGACGCGCACCGCCAGACGGCGCACTTTCGCGCTTACGTCGACCAAACGCGTGACATGGTGGCCGCGCGTGAATTGATCGATCTGCGTCCGAGCACGCTGATGAACAAAGGGGGGCTGGCGTTCAGTGCCGACGGCGCACCAAGCCAAAGCTCTGAATGAAATGGGTCTTAAGCGATTTCTGTGACTGCGCTTAACGCTCTGTTTTTGATAACAAAACTGAATTTGATGAAAGGAAAACGTGCCATGAATTTGCAACATCCCCGCCCCTGCTTGCCTGCGCTGATGGCTGGCCTGCTGGGGTTGTGCGCTTTGCTGGCCTCTGCACAGGCACAGACCGTCCCAGTCACCTCATCGGTCGCCACCGGGCAGGCCGCACGCCCAGCGTATTACGTGGCCGAATTTCAAGCCACCGATGTGGAAGGCATCCAGCCCTACAGTGCGCAGGTCCAATCCACCTTTGCGCCCTACAGCGGCCGCTACGTGGTGCGCGGCGGCGTGCTGGACGTGAAAGAGGGCTTTGGTGCGCAAGGGCGGCTGGTGATGATCCGCTTTGACAGTCTGGCGCAGGCGCGTGCCTGGTACGACTCGGTTGAGTACCAGAAGCTCATTCCCATCCGCCACTGCTCGGGCAACTCGCGCACCTACATCGTTGAAGGGCTGGCGCAGTAAGTGCCGCCTGGCTTGAACCAAGGAGGTTGTCATGCCGCTCAATCGCCGCCATGTTTTGAACACCGGTCTGGCGCTGGCCGCAGGCTCTGTAATGGCGCAGCAGCCCAGGGCTGAAGCTAAAACGCTGCCGATCGTTTCGCACCCGTACCCTGAACGCTCGGTGATGACCAAGGGCTTGCAACAGGCCGCGCAAACCGTGCGCGGCGTGACGGTGCGCAATCTGGAAGCCCTGTACGGTTTTGACACCCGCGCCATCGACGCCCAAAAGGAATACGCGCTGACGCAGCAGCACGATCGCCTCGTGTTTTTGTTTCCCACGCACTGGTTCAACATCGCGCCGATGATGAAGGCCTAAATGAACGACGTATGGGGCAGCGTGGGGCCGGGCCTGTGGCAGGGCAAGCACATGCTGGTGGTGTCTACCGCAGCGGGCGGCAGCACGACCTATGGCCCGTCAGGGCGCACCGGCATGGCGCTGGCCGACGTGTTTGCGCCCATGAAAGCCAGCGCCTTGCACGCGGGCATGCACTACTTGCCGCCGCTGGTGTTTGAAAGCGTCAGCGCGTCACGCCTGCCGGACTATCAAAAAGCGCTGATCCAGCGCCTGGCCTAAAAGTAAACCGGCGTAAACCGGCACCTGAATGCCATTTCATCTCCCCTCTTTTTTTACCGAGAGCACACCATGAGCAACTCCAATATTCAAAACAAAATCATCGTCATCACCGGCGCATCCAGTGGCCTGGGCGAAGCCACCGCGCGCCATCTGGCCGCGCGTGGTGCCAAACTGGTGTTGGCCGCCCGCCGCGCCGACCGGCTGGAAAAACTGGTGGCCGACATCACCGCCGCAGGCGGGCAGGCGCTGGCCGTGACCACCGACGTGGCCCGGCGCGCTGATCTGGAACACCTGACCGCACAGACCATTGCCCAATTTGGCCGCATCGACGTGCTGGTCAACAACGCGGGCGTGATGCCCATGGCACCCATGGCCCGACTCAAAGTGGACGAGTGGGATCAGATGATCGACATCAACGTCAAAGGCGTGCTGTACGGCATTGCCGCCGTGCTGCCCGGCATGCTGGCGCAAAAAAGCGGGCACATCATCAATCTGTCGTCCGTGGCGGGGCTGCGCGTGTCTGCGGGCGTGGGCACCGTGTACAGCGCCACCAAGTTTGCCGTCAAAGCCATCAGCGAAGGTTTGCGCGCCGAGGTGGGCAAAGACGGCATCCGCGTCACCACCTTGTACCCCGGCGCGATCGACAGCGAGCTGAAGCACGGCAGCACCGATCCCGACGCCGCCGCCGCCATGAAGTCGTTCTACGACGCCTTTGAAATCCCCGCCGATTCGGTGGCCCGCGCCGTGGCCTACGCCATTGAGCAGCCCGCCGACGTGGCCATCAACGAAATCACCCTGCGCCCGACACGGCAGGAGTTCTGAGCGCACAGCTTCAGGCCGTTTCGCATCCAATTTTTTCGTCAACGCATCGCCCTTGCCAGGGTGCCATCCGGCGCACCCCGGCAGGCCGTGTGCACCTTATCACTTCCTTTCGTATGAAAAACATCCTTATCGTTTCCGGCCATACCGACTTGAACAACTCGGTCGCCAACAAAACCATCTTGCACACGCTGCAAAACCTGCTGCCCAGCGCAGAGTTTGACTTGCTCGATCAGCGCTACCCCGGCTTCCGTATCGACGTGCCCGCCGAGCAGGCGCAGCTTGTCAAGGCCGACGTGGTGGCGCTGCAATTTCCGCTGTTTTGGTACGGCGTGCCTTCGCTGCTCAAGCGCTGGATCGAAGACACCTTTGTGTTTGGCTTCTCGCACGGCGACGGCGGCGACAAGCTGCACGGCAAGGCGCTGGTGGCATCGTTTACCTCAGGTGCGCCCGAAGACATGTACCGCCACGGCGGCTTGCAGGGCTATCCCATCGAAGACTTCTTGCCACCCCTGAAGCAACTGGCTGCGCTGTGCGGCATGCGCTGGGCAGGCCATGTGTACACCGGCGGCGTGGCCTTCGTCAGCCGCAGCGATCCGGCTTTGCTGGTCGACATGCGCACCAGGGCCGCAGACCACGCCCAACGCCTGGCGGCCTTGCTGAACACGCTTTGATTGCACGCACACGGGAAAACCACTCGCCATGTACCTCATTCACATCACCATCGACCCAGACAAACTGCCTGCCGGGCAGGCTGAATCCTTGCTGGTGCAGCACCGCGCCTGGTTCAAACAACATTTCGATGCGGGCCACTTCCTGCTGCTTGGCCCTTACCTCGATCAGCCGCACGCGGGCGTCATCGTGGCCCACACGCCCAGCCGCGATGCGCTGCAACGCCTGCTGGCCGAAGACGTGTACCACGCCCCCGGCTGGGCCAGCTACGACGTGCGTGAATTCAAGGCCGTGATGGTTTCTCCCCAACTGGCCGGGTTGCAAGGCGCATAGCGCGCGCTTGAATCTGCGCTACCTACTGCACGGGTCGATAAGATGCCGCTTCATCAGAGCAATGGAGCGATTCGCCAATGCCCAGAGACGGCTATTCCGATGTGCTGGCGTTTATTCATGTGGCGCGCGAGGGCAGCTTTACCCGCGCGGCGGCGCAACTGGGCGTGTCGCCGTCGGCGCTCAGCCACTCGGTGCGCGCGCTGGAAGAACGCATGGACGTGCGTCTGCTCACGCGCACCACGCGCAGCGTGTCTTTGACTGAAGCGGGCGCACGCCTGTACCAGAACACCGCACCACGGTTTGAAGAAATCGACGCCGAACTACAGGCCACCACCGCCCAGCGCCACAAACCCGCGGGCACGGTACGCATTACCACCGCCGAACATGCGGCCAACGCCATTCTCTGGCCCAGGCTGTCGAAAGTGCTGCCGGACTACCCCGACATTACGGTCGAGGTGACGGTGGATTACAACCGCTCCGACATCGTGGCCGCGCGTTACGACGCTGGTGTGCGCTTGGGCGGTGAACTGGCCAAAGACATGATTGCCGTGCGCATTGGGCCGGATATGCGCATTGCGGTGGTGGGCGCGCCCGCGTACTTCGCAGCCATGCCAAAACCGAAAACGCCCCAGGATCTGGCCGATCACAACTGCATCAACCTGCGTTTGCCTACGCATGGCGGCCTGCTGGTGTGGGATTTTCAAAAAGGCAGGCGCAAGCAGAACGTGCGCGTCACGGGTCAGTGGATTTACAACAGCGTTTCGCCCATCGTGCGCGCGGCGCTGGCCGGGCAGGGGCTGGCTTTTGTGCCGGAAGAAGCGGTGACCGAGCCGCTGGCTGATGGCCGCTTGATCCGTGTGCTGGACGACTGGTGCCAGCCTTACACCGGTTACCACCTGTACTACCCCAGCCGCAGGCCCTCCTCCGGTGCTTTGGCGGTGATTGTGGATGCGCTGCGCTACCGCGACCCGCCTCGCAAGGCGGCCAAAGCCAAACGCCATGCCATTTGATCTGTTTCGTTGGATGGTGGGCGCTGGGCTGCAAGCCACGGCCATTCATGAATCTGGCTCAACACCACTTGCGGTTTTATGGGCTTAATCAAAACGGGTTCGATCTCTAAGATGGCTTTCATTTGAAACCAGGTCGGCTTGATCCGGGCTGAGGAAAGGGGTCTTATGAAAAAACAACTCGTTGCGGTAGCCGCAGCCACGGCGCTGCTGGGCGCGGCTGCTGTGCATGCGCAGGGCATTCAGATTGCGCCTGCCGGCTCTACGCCGAGCAGGCTGGGCGGCAGCCAGAATTTTGTCGGCCATGTGACAGTAGACATGGCCCAGGTGGGGCAGAGCGGCCAGCACGGCAGCGTCGGCATGGTGGACTTTGCGCCCGGTGCGCGCACCGCATGGCATGTGCATCCGGTGGGGCAGTTGCTGATCGTCACCGATGGCAAGGGCTGGGTGCAGGAGCAAGGGCAGCCCAGGCGTGAAATCAAGGCCGGTGATGTGGTGTGGATCGACGCCGATGTCAAGCACTGGCACGGCGCAGCATCTGCCAACGGCATGCGCCACTGGGCTGTGGCTTACAAAAAAGACGGCCAAAGCTCGAACTGGAAAGAGCAGGTGAGTGATGACCAATACCAAGGCCGCTAAACACGCACTGGCTGGGCTGGCGCTGGTTTTGGCCGCAGCGGTCAGCCCCATCATGGCGCAAGACACCTTGGCACAAGAAGCCAAGGGCCAGCCAGGCACGGCAACAGCACGCGCTGCTGAAAGCCTGTCGGCCAGGCAGCAGGCCATTGTGTTGATCGCCTCTTTCATGGCGGCCAGCGACATGCCACGGCTGAACGCGGCGCTCAATCAGGGGCTGGATGCGGGGTTGACCATCAGCGATGCCAAAGAGGTGCTGGTGCAGTTGTATGCGTATGTGGGTTTCCCCAAAAGCCTGAATGCGCTGAACGAGCTGTTGCAAGTCGTGCAGGCGCGTCAGCAGCGCGGCATCAAGGATGCTCCGGGGCGCGAACCCGGCCGCCCGATTCCGACAGGCGATGCCTTGCGCGCGGTGGGCACGGCCAACCAGACGCAGATTTCAGGCCGTGTCGTCCAAGGCCCGGTGTTCGACTTTGCACCAGTGATCAACCAGTATTTGCAGGCGCATCTGTTTGGCGACATTTTTGAGCGCGACAACCTCGACTGGCCAAGCCGCGAGTTGGCCACGGTGGGCGCACTGGCGGCCACGCCGGGGGTTGAGGCTCAACTGCGCTCGCACATGCGTGCCAGCCAGCGCGTGGGGTTGACGCAGGCGCAACTGCGTCAACTGGTCAAGGTGCTGGCCAAACGCGGCGATGCCGGTGCGGCCCAGCGTGCGGGCGATGCGCTGACGCAGGCGCTTGCCGCTGCATCAGGAGGCTGACGGTGCAAGCTGCCCGAGTTCTGTTGATCGCCGCCACGGCCATGACAGGCCTGCTGACTGGTTGTGCCACCCAACCCAACGGAGCTGGTAACGCCCCCGGGCCTTTGCTGATCCAGTCTCAGGGGAGTTTCGCTGTTGGCGGAACGGTGAAAAAGACCGCTGGAACCTACAACAACAACCAGCCGACGGCTGCGGGCCAAAGCCTGCATGGCGATCATCTTTACGCCTTTTATCAGGTGCCGCCAAACCCCAGGTCGCTGCCCATCGTGATGCTGCACGGAGCCTTTCAGTCAGCGCGCAGTTGGGAGAGCACGCCGGACGGACGCGAGGGCTTTCAAACCCTGTTTTTGCGCCGCAGGTTCCCGGTTTATCTGGTCGATCAGCCACGCCGGGGGCGTGCGGGCAACAGCACAGTGGCTGCAACGGTAGAGCCGATGCCCTACGACCAGTTGTTCTTCGATCAGTTTCGCATCGGCCAATGGCCGCAGTATTTCGACAACGTGCAGTTCGACCGCCAGCCCGAGACGCTCAACCAGTTTCTGCGTTCGGTCACGCCCAACACCGGCCCGTATGACGCGGGGGTGATTACCGATGCCATGTCGGCGCTGTTTGCCAAAACGGGGCCAGCGATTTTGTTCACCCATTCCCAGGGCGGCGGGCCGGGGTGGCTGACGGCGATCAAAAGCGCCCATGTCAAAGCCATCGTCGCTTTTGAGCCGGGCAGCGGTTTTGTCTTTCCGCCAGGCGAGCAGCCAGCGGCCATGCCCAGTGCGGCTGGAGCACTGTCGCCTGAAACGGTGCCTTTGGCGGATTTTCAAAAGCTCACGCGCATTCCCATCGTCATCTATTACGGCGACAACTTTCCAGTCGAGCCGACCACTGAGCGCGGGCAGGACAACTGGCGCGTGCGGCTGGCGATGGCCCGGCTGTGGGTCGATGCCATCAACCGCCATGGCGGTGATGCCCGCCTGGTGCACCTGCCGGAAATCGGCGTGCGGGGCAATACGCACTTTCTGATGTCTGACCTGAACAACGTACAGATTATGGATTTGGTATCTGCGTTCCTGGCAGACAAGCGGCTGGACTGAAGGCGCATTTTTTCGTGCCCGCCTGGGTGCTGTTTTAAAACAAGCGTTTAAGGGGTTGTGAATGACACATACTGCAATCAAGGCCACTCTGATGGCGGCCATCGTCGGCGCATCGGGCAGCGCCGCTTTGGCAGATGACTACAAGACGAACCCGTTTACCCTGGCCTACCAAGGTGCCATCACCCAAAACGAGCCAGGCAAGGTCAACATCCATCCGGTCAAGTACAGGCTCAACGGCCTGGACATCGTGGCCAACGTCTACACCCCCGCCAACTACGATGCCAAAAAGACGTATCCCGTGGTGGTGGTTGCCCATCCCAATGGTGGAGTGAAAGAGCAAGTGGCGGGCCTGTATGCCCAGCGTTTGGCGAGCGAAGGCTACATCACCATCGCAGCCGATGCAGCATACCAGGGCGGCAGCGGCGGTGAGCCACGCCACACCGACAAACCGCAATTTCGCATTGAAGACATTCATGGTGCGGCCGATTTCATCACCCGCTATCCGGGGGCCGATGCCGCGCGCCTGGGGCTGCTGGGCATTTGTGGCGGCGGGGGCTACGCCTTGTCGGCGGCGCAGGCCGACAAGCGCTTCAAATCGGTGGCGACGTTGAGCATGTTCAACTCAGGCCGTGTGCGCCGCAATGGCTTCGCCGATTCGCAACTGGACACGGTGCAGCAGCGCCTGAAACAGGCATCCAATGCGCGGGCGCAAGAAAAATCCGGAGAAAAAATTCTGTATGCAGGCGATGCTGACATGACCGACGCGCAGATCGCCGCTCTGCCTTTCGATCTGTATCGGCAGGGCTACGCGTATTACTGGAAGTCGCACGCGCACCCGAACTCCACTTTCAAATACACCCAAAGCAGCTTGTTGGATTTGATGCGCTGGGACGCCACCGATGAAATGGCGCTGATTGACCAGCCCCTGCTGATGATCGCGGGCAGCAAGGCCGACAGCCTGTACATGACCGAAGAAGCCTTTGCCAAAGCCACCGGCACGCAAGACAAAGCGCTGTTCAAGATTGACGGGGCCACGCACATCGAGACTTACTGGGTGCCTGAATATGTGCGCGCAGCCATGGACAAGCTGACGCCGTTTTACGCCAAGACCTTGTCACGATAGCCTTGTGAAAAATCTTGCAATTTTGGCCGTTGACGCAACTTGAAAAAGCGTCAAAAGCTATAAAAACAGGATCAAGTTCAGATCAGCCCAGCCACTGCCTGCCCCATCTCGGTGGTGCTGGCTTGGCCACCCAGATCGCCTGTGCGCGGGCCTTTGGCCAGCACCTGTTCAATGGCACCCAACATGGCGTCGTGCGCAGCCTGCTCGCCCAAAAACTGAAGCATCATGGCCGCCGACCAGATCATGGCCACCGGGTTGGCGATGCCTTTGCCGGCAATGTCGGGTGCCGAGCCGTGCACCGGCTCGAACAGGCTGGGGAAAGTGCGCTCGGGATTCAGGTTGGCCGACGGGGCCAGGCCAATGGTGCCGGTGCAAGCTGGCCCCAGATCACTCAGGATGTCGCCAAACAGGTTGCTGGCCACCACCACGTCAAAACGCTGCGGTTGCAGCACAAAGCGCGCTGTCAGGATGTCGATGTGGTGTTTTTCCACCGCGATTTGCGGGTAGTTTTGATGCATGGCGTCGGCGCGGCCATCCCACCACGGCATGCTGATGGCAATGCCGTTGCTTTTGGTGGCCACGTCCAGCTTTTGGCGCGGGCGGGCGGCGGCCTGCTCAAAGGCGAATTTGAGCACGCGGTCGGCCCCAAAGCGGCTCATCACGGTTTCTTGCACCACCACCTCGCGCTCGGTGCCCGCGTACATTACGCCGCCCAGGTTGGTGTATTCGCCTTCGGTGTTCTCGCGCACTACCAAAAAGTCGATTTCGCCGGGTTGGCGGCCTGCTAACGGGCATGGTACGCCCTCGAACAGGCGCACCGGGCGCAGGTTGATGTATTGGTCGAATTCGCGCCGGAATTTCAGCAAGCTGCCCCACAGCGATACGTGATCGGGCACCGTGGCAGGCCAGCCGACGGCACCGAACAAAATGGTGTCCTGGCTTTCGAGCTGCGCCTTCCAGTCGGGCGGCATCATCTCACCGTGCTGGGCGTAATAGTCGCAACTGGCCCATTCGATGGGGGTCAACTGCAATTTGAAGCCGAATTTTTTCGATGCCGCCTCCAGCGCACGCAGCGCCTCGGGCATCACCTCTTTGCCGATGCCGTCGCCGGGGATGACGGCGATCTTGTGGGTTTTGCTCATGGATAAAAGTCCTTCAGGGTCAATTTGAAGATGCTTTGCAGTGTAGGGCGTGATGATTGAAAACGCCTCACACCATGTCTCATGGGCGGCAGTGGCTGCGTGCGGGCTGATCAGCGCCGCCGATGTGCTTTCCAGCGCGGCCACAGCACGTTCAGCGCCAGACCGGCCAGCACCAAGGCGGTGGCCCCCAGCTTCCAGGCGGGCATGGCCTCGCTCAGCGCCCAGGCCGATGCGCCCATGCCGAACACTGGCACCAGCAGCGCAAACGGGCTGACGGTGGCCGCCGGGTAGCGGCTGAGCAGCCAGGCCCAGGCACCGTAGCCAAAAATGGTGTTGCCCAGCGCTTGCCAGATCACGGCGGCCCAGGTCACGGCATCGGCTTGGGCCAGCCCTTCGGTGATGCGCGGCCAGCCTTCCAGCCACAGCGACAGTCCCAGTAGCGGTGGCACGGCAAACAGGCTGCTCCAGGCCATGTAGGCCAGCACGTTCACGCGGCCTGCGGCGCGGCTGGTCATGTTGCCCAGCGCCCAGGCCAGCGCTGCGCCCAGCACCAGCAGCACGCCGCCTGCGGTGGTATGGCCGTCGGTGTGGCTGGCGATGATGGCGATCCCCAAGGCCGACATCAGTGTGGCCAGCACCTGAAAAGGCCGCACCCGCTCGCCCGTGGCCAGCATGGCCAGCCCGATGGTGAAGAACACCTGCGCTTGCACCACCAGTGAGGCCAGGCCGGGCGAGATGTAGCGCGTCATGGCGAAAAACAGCACGCCAAACTGCCCTGCGCCAATCAGCAGGCCGTACAGCGCCAGGTTCCACAAAGGGATGCGCGGGCGCGGCAGGATAAACACCAGCGGCACCGCCGCCAGCAAAAAGCGCAGTGTGGCCAGCAAAAAGGGTGGCAAATGCGTCAGCGCCAGCTTGATGATGACGAAGTTAGTGCCCCACACGAACATCACCGCCAGCGCCAGCAGCAGGTGCGGGGCGGCCAGCGCAGGGGAGGCGGTGCTGGTTGCCGCACCGGCAGAAGAAGTGGCGTTGGCGTTCAAGGCGGTGGGGTGTAGTGGTTGGGGCAGCGGCGTGACGATACCCGATTGTGGCGCGCCGATCACGTGCCCGACGAAAACCGCGCTGCACGCAGGCTGCGTGCCAATGACTGCGCTACGGGCAGTGGTTCGTTCATCAGCCAGGCGGCGGCAATTTCACCGCACAGCACCGCCAGTGTCAGCCCGCGCGCTCCCAGACCGGTGAATACCCAGGGCGGCTGGGGGGCAGGAATTGAGGGGGCGGCGGCGGTAAATTTTGCTTTCGATTTGATAGCTGTTTGCGCTTGCGTATTAAGCGACAAAGGTTGATTTGATGCTGTATTTTCAACTTCCAAAAGCGGCGGCCAGCGCAGCGGCCCCAGCATGGGCAGCCGGTCAGGCACGGTGCAGCGCACGGCGGCCCAGCTTTGGGCGCGGCCATCGTTCCACTGGGGGCTGAGGGCGGCGGCTGCCTGCGGCAACAACTCGGCCAGACGCTGGCGATTGGCAGCGTGGTCGGCGGCGTGCAGTTCAGGCTGCGGGTTGGCGCGCTCGAAGGTGGAGCCGGTGATCCAGAATGCGCTGCCGCCGTCCGGTACCGGCGCAATCAGACTGCCGTGGCCGTTGACCGGAAAAGGGGGCAGCGCGGCCTGGGCACGGGCATCGTCAGGCATCGGGCCAAAAGCTACCTGACCGCGCAGCGCATGCAGCGGCCAGGCCGCGGGCGGCAGGTCGGGCGGCGGCGCATGGGCCACCTCGCTGAACGAAGCTTGCAGCAGCCCCAGTGTGTCGAACCCGGCAGCCAGCACCACCAGATCGGCCTCGGCCAACAACGCGTTATCAGCGTTCAGCACCTGCCATATGCGCCCATGCGGCACCACACGGGCCACCGGAGCGGAGCCGACAAAGCGCACGCCCGGCGCGGCCAGCATGGCGCGCACCAGCGCTGCAGGCTTGATCCAGCCTGCAGCGGCGTGCCACAGCGCGGGCTGATCGGCGGCCACGGGCAAACCGGCTTGTGCAAGAAGCCAGGCACTGGCGCTGGTGGATGTTGCGCGAGAAACTGTGGATGGCGCAGCGTCTTCAGCGTCTATCCAAAGCGCCGGGCGGCGGCGCTCGCCCGGGGCGTGGCGTTCCAGTACGCCGGTTTCAGCGAAGTCAACGCCGCTTTGCAACAGCGCCCGCGCGCGCGCCAGCGTGGCGGCGCAACCAGCGCGCGTCAGGCGTGACAGCGGGCGATCGTCGGGCGATATGTGCGGTGCCACGATGCCCGCAGGCAGGTGGCTGGCACCGTCAGCAGGTGCATCGCTTTGACCCAGCACTGTCACCTGCCAGCCGCGCGCGGCCAGGCTGTAAGCCAAACTTGCGCACGCCAGCCCGGCGCCGACGATGGTGCAGCGACCGGGTGGCTCTTGCCAGGGCATGATGTCGCCCGCCTGTGTGCGCCTGCGAGGTGTGTAGCGCGGGGTGTAGGTGGCGTGCAGCGCCTTATGCTGAGGGGGCGGGTCGGGTACACGCTGTACGTCAAAGCCGCAGGCCGTCAGCCGTTGGCGCACTTCAGCGGCCACGCACCAGGTGGCCGCGCGTGCGCCGGGGCGTAACAAGCGGGTGGCCGCGCGCAGCACCTCGGCACTCCACATGTCGGGATTTTCTGGCGGGCTGAAGCCGTCCAGGTACAGGCTGTCAAAGCGCCCGCTCAACTCGGCCAGCATGGGCCGGGCGTCGCCCACGGCCAGCGTGAGTTGCAGCGCACCGCCTTCAAACTGCAAGCGGTGCAGGCCCGGCAGCAGCCCACGCCACTGGGCAGCCAGTTGTGCGGCCAGCGGCTGCAACTCAGGATAGGGCGCTGCGCTGCGCAGCATGTCAGCCGCTTCGGGCAGGCAGGCTTCGACGGCGCTGTAAAACAGCCGCGCCGGGCGCTGTGGGTCGGCGGCCCAGGCGTGCCAGGTGGCCAGAAAATTCAGCCCCAGGCCAAAGCCGTTTTCCAGTACCTGCCATACCGGTTGCCCAGCCCAGACGGTGGGTGCACCGCCATTGTTATCGCCATCGCCAGCGCGCTCGGGCAGCAAACCGCAGCCGCGCAAAAACACCTCGCGCGCCTGTGTCCATCCACCCGGGCCGTCCGCGCCCGCGTTGTGGTGTACGTCGTCAAAGTGTGGACTGAAAGGAGGGCCGTCGGCGCGCCATGGCAGGGTGGATTGAGGCATGGACGCTGCTGTTTAAGGCGCTTGGTGCGCTTGCTGTGCGCGCTTTGGGGTGATTGGGTAAATCATCGAATGAATCGGACATGATCGGGTGCCCAGCTCCTCACCCCAACCCTCTCCCCAAGAGGGAGAGGGGGTAAATCCAAAAGGGCGCGGAGCAAGCCATGCCCGCGGATGCCGTGGCCGGGCTTGCACCGGCCAGTGGCGTCGTTCCCCGTGCGCAGCAAGAGGCGGAACACGCTCTCAGGGGGTGCCTCAGTTATTCTGCGGCACGTACCCCGCCGCTGCATCGGCCCCGCCGCCAAAGAAGTGGTTTTCCATCTGGCGCTTGAGGTAGTCGCGCGCGCGTTGGTCGGCCAGGTTGAGGCGGTTTTCGTTGACCAGCATGGTCTGGTGCTTGATCCAGTCTTGCCACGCCTGTTTGCTGACGTTTTCCCAAATGCGTTTGCCCAGATCGCCAGGGTAGGGGGGAAAGTCCAGCCCTTCGGCCTCGGTACCCAGTTTGATGCAGTTGACCATGCGTGCCATAAGCGTGTGGATCCTCGTGGTGGATGGGGAAAAAGTTTGAGATGCCAGGCCCGCGCCGGGGCTGCAAGCCAAGGACTTTAGCAAGCTTTGTATGCCCTTTGGCGAACCGGTTTAAGCTGCGGTCTACCCGGGCAGGCTGTGGCTGAATGCCCGGTCGAACCAATCTCACCTGACGATCCGAGCACCATGCACACATCTTCGCCTTTACCTTCGCCCTGGCCTTTGCCCCTTGACGCTGATTTGCTGGCCCGCGCCCTTGGCTTGTTGGATGACGAGTGGCTGAACAACGATGCCGATCTGGCCCCTGTGCTGCCCACGGTGCTGGCGCGCGGTGTGGGGCAAGACTGGCACAAGGCGGGCACCTTCCGCCATCACCTGGTGGGCGTGGCGCGTTCGCTGGCGCTGTGGCAGCAGCCACGCGACGTGCGCTTGCTGGGGCTGCTGCACAGCGTGTACGGCAATGCGTTTGTCGATATCGTCAAGTTCGACGCCAGCACCGAACGTGCGGGGCTGCAAGCGTTGATTGGCGCGGATGCGGAAGAACTGGTGTACCAGTTTTGCACTGCCTCGCGGCGTGAATTCGTGGCCAAGGCGCTGGCTGGACAAATCGAGGCCGATGGCTCCATGCCCGTGGCGCGCAACGACGGTGGCCGCGTGGTGCTGGCACCGCGCACCGTGGCGGCGTTTTTGGTCGTCAGCATGGCCGACACCATCGAGCAGTGGTCAAGCTGGCAGGATGACGTGTATTCGCGTTTTCCTGCGTCCAACGATCACCGTCCGCAGGCTGTGCACTGGGCCGGGTCGCTGTGGCCGGGGCCGATGCGTCCTTCAGGGCGCATGCTGCATCAGATCAGTCAGCTTGGACTGGCCTTGCAACATCCGGCGCTCAAAGGTGTGCTGCCCATGCCGCCCGTGTTTGGTGATTGCACGCAAGCTTTGAGCGCCTCAGACGACGCCGCAGGCGCGGCGCTGTACTGGTCGGTGATTCAGCAAGACGTACCGCTGGTGGACGTGGATGTGGCCACCAGCGTTATCGAGCAGGCTGTGCGCCACAACCCTTGGGTGGGCGAGCCGCGCATGGTGCTGGCGCAGCTTTACCTGAGCGCTGGCCGCGTCGAAGACGCTGCCCAATCGGCCGAAAGCGCACTGGCCGCCTTCAGCGCCTGGGGCAACAGCTGGGACAAGCGCGTGGCCTGGCAAGCTTGGGTCGCCTGGACACGCATCCTGCTACAAAGTGCGCAGCAGGGCACCTGGCCTGAGCGGCTGGACAAGCTGAACAATCTGGCGCTGCGGGCGTCATAGGCGGTTTTGTGTCGACCACTTCAAAACAGGCAGGGTTGTCGCCTGCGGTTGCCACCGAATCTGGCACCGACTGGCAGCAACCCACCCGGTGGGCCACAGCGTGGCACGCTTTCAAGGTGTGCTGCCATGTCGCAGCGCGCACAGCGCAAAACCTGATATCTGGCCCGCAGCGCATTGAAGCAGGACAGGCGATGGTCGACGCCCCCGTGGTGGCCGAACACCGCTCATCGCTTTGGGTCGATGGGCGCGAAGATGAATTCATATTGCGCTGCGGCAAAGTGCACAACCTGCGCGTGGCCGCCCGGCACTTCGACGGGGTGGAGGTGGCGGCAGGACAAACCTTGAGTTTTTGGGCACAACTGGGTCGCCCCAGTGTCCGGCGTGGGTTTGCGGTGGGCCGCGAAATCATCAATGGCTGTGTGGTGCCGACGACAGGCGGTGGTCTGTGCCAGTTGTCGAATGCGCTGGCCGATGTGGCGCTGCAAGCCGGTGCCCGCCTGGTCGAGCGGCATCGGCACAGCGCCCGCATTGAGGCGCAGGCACCGCCCAGCGAAGACGCCACCGTGGCGTGGAACTATGTGGACTTGCGACTGGCAGCGGACTTCAGCTTTCGTATCGAGGTCGAACTGACGCCGGATGAACTGCGGTTGCGCCTGCGTACAGCTTGCCCGGCACCACCGCCAGCACAACGGAAAGTGATTGCGCTGGCGCGTGATGCGCACAACGGTCACAACAATGTGGACAGCGAAACGGATGGGCGCGCCGTGGCGCGCGGCTGCCTGACGTGCGCGCAAACGAGCTGTTTCCGTCACCAGCCACAAGCTTTGTTCACGGCGGGCCGAACAGCGGTGCTGCTGAATGACCGCTACCCTGAACTGGCGACGTGGCTGGAACGCCATCAGCCCGATGCCGACTGGATGCTGCCGTGGGTGCGCCCTGGCTTGCGCAGCCGCAGTTGGCAAGTGCCCAGTGGGGCGCGCGTGAGCACCGCTTATTGGCCCAGCTTCAGGCGCATCGCATGGCAGCGCTTGCAGCGCGGTGAAGGTGGAGCAAGACAGGCTGGGCGCATGCGTGTGGCCACCGATTTGGCCCGCGACTACGCCAAGCGCCTGCGGCCTGAACAGACCGATCTGGTGCTGGCGCAAGAGCTGTTAGTGCCCTTGTGGCGGCTGGGGGCGCTGGGCGGGCGGCGCTTTGATGTCTATGTGCACGAGTTGCCGGTGTCTTTGCTTCAGGCGCGCCTGGACGGCGCGGCATCGCAGACGCCGGGCGCAGCCAGCCTGCGCGATTTTCGGGTGGATACCCGCTGGCAGCAGGACGAATGGCGCGCGCTGGCCCAGGCGCGTAGGCGCTTGACGCCACACCATGCGGTGCATCGCGCATTGGTCGATGCGGGCATGGCGGTCGATCTGCTGCCTTGGGCAATGCCTTCGCCAGAAACTGGCGTGGCCAATATGAGCCGCAGCCCTGTCACGCTCACCCTGGCAGCCAGCGCGCTGGCCCGCAAGGGCGCGACGGAGGTGGCCGCAGTGGCCAGAGCTTTGGGCGCGCGCGTGCTGATGCTGGGATCGCCCCCTGACGATGCCAGTGTCTGGGAGGGTGTCAGTTGGTCGGCGGTGGGTTATGCCAGCGACTGGCTGGCGCAGTCTGACGTGGTGGTATTGCCTGCCCACATCGAGCACCAGCCGCGCGCGCTGCTGCGGGCACTGGCAGCGGGCGTGCCCGTCATCGCATCGCCCGCCTGCGGCCTTGGGCCGCACCCCGGCCTGATCGAGGTGCCTGCGGGTGATGCGGCAGCGTTGCTGGCAGCGGTGCAGGCCGGTCTGACCAAGATAAAAGGGCAGCCATAGGCGGTCAAAATACAGCTTTTAAAACCCAACCACTACTTTTGAGGAGATTCTGATGTCTGACACATGGAAATTTGAAACCCAGTCCGTGCACGCTGGCTACACCCCCGACCCCACCACCAAAGCGGTGGCGGTGCCGATTTACCAGACCGTGGCCTACGCGTTCGACAACGCCCAGCACGGGGCGGATTTGTTCGATTTGAAGGTGCCGGGCAATATCTACACCCGCATCATGAATCCCACCTGCGACGTGCTGGAAAAGCGCGTGGCGGCGCTGGAAGGCGGCATTGGCGGCCTGGCGGTGGCCAGCGGGCAGGCGGCCATTTTGTATGCGCTGCAAACCATTGCCGAGGCGGGCGACAGCATTGTGTCAAGCACGGCGCTGTACGGCGGCACTTACAACCTGTTTGCCCATACGCTGCCGCAACTGGGCATCACCACCCGCTTTGCCGACCACCGCGATCCGGCCAGCTTTGGCCCACTGATCGACGACAAAACCAAAGCCGTGTTCGTCGAAACCATTGGCAACCCGGCGGGCAACGTGACCGACATCGCCAGCGTGGCCGCCGTGGCACACGAAAAAGGCGTGCCGCTGATCGTCGACAATACGGTGGCCAGCCCCTACTTGCTGCGTCCCATTGAACACGGGGCCGACATCGTGGTGCATTCGCTGACCAAGTACATGGGTGGGCACGGCACCACGCTGGGCGGCGTGATTGTGGACAGCGGTCAATTCCCTTGGGGCAAACACCATGCGCGCTTCAAGCGCCTGAACGAACCGGACGTGAGCTACCACGGCGTCAACTACGTCGAAGCCCTGGGTGCGGCCGCCTACATTGCCCGCGCCCGTGTGGTGCCGCTGCGCAATACCGGCGCAGCGCTGTCGCCCTTCAACGCTTGGCAGATTCTGCAAGGCATTGAAACCCTGGCGCTGCGCATGGACCGCATTTGTGACAACGCGCTTAAGGTGGCGCAGCACCTGCAAAAGCACGCCAAAGTGGCCTGGGTCAGCTACGCGGGCTTGCCCGAGCACGACGACCACGCGCTGGCGCAGCATTACATGGGCGGACGCGCATCGGGCTTGCTCACGTTTGGTGTCCAATCCAAGGCGGGCGAAGATGCGCGGGCCGCTGGGGCGCGCTTTTTGGATGCGCTGCAACTGTTCACCCGACTGGTCAACATTGGCGACACCAAGTCGCTGGCCACGCATCCAGCCAGCACCACGCATCGCCAGTTGTCGCCGGAAGAGTTGGCCAAGACCGGCGTGAAAGAAGAAACCGTGCGCCTTTGCGTGGGCATTGAGCACATTGACGATTTGCTGGCCGATCTCGATCAGGCGCTGGCGAAGGTGTAAAAAGATGAGCTTTGTCGGTATGGCGCAAGGGCTGTTTGGTCTTTGTCCATGCACGTCATGGCTCATGCTGGCGCTGCACAAACGTGCAGCGCATCGCTAATTTTTTTTCATGCTCATTGCCATTCCCTTGGGTGAAAAACCTTCATGGCGTTCCCCGCCGTGGGTGACTCTGTTGCTGATTTTGGCCAATTGCTGGGTGTTTTTTGCCTGGCAAGCGCCTGAGCAGGCGTTGGTTGACAAGTTGGCAGCCGAATATGCGCACACGCCGCTGCCGCCGATCGAGGCGGCAGCTTTTGTGCGCCAACTCGACGAGCAGGCCCGACAGTCAGGACAGCGGCGTCAGCGAGAACGCGCAGAGGATGCGGCGCGTCTGGTTGACAGTCGTCAATGGCGCGTGCTGTACGTGCACATGTGGCACGACCCGGGCTTTCGGCAGCGTTTGCTCAATGACCAGGTGATTCGCCCGGGCAGCCCTGAATATGACCACTGGCGCGAAGCGCGCAACGCTTTTACGCCCTAGGAACCCCAGCCCTTTACCCCGCGCTGGGCTGAAAACTACGACGCTGGCGGCCCTCATAACGTCATCACGTGGCTGACCAGCACGTTTTTGCATGGCAGTGCGGGACACCTGTTTGGCAACATGGTGTTTTTGTTCATGTTTGGTTTTGCGCTGGAGCGGGCTTTGGGGCCATTGCTGTATCTGGTGTGTTATTTGTTGGGTGGCGTAGGGGCTTCGGCGCTGGCGGTTTGGGCTTACCAGGGTATGGGCGGCTTAGGGCTGGGGGCGTCGGGCGCGGTGTCGGCGCTGATGAGCATGTATGTGGTGCTGTATGGGCTGCGGCGCATTCCGTTTTTCTACATGGTGCTGTTTTATTTCAACTTTGCGCGCTGGCCTGCTTTGGTGGTGTTGCCGGTGTGGATGGCCTGGGAAGGGGTGCAGCACCTGATGGGCAATGGCCATGTGGCGTACATGGCGCATTTGGGCGGGCTGGTAACGGGGGCGTTGCTGATGGGTGGTCTGAAGCTCACGCGTCGCTTTGAGGTGCCGGATGATTCGGACGTTGCGACCGCAGATCAATCCAAGGCGGCGGCAGGTCATGGAGATTTGGCGATGTTGACCCAGCGCGCGCGCGATCATGCCGATGCGCTGCGCTTTACTGAGGCGGCACGCGCCTGGAAGCAGGCTGCGCGCCTGGCTCCGCGCGATACGGATATTCTTCAAGCGTGGTTCAACTGCGCCCGGCATGAGCCTGCGTCCGACGGCTTTCATGCAGCGGCCCGCCAGATATTCAAGCTGACTGTGCGCGATGCGTCCACGCAGCACTTGCAGCACCGGTGCTTTCGCACTTATCTGGAAACCGCCAAACCGTCCGTGCGTATTAGCCCGGCGACCATGCAATCGTTGCTGCGCGCTTTTATCGCTGTGGATGAGTGGCGTGACGCCCAGGGGCTGGCTCAGGCGCTGACACGCATGAACACGCCGCCCGATGGGTGGAGCGACACGATCGAGCTGCTGGTCACCGGTCTGGCGCGCGCGGGCCGCACAGATGAAGCCCGCCACTGGCTGCCTGAGCTGCAACGCCATGCGCCGCAGCGCGAAGTCACGCGTTGGCTGGAAAAGACGGTGAGGGCTTGAGGCTGACCGCTGGAGGCGGGAGGCGGATGCGTCGTCTTTCAGGCGGACTTGAGTTCGTCACGCAACACCCACGCCGCTTCCTGGGTGGCGGCATGGTCGGGGTAGCGGCGTTGCATGGACTGGTAAATCGGCAAGGCCATGTCGCCACGGGCCAAGCCTTGCTTGAGCGCGCAAATGACCAGCTCGCAAGCGCGCGGTACCTCGTCAGTACGGGGGAATCGTTTGTCAAAGCCGTGCAGCAGTTTGAGTGTGCGCTTGGCGTCCATCTGCTTCCATGCTTGTTCGGCCAAAGCGATGGTGTCAGCGGGGCTGTTGAGGGCGAAATCAGGCAACTTGGTCTGCACCGCGTTGAGTACGCCCAAGGCGTCTTTGGCGTGGTTTTGCGCCACCAGCAAGGCGATGTAATCCGGTGTGTGATTGATCAAACGACCCGATGCCAGGTCATCCAGCAGCAACACGCGGTGATAGCGGCGCTGATCGGCCAGCGGGTTGGTGCTAGTGCGTACCCATTCCCGTGCCTGGGCGATGGCTTCGTTGACATTGCCTGCTTGCACCAGGGCAGACACTTCGGCATCGCGGCGACGCGCTTCGATCACCTCTGGGCGCTGGGGGGCTGCTGAAGCGGCCGCATCCGCCTCGGGGCGCTGGAGCACGTCGATGTCGAGCGAGCCATGATGCTGGTACATCACATAACCGATCAATGCGGCCATCACCCAGCTGAAGTAGATGGTGACAAAAACAAACACCGGCAGCAGCAGCAGGCGGGGTGTGATAGGCAGCAAAATGCTCAAGGCTTGGGGCATGCCCACCTGCAACAAAAACAGAAACAGGCAGAGCAGCAGGTACTGTTTGCCAATATCGAACATGGTGGCCAGCAATTCAAAGGGATTCAATGCGGGCAGCATGCGCCCACTTTGAATCAGCACCATGAAGGTGGCCGGCAGCACCAGCGATGACACCAGGCTACCGATCAAGCCCAGCCAAGGGCTGAGGCGGCTTAAAAAGCCGATCACCAGCCCGTGAACGACCAGCACGCCAAACAGTGCCCACGGCAAAGACTTCCATTCAGGATCCATCATGTTCCTGTTGTAATCACGGCTGTGCAACACACCGCGAGAGGCCAGCGCGGCCACTTTGAAGGCATAGTGCGCACTGACGAAAGCAATCACCAGCACCGCTGCTATTGGGAAGAGAAAAGGCATCAACAGCGCATAGCTCAGCAGCGACAACAGCGCTGCAAGGATGAGCGGCTCTGTTTGCAGCGGGAACATGAAAAACGAATGCAGACGCTGCCAGAACGGCGTGATGGCTGTGTCGTCGGTCGATGCGTCAGATGCAGTCAAGCGAGCGCGTGAGGTGGAGGAGCTGGGCACGGTGTTAGGTGGTTGTTGAAAGGATGCACGATAGTGTATGCATGATAAACATTCAGATACACCGTTTTGATGTCACGCTGCTTGCATCTGTTTGTGTGCAGGTTCCATCTGCTTATCAACTCGTCGGCGTGTGCACGGGGGCGTTATGCTTGATGGAAAGGTGCAACAATGGTCTTGAATGACGCCTCAACATGGAGCAGCGGGTATGGGCTGGTTTTCCAAGTCGTCTGACGACTTCTTTCTCTCCACCGTGGTGCCGCAAGGCGAAGGCGGCGCGCAGGTGGCGCAGTTTCTGGGCCTGGTCAATGGCGAGGCGGTGATTGGTGCCAACATCTTCCGCGACATGTTTTCCAGCGTGCGCGACGTGGTGGGTGGCCGTGCAGGCGGGTATGAACGCGCGCTGGCTGGTGCCCGCCAGGCTGCGCTGGACGACGCCAAAGCCGCTGCCCGTGAGATGGGTGCCAATGGCATCGTCGGCATTGACTTTGATTACGAAGTGCTGGGCGAGACCAACGGCATGATGCTGGTGTCGATGACGGGCACGGCCGTCAAAATGGGTTGAGGCGCACCATGAATGCAGCGCCCATGCGAAACACCGCATCCATGCACGCCGTGGTTGCGCCGTGCGCGGTACGACCCCGCGAAGCCAAGTTGCAAATCCAGAACGTTGGCAACGATCTGGTTCAGCACTACGGCAAGAAGAAGTTTTACACCGTGCGCGAAGTGCGCGAAGCCAATCGGCGTCAACGTGTGGATGTTGACGTGGGTTGCTGGTCGCACGCGTTTTTCAACACCCACGAAGATTTCGACAAGATGCACCAAGCGGTGGGTGAGTCCTGCGATTACGCGGGCATGAAGGCCGAACTGGTGACCAATATCTCTGGGGCCGATTCGTCCTCGTGGTTCGATTTTGACTGGGATTTGTCGTGGCTTGACTTGTCAAACATAGACATCGACATTGATTTTTAACGCCGGTGTGCGCTTCGCCAGACAAGGCTTAACTCAGTGCATCTGCCAGCCGCTGACGGATGATGGTTTCGGCTTCGATCATGATGCGGTCGATCAGCATCTGGCAGCTGGGTATGTCATGCACCAGACCGGCAACCATACCGCAGCTCCAGGCACCGGCGTCCATGTCGCCTTGCTCCATCACGCGGGGGTAGATGCCGGCCACCTGGTCGATGATGTCTTCGATCTTCAGCGCGTCGCCTTTTTCGCGTTCGATGGCGCTCAGGCGCTCCACGCCTGCGTTGTTGATCACGCGTTCAGTGTTGCGCAGGCTGCGCATGATCAGGCGGGTGTCCAGCTCGCTGGCGGCCACGATGGCTTGTTTGACGTTATCGTGCACCGGCGCTTCCTGGGTGGCGATGAAGCGCGTGCCCATGTTCATGCCCTCGGCACCCAGCGCCATGGCGGCCACCAGGCTGCGGCCATCGGCCATGCCGCCTGAAGCGACAAAGGGGATCTTCAGCTCTTCAGCCGCGCGCGGCAGCAAGATGAAGTTGGGCACATCGTCTTCGCCGGGGTGGCCGCCGCATTCAAAGCCATCGACGCTGATGGCATCGCAGCCAATTTTTTCAGCTTTCAGCGCGTGACGCACGGAGGTGCATTTGTGGATGACTTTGATGTCTGCCGCTTTCAGTGCGGGCATGTGCTCTTCAGGACTGCGGCCTGCGGTTTCCACGGCTTTGACTCCACCTTCGATGATGGCCTGGATGTACTCAGGGTAGGGTGGTTTGGAAAAGGTGGGCAAAAAAGTCAGGTTGACGCCAATGGGCTTGTCGGTCATGTCGCGACAGCGGGCAATTTCTTTGGCCAGCAGTTCGGGTGTTTTTTGTGTCAACGCCGTGATCATTCCCAAACCGCCGGCGTTGGACACGGCGGACACCAGTTCGGCCTTGCCGACGAAGTGCATGCCGCCCTGGATGATGGGGTGCTGGATGCCGAAGAGTTCGGTGATGCGGGTTTTCATGGCGTTAATTTCCTTTCAGGTCGATGAATGAACAAGGTGGTCAATGGTTTACCACTGCTCCATGTAAGGGCGCAAATCCAGCTCAAACGTCCAGGCGTCGCGCGGCTGGGTGTGCAGGTACCAGTAGTTTTCAGCAATGTGGGCGGGGCTGAGGATGCCGTCTTGCGCCTTGAGCGCATAGCGCTCGGGGAACTGCGTGCGGATGAATTCGGTATCGATCGCGCCATCCACAACAACATGCGCCACATGAATGCCTTGTGGCCCCAATTCGCGCGCCATGCTCTGCGCCAGCGCGCGCAGGGCGTGCTTGGCTCCGGCAAAGGCGGCAAAGTGGCTGCCGCCGCGCAGCGAAGCGGTGGCTCCGGTAAACAAAATGGTGCCGCGCCCGCGACCGGCCATGCGCAGGGCGACTTCGCGTGCGTTCAAAAAGCCTGAAAAGCAGGCCATCTCCCACACTTTCATGTATTTGCGGGCGGTTTCATCCAGGATGGAGCAAGGCACGTTGGCTCCGATGTTGAACACCAGCACCTCAATGGGGCCGTGCACTCGCTCGATTTGCTCAACCAGCGCCTGCACGTCTTCTTCCTTGCGCGCGTCGCTGCCAAAGCCAAACGCCTGACCACCTGCGGTGCGAATCTGGTCAACCACCGGTTGCAGTTTGTCGGCCGAGCGCCGGGTCATGCAAACTGTGAAGCCTTCGCGTGCAAACCGCGCCGCGATGGCGCTGCCCGTGGCATCGCCCGCGCCGACGATCAGCGCGACTTTAGAAGTGGGTGCATCAGCAAGTGCGGTCGCAGGCATGGACTGTCTCTCTTGTATCTGTATGAGTGTGCCAATTCACGTAGCATAGCTTTGGCGCGCACCCATCAGGTGTTGCCAAAGTTGCCAAAGCGACAACACCAGCAAACACCTGCATCTACAGGAGGAAAGCATGTCTAAGCAAGTGCAGTTTTATTTTGATGTGGGCAGCCCTGCGTCTTACCTGGCCTGGACGCAATTGCCCAGTCTGTGCCAAAGCACTGGCGCAGAGCTGGTGTGCAAGCCCATGCTGCTGGGCGGCGTGTTTCAGGCCACCGGCAATGCTTCGCCCGCCACCGTGCCCGCCAAGGGGCGCTATATCCATATGGACTTTGCACGGCATGCCCGCCAGTATGGCGTGCCGTTTGAGCGCAACCCGCATTTCCCCATCATGACGCTGTTTTTGATGCGCGTGGTGGCCGGGGTGCAGTTGCGCCAGCCCGAGCGCTTGCAGCCGCTGCTGGCCGCTATTTTCAAAGCCATCTGGGTTGATGGCTTGAACCTGAACGATGCCGGTATCACCGCACAGACCTTGATCGATGCCGGTTTTGATGCGACTCAGATGCAGGCGCTGGCGGCGGATGCGCAGGTTAAAGCCGTGTTGAAGTCTGTCACCGAAGAAGCGGTGGCCAAAGGCGTGTTCGGCGCGCCCACCATGTTTGTGGCGGATGAAATGTTCTTTGGGCAAGACCGGCTGGAGATGGTGCGTGAGGCACTGGTGGGCACCGATGTTTGACTGCGAAAAGTGCCTTTTATGCTGATGTGATTTTGATTATAAGCTATTGAATATATAGCGTTTTAAGCTGGGCTGAATCGGTCAACCCCAGGACAGGGCGGCCAGGTCGTTGGCAAAGATCGGCATGTCCTTCCACAGCCCCTGCACGTTCTTTTTGGCCACGGTGACCCACTGCGGCTGGTACAGCCAGGCCAGCACGGCGTCATCGGCCAGCATTTTTTGTGCGTCGCCCAGCAGCTTGTTGCGTTCTGCGGTGGTGGGTGTGTGCTTGATTTTGTCGAACAGTTCATTGAACTGGGGATTCTGGTAGCCCCAGTAATAGTCGGCCTTGGTGAAGTTGGCCAGATCGAACGGCTCGACATGGCTGATGATGGTCAGATCGTAGTTGTGCGGCCCGCCGTAGGTGTTGGCCAGCCACTGCGCCCATTCCACGTTTTGCACCTTGGCAGTGATGCCGATCTGGGCCAGTTGCGCCACGATCACTTCGCCGCCCTGGCGGGCGTAGGGCGGCGGGGGCAGTATCAGGCTCAACTCCAGCGGAGCAGCGATCCCCGCTTCTTTCAGCAGCGCCTTGGCTTTGTCGATGTTGTAGGGGTTGACGCCGGTGGTGTCGATGTAGCCCGGCGCGCCGGGCACGTAGTGGCTGCCAATGGGCACACCAAAGCCTTCGGCTGCACCGATGATGACGGCCTTGCGGTCGATGGCGGCGGCGATGGCGCGGCGCACGCGCACGTCGTTCAAAGGCTTGCGCGCGTTATTGATGGCCAGCACGGTTTTGGCGCGCGAGCCACTGCTCAGCACTTGCAGGCGCGGGTTGCGCTTGAACTGCGCCACGCCGCGTTGGGTGATGCGTGCAAAGACATCCACATCGCCCGCCAGCACGGCCGCCACCTGCGCCGCCGGGTCGTTGATGAAGCGAAAAGTAGCGCGTTTGATTTTGATGGTGTTGGGTGTGCGGTAGCTGGGTGACGCCTTCAGCACCAAGGATGATCCTTTGCGCCAGCGTTCGAGCACATACGGGCCGGTGCCAATGGGCGTGGCGGCATTGGTGTCGGCGCTTTTCGGTTCCACCATCACGGCGGTGGCCTGACCCAGGTAAAACAAAAAGTCCGGGTCTGGCTCTTGGTTGATGATGACCACGGTGTGTTCGTTCACCGCGCGCACGCTTTGCATGGCGGTGAAGGTGCGTTTGTCTTTGTTGGTGCTTTTATCGCCCGCTGCGCGTTCAAACGCAAACTGGACGGTGTGGGCGTTGAAAGGTTCGCCGTTGCTGAACTTGACGCCCTTGCGCAAAAAGAAAGTGATGGTGCGCAAATCGGGCGATACATCCCAACGTTCGGCCAGCAGCGGGCCGACGCTGCCATCAGCATTGATTTTGGTCAGCGTTTCCAGCACGTTGTAGAGCACCACCTCGGCAATGGCCGAGGCCGCGCCGGTGGTTGGATCCAGCCCCGGCGGCTCCAACGTCATGCCCAGTACCAGGGTGTCCCGTCTGGACTGTGCCCAGGTGGGCGTGTGCACCAGGGCGGCAATGGCGGGCAGGGCCAGGGCGAAATCGCGGCGTTGCATGGGGCGTGTCTCCTGTCAAAAGCTTTGTCAAAGCCCGCAAGGGCAGCGTGCGCATGGTAGCGCAGGCGTTACAAGCTTGGGAGGGAGGGCGGTCAGACGCCGGGGGCAGCGTGGGGGCACTGGTGCGCCATGCTGCGGGCACCCGGACGGGACTGTCAGACCAGTGTGATGAGCCAATCAGGAGCGGTGGCGTGCCAGCCGACTACCTGACACCTGTGTTTTTGCCATTACACGACATCTGCTGCGCTGCGCAGGGCAGCAGCGTGGTCTGGTGTCAAGCGCGCCCGGGCACAGGCTGGCGCGCTTGGCGTTGAGGTGAGACGATTGACTTCAAGACGCGGGGCGCTCGATGTCCAGTACGGCGGCCTCAATGATGGTGGCACGCACTTCGTCACCCACTTTCAGCGTCTTGATGTCCAGGTCTTCAGGCAAGGCCAGCGTGGTGGTGCGGGTGGCACCCCGCAGCGTGACGGTACGGGCTTTGGCGTTCAAGGCCGTGATCTTGGCCAAAACATCCACCGTGCGCACGTCGGCGGTGCCGGGCAGTGCACCGGCAGGGGCGTTGACCTGCTGGTTGTTTTCGACGCGTTCACGAATGCCGCTTTGGCCGGTTACTTTTTCCAGCTTGGCCACCACGGCGGCGGTGTAGCGGAACACGAGGTCATCGCCTGCCTGCACCTGGTCCAGATTCTGCACGCTGGCAGGCACGTTCAGTATGACGATTTGGCCTTGAGGATTGCGCAAGGTGGCGATGCGGTTTTTCAAATCCAGCTCGACGATTTTGGCGCGCAGCTCAATTTCGCCGCCTTTCAGCCGGGCACCGGGAGCGCTGCCTTCGACAGCCACTGCGGCTGCGCCTTGCGTCCAGCCTGCGACAGGCACGAGCAGCGCGCCAGCGGCAACAAAAAAACTGGCGATCATGCTTTTTTTCATGGTGATTTCCTCGGGTTTTGAATAGGGTCTGTAGTGTACGCAAAGAGTTTGAAAGCGGCTCTTGGCATCATTGGACAGCAGGTGCAAGGAGCTTATACCAGCGGCATTAAAATGGTACCTACCATAGTGTAACAGTTGGTATTGTTTGCCCCTCTGCCAGTCAGCTTCCATGGACTTCAACCTCCTTCAGCCCGTGTCGAGAAGCTCAGGGCGCGGGCAGCGCAGCATGTCCTGTGTTTTGTGTGTACTGACTCGCTGCGGCTGTCAGAGCGGCGCGCTCGATAGGGTAGAGCGCCAAACGAGTTTCGCAGCGTAGCGCGCTATCCCTGTGAATCTCTTGACTCGGTATCCCAACCACTCGCTTTTCACCCGTCTTGCCACTCTCGATCGAGTGCAATATGTGTCTGACGGAATGCAGAGGCCACAAGGCTTAGAGAGCTTGCGATGGCAACGCTGTCAGTGCACGCGCGCGGCCAGCAGATCCCACACCGGGGTCAGCTCGGCGGGCAGGGGGGGCAATTGGCCCAGGTCGGTATGGCTTTCTTCGGGGCTGTGAAAGTCGCTGCCGCGCGAGGCCACAAGATCCAGTTCGCGCGCCAGATCGGCGTAGCGCGCCGCTTCTGCTGCGCTGTGGCTGCCGGTGACCACTTCCACGCCCAGGCCGCCGTGCTGCTTGAATTCGGTGAACAGTGCGTATTCCACCGTGGCACTGAAGTGGTAGCGCGCCGGGTGCGCCACCACGGCCACGCCACCGGCCTGGGTGATCCAGCGCACCGCATCGCCCAGCTTGGCCCAGCGGTGAGGCACGTAGCCGGGTTTGCCTTCTGTCAGGTATTTGCGGAACACCTCGGGCGTGTCTTTGCACACGCCGATTTCAACCAGATAGCGCGCAAAGTGTGGCCGTGCGATCAGGTGTGGGTTGCCCACATATTTAAGTGCGCCTTCATAAGCGCCTTCAATGCCTGCTTTGGCCAGTTGCGCGGCCATTTCGCGCGCGCGCGGGCCGCGGCCATCGCGCGTGTCGGCCAGGCCGCCAATCAGGCTCGGGTCGTGGTGGTCAAACCCCAGACCGACGATGTGCACGGTGGAGTCGGCAAAGGTGACGGATATTTCTACGCCCGTCAGGTATTTCAGGCCCAGCCGCTGGGCGGCAGCCAGTGCGCGGGGCTGGCCGCCCACCTCGTCGTGGTCGGTCAGCGACCACAAATCCACGCCGTTGGCATGCGCGCGCGCGGCCACTTCTTCGGGCGGCAGCGTGCCGTCGGAGGTGGTGGAGTGGCAATGAAGATCGGCGTTGAGGGGGAAGTTCACGCCCATCATTTTACGGGGCGCGGGTGTTTTCTGCCGCCTGCGCAGGCGGAGCAGGCCAAGGCGGTTGCGGCCCGCGAATCTGCTCGAAGGCGCGTGCCAGCTCCAGCACGCCCAGATCGTCAAAGCGTTGCCCCGCAATTTGCAGGCCAATGGGCAGCACAGCCCCCGGCGTGGCGGGCGAAGGCATGGCGGCGCAGTTGATCGAGATGGCGGGCTGCTCGCCCATGTTGAAAGGCACCGTAAAGCCAATGTGTTCCAGCCCGCGCAGCGGGTCATTGGTGGGTGATGGCCATTCGGCCTGCGCCGGGGTGTTGGGTGATACGGGTGAGATAACGTAATCCAGCCCGCGCAGCGCCTGTTGTGTGGCCACGCGCGTGGCGTGGGTGGCGCTGTAGGCGCGAAATACGTCGGCCCCGCTCATGCCGCGTGCGCTTTCGGCCCAGGTGCGGATCACCGGCAGCACGGCATGGCGTTGTTCGGGGGGCAGCGCATCCAGATCAAGCAGCGAGCGCATGCGCCAGAAATGATCCAGTCCGCTCAGCAGTCCAGGCGTCATCCACGGCGTGATGGGTTTGACCACAGCGCCGTGTGCTTCAAAAAGATGCGCGGCTTGCGCTACGGCGGCGTGAATCGCTGGCTCCACGGCCAGGCCGCAGCCCGCATCCAGCAGCAGGCCAATTTTCAGCCCGCGAAGGCGGCTGAGGTGTTGATCCTCTTGCTGCCACACCGATGCCCAGTCGATGACCTGGGGTGGCAGCGCCATGCTGTCGCGTGCGTCGGGCTGGGCCAGCACCTGCATTATCAACGCAGCGTCGGCCACGGTGCGCGTCATTGGCCCGGCGGCACGGCCCATGTAAGGCGGATCGATCGGCACCCGGCCCAGGCTGGGTTTAAAGCCCACCACACCGCACCAAGCGGCAGGCAGCCGGATGGAGCCGCCAATGTCGGTGCCCAGGTGCAGCGGCCCGTAACCGGCTGCCGCTGCTGCGCCTGCGCCCGCGCTGGAGCCGCCCGGTGTGAGTGCCAAGTCCCATGGGTTGCGCGACAGCGGATGAAAGCTCGACAGCCCCGACGACAGCATGCCGTAATCGGGCATGGTGGTCTTGCTGACCAGCACTGCCCCGGCTTCGCGCAGGCGCGCTGCGGGCGGCGCATCGGCCCGAGAAGGCAGCAATGGCACCGCGCGCGTGCCCAGCGGCAAGGGATCGCCCGCTGTGGCGATGTTGTCTTTGAGGGTGATTGGCACCCCATCCAACGGCCCCAGCGGTTGGCCTTTGCGCCAGCGCGTCTCGGATTCGCGTGCCTGGGCCAGCGCAGCTTCAGGCCGAAGCAGCCAGGTGGCGTGCAGGTGCAGCTCCCAGCGTTCGATGTGGGCCAGCACGTCCTGCGTCACCTCGACAGGGCAGAGCGATCCATCGGCATACGCAGCCAGCAGTTGATGGGCGGTGAGGTTGTGCAAGGCGCAAGTCATGCACCGCATCGTAGCGCACGGCAATCAGGCTGGATTAACGGATAGAGGCATGTTGACGCCAGTGCAGAAAGCGTGAAAAGCTATGAAATTAATAGTTCAAGCAGTGTTGTTTTGATCGGGAGCATGGTGCCTGGTGCGCCGATGGCTGATTGTCATGTAGCATAGTGCCCCAGACTATATTTGGGATCTGCCATGTCTCACACCGTCCGACAAAAAACCAAGCTGATTGCCCGCGTGCGCCGCCTTAAAGGCCAGATGGAAGGCATTGAGCGCGCATTGGAGTCAGAGTTCGCCTGCGTTGAGGTGCTGCGCCAGATTGCCTCTGTGCGGGGGGCGATTGGTGGCTTGGCTGCGGAGGTGATGGAAGAGCATCTGCGCGAACACGTGATGGATGCGCCGGATGAGCCGCAGCGGCAACAAGGCGGCGAAGAAATGATCGAGGTGATTCGCTCCTACATGAAATAAGGCACTGGCCTTTTGACTGAATGTTTCCACCGAATCAGCCCAATACAAGCAAGGATTTGCCGATGAACACCCCGCCTCTTACCGCACCAGGCCACGATCATTTCTTTTTAGGCCACGACCACCAGCGCAACGAGCGCAAGGTGTGGCTGGTGATTGCGCTGACGGCCAGCATGATGGTGGTGGAGATCGTGGCCGGTACGGTGTATGGGTCGATGGCGCTGGTGGCCGATGGCTGGCACATGTCCACCCATGCCGGGGCCATGCTGATTGCTGCGCTGGCTTACCGTCTGGCGCGTCGCCATGCGGGCAACCCGCGCTTTACCTTTGGCACGGGCAAGCTGGGCGATCTGGCGGGTTTTGCCAGTGCGGTGCTGCTGGCGCTGGTGGCCTTGCTGATCGGCTGGGAGAGCCTGGTGCGCCTGACGCAGCCGGTGCCGATTGATTTTGAGCAGGCAATCGCCGTGGCTGTGGTGGGGCTGGCGGTCAACCTGCTCAGCGCCTGGCTGCTCAAGGATGACCATGCGCACCATGCTCATCACCATCATCACGCGCACGGTGATTCGGGCCATGCGCGCGACAACAACCTGCGCGCGGCGTACCTGCACGTGCTGGCCGATGCGCTGACCTCCGTGCTGGCCATCGTGGCCTTGCTGCTGGGGCGCAGCTATGGCTGGACGTGGGCCGATCCGATCATGGGTGTGGTGGGCGCGCTGGTGATTGCCAAGTGGTCATGGGGCCTGATCCGCGATACCGGCAGCGTGCTGCTGGACGCTGCGGCTGAAGGCGAAGACGTGCGTGCCGAAATTCGCGAAGCGATCGCGCCCACGGGCAGCGAAGTGACCGATCTGCATGTGTGGCAGGTGGGGCCGGGGCATTTTGCGGCGATTGTCTCGCTGGTGGCGCAAGACCCCAAAGCACCTGCGCATTACAAGGCGCTGCTGGCCGACATTCATGAACTGGCACACGTCACCGTCGAGGTGGAGCGCCCGGCACCGGCTTAACGGTTGACCATCTCCCGCACCCAATCGGGCAGGGCGATCGAGCGCTGCTGCGGAAAGTTGACCCACACCATGGTGGCCCCGCCAGCGGCGCAAATGTCGCCGGGCTGATCGGCTTTCTCCATGGTCAGCCAGGTATCGACGCTGCTGCGGCCAGCATCGCTCAGGTACAGCTTGATGAGGATGGTGCCGGGGTACTCGAACTGGCGGTAGAAATTGCAAAACGCATTGGCAATCACCGGCCCTTCGCCAGCGGGGTTGGCTTGAAAGCCGATGGACATCAACCAGTCGATGCGCACCGTCTCCATGTAACGAAAGTAGCTGGCGTTGTTGACGTGGCCCATGGCGTCCATGTCACCCCAGCGAATGGGCAGGGTGGCCTCATGAACCAGGGTTTTCTGTGCGGGAAGTTCAATCTTCATCGGTGTGCCTTGATGGATGCCAGGATGCCCACGGTGAACAAAACCACTGCTGCGCCTTGCGCCAGTGTGGGCCAGTGATCGTCCCACAAAAACGAATAAAACAGCGCAAACAGGGTTTCGCTGACGATCAACTGCCCGCACAGGCTGGCCGAAAGGCGTTGGCTGGCCACGTTCCACAGCACAGTGGCCAGCCAGCTTGACCCCACGCCAATGGTCAGCACCACCGCCACAAAAAACGGCCAGTCTGGCTGTGTGGCCAGTTGCGGCCACGGTGTGCCCATGCCCAGCGCCAGCACCAGCCCGCCCGCACCCGTGGCCACGCCCAGCCAGTTGGCCCAGTCGGCGGCGCTGACCTCAGGGTGGCGGCGCAGCCAGGCGGCGTTGAGCAAGGTAAACGCCGTCCAACTGGTCATCGCCAGCAGCGCCCATGCCAGGCCACGGGCGTAATGCGCCCCAGTGGTGGCAGCAACCGGCGCTTGCGCCATCAGTGCCAGCGCTGCTGCCGTCAGCAAAAGCCCTGGCAGCAGGGCCGCCCAGCGCAAACCCTGCGGCTTGCCCAGCAGCATGACCCAGATGGGGATGGTGCCCACGATCAGTGCGGGCATCTCGGTGCCAGCGTCCTGAATCGCCAGCACCAGCGTCCAGTAATAACCGGTAAAGCCCAGCATGCTCAAACCCAGCGCCGCCAGCGCCTGCGCCCAGGTGGGCTGGCGCGCACGCCGCCACGACACGGCCAGCACCAGGGTGGACACCAGGCCGTAGACCACAAAGCGCCCCGCCGTCAGGTCGATGCCGCCAAAGCCCGCCACCATGCGCGGTGCCACGAACACCAAGCCCCACAGCGCGCCTGCGCCCAAGCCTGCCAAGATGCCGGTCAGCAAGGGTGACCGATCAAATCAAATGTAGACAAAGCAAGCGCGATCAAATCAACCGCTCGTGTGCCGAGGTGATTTTCTTGATTGACGGATGGCGGTGGGAGTTGACGCGCAACGGCACCTCGGTGGGGTCGCCGTTCCACTGCGGGTCTTCAATGCTGTCGAACACCTCGCGCAGGCGCTGCCCCCAGCTGCTGTGCAGCATCTGGTAATAGGGGTTGTCGTGGTCGATACAGATCACGCGGTCGGTTTTCAGGTGGCCCGCCTGGTACACCACCAGATCCAGCGGCAGGCCCACTGACAGGTTAGATTTGATGGTCGAATCCATCGACACCAACGCGCATTTGCTGGCCTCATCCAGCGGCGTGTGGGGGGTGATAACGCGGTCGAGCACCGGTTTGCCGTATTTGGATTCGCCGATCTGAAAGTAAGGCGTCTCGGCCGTGGCCTCGATGAAGTTGCCCGCCGAATACACCAGAAACAGCCGCATCGGCTCGCCCGCGATCTGACCACCAAAAATCAGCGACACATTGAAGTCCAGCCCCGCAGCGCGCAGCGCGTCACCATCGCGGCGGGCCACGTGGCGCACCGCCGCGCCCAGCACCTGGGCGGCGTCGAACATGCTCTTGGCATTCCAGATGGTGGTGGGGTCGCCGCTTTCAGGATCGCGAATAGCCTCGGTCTGCAAAATCTCGCGCACCGACTGGGAGATCGACAAATTGCCCGCCGACAGCATGACCATGAAGCGATCGCCCGGGCGCTCGTACACCAGCATCTTGCGGAAGGTGCTGATCGAATCCACGCCCGCATTGGTGCGCGAGTCGGACAGAAACACCATGCCAGCGTGGACTTTGATGGCGCAGCAGTAAGTCATGGTGGTGGCAGTCGTGTATGACAAGAAACGGCGTAGTTTGCCTGAAGTCTGCGCGGGTGCCCCCGCCGCCGCCATTTGGGGCGGGTGCCGCAAGCCGATGAAAGCGCACCAACGCCCGCACCCAGTGCACATAAGCCTTCTCGGTCGACAGCGCCAGATGCCGGTAACGCACCGCCGCGCGCAACTGATCGAGCAGCTTGGGCGGTGTGTGCGTTAAACTGTTAATTAATACAGTATAAAGATCATGAAGTGCTTCTTGCAACCGCCACCCGACACTTGCTGCGTATCATGGCGGTGTCGGGTTAACGGTTATCATGCGGTTATGCAAGATAAATCATGTTA
>NZ_JBKEEE010000092.1:0-2787 GCF_047975795.1 Ottowia sp. | reverse complement strand
GTTAGAACACATTTCCCAGTGATCTAAAATTAAAGCGTTTGAATCGGTATTCATCTCTCAGTTCCGGTTAGAACACATTTCCCAGTGATCTAAAATGCTGATCGTCACCGATGATTGGTGTGGCGGGTTCCGGTTAGAACACATTTCCCAGTGATCTAAAATGTAGTTCAGCCACCACGCGAGCCAGAACTGGTTCCGGTTAGAACACATTTCCCAGTGATCTAAAATGCCGGCGTACCACTGGCCATGAACCAGCTCGTTCCGGTTAGAACACATTTCCCAGTGATCTAAAATACAACACCGGCAAGTTGTTGATTTGAAACGGTTTTTCGCACTCGAAGCCACTGCAAATCATGCTGAATTGCTAAAAAAGGGCGAACTGATCGGGCGTTTTGAGCGGCTCTTGGCGTTGCCTTCCATAGTAGGTCAAGATGCGCTCGTATTGTTTGTCGGTGAACTGCAAGATGTTCACTTTGCCTCCCTGCGGAAGGTTGGCTTCTACCCGTTTGGCATAGGTGTCCAGTTGCGTTTGGCTGGTGCAAAAGCGCAGGTAGACGCTGAACTGGCTCATCTCAAAACCCATGTCCAGCAACGCCTTGCGGAAATCGGTGGCGGCTTTACGCTCGGCCTTTTCGGTCACGGGCAGGTCAAACATGACAAACATCCACATCAACCGGTATCCTGACAGCATGGCATGCCCGGTTGCTCAGGTGTCGCCAAGTTGCCCAGCCAAAGTCAATGGCAGACCCGGCAGCGGCAAGTCCAGCTTGTCGCGCACGCCTTCAAACACCTGCGCCAGCGAAGTGGCCAGTTTTTGCAGACAGACGGTGACGGGTGTTACACCTGCCGCTGTTTGCATGTCGTCGTACAGCGTGCGCACCAGAGCGCGTTTACTCTCAGGCGTCACACGGGCTTCATGGGCACGGCAAAGTTGCCAGACGCGCAGGTCGATCAGTGGTCGAAATGGCTCCATCAGGTCGTCCACCAAGCGCATGGCATTGCTGTCGTTGCTGTGGTGCAGCCCCAGGCTGGGGTGCAAGCCAGCGGCCACGACGGCGCGTGCGGCAGCGGCACGCACGACGGTGTAGCCATAGTTGAGCAGAGCGTTACGACCATCCCCGCCGGAGTCGCGCCGAAAGTCGGCACCAAACAGCAGGCCCCAATACCGTCTGGCACCCTGCGCTTCGATGTTGTCAGGATCGCCGCTGCGCACCTTGGAGACCAGTGCGTTCAGCGGCGCAGTAGGCGCACCAATCGCTTCCAGCGCTGCGGCCTGTTGCTCCAGTTTGGATTTGACGATGGAAGCCCACAAGCGTTTTCGCATGGGCAATGTGGCGGCCACCTGTGCCTCAATACGGCGCGCCTGCACGTGGTGGCCATTCAGTGTCAGCAGCATGCCGACGGCATTGTGGTTGGCACCACACAAGACAAAAGGCGCGCCCCGTTCGGCCAGGGCGACCAGCAGGTTGTTGGTGTAGGTGATGCCGTGCGCGTTGGCGATGACGGCACTGATATCGTCCAGCGGCACTTGCCCCAGCTCAGCACGTTCGCCTTCGGTATCGCGCACCACCATGAAGCCACGGTGCACCAGCAGGTGGCGGCGGTCGTCAGCGATTTCGACGATGCGGTCGATCATGACAATGCTCAGCCAGCAAACCCTGGATCGCGCAATTCGCCCGTGGGCGAAATGCTCACGCGCCGGGTTTGTGCTTTTTGCAAAGAACCAGCGTACTTGGAGACATAAGCAAATGGATCTTGTTTGTCCCTATTGCGCATATCGACATTCGCTTCGTTGACTGGAGCAAAGGTCATTTGTCCGTTACTCCCATTGACCTTGACCATACGGTAAACGCCTTCCACGTCATCCACGCGCATCCGAACCGCGTCGTCCATCATCAAGCGCATGATCAACTGTTTGGCAGGCGTGTTGCCGTCAAGCGATTGCGCCAGTCCAGGGTGGCGCAATCGTTTCAGCCCTTCGCGTTTGACGATCTCGTAGGCTTGAAAGGTTGAAATCACCTGCCCTTCCCACTTGCCTTTATCGTTGCGGGTAATTTCAATGCAGTAATTGCTGCCTCCCACGTAACCCTTGTAGGGCAGAGGCTGGCCGTCTTCGCCGACGCCATGCCGCTCGGGCTGGCCTTCCTCGCTGATGCGAATCAGGCGGGTGACTTCCCGGCCCGCGCTGCCATCGGCTTTGCGCCGCTGCTTGATGCTGCCGTCGCGCCGAATCCCGTAAGAGGTTTCTTCCATCATGGCCCCTTCGTAGCCATGATCTGGCCGGTGGCTGACCCAGATGTGGCCCACGGCCCGCTCCACATGGTCGCGGTAGGTGGGCCATGGCATGGGCATGTCGGCCACCAGCCGGTTCAATCCTTCTGTCCGGGCATCGGCGCTGGCGCGCGCAAAGCGCTGCAACAGGCCCTGATCGGTCACGCCGATCACGCAGGCGTCGACCGCATGGTGGCGGTGGTCATTGCGGTTTTTCTCGCCATTCAATCCCAGCACGTCGTTCAGGCCGAACTTGGCGCGCAACAAGGCCGTCATCTGACCGGGGATGACGCGGGTGCCGCGCGGGCAGATCAGCTCCATGTAGGCCTTGGCTACGCGTGACAGATAACGCGTGTCGTTCAGTGCGCGGGCCAGAAAGTCCTTGTCGTCGCGCAGCCAGCGTTCATAGCCGTCTGGCGCAAAGCGGTAGCGCTTGGCCTTGGGCATGCGTTCGGCGCGCTGCAAAATGCCATCGAAGTCCCAGCCTTGGGCGGCAAAGTCGGCGCGCGCCTCCCA
>NZ_JBKEEE010000025.1:0-49188 GCF_047975795.1 Ottowia sp. | reverse complement strand
TTGGCACCGTCGGTGCGGGGGTACAGGTCATCGATCAGGCCGCCCAAGTGGTCAAAGTCGATGTGACGGGCGATGAGTTCCAGGGGATCGCCCAGCACATCGATCTTGCGCTTGTGCGCGTCGTCAGTGAATAGGTCAAACTTCAGGGCGCTGCGCGGTTGGTGCATGATGCGGGGATCAGTATTTCAAGGTGGTCTCGGTTGGAGGCTGGGGGTTTTTAGAGGTTTCCATTTATAAAAATAGAGCCTTTCCATACTGATCATGACTTATTTGTGCTCCGACCCCGATTTTTCTCGAGCGCGTTTGGCGCATCAATAATTCTTTCATCTTTTATATTTTTAATTGCAATCACCCCTGCCCGAAAAACAATAAACAAAAAGCGTGGGAAGTTGAATATTTTTCTAAAAATACCACCTCTCATGTTATCAAGATGAATCAGTCCTCTTTGCACAACCGAGTAATCAGCAGCCGAACCCAATCGAAAAAATAAATAGTCTTATTATAATTCACCGGCACTCCTATTCCATCTCGATACATGCCTCCAATCCAATGAAATGCGCGACCATACCCGTATCCCGCCGCTTGGTAGAATAAATCCATAGCCATCTTGTATTCGCCTAAAGCATAATGAGCCGATCCTATGCCAAAATAAGATTCGGCATCTCCTTTGGATGCAGCCATTTTAAACCTATTAATTGCCATATCGTACAGGCTTATATTATAAAATATCCATCCAGAAAGCCTTTGACACTCCATATATTTTTCACAATTCTTGGCGATGCAGACTGCGATTGCGCCATCTTCATCGCCATCAATATATAGTTTATATGCTTTTTGCCGGCAGTCGTACTGTAGGGAATCCATATAAATCCAATTAATCACAATACAATTGACCGCATTCACATGGATTTGCGCACTGACCAGCATTACTCGGAATTAATGAGAAAGCAGCCGCGCTCATGCATCTTAATGCTAGTGGCCAAAGAGGTGGAGGTGCCAAGTTTAGATTGGGTGTAACTGGCCCGGATGAAGGCGGAGGAATAGGTGCAGTCGGTCGAGTCAATTCTGGTAGTGAATTTGGATTGGTGGCAGGATTGGGCAACGGCCTAACTATCGCATCCCGGACGATTGTCCCGTTTTGGTGGCCTGTGAAACAGGTGCGGTTTTTCATCGTACCAACGCTTCATGGTCTGAATGGGGGTTTGAGACTTCAAGGCCGACTGCGGCAGCTCCTGGTTGTACAGCTGCACATAGCGCTGCAACGTCTGGCGCATGTCCTAGCCTGAATGGAAACGGTGCGTTTTGAGCATATCCTCGATGCGCCCATTGAAGCGCTCGACCATCCCGTTGGTCTGCGGATGCATGGGTGGGGCCAGCCGGTGCTCAATGCCCAGCGCCTGGCACAGCCGCTCAAACGCATGCTCGCCTGTAGGCGCTCGCGCTCTTGAGCCAAACTGCCTGTCGGTGAACTCCGTGCCGTTGTCGGAGAGGATCTTGTTGATCCCGATCGGGTAGGCCTTGTACAGGGCCGCCAGGAAGGCCTTGGCATTGAGCGCATCCTTGACTGCCCTGATCTGCACGAACACCCAGCGCGTGGCCCGATCAATGGCCACGAACAGGTGGCTGCGCCGAGTTTGATCGGCCATCTGCGGCAGGTACTTCACGTCCACGTGAAGATAGCCCGGCTCATAAGCCTTGAAGGGCCTGGAGGTGTCTTTCGGTGCAGCGGGCCTGAGCGCATTCAGGTTGCCCACCCCATGGCGGCGCAGGCACCGATCCAGACCTGAGCGGGACACATCGGCGCAGATGAACTCCCGGCAGACCGCCAGCAGATCATCCAGGGGCAGCACCAAGGTGCGGCGCAGCTCAAGGACGATGGCTTCTTGAGCCACGTTGAGGGTGGTTTGCAGCCGGTGGGCGGTGTGCGAGGCGTCGGTGAAGACTTACCGGGCCTTCCAACGGCGGATGGTGCCTTCGCCCACGTGATAGCGTGCGGCCAGTACGGCCACAGAATCGGTGCTGGCAGCGATCTCGGCGCGGATGGCCGGGGTGGTACGGGCGTTTTTGTGTAAGGCGATGATCATGATGGTACGACTGGGCTGGAGGTTTCTTCGGCTTGCAACTGATCGATCAGCTTTCGCAGAACCTCGCGAGCCATGAACAGTGCAAAGCGTTTAGTATCTACCCAATCGTCCGGGATGCGACACCTATGGCTATCGAACAAAATGATTGGCACCTTGAGCTTGGGAAGGAGCCATCCTTCTATAGCCAGCTTCAATGGGCGTTAAAGATTTGGTCGAGAAGTCGGCCGCATTAGGATCATGATCACTGCGAATTTTGTATAGCGAAAATATCAGATTTAAGTGGGGAAGATATTCAATCCGAGGGTTGGACGGACAGGGAGGAAACGTATTGGGTTTGCAAATCCTGCTTCGAGGACTTCCAGGAGGTGTATCAGTGGAATCTCCGATAAATCGGCCTAACCTTTCGGTCAACTGAACCTGCCTTCGGCAGTCCGGTTGCCTCCAACGTTAGTGCTAAAAATCCACTCATTGCAAAATCATGTCCTTAATTATTAACGGCATCGGCTTCAGGTTCATTGGCGCGTCTGACCCCAAGCGGGATGGCTCATATATCGCCACGAAGTGGTTCTGTCTTGTTTTCCCGCTCATACCGGCTGGGTCGTATCGCATTTGGCCGGGAGATCACAAGAGTTATGCGATGGGGACATATTCGTCCTCCACATTCCAATCAAAACCGGCGGGCCTTTATTTGCCTCACGTTGCTAAAATTTATGGCATTTATTTGACTGTTTTCCTTTTTTTTGCGCTCGTAGATCGCATGGCGGGCCGCTAGTGACTCTACGCGCTCAGTGGGCATTGCGCCTGACCCATCATTGCAGTCGACCGCCTACGACGGCGGCTGAACTCAGGCGTTATGTGTTTAAGGAGAGTAAATGCCAGTAAATCTCAAGGAAGTCAATGGCGTTGAAATTCAATCGAAACACAAGGCATCCTGCCACTGCGGTAGCATTGAGTTAGAACTTTCGTTGCCGGATGGCTTGGTGGATATTCGACGCTGCGATTGTTCGTTGTGTCGCCGTCGAGGGGCTATCGTGGCTTCAGTGCCATTGTCCGATATAGGCATCGTCAAAGGTCACGAATACTTGAAGCTCTATCAGTTCAATACCAAAACAGCAAAGCACTACTTTTGCGGTAATTGTGGCATTTATACACATCACCAGCGCCGCTCAAATTCATCGCAATATGGTTTCAACGTGGCGTGTCTTGAGGGTATTAATCCGCTAAAGATTAACGATGTTCCAACGTACGATGGTGTTAATCATCCGACAGACAGAAGGTGACACACATAACTTGGCGTTAGGATCACTTCAATGCGCGACCCGAACCACGCCGCTTACCTGAAAGGTGACAAGCTTTTCAAGCAGGGCAAGTTCGTCGATGCAGGCGTGCAGTTCAAGATTGCAATTGAGGAGTGGCCCGAGGATTGGCAAGCAATGTGGGCGCTTGGAAACTGCTTCACGGAACTGAAGAAACCCCGCAAAGCGGAGGAGCAGTTCAAGGCAGCCATCCCGCTTGCAACCGCGGATAAGTTGCCGCACTTGAATTTCAACCTGGGCAATGCCTTCTTTGATCAAGGCAAATACGATGCTGCCATTGCACAGTATCGCCTAGTGCCGAAAGGTCATCATGTCGCTCGCTCTGCCGCAAAAAACATCGCACTGGCCGAGAGGAGAATGAACGGTGACCCACATCGTCCTACAGAATCGAGTAAATCCTTGGGGATCGTTATGCGCCGTTGCCAATCGTGGAACCCTCATGGGAAATCGCGGCATCCTCCACGATGAGTGCAACCGGATCGTCAAACCTTGGGCACACAAGGCTTGGGTTACTTGTCTGCTCTCCTTCAAGGAAATCAAGCGTCCCCGCCCTTTCTCACAAGGAAACTACTCCGAACTGTTCTTCCTCGATGAGACCACCGCATTCTCTGCTGGGCACAGACCATGCGCGCACTGCCAGCGAGAACGCCATCTTCGTTTTAAGGAAGCATGGCTGCGCGCAAATGTTGCAGAGGCGGCTCGCTCTTCCACGAATATGCCGGAGATCGACAATGCTTTGCACAATGAACGTGCAATTCGAGGCGGAGGTAAACAAACATTCGATGCCACGCTCTCAGATTTGCCTGTGGGAGCAATGTTGGAATACGAAGGACAGGCTTTTCTTGTAGCCACGCGCGGCTACTTGCCATGGTCGTTCGAAGGATATGGCTCTCCAAGAAACATTGATGGCGGGATGTCTATCAAGGTGCTAACGCCCGAATCAATAGTTCGCACATTTGCAATCGGGTTCATCCCAAATGCACATTCTTCTGCAAACGGCTAACCCATCATTCCACCGGACTTGCGCGAAAAGCCGCGCAGTCCGGTGAATTCAAACGTTAGGCGGCACAGATGCCCATTCCGCCCCCCATCTCCGCTGACGCCCTGTTCGCCGAGTTTCCAGAGTGGCGAGCGCTGGCGCGTGTCGAGACCGCAGATGACGGTGCTTCGTTCGTGGTGGTTGAAGTCAAGGCGCCTCCTGCTGCAGGAGTGGAGCATGGCCTGATTGTTGATACGTCCAACGACGAAGTGACAGTGGGCTTTGACTGCTACCACGCGTACTTTGATGACTGGGCAGGAGATGGTGAGCATTTCGGTACCAACGCCGCCCTCGCGTTCATCAAGCAGATCCTTGAGGAACGAGTTGCGATCGTCTCGTGGTGGCACGGCGACCAGTGGCGGGGGATCCTCCCAACTTAAGGTTGGAGCGGACCTCGCACGTCCACACTGGGCTGCACCGGAGTCCATTGATCGAGTTCGCGTCCGTTCATGGAACGGCACCCACAACGCCGACAGTGCCGCCTAACTCTACGTTAGGCGTCAGAAGGATCGCAACGTTCGTTAGATCAATAGCTCTATGCCACTATTCACGTACATCGTCAGCTACAGGGGGCAGAGTTATGTCGCTCAAGGTAGTCACAGCAATTTCACCGGCTTTGCAATGACTTGGGCGGCTAACATTCCAGTAACTGAGTTGAGCACTCTCACGCCGACTCTGCGAAAAGAACTCCTACGCAAAGCATACAGCGGCACATTCGTCGCGATTGGGAATGTCAAGAACGTCTGGCGAAAGTCTTTGGAGCTAGGTAGTTCAGAGCTTGTCGTCTACGCTGTTCAGACCGAGCGCTGAACGAGAGTGCTATGAGCCAGACGCATAACCCTGCGGTACACCGGACGCTGCGCGATAAAGCCGCGCAGGTCACTTCAGCCGGGTAATCAGGCTGGACGTGTCCCAGCGTCCACCGCCGTGGCGCTGCACGTCGGCGTAAAACTGATCGACCAGCGCCGTCACGGGCAGTAAAGCGCCGTTGCGCTTGGCCTCGTCCAGCACCAGCCCCAGGTCTTTGCGCATCCAGTCGACGGCAAAACCAAAGTCGAATTGGCCTTCCGTCATGGTCTTGCCGCGGTTGTCCATTTGCCAGCTTTGGGCTGCGCCCTTGCCAATCACGTCCAGCACCTGCGCCATGTCCAGCCCCGCGCGTTGACCAAAAGCGACGGCTTCTGACAAGCCTTGCACCAGGCCCGCAATGCAAATCTGGTTGACCATTTTGGCCAGTTGCCCCGCGCCGCTGGGGCCAAGCCGCGTAAAGGCGCGTGCATACGCCATCGCCACGGGCTGGACTTGATGGAACGCCGTTTGCTCGCCACCACACATCACCGTCAACTGGCCGTTTTGCGCGCCCGCCTGTCCGCCGGACACTGGGGCGTCGATGAAATGCAGACCGCGCTCGCGTGCTGCGGCATCCAGCTCGCGCGCTACATTCGCCGACGCGGTGGTGTGGTCGACGAATATCGCCCCCGGCTGCATGCCCGCCAACGCGCCTGTTTCGCCCAGCACCACCGCGCGCAAATCGTCGTCGTTACCCACGCAGCAAAACACCATGTCTGCGGCTGCGGCTGCCTCGGCGGGCGTGGCCGCGCGCTTGACGGCATGGTCTTTTCCCAATTGATCCACCAGCGCTTGCGACTTGGCACCGTTGCGGTTGTAGACCGTCAGGCCGTGCCCCGCCAGCGCCAAGTGCCCCGCCATCGGGTAGCCCATGACGCCCAGGCCCAGAAAGGCCACGCGGCGCGGCGGGGTGGGTTCGTAAGTGCGGGCGTTGATTTGCGTGTTCATGTCGAGGGCAATGAAGGTAAGGTTGCCGCGCAAGCTAGGCGCGAACCTGTTATGTCAAGAAGACAAAGTTTGAACGGCTGATTTTAGGGGGACGCTTTCGTGAGGCGTTGATTGCGCTTGAGGTTCAGCGCACCAAAAAATTCGCCAGCATGGCGTGCCCGTGCTCGGTCAGGATGCTTTCGGGGTGAAACTGCACGCCTTCGATGTCCAGTGTCTGGTGCTTGATGCCCTGGATTTCGCCGTCATCTGTCCAGGCGGTGATTGCCAGCTCGGCTGGGCAATCCTCGCGCCGAATGGCCAGTGAGTGGTAGCGGTTGACGGTGAACTGCTGTGGCAGCCCCGCAAACACGCCTTGCTGCGTGGTGGTGATGACGCTGGTTTTGCCGTGCATCAACTGTTGCGCGCGGATGATGGTGCCGTCAAAGGCCACGCCGATGGCCTGATGGCCCAGGCACACGCCCAAGATGGGGAGTTGGCCTGCGAAGTGCTGAATGGCGGCGACCGACACGCCTGCCTCAGCCGGTGAGCAAGGGCCGGGGCTGATGCACAGACGGGCGAACTGGCCCGCTTTGAACAGGGCCTTGAGTTCGTCCAGCGTGACTTCGTCATTGCGCAGGGTAGTGACTTCGGCTCCCAACTCGCCAAAGTACTGCACGATGTTGTAGGTGAAGCTGTCGTAGTTATCGATCATCAGCACCTTGATGCCTGGGGGCACGGTTTGGCGCAGGCGTCGAATAGCTTCGATATCAATAGTGCTATTTACGTTCTGTGCCAGCGTTACCGTTTGATTTGATTCGGTTTTTGAGGTCATGGCGATTACTCCAGCCCTTCTTCAACCAGCTCGGCCGCGCGCAGCAAAGCGCGCGCCTTGTGCTCGGTCTCGCGCCATTCCATTTCGGGCACGCTGTCGGCCACCACGCCAGCGGCGGCCTGCACGTGCAGCATCTGGTCTTTGATGATGCCGGTGCGAATGGCGATGGCCACGTCCATGTCGCCCGCGTAGCTGATGTAGCCGCAAGCGCCGCCGTAGATGCCGCGTTTGACGGGTTCGAGCTGGTCGATCAGCTCCATCGCGTGTACCTTGGGTGCGCCGGTCAGCGTGCCTGCTGGAAAGGTGGCCTTGAGCACGTCCATGGCGGTCATGCCGTCTTTCAAAATGCCTTCGACGTTGCTGACGATGTGCATCACATGGCTGTAGCGTTCTACCGCAAAGGCTTCGGTCACCTTCACGCTGCCGGTTTGGGCGATGCGGCCGATGTCGTTGCGCGCCAGATCGATCAGCATGACGTGCTCGGCGCGCTCCTTGGGGTCGTTGACCAACTCTTGCTCGGTGGCCTTGTCAGCTTCAGGCGTGGCACCGCGCGGGCGGGTGCCGGCCAGGGGTCTGATCGTGACTTTTCGTGCCCCCACGCTCGCCGCTGCGCGTGGTTTGCTGCCCCCCGAGGGGGCGCTCGCACCTTGGGACGGCCCGGCGGCGCTCGGGGCATCTTCCGGCACGTTTTCTATCCGCACCAGAATCTCCGGGCTGGCGCTGACGACGTGAAAGTCGCCAAAGTCGTAATAAATCATGTACGGCGAGGGGTTGAGTGAGCGCACTGCGCGGTACAGCGACAGGGGTGACTCGGTGTAGCGCTTGCTGATGCGCTGGCCCACCTGCACCTGCATGAAGTCGCCCGCTTCAATCAACCCCTTGGCGCGCTCCACCGCTGCCAGATAGTCGGCCTTGGCAAAGCTGCGCTCGGCCGGGTGGTTCTGGCTGGGCTTGAGTTGCGGCGCGGCGACCGAGTAGCGCAGTTGCTCGCGCAAGCCTTTGAGACGTTTTTTGGCCTTGGCGTATGCCTCGGGCTGGGCCGGGTCGGCGTAGACGATCAAATACAGCTTGCCCGACAGGTTGTCGATCACCGTCACTTCTTCGCAGTGCATCAGCAAAATATCGGGCGTACCCAGGGCATCGGGCGGGCAGGTGTTTTCGAGCTTTTTCTCGATGTGGCGCACCACGTCGTAGCCAAAATAGCCCGCCAGCCCGCCGCAAAAGCGTGGCAGGCCGGGGCTTAAGGCCACCTTGAAGCGCTGGCGGTAGGCGTCGATCACCTCCAGCGGGTTGCCGCCCAGGGTTTCGAGCACTTGCCCGTCGGTGACGACTTCGGTGCGCGCGGCATCGCCAAAACCGCTGGCGCGCACGATGGTGCGGGCGGGCAGACCGATGAAGCTGTAACGTCCAAAGCGCTCACCGCCAATCACCGATTCCAGTAAGAAACTATAGCGCCCACCGCTTGATGCACCTGCGCCAGAGGTCAGTTTGAGGTACAAGGATAGCGGGGTTTCAAGGTCGGCCAGCGCCTCGCTCATCAAGGGGATACGGTTAAAGCCTTGGCCTGCCAGGCTTTTGAATTCAAGTTCGGTCATCATCTGGTGCGAGCCTCCAGCTCGCGCGCGGGGAGGTCTTTCAATTGAAGGGGCCGCGAAGATTGGGTGTCCGGTGAAATTGGGTCTCGCTCAGGTGCCGTGCAAATTCAGTGCAAAGGGTGGCTTACCTGAGACGCCCACCATGCGCCCGTTGCAGGCGCGAAGGAGCAATGTCAGTGCGCTGGCTTGCGCCAAGGCCATGCCTCCTGGAGCGCAAGGCTCCGCGACGAATGGACATTGCAGGACGTGAACATGCGCATGAGTTTAGCAAAGCGCCGGGCGCGCGCTGGCGGCCCGTTATAGTGGCCGCTGGATGATGTTTGCTCTTCCTTTTTTGCTGGTGGCGCTGTACAGCCTGGGCGCGCAGTGGCTGATGTTGCACCTGCCGCACAGCCTGCTGACGGTGTGCTTCGTGTTGGGGCCGGTGGTGCTGGGCGCAGCTTTGGCGCTGCGGGCCGCAGGCCACCGCGCGGCGGTCGCACTGCTGGCGGTGGGTGCGGTGGCTTGGCTGGTCTGGCTGGGCACGCAGGGGCCGCACGACATGGCCTGGTTGTACGTGACGGAATACGTGGGCATTTATGGGTTTATGGCGATCTGGTTCTGGCACAGCCTGCGCAGCACGCCACTGATTACGCGGGTGGCACGCACGGTGCATGCGCTGACGCCGGCGATGGAGTGCTACACCGTCAAGCTCACGCGCGCCTGGGCGCTGTACTTTGCGGGCATGGCGCTGTTGTCGGTGGCGCTGTTCGTGTGGCTGCCTTTTGGTGGCTGGGCGCTGTATGCCAACATTGGCTCGCCGCTGGCGCTGGGCGCTTTTTTTGTGGGCGAGCATGTGCTGCGCTATCGCTGGCACCCGGAGTTTGACCGTGCGTCCATCTGGGCATCGGCCCGAGCGTGGCGCGCACGCGCCCAGGAGACTGAGGCCGCGCTAAATCCGCCAGAAATTCAGCCGCCCGGCTCGGCCAGGTAATACAGCTCTTGCCCGACCTCGGATTCGGGGTACGGAAACAGCACCAGCCCGTCGTAAGGCGCGCGCAGTACTTCGCCGCTGTCGCGCTGGGCAATGGGCTGGCCCGCCTGTACGGCATCAAAGCTGCGCCAGTGGCGCACCAGGGTGTCCCCGGGCGATTCGCGCAGCACCACATCGCGCAGGCGCGCGGCCGGGCCTGCAAAGCGCGGTGGCGCGGACACGTCGGCCAGCCCCAGCAAGGCCAGTGCGCCATGAAAAGCCTGCTCGGCTACCGCCACGGCCTGCGGGTCGCCATGTTCGCCGCACTCGATGGTGACGGCATAGCCGCCCTGGCTGCGCATGTATTCGTTGGTGCCAATGCCCACTTCGTCCGGCGTTTCGCCGCGCGCGCGGGCGGCGCGGTCGTACACCTCCAGCCAGCCTTCCACAATCAAGTCCACCCCCAGGCTGCGTGCCAAGGCCATTTCTTCGGCGGCGCGGACAAACGGCTCGCGCGCGCCGCTGTTATTGCGCGGCCCGACCATGGCAAACGGCTGGCCGGGGGTGTGGAAAGAGTGCAAGTCCAGCAACGCATCGTGCGCGGCCAGCAGCGGAGCCAACTGGCGGATGACGCGGTCTTCGTAGTCCTGCGGATCGGGGCGCGGCACAAAGCTGCGGTTCAGGTTGCGCTCGCCCTCGCGCGTGTTTTGCTTGAAGGCCAGCGGGTTGGCCACGGGCACCAGCGTTAGCCGCCCGCGTTGCAGTTGCAGGCGGCCCTGCGCCAAATCGTCCAGCGCGTGCGCCAGCGCGTGCGCGCCGCAGGTTTCGTTGCCGTGCACTGCGCCCATCACCACCAGCGACGGGCCGGGGGTCAGCGCCGACCAGGTGTGCCAGTGCAGCACATCAGGCTGGTCGATGGCGCGTTGCAGCCAGTCGTGCAGTGCGGCCACCTTAAGTCATGTCCTTCGAGGTCATGGTTTGATGGTACCCGCGCTGGGCCAGCCATGCAGGCAGCTCGGCCAGGCTGTCGATATAGGCATCTGCATTCACCTCGGTGATGGGGCGACCGTGGTTGTAGCCGTAGCGCACCAGCACCACCGGGCAGCGGGCGGCGCGGGCTGCGGCGGCATCGTTGCTGGAATCGCCCACCATCACGGCGCGCGCAGGGGTGCTGCCCAGTGCGCGGCAGGTTTCAATCAGCGGTAGTGGATCGGGTTTTTTGCGTGCAAAGCTGTCGCCGCCGAAGGTGTGGGCGAAATAATGGTCAAGCCCCTTGGCTGCCAGCAGCTTGCGCGCGTGTGCCAAGGGTTTGTTGGTCAAGCAAGCCAGTGACAACCCCTGGGCGCACAGTTGCTGCAAGCCTTTTTCCACGCCTGGATAAATGCGGCTGAACTGGCCATTGATGCGGGCGTAGGCCGTCTGGTACAGCGCCATCGTCTGCGCTTGCAGCGGGATGTCGGGCGTGGCGTTGTCGGTGCAGGCCGCCAGCGCCGACTGCACCAGGTGTTCAGAACCTTTGCCCACCATCAGGCCGATCTGCGCACGGGTCAGCGCAGGCAGGCCCAACTGGCGCAGCGCGTCGTTGAGTGCCGCATCAAAGTCGCCCAGGGTATCGAGCAAGGTGCCGTCCAGGTCGATCATGCAGGCTTGGATGGTCGGGGCGGGTGCAGTCATGGCAAAAATTCAATCTCAACATTCAATCATTGCGGCAGCGTCAGCACGCCCTGGTCTTTCAGCGCTTGCAGCGCGGCGTCGTCCATTTGCAGCAGGCGTTGCAGCACCTCGCGCGTGCCTTCGCCCAACACCGGCGGCGCATGGCGCAAGGGCAGGCGCTTACCGTCCAGGCGGTAAGGCGGCGCAAAGACATGCGTGTGGCCTGCCACGGGGTGGGGCATGGCCTGCACCAGGCCGCCTTGTTGCGTGCGTTCGCTGGTCAGTGCCTCGTGCAGGCCCGCCACGCGCCCGCATGGAATGCCGCAGGCCATCAGCCGATCCAGCAGCACGTCGCGCGCAAAGCCGCCAATCAGTTCCACCAGCAAAGGGGCCAGCTCGGTGCGGTGGTGGGCGCGTTCCACATTGGTGGCAAAGCGTGGGTCTTGCACGATGTCAGGACGCTGGATCACGTCGCGGCAAAAGCGCTCGAACTGCTGGTTGTTGCCGACAGCGATGATGAGCGGGCCGTCGGCCGCCTCAAACAAGCCATAGGGCATGATGGACGGGTGCGCATTGCCGTAGCGCGCCGGGTCGTGCCCGAGCAGCAGCGCATCCAGCCCGTAGTAGCCGGTGATCATGATGCCGCTGTCGTACAGGGCCATTTCGATCAGTGCACCTTGGGCCGTGCGTTCGCGCCGCAGCAGTGCGGCCAGCACGGCTTGTGCTGCGGCCATCCCGGTCATCAAATCGACCACGGCGACACCAAATTTCAAAGGCGGTTGCGTGGCTTCGCCATTCAGCGCCATCAGTCCGGCCTCGGCCTGGATCACCAGGTCGTAACCGGGGCGCTTGGCCTCAGGCCCCGCGCTGTTGTAGCCTGCAATGGCGCAGTAAATCAGCTCTGGCTTCAACTGGCGCAGTTGCTCGTAACCCAGGCCCAGCTTTTCTGCCCCGCCGGTCTTGAAGTTGTGCACCACCACGTCGCATTGCGGCAGCAGCTCGTGCACGATGCGCTGACCCTCGGCGCTTTGCAAATCCAGCGTGATGGAGCGCTTGTTGCGGTTCATGCTGTTGTAGTAGGTGGTTTCGGTCTGGCCCACGCGCAGCCCCCAGTCGCGCGTGTCGTCGCCGCGGCCGGGGTGCTCGATCTTGATGACCTCGGCCCCAAAATCGGCCAGCACTTGAGCGCACAACGGCCCGGCAAACACGCGCGACAAATCCAGCACGCGGATGCCTGCCAGTGGCAAATGGGTGGATGTGGTGGGCACAGCAGCAGAGTCGGCAGGGGCAGACGCGGGCATGAAAGCAAATCTCCTGATTGGGTAAGGCCCTGTCCGCTGATTCAGCGCAGCCTCAAGAGCCGAGATGTTTGGCAGGGACGGCGTACTGTACCCGTGGCAGTCGGACAGGAGCTGTCGCCGGTGCGATGGCCGCCGCAGGCGTTGTCCATTTGCGGCTCAAAGACGCTTTAACCGCTGCGTGCAAAAAACAGCCCGCTCATCACCAACCCGGTGATGATGACCACCCCCCGCACCACCGCCACGGGCAAACGCTTGGCCAGACGTGCGCCAAAAAATCCGCCCAACGTGGCGAACATCGCCATCAGCAGCGCATCGCGCCAGACGATCGCGCCGCCGATGGCAAAGGCGGTAACCGACACCACGGACAGCACGAAGGAGTTGAGATTTTTCAGCGCGTTGACCGTGTTCAGCCGCTGCTCGCCCACCAGCAGGTACAACGCCATCAGCAAGATGCCCAAGCCGCCATTGAAGTAGCCGCCGTACACCGCCACGGCCAGCAGCCCCAGCGAACGCCAGCCGCTCAGCCCCTGTCCATGCTCACCACCGGCCCAGCGGGCCAGTTGCGGCCCCAGGGCAAACAAGGCCGTGGCAAACAGCAGCAGCCAGGGCACGATGCCTGAAAACACCTTGGCCGGCGTGACCAGCAGCAGCAGCGCACCGGCTACTCCGCCCAGCGCGGCCAAGGTCATTTCGCGCCACAGCAGTGCCCGCGGCAAGGCCGCCAGTTCGGCGCGAAAACCCAGCACGCTGCCCAGATAGCCGGGGCAGACCACCAGTGCGCTGGTGGCGTTGGCGGCAATGGGCGGCACCCCAGTCCAGACCAGTGCAGGAAAGGTCAAAAAAGTGCCGCCGCCAGCCACGGCGTTGAGCACGCCAGCGGCAAAAGCGGCCGCCATCAACAAGCCCGCATGGGTCAAGGTATCCATGTCAATCAAAGTAGCAGAGGTGGTTAGCTATATTTATAATAGCTTATAACGCATGACCAACAAGCGTTGATGGCCTATTTTGTTCTATGGAATTGAGTGAAGCCAAAGAAAAGCCCGCTGGAAGCGGGCTTTGATGTGCTGGCCTTCAAGCGTGCCTGCTGCGGCTTGGGTTGGCCGTTTAAAACTTCGGCAGATTGAACTGCGGCGGCACGCCCATGCGGGTGTTGATAAGCCACTGCTGGGCGATGGTCAGAACGTTGTTGGTGATCCAGTACAGCACCAGGCCTGAGGGGAAGAAAAAGAACATCACGCTGAACACCAGCGGCATGAACCACATCAGCTTGGCCTGCATCGGATCAGGCGGCAACGGGTTGAGCGCGGTTTGCAGCAGCGTGGTGAGCGTCATCACGATGGGCAGGATGAAGAACGGGTCTTTGGCCGACAAATCCTTGATCCACAGCATCCAGGGTGCGCCGCGCATTTCAACCGACGACAGCAACACCCAGTACAGCGCAATGAACACCGGGATCTGGATCATGATGGGCAGACAGCCGCCCATGGGGTTGACCTTTTCTTCGCGATAGATGCGCATCATCTCGGCTTGCATCTGTTGCGGCTTGTCTTTGTAGCGCTCGCGCAAGTCGGTCAGCTTGGGGTTGATGGCCTTCATCTTGGCCATGCTGGCGTAGGCTTTGGCGTTGAGCGGATAGAACAGGATTTTCAGCAAGAACACCAGCGCCACGATGGCCCAGCCCCAATTGCCGATCACGCCGTGCAGCTTGTCGAGCAGCCAGTACAGCGGCTTGGACAAGATGGTGAAAAAGCCATAGTCCTTGACCAGCTCCAGCCCGGGGGCCAGGCTTTCCAGCACTTTTTCTTCCTGCGGGCCGACGAACAGGCGCGCATCCATGGTCTGCGTGCTGCCCGCAGCCACCGTGGCAGCGGGGGCAATCATGCCTGCGGCGTACAGGTTGGTGTCGACCTTGCGGGCAAAGTTTTCGTGGCTTGCGCCTTCAGGTAGCAGCCAGGCGCTGGCAAAGTAGTGCTGCACCATGGCCACCCAGCCGTCGGGCGACTGGGTGGCGAATTCAGCCGATCCCTTGTCAATCTTCTCGAAATCCACCTTCTGGAATTTTTTGGCCTCGGTATAAAACGCCGGGCCGGTGAAGGTAGAGTAAAACGACGATTCACCCGGTGGCTTGTTGCCGTCGCGCACCAGTTGGACATAAAGCTGAGGTTGGATGGCCTGCGCGCTGGCGTTGACGATTTCGTGCCGCACGCCAACGACGTAAGAGCCACGCGTGAGCGTATAGATTTTGTTCAGGCTGATGCCGTTTTGCGCGGGTGACTCAAAGCGCAGCACCAACTCATTGGCTCCATCGGACAGGGTCTTTTCGCCCACAAACTTCATCGGCGTTTTGTGCGTGGGAAATGCGCCGCCAATCAGGCCCGACTGCGCCTGATACACCCTGTTGGCGCTGGTATCGAGCAGCACAAAAGGCTGATCGGGATGGTCTTGCGCCGCAAACTTGAGAAATTCGCTCTTGATGATGGAGCCGCCCTCGGTATCAAACGCCAGCTTCAGGACATCGGTGCTGACTTCGATGCGCTCGCGCGGGATGGATGGTTGGCTCGGTGCGGTTTGCGCACCTGGTATGGGCGAGGTGTGGGCCGCAGACACGCTGCCGGGCACCGCTGCTGCCGCAGCCGTTGGCGTTGCCCCTTGGGGCACGGCAGATGCCGGTGCGCTGGCCGTGGTGGCCGCAGGCGGCGCACTGGGAAAGAAGGTGGCGTGGCGGCCATTGTGCACCTGCCATTGATCCCACAGCATGATCAGCGAAAAAGCGAAAACCACCCACAGGATGGTGCGGCGAATATCGTTCATGAGACGTGGTGAGATTTGTCGGGCGACGCGGGCGCAGAGCCAGCATTCAGCCGGGTGAATAAACCAGGGGGCTTTGCGGGTACAGGGTCGCAGCCGCCCTCGCACCAGGGATGGCAGCGCGCCAGCCTGCGCAATGTAAGGTAACTTCCGGCCGCTGCGCCATGCTGCTCCAGCGCCTCGATTGCATAGCGCGAGCAGGTCGGCTCAAACCGGCAGGCTGATCCCAGCCACGGCGATAAAAGCAGGCGATAAGCCTTCAGCAGCCCAATCAGTGCGGAGCGAATCATGCGGGCACTTTCATGCGCGCGCCGCGCTGGAACAGTTGATGCAGCTCGGCACGCACCGCTTGGCGCAGGGCATCTGACGTGGCGCTGGGAAACTGCTGCTTGGAAAATGCCGCGCGTAAGCGCACCAATTGCGCTCCGGCGGCCAGCGGTGGCACCAGACATTCGCCTACGGCGTAAACCTGTCTGCGGATGGTATTGCGCGTGACCGCGCGGCGCGCCCAGCGCTTGGGAGTCATGGCCCCTAGCCAGACCGCATCCGACGGCGCAAACAACGACACGGTGAACGACACAGCGTCTGGTTGCACGGGATTTGAAGGTGCGGCGTTTACATCAGTTGCATCAGTTGCATCAGTTTCAGCACTGCCATACATGGGCACGGGCATGCGATGCAACGCGAAATGCGCAGTGCGCGCCACGGCGGGGCGGGACAACAGTGCCTGGAACTGGGCGCGTGTACGCAAGCGCTTGACGGGGGCCGCGCAATGGTCCGGCATGGGGCAACGGGCTATCACCACGCCAGCCGCAGTCGCTGATGCGCCAGACAGGGCTTGCAATCGGAATGACCAGACGAATGGGCAGGCTTAGACGGCCAGGCGCTTGCGGCCTTTGGCGCGGCGCGCATTGATCACAGCGCGACCACCGCGGGTCTTCATGCGAACTAAAAAACCGTGCGTACGGGCACGACGTGTTTTGGAAGGTTGATAAGTGCGTTTCATGGTATGTATGTGCTCAATCAGGAGAAAAGTCGTGTGCAGGCGGCCTTCAAAGCCATCCAGATCAACGACCAACGTGGAAACCCTGTCTGCCGCGCGTGCCATCGGCGTCAATGGCGACAACCGATCAGGATCAGGGCACCTGCGCGCCAGCAAATACCCAGCGCCTAGACATATCCCACACCTTACTGCGACCAGGTAACCGTGCATTATCGCAGACAAAAACCGCCTTGCCAAAACTGCAAACCATTTGCGGGCCGCTGACGTGCCCGAGTGCTGCGCCAGACCCGGTGGATGAGTTTTGCCTGGGTGTGGTGGCATCCGGGCAGGACAGCAGGGGTGAATTTTTATAATGCGTGGCGATTTTTGACGCCCAGGCCCGTTTTTGTGTGTGACAAAGATGGGCGCACGCATCCACCAGGAGCCTATCCCCATGAACGTCATCCGTTTTTCTGATCTGTGCGCCCAAGGCCGCGCCCAGAGCCAGCGCGTGTTTATCCGCGCCGACCTGAACGTGCCGCTGGACGACGCGGGCCGCATTACCGAAGACACGCGCATTCGCGCCAGCGTGCCCGCCATACAAATGGCACTGAATGCAGGCGCAGCGGTGATGGTGACCAGCCATCTGGGCCGCCCGACCGAAGGCGAGTTCAAGCCCCAGGATTCACTGGCTCCGGTGGCGCAACGTCTGGGCGAGCTGCTGGGGCGTGAAGTGCCTTTGGTGCAAAACTGGGTCGATGGTGTACAAGTCGCCCCCGGGCAGGTGGTGCTACTGGAAAATTGCCGCGTCAACAAAGGCGAAAAGAAAAACAATGAAGAACTTTCGCGCAAGATAGCAGCACTTTGCGACATTTACGTGAATGATGCGTTTGGAACAGCACACCGCGCCGAAGCCACCACCTACGGCATCGCCCAGTTTGCGCCCATTGCCTGCGCGGGGCCACTGTTGGCCGCCGAAATCGACGCCATCACCAAAGCCCTGGCCCAGCCCAAGCGCCCGCTCGTGGCGATCGTGGCTGGCAGCAAAGTGAGTACAAAACTGACTATCTTGCAGTCTTTGGCTCGCAACGTCGATCAATTGATCGTCGGTGGCGGCATTGCCAATACCTTTATGCTGGCCGCAGGTCTGCCGATTGGTAAAAGTCTGGCCGAACCCGATCTGGTGGGCGATGCCCAGGCCGTCATCGAGGCCATGAAAGCGCGCGGAGCCGAGGTGCCCATTCCCACCGACGTGGTGGTTGCCAAGGAATTCAAGGCGGATGCGCCAGCCATGGTCAAGCGCGCACAGGATGTGGCCGATGATGACCTGATTCTGGATATCGGCCCCGAAACCGCACAAAAGCTGGTGGGCCAGCTCAGGCAGGCAGGCACCATCGTCTGGAACGGCCCGGTGGGCGTGTTTGAAATGGCTGCGTTTGAAGGCGGCACCAAGGCCATTGCCCAGGCCATTGCCCAGAGCGATGCCTTCAGCATCGCTGGCGGCGGCGACACGCTGGCAGCGATCGCCAAGTACGGCATTGGCAAAGACGTGGGCTACATCTCCACCGGTGGCGGCGCGTTTTTGGAGGTGCTGGAGGGCAAGATGCTGCCCGCGTTTGAAATTTTGACCCAACGCGCTGCCAACGCTTGAAGCCGCCGCGCGTTTGAAGTGGTGGCATGTCTGACGGAACGGGTTGAGCTTTATGTTTGCAGTGTTGGCAGCCACTGCGTTTGGCCTGCAGGTATGACATGCAGCGCGCGACTTGCCGCCGGGTCGGGGCGCAGTCAGTCTCGCGCCAGCCAGTGGTTCAGTAAGGCCGTTACCAAAGTGCCCGCCAAATGGTCTTATCGTTCTGACCAGTCCATGCAGCGGTAAGCCAGCCGGGTGCCGGATGCTGGCAAGTCCACGCCGATCTGGTTCAGCCAGGTTTGCCTGCGTCAGCAGTATGCGCAACTGCGATACGCCCAACTCGCCCGCCAAATGGTCGTAGCAGCGACGGGTATATCTCAGCGGGCGGTGACGCCGTCGGGTTCGGCCACCAGCGACAGCGTTTCCAGCGCGTGCGCCACTTTGGCCCCGGTGAAACGGTCATCAACGTGTTTTGCTGCGCTGCAATATCCGGCGGTGTTGGCTAAAATCTGGTTGATTCAACCAATTTGAAAGGCCCGCCATGTCTACCGCCGCCGTTGGCCTGTTCGAGGCCAAGACACATCTGAGTGAATACGTCGCCCGCGCAGAGCAGGGCGAAGAAGTCATCATCACCCGCCACAACAAGCCGGTGGCCAAAATTGTGCCGCTGCATGCCAAACCGGCCGTGGCGACCAAAGACATGCCGCCTTTCATCCAGCGCACCCACGATATGGGCACCCCGCTGGTTGACCTGAGCCGTGCCAACCAGTTGCTGGATGAGGTGGATGTGCAGGCGTTCCTCGATCTCGACGCACGGCTTCATGCCGAACGGCAAGCCAAGGGCCGCGACAAGGCATGAAGCTGCCCGACACCAATTTGTTGCTTTACGCGACCAACCCGCTGAGTCCCCACCACGAGATGGCGCGGGCGTTGCTGGACGCGGCGGTGCGCGAGCCGAATGGCGTGGGCTTGGCGTGGTTGCCGCTGATCGGCTTCGTGCGGCTGTCGACGATGGCGCGCGTGATGGAAAATCCGCTCAGCGTGGCCGACGCATTGGCTGATGTGCAAGGCTGGCTGGATCATCCCAACGCGCGCCTGCTACAGCCCGGCGTGCGGCACATGGACATTTTGGCGCGGCTGCTGCTGGAAGCGGGCACCGCAGGCAACTTGACCAGCGATGCCCACATCGCCGCCATTGCCATCGAGCATGGTGCCGAGGTCATCACCTTCGACAAAGACTTTGCCAGATTTACCGGTTTACGCTATCAATTATTGAGCTGAAATCGCTCTGAATACCTGCGATAAACGCCTGAAACGCTTATGAAAAAAAACGCCCACCCCATGTCCGTTGCCGACATTCGCAAGAGCTTTCTCGATTTTTTTGAAAGCAAGGGCCACACCGTCGTGCCCAGCAGCCCCTTGGTGCCCGGCAACGACCCGACGCTGATGTTCACCAACAGCGGCATGGTGCAGTTCAAAGATGTGTTCCTGGGCACCGACAAGCGTCCTTACGTGCGCGCGGCCACGGTGCAAGCCTGTCTGCGCGCGGGCGGCAAGCACAACGATCTGGAAAACGTCGGCTACACCGCGCGCCACCATACTTTTTTTGAGATGCTGGGCAACTGGTCGTTTGGTGATTATTTCAAAAAAGAGAGCATCGAATGGGGCTGGGAGCTGCTCACCCAGGTTTATGGCCTGCCAGGCGAGAAGCTCACCGCCACCGTGTACCAGGACGACGACGAGGCGTACGACATTTGGACGAAAGTGATCGGCCTGCCACCCGAGCGTGTGATCCGCATCGGCGACAACAAGGGCGGCAAGTACAAGAGCGACAACTTCTGGATGATGGCCGACACCGGCCCCTGCGGCCCGTGCTCTGAAATCTTCTACGACCACGGCCCGCACATCCCTGGCGGGCCGCCCGGCAGCCCGGACGAAGACGGCGACCGCTTCATCGAGATCTGGAACCACGTGTTCATGCAGTTCGAGATGCACGAAGACGGCAGCCTGACGAAGCTGCCCGCGCCCTGCGTCGATACCGGCATGGGCCTTGAGCGGCTGGCCGCCATCCTGCAGCACGTGCACAGCAACTACGAGATCGACCTGTTCGCCAAGCTCATCGCCAAGGCCGCCGAGGTGACGGGCTGCACCGACCGGGCCAACCCCTCGCTCAAGGTGATCGCCGACCACATCCGCGCCACCGCGTTCCTGGTCAGCGACGGCGTGATCCCCAGCAACGAGGGGCGCGGCTACGTGCAGCGCCGCATCATCCGCCGCGCCATCCGCCACGGCTACAAGCTGGGCAAGAAGCAACCCTTCTTCCACCAACTGGTGCCGATGCTGGTTGAGCTGATGGGCGCGGCCTACCCGCGCTTGCAGGCTGAAGGCCGAAGGGTGGAGCAGGTGCTGAAGGCCGAGGAGGAGCGGTTTTTTGAGACGCTAGAAACTGGTATGGCAATCATAGAAACCGAACTTGCGAGGCTGGGCCGCGGTGATCGACGGATTGCTGATGGCCACGGGTTCGCCGATGGATCAGGTTTTGGTTTTGGTTCTGGCGATGGCGAGGGATGCGGTGATGGATCGGGCTATGGCGGCGGAAGTGGTGACGGTGCGGGCTATGGCGACGGATCAGGTGGTGATCAGCCGCGAGCGCCGAAGTTGGTGTTGCGAGGTGACGTCGCCTTCAAGCTGCACGCCACCTACGGCTTCCCCATCGACTTGACGCAGGACGTGTGCCGCGAGCGCGGCGTTACCGTGGACATGGCGGGCTATCAGGCCGAGCTGAAGAAAGACCAGGAGCAGTCGCGCGCAGGTGGCAAATTCAAGATGGACAAGGCCGTCGATTACAGCGGCACGGCCAACCGATTTACCGGCTACGAGCAACTGGAAGAAAGCGCAAAAATCATGGCGCTTTACGCTGATGGAGCCAGCGTCAACACCCTGAAACAAGGCGAATTCGGCATCGTGGTGCTCGATACCACGCCGTTTTATGCCGAAAGCGGTGGCCAGGTGGGCGACAGCGGCACGCTGCTCAATGAAGGCGCTACCTTCGGCGTAGAAGACACGCAAAAAATCAAGGCCGACGTGTTCGGCCACCACGGCAAGGTGTTACAAGGCACGCTCACGGTGGGCGACAGCGTGACGGCGCGGGTTAGCGCCGCCACGCGGGCGGCCACCATGCGCAACCACAGTGCCACGCACCTGATGCACAAGGCGCTGCGCGAAGTGCTGGGCGATCACGTGCAGCAAAAGGGCAGTCTGGTCGATGCCGAAAAAACGCGCTTCGATTTTGCTCACCACGCACCGGTCACACCTGAGCAGGTCACTGAGATTGAGCGCCGTGTGAACGCGGAAGTGCTGCACAACGACGCTACTCAGGCGCGGGTGATGGACATTGACAGCGCGCAAAAGACCGGCGCCATGATGCTGTTTGGCGAAAAGTACGGCGAGACCGTGCGCGTGCTCGACATCGGCACCAGCCGCGAGCTGTGCGGCGGCACCCATGTGGCGCGTACGGGCGATATCGGCCTGTTCAAAGTCGTCAGCGAAAGCGGCGTGGCCGCTGGCGTGCGCCGCATCGAGGCCATCACGGGCGAAAACGCCATGCGCTATGCGCAGGGCCTTGAAGCCAGCCTGCACGCCGTGGCCGCCACGCTGCGCACGCCCCCGACCGAGGTTGAATCGCGTCTGGGCCAGATGCTCGATCAGGTCAAGTCGCTGGAAAAAGAAGTCGCCCAGCTCAAAGGCAAACTGGCTTCCAGCCAGGGCGACGAACTGGCGGGGCAGGCGATGGACATCAACGGCATCAAGGTGCTGGCCGCGCGCCTGGAAGGGGCCGATGCCAAGACCCTGCGCGAGACCATGGACAAGCTCAAAGACAAGCTCAAATCCGCCGTCATCGTGCTGGCCGCAGTTGATGGCGACAAAGTGCAACTGGCTGCTGGCGTGACCAAGGCTGAGACGGCCAAAGTCAAAGCGGGCGAGCTGGTCAACTTTGTGGCCAGTCAGGTCGGCGGCAAAGGCGGCGGCAAGCCCGACATGGCGATGGCCGGTGGCACCGACGCTGCCGGGCTGCCCCAGGCGCTGCAAAGCGTGCCCGGCTGGGTGGCCCAGAAGGTGGGCGCGAAGGTGGACTGATGCCACTTCGCACACGCCGAAAAGCATTAGGGGCGCTGGCTGCGTTGCCCGCGGCATGGGCCGCCTGGCCGTTGCCAGCGCAGGCGCAAAATCAGCCTCAGCCTCAGCCTCAGCCATGGCCTGAAGGCCGCCCGGTGCCGCCATTGGTGGCACCAGACATCGACGACCGCACCTGGGATCTGGCCGCGCTGCGCGGGCGCGCGGTGGTGGTCAACTTCTGGGCCACCTGGTGCCCGCCGTGCACCGAAGAAATGCCCTCGCTCAACACCCTGGCCGATCTGGAAAGCGATTGGCTCACGGTGCTGGCCGTTAACACGCGCGAGCCGCTGCCCACGGCCGAGCGCTATGTGCGCCGTACCCGCATGGATGCCATCGTCACGCTGAGCGACCCGCGCTGCGACATCTCCAAAAAAGACTGGGCCATCAAGCTGCTGCCCACCACGGTGCTGATCGACACTGCCGGTCGTCCCCAGCAACTGGTGACCGGTGCGGTGGACTGGACCGGGCCGCAGGCGCTGGGCTGGATCGAGCGGCTGCGCGTCTGATTCCATTTCCAGATCAACAGCGCACTTTGTCGGCTCAGCTTGCCGTACGCCAGTGCTGTCTGCGCTTCGCCTTCGCGTTCACTATTGATCCGCAAATGGAATGAAGCCACCCGCACCACAGAAAAAACCACAGCACACATAATCAAACCCGCTGCGCGCGGCCCTTGCGGTTGCGTGATCAGCCCCTGCTTTCGGGACATTGGCGAACGCGGCCCACATGGGAGCGTGCACGCCTCGTGTGGCCCGACAGGGTTTTTTGACCATCTTCGGAGTTCTTTCGCATGAACCTGTATCGCCGCGCCTTGATTGGGCGCGCTGCTGGCCTTGGGCTGGCCGCCACGCTGCCGCGCGCCGTTCTGGCGCAATCCACCACCATCCCCCGTTTTGCGCCCCAGGCGGGCGACTGGCGCACGTTTGACGTCACCACCCGCGTCGATTTGCCTGCCGCCACCAGCGCTACCCGGTTGTGGGTGCCACTGCCGTCGGTGCAAACCACGTGGCAACTGCCGCTGGGCGACAGCTTTGCCAGCAACGGCACGGCCCGCGTGGTGGCCGATGGCGCGCAAGGCGTGCGCGTGGTGGCGGTGGAGTTTGCCGCAGGTGTGACGCAGCCGTTTGCTGAAATTACCAGCCGCGTGCGCACGCAAAGCCGCACGCTGGGCGCAGCCGGTGGACGTGAAGATGCTTCCACCCTGCGCGCCGCCCTGGCACCCACCCGGCTGCTGCCCACCGACGGCATCGTGCGCGACACCGCGCTCAAGGTCACGCGCGGCGCGCGCAGCGACCAGGCCAAGGCGCACGCCATTTACGACTGGGTGGTGGGCAACGCCTGGCGCGAACCCAAGGTCAAGGGCTGTGGCGAAGGCGACATCAAAACCATGCTGGAAACCGGCAACCTGGGCGGCAAGTGCGCTGATCTGAATGCGCTGTTCGTCGGCCTGTGTCGCGCCGCCGGGGTGCCCGCACGCGACGTATACGGCGTGCGGCTGGCCCCATCGGCCTTTGGCTACCAACAATTGGGCAGCGGATCGGCCAAGCTGTCGGGCGCGCAGCACTGCCGCGCCGAGGTGTATTTGCAGGCCCACGGTTGGACGGCGATGGACCCGGCCGACGTGGCCAAGGTGATGCGGCAAGAGGCCCCCGAGTGGATCAAGCGCACCGATGATCCGTTGATCGCCCCCGTCAACACTGGCCTGTACGGCAACTGGGAGGGCAACTGGATGGCCTACAACACCGCGCACGACGTGCTGCTGCCCGGCACCCAGGAAGGCGAGCTGGGCTTTGTGATGTACCCCGTGGCCGAAAACGCCGACGGGCGCTTTGACAGCTATCACCCGGACTATTTCAAATACACCATCCGTGCTGAACAAGTGCCCGCCTGATGCCTGCTGGGTTGCTTGCTGCTTGCGCTTTGTCTCATACAAAACAAATGCTCATAGCTATAAAACAAGGAGCAAACTATCGTGACTGACTATGTTTTTCCTCCCGCCTCTCAGGCGGCCGTGGCTGTGCGCGGCTCCAGCCATCTTTTTCCGGTGCGCCGCATTTTTTGCGTGGGGCGCAATTACGCGGCACACGCGCGCGAGATGGGGTCTGACCCCAGCCGCGAGCCGCCGTTTTATTTCAACAAGGCCCCGGCGCATCTGGCGGCCTCGGGCAGTACGGTGGCGTATGCGCTGGGCACGCACAACCTGCATTACGAGATGGAGTTGGTGGTGGCCATAGGCCAGCGGGCCTTGCGCGTTACGCCCGAGCAGGCCGCAGCCTGCGTGTGGGGCTATGCCTGTGGGCTGGACATGACACGGCGCGATTTGCAAAACGGCGCCAAGCAGGCGGGTCGCCCCTGGGACTTTGGTAAAGACTTTGAAAACGCTGCCGTCATCAGCCCGCTGGTGCCCGTCAGCGAAGTGGGCTTGCTGGGCCAGGGCCGCATCGAACTCAGCGTGAACGGCGAGCTGAAGCAACAGGGCGATGTGAGCGACATGATCTGGAGCGTGCCGGAGGTGATTGCCAACCTGTCGGCGTATTACCACCTGCAACCAGGCGACTTGATTTACACCGGCACGCCCGAAGGTGTGGGGCCGGTGCAGCCGGGCGACGTCATCACCGGTCAGATTGAACGGGTGGGCGAGATTGCGCTGACAATGGGGCCGTCGCTGTAGGGCCGCTGCTTTAAAAGCACGGCCCTGGGCTGAATCCAATCAGCGCTTGGTTTCTTGCTTGGCCTGGTAGCTCTCGCGCCGCTGGGCCATTTCTTTGTCTGCTCGGGCCAAATCCTGCGCCGCGATGTGGGCACGCGCTTGCGGATAGGCCAGCGACTCTTCCAGCGCCAAATGGTCCAAGCACAGTTGGGTGAACACGCGCACCATCTCGCGCACCAGCGCGGGTTCAATCCAGTGATTGCCGCCCACCACGGCCGACAGGTGCGGCCCCATTTCCAGCCAGTTCTGCTCGATCCAGCCGTGGTCTTGCCGCAGGCGGCGCGTGACGTCCACCACATGCGCATCGTCGCTGGCCATCAGGGTGGGGAACACATGCTTTTCCTCGTCCAGATGGTGCTGGCGCGCCACGGTGTCAAACCACTGCACGGTGCTGGCCAGTTGCGTCAAATCCTCAGGTGTCAGGCGGTCGGCCACCAAGGCATCGACCACGCGGTTCATGTGGGCCAGCTCTTGCTGCATGCGCTGGTGCGTGGCGTCCAGAAACTGAAACAGCGTGTCGGCCACAGGCGCATCAGCAGGGGGTGCGGGGGTCTTGGTGGTCATAGGCAAGCTCCTTCGTTGATGCGATTCATTATGTGGTGATGCCATGGCGCTGTCGATGTTTGCGACCACGAGCGCGTTGCAGTTTTGACTGATATCAATTCATGATGGATTAATGGCTTTTCTGCGTACCCCAGTTGCGTTGTAAGCTATTAAATTTATAGTCATTAGGCGGTGCCCCATCGTGCTGCGACAATGCCCGGCATCATCTGTTCTACTTGCCCGATTGGTTTTAATGCCCCGTTCTTTCAATGACCGCCTGGCCGTGCTGCCGCAGTATCTGTTGCCCAAACAGGCCCTGACCCAATTCGCCGGGCGGCTGGCGCGCGCCAAGCGGGGCGATGCCACGCACGCTCTCATTCGCCGCTTCGTGGCGCGTTATGGCGTGGACATGGACGAGGCCGCCAACCCCGACATCACCAGCTACGCCAGCTTCAACGATTTTTTCACCCGCCCATTGCGCGCAGATGCTCGTCCGCTGGCCCAGGCCGATTACCTGTGCCCGGTGGATGGGGCCATCAGCCAGTTCGGGGCCATTGAGCAAGACCAGATTTTTCAGGCCAAGGGCCACCGCTACAGCACCACGGCCTTGCTGGCCGGTGATGCTGCGCTGGCCGCGCAGTTTGACCACGGGCAATTTGCCACCATCTACCTCAGTCCCAGGGACTACCACCGCATTCACATGCCCTGCGCTGGACGGCTGCAACGCATGGTGTACGTGCCGGGCGACTTGTTCAGCGTCAACCCGACCACGGCGCGCGGCGTGCCGGGCCTGTTTGCCCGCAACGAGCGCGTGGTGTGCCTGTTCGACACCGCGCGCGGCTCCTTGGTACTTGTGCTGGTGGGTGCCACGATTGTCGGCAGCATGGCCACGGCGTGGCACGGCGTGGTCAACCCGCCGCGGCCAGGCCAGATCCAACGCTTTGACTACACCGATCAAACCATTGAGCTGGCCCGAGGGGCCGAAATGGGGCGCTTTTTGCTCGGCTCCACCGTGGTGCTGCTGTGGCCCAAGGGCGCACTGAAGTTCAATCCCGACTGGGCACCCGGTGGGCCGGTGCGCATGGGTCAGGCAATGGGCAAGGCGCTGGGTTAATTTTGAGATAAACAGGCATTTGGCGCTTATGCAGAAAGCGTGAGCAGCTATTCATTTGGTAGTGCTTGCGCATCACCTTGTGTGCCCCGCAGCGCAAAAAAACCGGGGCAGGCCACTTGCGGTGGTCTGCCCCGGCCGGTGAAGTCAAATCAGGTCAAGCTCAGGGGCTGCCTGCGGACTCCATGCTTTTCAGCGCTTCGGACAACGAATAGTTGGCCGGCGCGCCGCGCGGTGGGAAGTCTTTGAAGGTTTGCACTTCCCGGGCCACGTACTCGCTGGCGGGCACCAGCATGAACTGCTTGTCCTGGAGCCACATGCCGTAAGTCACGCTTTCTTTTTCAGCCCGCTCAAACGGATCGCGGCGCAGGTTCTGCACGCGCGGCACACGCAGCTTGACGAAGGGGTCGCGCCACAGGTTCCAGGTGCCAGGCTCGGCACGCTGCTCGGCAAAGGTGAACTTCCAGTCGTTGAAGCGGAAGGCCAGCACGCTCATGTCGTCGCCAAAATAGAAGAAATCTTCACGCGGACTCTTGGGTGCATCGCCCTTCAGCCAGGGCAGCATGTTGTAGCCATCCAGGTGCACCTTGTAGGTGGTGCCGCCCACGCTCAAGCCGCTGCGCAGCTTGTCTTTGACCGCGCCATCGCCGCTGGCAGCCGCATACAGCGTCGGGAACCAGTCGTGGTGGCTCATGATGCCGTTCAGCTCGCTGCCGGGCTTGATCACGCCTGGCCAGCGCGCCACCATCGGCACGCGGAAAGCGCCTTCCCAGTTGGTGCCTTTTTCGGAGCGGAAGGGATCCATGCCGCCATCAGGCCAGTTCATCGTCATGGGGCCGTTGTCGCTGGTCCACACCACCACGGTGTTGTCGGCGATCTTCAGCTCGTCCAGCAGCGCCAGCAGTTTGCCCACATGGCCGTCGTGCTCGACCATGCCATCGGCATACAGGTCTTGCCCGGTTTTGCCCTCAGCGTCTTTGGACAGGATGGTCGGGAAGTGCATGCGCGAGGCGGCAAACCAGGTGAAGAAAGGCTTGCCATCGGAATGGGCCTTGCGGATGAAGCGCTCGGCACCTTCCAGGTATTCCTGGTCAATGGTTTCGATGCGTTTCAAGTCCAGCGGGCCGGTGTCCTGGATTTTCTGCTTGCCCACCTTGCCAAAGCGCGGGTCGGTGGTGGCGTCATCGGTAGTGCTGGCGTAGCTGTGGATCACACCGCGCGGGCCGTACTTGTCGGTAAAGGCTTTGGACTTGGGGTAGTCCTTGTCGAACATCTCAGTGTGCGTGTTCAGGTGGTACAGGTTGCCCAGGAATTCGTCAAACCCGTGTACCGTGGGCAAAAATTCGTTGCGATCGCCCAGGTGATTCTTGCCAAACTGGCCGGTGGTGTAGCCCAGCGGCTTGAGCATCTGCGCCAGCGTCACGTCTTTGCTGCTGATGCCTTGCGGCGACCCCACCAGGCCCACCTTGGGCAGGCCCACGCGCACGGCGTACTGGCCGGTGATGAAGCCCGCTCGCCCGGCGGTACAGGATTGCTCGCCGTAGTAGTCGGTAAACACCCCCCCTTCTTGGCCAATGCGGTCGATGTTGGGGGTGCGGTAGCCCATCAGGCCCCGGCTGTAGATGCTGAGGTTGGTTTGCCCCACGTCATCGGCAAAGATGATCAGGATGTTGGGCTTGGCTCCGGTGGAGCTGGCCGCCGCCGTCTGGGCCACCGCAGTCTGGGCGCAGGCCAGGGCCAAGGCCCCGGTCGCCAGCGTGCCCAGCAGCGCTTTCTTCAAGTCATTGAGCATGACCGACCTCCAAAATTAAGAATAAAACACTAAATCTATTCCGTAACCAATGCAAGTGTTGCGAGGGGTCAGTTTGTTCCAAACTGTCAGCGTTTCCTCGGGTTTATACCAACAATTGCGCTGCATCATGAACTGCACCGGGTGTCGTACTGCGGGGCAATGTACGTCAAACCGGATCGAACCAAAATAGGGTTGTGATGGGTTCTCACCATCACCTGGCAGCGGTTTTCTGGTTTTGGCTTTGTTCCCAGTCGGCCTGCGTCATGATCAGGCGAAAGCCCAGGTGCGACATGCTCGAATACGGATCAGTGCCACGCCGCGCGCTGGGGCGGTAGCTCAGGCAATAGTCTTCGTTGCACAGAAACGAGCCGCCGCGCGTGACGCGCTTGGGCGCGTTGACCGGCACACCCGGCTGCGACGGGTCATAACTGTCTGACGGCCCGGTGGGGTCTATCTGCGTCTGGCCCGATTGCGACACCAGCACAAACTGATCGGCCCGGTACCAGTCTGACACCCATTGCCAGGCGTTGCCCGTCATGTCGTACAGGCCATAGCCGTTGGGCGGAAAAGTGCCGACCGGGCTGGTGCTGATGGCCCCGCCCGCCTTGGGGCTGACGACCGGAAAGCGCTGCGTTTGCTGGCCTTCCCAGACGTTGGCCATTTGCTGGCCGCCGGGCGCAAACTCTTCGCCCCAGGTGTAAGTGGCCTGCTCCAGCCCGCCGCGGGCGGCAAACTCCCACTGCGCCTCGGTCGGCATGCGCTTGCCCGCCCATTGGGCATAGGCCATGGCGTCGTCGTAAGAAATGTGCACCACGGGATGGTCATCCCGTCCTTCAATGTCACTGCCGGGGCCGGTGGGGTGCCGCCAATCGGCCCCCGGCACATAGCGCCACCAGAGCGAGAAATTGTCGTAAGAGACTTCGCGGTCGGTGCCCACGAACACCATCGATCCGGGGATCAGCACAGAATCTGGCGGCCTGGGTGTGCCCGGTGGCACTTGGGGCTTGATGGTTTCCCAGTCGGGTTGTCGCTCGGCCGTGGTGGCGTAACCCGTGGCCTGCATGAAATCACGAAACTGGGCGTTGGTCACGTGGTAGCGGTCCATCCAAAAACCTTGCACCTTGACCGCGTGTGCCGGACGCTCGTTGTTTTGTGCCAGTTGGTGATCGCTGCCCATCAAAAAATCGCCGCCCGGCACCCATGCCATACCCAGCGGCCCGTTGCTGCCATTGCCCAAGATGACTGGCGCGGCGGCGGACTGGGCAGGCGCAAACCACAGACGCTGCGCACCATAGCCCAGCAAAGCGGCCACCAGAACCAGCGCCGCAAAGCCCACGGGCTTGCTGCGCCACCACGGTCGTGTTTGGCGGGGTTGGTTTTGGGTTGATGCGGTCATCATCGGCTTTCCAGATTGCATATCATGGCGTTAGGGTTTGACCATATTGTTAGCGATATGGCCAGCGGTATGGTGCCAGTCATTTTTACTTTACATCTTTTGACTACATCCCAACAAGCCGTAATCTTGGCTGATGGTATGCGGCCTTGATCTCAATCAGCACGGAGACTCTTTCCATGAGCAGCAAAACCCACAACCACCTCGACCAATGGCTGACTCAGGAGCAAGCCGTGATGGCCCGCCTGCAAGCTGGCCCCGGCCCCGGCGTGACCCGCATGGATCAGGTGGCTGCCATGAGTGGGCTGGAGCTGATGCAGGCCATGCTGGACGGCGAGCTGCCTTTTGCCCCCATCGCGCAAACGCTGGATTTTCTGCTGATCGAGGTGGACAAGGGTCGCGCCGTCTTTCAGGGCACACCGGGGCCGCAGTTGCTCAACCCGCTGGGTACGGTGCATGGTGGCTGGTTTGCCACCTTGCTCGACTCAGCCCTGGGCTGCGCCGTGCACACCTTGATGCCCGCAGGCCGCGCCTACACCACAGCCGAGCTGGGCGTGAACATGGTCAAGGCCCTGACCCCGAAGGTGCCGCGCGTGCGCGCCGAAGGCCAGGTGATCCACTGCGGTCGCCAGCTCGCCACCGCCGAGGCGCGCCTGGTTGGCCCCGACGGCACGCTGTACGCCCACGCCACCACCACCTGCCTGGTGTTTGACTTGCCTTCCGCGTGAGCATGGATGCTCCTAAAACAAGAGCTTTAAGCGCCTTGTGGGTTGGCGCTCAAGGCTTCAGCGCCCGGCACCGCAGCGCAAAATCCACATGCACATGCTCGTCATGGCGCACCCAGGGCTGGCTTTTCATGAAGCGCAAGTGTTTTTTCAGATACGCCCCGCGCGGGGTGGCCCACAGGCGCGGCAAATAAGCACGGTCAAAAATCACCAGCGCCAGCCCCGCGCCTGCGGCCTTGGCCGCTACGTCCAGCTGGTACAGATGCTCGGCCAGGGCCTCAAAGTCGATGGTGTGGCCATTCCACTGGCCTGCATGGTCAAATTCAAGGTCGTAACCAAAGCGCGTGGATGCCTCGGTCGGCAAAGGCACCGAGCGTCCCTGTGCGTCTTTGACGGGCACAAAAAAATCCACCGACAAGCCGTTCTGGTGCGTGCGGTGTGGCTTGAAGCGCCCGCCTGACGCCCAGCCCGATTCGCCATACACATAGCGCGTGTGCGGACGACTTTGCGCCAGTGCGGCATAACTGGCCTGCACGATGGCCGCTACTTTGCTGTGTACGTAAGTGCGCCCGGCGGTCACCGCCAAGCTGCTGTAGGGCGAGAAGTTGGCCCCGCTTTTCGGCAGCTTGACGCCGTCCTGGAGCCGCCCGTGGCTGACAGAGCCGAAACACTGGCTTGGTGTGGCGCTGTCCGTGGTGTTGTCCGTGGTGTTGTCCGTGGCGCAGGCGCTGGCCGCGCACAGCAGCCCCATCGCCAACGGCATCCACCAGTGCCACAGCAGGCGGTTTTGTGCATTCATGAGGTCAGCAGTTTATCGGGTGGCCAGGGCGCTCTGGAGCCAATGGGTGACTATTGGCTGGTTTGAACGCTGGCTTAAGCGCCGGGTCAAAATAACCGCTGTTTTGTCGCCCACTCCCAACCATTCACAAATCATGACCACGCTTGTATTACTGCCCGGCATGGATGGCACGGGCGAGCTGTTCGCGCCGTTGGTGGATGCCATTGGCCATCAGTTCAAGACCTAGGTGGTGCGCTATCCCTCGGATCAGGCGCTGGACTACGCCGCGCTCACCTCATTGGTGCGCGACCTGTTGCCCACGGAGGGGCCGTTCGTCGTGCTGGGCGAGTCATTTTCTGGCCCCATTGCCATCACCCTCGCCGCCGAGGCCCCGCCACGGATGCAGGGTCTGATCTTGTGCTGCACTTTTGCCCGCAATCCGTACCCTGGCCTGGCACCGCTGAAGCATCTGCTGCCCCTCATGCCTTTGGGCGCGCTGCCGACGACGGCGCTGGATGCGGCTTTGCTGGGAAAGTGGGCCACCCCTGCGCTGCGTGCTGTTGCGGCCCAAGCCGTGCGGCAGGTTGCACCGAACGTGCTTCGCGCGAGGATGCGCGCGGCGTTGTCGGTGGACGTGCGGCCCCAACTGGCGCAGCTCGAAATGCCCTGCCTGTACCTGCAAGCATCGCATGACCGTCTGGTGCCACCCAGCGCCGCCAAGCTGATTGAAGCCACCTTGCCTTCAACAGTTGTCATGCCATTGGCTGCACCGCATGGGCTGCTGCAAACTGTGCCTGCGGCGGCGGCGCTGGCCGTGTCTTCGTTCATTGAGGGGCTTGTCAGGAAGCAGCCCGCAGATGGGCCAAACCGCTGATGGACTTTGCGTGGTTTTTGTTTGGCACTGCCCATCAATGCAGCGCGCCACCTTCCAGACGCTGATCCACGCTTTGCACCAGCGCGACGCGTATGGCCACGCGCACGCCCTTGACCTGGGTGTTCAGCGGCAGGCTGGGCGTGCCCATGCCTGGCAGTAGCGGCACGTGGATAAAGCCACCCCGTGCACCGGCCAGCGCGGGTGCCGTCGCCAGCCGGTGCATGAGGGCAAAGAACACGTGGTTGCAGACAAAAGTGCCTGCGGTTTGCGACACCTCGGTGGGCACGTCCGCGTCCAGCATGGCCTGGCGCATGGCCTTGATGGGCAGGGTGCTGAAGTAAGCCGCTGGTGCGCCTGCCACCACCGGCGTGTCGATGGGTTGCGCGCCCGCGTTGTCGGGGATGCGCGCGTCGTTGACGTTGATCGCCACGCGCTCCAGCGACAGCGCAGCGCGCCCCGCCGCCAGGCCCAGGCTGATGACCAGCGCCGGGCGGTGCCGTGCCAGCAGTACATCCAGACGCTTGGTGGCTGCATCAAACATGGTCGGCAACTGGGCCACCTGCACCCGGTGACGGGCGATCTGGCGGCCGTGCAGCGCCTCGGCCACCAGCCAACTGGGGTTGACCGCCGCATCGCCAAACGGATCAAACCCGGTGAGCAGCACGCAAGGTGTTGTCGAATGTGAACGTGAACGCAATGGCGCAGGTGCGGCTACCATTACCGGAATTTAGCGCAGGTGTGCCATCCGCACGCCGACAGGAGCCAAGCGATGAGATGGGAAGGCCAACGACAGTCCGATAACGTGGAAGACCGCCGCAGCGGTGGCTATGGCCGAGGTGGCGGTGGCCTGCTGGGCGGACGCGGCATTGGGCTGGGCACCATCGTCATTGCGCTGATCGCCTGGGGCGTGTTCGGCATCAACCCGCTCACATTCTTGGGCATGGCCGGTGGCGGCAGCCCCGCCGTGGTGCAGCAAGGCCCGGCGCAAGCCCCCCCAGCGGACGACCAGAACGCTGCTTTCGTATCCACCATCTTGGCTTCCACCGAAGACGCCTGGGGTCAGGTGTACCGCGAGAACGGTGCGCAATACCGACCACCGCGCCTGGTGCTGTTTCGCGGTGCCACGCCCACGGCCTGCGGCACGGGCCAGTCGGCCATGGGGCCGTTTTATTGCCCCGGCGACCAGAAGGTGTACCTGGACATGGATTTCTTCGACACCCTCAGCCGCGACCTGGGTGCACCGGGTGAATTTGCCCGCGCCTACGTGGTCGCGCATGAAGTGGGTCACCACGTGCAAAACCTGATGGGGCTGACGGGCAAGGTCGATTCGATGCGCGGGCGCGTCAGTCAGGCGCAGCAGAACGCGCTGTCGGTGCGGCTGGAGCTGCAAGCCGACTGCTTTGCCGGCATTTGGGCCAACCGCTCGCAACAGGCCAAGAACTGGCTGGAACAAGGCGACATTGAATCGGCCATGAACGCCGCCAGCAAGATCGGCGACGATGCGCTGCAAAAGCGCAGCCAGGGCTACGCCGTGCCCGACAGCTTTACCCACGGCTCCAGCGCCCAGCGCCAGCGCTGGTTCATGCAGGGGCTGAAAACCGGCAGCGTACAAGCTTGCGATACCTTCAGCGCGCAAGGGCTTTGATCTTGATGGGGAATCAATAACGCTCAGCCGCCAGAGCGGTTGCCTCTGGCAACTGCCTACAGTTGATGCGCATCCATCAAACGTGAGCGGCTGATGCGGCGACGATCCACTGCGCGGCTTTTTCGGCCATCATCAGCGTGGGGCTGTTGGTGTTGCCACTGGTGATGGTGGGCATGGCACCGGCGTCCACCACGCGCAGACCGCTGACCACGCCACCTGCGCCGTCGCGCACTTGCAAGCGCGGGGTGAGCACGGCCATGGGGTTGTCATCGCGCCCCATTTGGGTGGTGCCCACGGGGTGGAAGATGGTGCTGGCAATGTCGCCCGCCAGGCGCGCCAGGTCTTCATCGCTTTGGTACTGCGCGCCGGGTTTGAACTCTTCGGGCTGGTAACGGGCCATGGCCGGTTGCGCCATGATGCGGCGGGTGACGCGCAGGCTGTCGGCGGCCACGCGGCGATCGTCCTCGGTGGCCAGGTAGTTGGGGGCGATGGCGGGGGCGTCTTCAAAGCGTGCGCTGGTGATGCGCACCGTGCCGCGGCTGCTGGGGTTGAGGTTGCACACACTGGCGGTGATGGCCCCGAAGCGGTGCAGCGGCTCGCCAAAGGCATCCAGGCTGAGCGGCTGCACGTGGTATTCCAGGTTGGGCCATTCCAAGTCAGGTGATGAGCGCGTGAAGGCTCCCAGCTGGCTGGGTGCCATACTCATCGGCCCGGTGCGGCGCAACAGGTATTCCAGCCCGATCGCGGCCTTGCCCCAGGGCGTGCTGGCCAACTGATTGAGCGTGCGTGCGCCCTGCACCTTGTAGACCGAGCGGATTTGCAAATGGTCTTGCAAATTGGCACCCACACCGGGCAGATGCGCGGCCACCTCAACGCCGTGGCGTTGCAGCAAATCGGCCGGACCGATGCCGGACAGTTGCAAAATCTGGGGCGAGCCAATGCTGCCTGCACTCAGCACCAGCTCGCCACCGGGGGCCAGGCGAGGTGTGTGCATCTGGCCACCTACCCACACTTGCGCGCCAGTGCAGCGCAGGCTGCCCGAGCTGTTTGGGCTGCGCTCCAGCATCAGGCGGCTCACCTGGGCCTGCGTCCACAGCGTGAAGTTGGGGCGGCTCGTGCAGGTGGGGCGAATGAAGGCTTTGGCGGTGTTCCAGCGCCAGCCATTTTTCTGATTGACCTCGAAATAACCCACGCCTTCGTTGCTGCCGCGGTTGAAATCGTCCGTGGCCGGAATGCCCGCTTGTTCTGCGGCTTGGGCAAAGGCGTCCAGCACCTCCCAGCGCAGGCGCTGCTGGCTCACGCGCCATTCGCCGCCGTGGCCGTGCAAGGCGGAAAATTCAGATGAAATGTCTTGCTGGCGCTGCTCTGTATTGCGATGGTTGCTATCTAAACGGTAGTGATCTTCATGTGCCATGAAGTTCGGCAGGCAGTTGTCCCAGCGCCATTCGTCTTCGCCCGTCAGTTGTGCCCACTGGTCATAGTCGCGCGCCTGTCCGCGCATGTAAATCATGCCGTTGATGCTGCTGCACCCACCCAGCACCTTGCCGCGTGGGTAGCGCAGGGTGCGGCCATTCAGCCCGGCAGAGCTTTCAGTCTGGTACAGCCAGTCGGCGCGCGGATTGCCAATGCAATACAGGTAGCCCACGGGAATGTGAATCCAGTGGTAGTTGTCTTGACCACCGGCCTCGATCAGCAGCACGCGTTTTGTTTTGTCGCGTGACAGGCGGTTGGCCAGCAGGCAGCCCGCAGTGCCTGCGCCGACGATGATGAAATCAAAGGTGAGATCGCTCATGCTGTGCCCCATGCGCTGTTCATGTCCTGACCCCCAAGTTCACAAAAGACAGTGCTCCACCCGCAGCGGTCAGAAAAGACGGCAAGAAATCCGCTAGCTTGCCACAAGCTTCATGCGATGCCCAACCGTAAAAACGTGGTTTTTGCTGGCATCACCTGGCAAAAAAAGACGCCTACCGCACAGGCAAAAACGCCAGCAGCGGCGCGGCCACCCAACTTTGGGCGTAGCTGATGACGGCGCGGCGGTAGCGTTCGGTGGTGAAGGTGGCCAACAGATCCAGGCGGCCAATGATCTTGCCGAATTCGCGCTCAAAGCTCAGGTTGCGGCTGTCGGGCGTGAGTTCGTTGGCCAGCAACAGGGGTTGGCCGCGCGTGTCTTTGCGGGTGTTCAGAATCCACAGCGCAATTTCCATGTTGCGCGCGGCGTTGTAGATGTGTTGGGGGTCAACGCCGTCCAGGTAGTAAAACTCGCGCCTGCCGCCGTGTGCGGTGATGATGGTGTCGTTGCTGGCCATGATGAAGGCGGCCACACGGTCGCCTTTGAAGTCGGGCGACAGCGCCAGTGACAGCGCCGTCACGTCCCGCAGCCCGTTCAGCGGCACCCAGGGCAGACTTTGGGCAATGCTGGACTCCACCTTGGCCAACGCGGCTTCGCGCGTGGCGGCGGTTTTACGCCATTCGGCCGGGTTGCGGCGGTACAGCTTGTCGGCCAGCAGCACTAGGCTGCGCTGGTTGGCCACCATGATGGCTTGGGCGATGCGGTTGCTTTCGCTTTGGATCAGCTCTTCAGATTCAAATTTGGCCCCACGCACTTCGCCGTGAGAGGTGGGCGCATCGCTGGCGCAAGCGGTGAGCAGCAAGCACGCTGCGCCCATGCAAAAGGCCGCCGAAGCGGCCTTGATGCCTTTGATGTGGAAAGCGGCGACGCGGACAGCACCATGCAGCCGCGCACCAGTTTCAGGCCACGATGGCCTTGGACTAGGTTTTGCTGCTGCTGGACGATTTGCTGCTGTGGCCGGAATCGGCGGTGCCAAATGTGATCTCACCGGAAAGCTGCCCCCCTTCTTCGATCACGATCTTGCCATAGCGGATCTTGCCGGTGACTTTGCCGGTGGCAAAAATCACCAGTTTTTGGCGCACCGTGAGGTTGCCGTCAAACACGCCATGCACTTCGGCAATGTCGATCTCGGCCGATCCTTTGAAAGCGCCTTGCTCGGCAATCTGGATCACGCGCGAATCCATGGTGGCTTCGACCGTGCCTTCGACCACCAGCGTGTCGCAGTCAGTGATTTCGACGCCCTTGAGCTTGATGTTGGGGCCGACGGTCAGGGTTGAGCCTGCGGGCTGCGCGCTTGCCGCAGATGTCGAAGCAGGTGCCGATGATGCGGGCGCAGCCGATGAGGCTGGTGCGGTGGAAAACGACGGGGCGCTGCTGGCCGATCCCAGCGTGCTGGTGCCACTGCCTAAGGTTGAACTGCCCGGCGTGCGTTGCGCCGAAGAATCATCACGTTTGCCGAAAAGAGGTCCTGAAAGTGCCATGCGTGCTCCTAAATAACAACCCGCTGATCCTAACGGCACTGGATTGGTGTGATTTGCTTACAAGACGAAAAATACGTAACGATGGCGTTTTCATCTTGCCGCTTTGGGGTCTGACGCACAGCAACCTGCGGATGATGAGGCCTGAAAACAGCCGCCATCACCGAGAAAAATCAATAGCGAAAGAAGAAAGCCCGCCGTTTGGGCGAGCAGCCTGCATCACTTGGCTCTCGCAAAGTGCGTGGGCTATGCGTCAGCGCACGATGCCCAAAAAGGCGATGGCGGCGCGGCGCAGTTCGGCCGCGTGATGAGGGTCTTGGCCCGCACTGGCTTCGGCGCGCTCCATCAGTTGCGCAGGCAAGCTGGCGGTGAGGGCAGAAGTGGCCTGGGTGTGATTGAACAGGCGCTGAAAAAACTGGGTCAACATGATGAAAAAATAGACGCTGCGGTTGATTGGCCGCTTGTGTCTGGAGTGATGGCTTGTGGCCGATACCCCGTATTTTAAGGTTGACCTAGGGTTTTCCCTAGGCGGTGCACTCTAATCCTGGTGCGCGCGTGGCCGCAGCGTGCGAAACTGCACCCGACCTACACCCGCCCGCGTGGCCTACCGGCAACACCATGAAGATTCAATTGCTGTCCGATCTGCATCTGGAAGAAAACGCCAGTTTTCAGCCCAGTCCGGCCCCTGGGGCCGATGTGCTGGTGCTGGCGGGCGACATTGGCTCGTACCAGCGCGGTTCGGCCCTGCCTGCCTTGCAAGACGCTGATTTCGGCCTGGGCCGCTTTGCTGACTGGCCCGTGCCGGTGCTGCTGGTGCCGGGCAACCACGAATACGACAGTCTGGATTTCGACGCCACCCACGCCCGCCTGCGGGCCACGTGCGAGCGATTGGGCCTGATTTGGCTGGAACGCCAAACCCACGTGTTGAACGGTGTGCGCTTTGTGGGCACCACGCTGTGGAGCGACTTTGACGCGCTGGCCGCCGCGGCCCCCACGGCTGAGGCGCAGGCGGCGGCGCGTGAAAAAGCCTTTCGCGCCGCCAACCACTATTTGCGTTTTGCCGCCACGCAGCGTGATGAGCAGCCCTTTTTAGCGCCCGAAGTGCGGGTTCAGGCACTCGAGTGTCAGCGCTGGTTGCGCGCCGCGTTGGGCCAACCGTTTGACGGGATCACGGTAGTAATTACACACTTTGCGCCCAGCCTGCGCAGCCATGACCCGCGTTATGGCCTGACGCCGGGCACCGCTGGCTTTTGCAATGCGCTGGACGATCTGTTGCCCCACGCCGATCTGTGGTTGCACGGTCACTTGCACTGCGCCATCGACTACCAGGTGGGCCGCTGCCGTGTGGTGGCCAATCCGTTGGGTTATGCCGACAAGGGTGAGCAAGCGGGCTTCAATCCGCACGCCGTGGTGTCGCTGGACGCAATGCGTGCCGCCAAAGCTGCGCGGGTGGCCTGATTGATCCAGGACATCACGTTCTTGACGTGCAAGGCTTAGACTTGGGTGCTACAGATTGTGATTTTTAGCTTGCTGAAGGAGTTGGCATGAAGATTCTGTTGGCCGTCGATGGCAGCGCGTACACCAAGAAAATGCTGGCCTACATCACCACCCACACCGAACTGTTTGCGGGCGACAACGAGTTCACCCTGCTGTCGGTACAAATGCCGCTGCCCGCGCGTGCGCGCAGTGCTGTGGGCAAGGACGCGGTGGACGCTTATTACGTCGAAGAATCGGCCAAGGTGCTGGAGCCATCGCTGAAGTTCATGTCGCGCCACGAACTGAAGTGCAAAGGCATGTCCAAAGTGGGCCGCGTGGGCGAAACCATCGCCAAAACCGCCGAAAGCGGCGACTACGACATGCTGGTCATGGGCTCGCACGGCCACAGTGCGCTGGGCGGGTTGGTGATGGGGTCGGTGTCCACCAACGTGCTGGCGCACTGCACTGTGCCGGTGCTGCTGATTCGCTGAGACTATTCGCTGGGATTGGGCGATGACTGGGCTGGTTTCATAAGCTGGCTCAAGCCGGGTGACCCGCAGCCCCGGCTTTGCGAAACGTGAGGTTGATGCGCGCCGCGCCGGTGAGTGGGTGATCACCTGCGGCGATGGGTACCACGCCATGAAAGCGCAGCCGGTCAACACCGCCAAAAACGACCACATCGCCATGCGCCAGCGGCACGCGGGCAGGGCGCTCATGGCGGTCTGCGCCACCCCACAAAAACACGGCCGATAAGCCCAGCGAAACGCTGACGATGGGCTGGGCCAGATCGTACTCGTCCCGGTCTTGATGCAGCCCCATGCGGGCACCGGGGGCGTAGCGGTTGATCAGGCAGGCATCGGGCTGGTAATCGCCAAGCCCCGTAGCGGCAGCGGCGGATTCGGCCAGCGCGCGCAGCGCAAGCGGCATGGCGGGCCAGGGCAGGCCGGTCGACGGGTCGGTGCGGCTGTAGCGGTAGCCGCGCGTGTCACTCACCCAACCCAGGGCACCGCAACTGGTCAGTTGCGCTGACATCAGGCGACCACCAGGCGTGCGCATCTGACGCGGTGGCGCGCTGCGCAGCACGTCTTGCAGAGCGGGCCACAGCGCAGGCATATGCGCCAACGCAAAGCCATGCAGCAGCGCGGCTTGTGCACCCAGGCGCGTGCGCTGGCCGGGCATGGGGCCATTGGGTGAAAACAGATCGGTGGTCACGGCAGATCAATGTAATAAAAGGAGGCAAATTCAAAGTGGGGTAATGCATTCAACCCGTGGGTCAGTCCAGATAGAAAGCGGGTCGAACAAGCATTTCAATTGCTGAAATTTTAGGCAGGTAAAATGCGTCCCTTCCTCTGATTCCCCTTTTGTTGATGACGGTGCCTGACCCCAGGTGCCCAGCTCGACGCTCTCCGCTATTTTTCATGCAGATCGGCCCGTACACATTGCCCAATGCGCTGTTCGTCGCTCCCATGGCGGGTGTGACGGATCGGCCGTTTCGCCAGTTGTGCCGCCACTTTGGTGCGGGCTATGCGGTGAGCGAAATGGTCACTTCGCGCAAGGATTTGTGGCACACGCTGAAAACTTCGCGCCGTGCCGATCACACGGGCGAGCCAGGGCCGATTGCGGTGCAGATTGCGGGCACCGATGCCGCCATGATGGCCGAGGCCGCGCGCTACAACATCGACCGCGGCGCGCAGATCATCGACATCAACATGGGTTGCCCGGCCAAAAAGGTGTGCAACCAATGGACGGGCAGCGCACTGATGCAGGACGAGCCGCTGGCGCTGGGCATCGTCGAGGCCGTGGTGGCAGCCTGTGCGCCGCACGGTGTGCCGGTGACGCTGAAAATGCGCACCGGGTGGTGCGCGCAGAGCAGGAACGCGTTGCGCATTGCCCGCGCAGCCGAAGGCGCAGGCGTGCAGATGGTCACCGTGCATGGCCGCACGCGCCAGCAGGGTTACAAGGGCGACGCTGAATACGGCACGGTGGCCGCCGTCAAGGCCGCGCTGCGTATTCCGGTGGTGGCCAATGGCGATATCGACTCGCCTGAAAAAGCACGCGCCGTGTTGCGTGCCACTGGTTGTGACGCGCTGATGATAGGCCGTGCCGCGCAGGGCAGGCCATGGATTTTTCGTGAAGTGGGGCATTTTCTGGCCACGGGCCAGCGGCTGGCACCGCCCCTGACGCTGGAGGTGCGCCGTGCGTTGTTGGCGCATCTGCAAGATCATGTCGGGTTGTATGGCGAGTCAAGCGGCGTGCGCTCGGCGCGCAAACACATTGGCTGGATGCTGCGTGCCTTGCCAGACGGCGAGCTGCTGCGCCAGCGCATCAACACCATCGAGCAGGCCGCTATTCAGTGGCAGATGGTGGCCGATTACTTTGAAGAATTGGCCGAAACGCATGAACGCCTGCCCCAGAAGGCGGCCAGCCGGAAAGACGTGGCACCAATGGAGTCGACACCATGAGTAAACAACACATTGAGGAGTGCGTGCGTGAAAGCCTGGAGGCGTATTTCCGCGATCTGCGCGGCACCGAGCCGGGTGGCGATCTGTACGCCATGGTGCTGCATGCGGTGGAAGCGCCCTTGCTGGAGGTGGTGATGAAGCAGGCCGGGCACAACCAGTCGCGCGCTGCCGAATGGCTGGGCATGAACCGTAATACCTTGCGCAAGAAGCTGGCCGAGCACAAATTACTATGACCCCTGGAACAAGTATGCCCCCTGAGTCGCTGCGCGCCTTCCCCCGCTCTCTGCGGGCACGGCGTTCGCTGGCTTGCTTCGCAGCCATCTGAGCAACTCCGGGTTGTTAATTTGCTCTTGTTTTAATAGCTGTATTCGCTTGCAATACAGGCGACAAAGCTTAATTTGATCTTTGATTTTTATTCCCCATGAATGCACTGATTTCTGTTTCTGACAAGACGGGCGTGGTCGAGCTGGCCCAGAGTTTGGTGGCGCTGGGCGTCAAGCTGTTATCGACCGGCGGTACGGCCAAATTGCTGCAAGACGCAGGGTTGCCGGTGACCGAGGTGGCTGAGCTGACGCAGTTTCCCGAGATGCTGGATGGCCGGGTGAAGACCTTGCACCCCAAAGTGCATGGCGGTCTGCTGGCGCGGCGTGACGTGCCCGCGCACATGGCGGCGTTGGCTGAGCAGGGCATCGCCACCATTGATCTGCTGGTGGTCAACCTGTATCCGTTCGAGGCCACGGTGGCCAAACAAGGCTGCACGCTGGCCGATGCGATTGAGAACATCGACATCGGCGGCCCAGCCATGGTGCGCAGCGCCGCCAAGAACTGGCAAGACGTGGCCGTGCTGACCGATGCCGCGCAATACGCCGCCGTGCTGGCAGAAATGCGCGCCCACGGCGGCAAGCTGTCTGACAAGACGCGCTTTGCGCTGGCGGTGGCCGCGTTCAACCGCATCAGCGATTACGACGGGGCCATCAGCGACTATCTGAGCGCGATCGAGTTTGACGCGGCCACCGAAAATGCCGCAGACGCTGTGCCTGTCAGGGCGCTGTTTCCGGCACAAAGCAATGGCCGCTTCGTTAAATTGCAAGACCTGCGCTATGGAGAAAACGCCCACCAGCAGGCGGCGCTGTACCGCGATTTGTATCCTGCGCCAGGGGCCATCGTCACGGCCCAGCAGTTGCAGGGCAAAGAACTGTCGTACAACAACATTGCCGACGCCGATGCGGCGTGGGAATGCGTCAAGCAGTTTGAAGTGCCTGCGTGCGTCATCGTCAAGCACGCCAACCCATGTGGCGTGGCGGTGGCGGTCGATGCGCTGGGCGCTTACAGCAAGGCTTTCAAGACCGACCCGACCAGCGCCTTTGGCGGCATCATCGCTTTCAACGTGCCGGTGGACAGCGCGGCGGCTGAAGCCGTGGCCAAGCAGTTTGTCGAGGTGTTGATGGCCCCTGACTTCACGCCCGAGGCTCTGGCCGTTTTCAAGGCCAAGCAGAACGTGCGCGTGCTCAAGATTGATTTGAGCGGCGTGCGCCGCGAGGGTGAAACCGACTGGGTGCGCGGCCACAACGCTATCGACGTCAAGCGCGTCGGCTCAGGGCTGTTGATGCAAACCGCCGACAACCATGTGCTGAAAGCGGCTGATCTGCAAGTGGTGACCCAGTTGCAACCCACGCCGGAGCAGGTCAAGGACATGCTGTTCGCCTGGGCCGTGGCCAAGTTCGTCAAAAGCAACGCCATCGTGTTTTGCAAGGATGGCATGACCCTGGGCGTGGGTGCAGGCCAGATGAGTCGGCTGGATTCAGCCCGTATTGCCAGCATCAAGGCCGAGCATGCGGGCCTGTCGCTTCAAGGCAGCGTGGTGGCCAGTGACGCGTTTTTCCCGTTCCGCGACGGGCTGGACGTGGTGATTGACCACGGTGCCACTTGTGTGATTCAGCCCGGCGGATCAATGCGCGATCAGGAAGTGATAGCCGCCGCCAACGAGCGCGGTGTGGCGATGGTGTTCTCAGGCGTGCGGCACTTCAGGCATTGATGTGCCGGACTGAGTCACGCAGGGCAGAGCAGGACGACGTGATGGGCTTTATCAGCGGCAACGGGCGGGGTAGAGCGAGCAGTTGACGCCGTCCTTGTTCACCACGTGACCTTTGCGCGGGCCGGTTTGCACTTCCATTGCCATGTCTTTTTCGACCAAATGCGATACGTCCAGTGGCACGCCAGATTGGGCGGTGACTGGTTTGGCGGCAGCGGCCTGGCGCTTTGAAGCGGTTTTGGGCGCAGCAGGTGTTGCGGCCGCTGCAACTGGGGCTTGAGCTGCTGTCGCACTGGTTGAGGCGGGTGCAGCAGGGGCATCTGCGGCCTGGCTGCCCAGTGACAGGCTGGCCAGCAGGGCGAGAAAAGCGAAATGAGAGTGGCGCACGGTCATGAATCTCCTTTAGCGGCCAAGCATAGCAACACGCGCTTGGTTTGCCCCAAGACCGACGCTTGGGAGCGTGCCATAGTTCATGATCGTTGGCCCGAAGGCCACCGGGCTGTCGCAACGCGGCAACCGCCAGCCAGTCACACGCTTGATATTTATGTAAAAAATATGGCGTTTGTGCTTGCTCTGAAAGCGATTGCAGCTATAATTTAAATAGCTAATGAATGCTCAAACCCAATCTTTGATCTTGCAAGGCCCGGCAGGTGCGCTGGAAGCACAACTGGACGTGCCCGAAGCCGATCTGTTCGCCGCCCCCCACGGCACGGTGGTGGTGGCGCACCCGCACCCGCAGTTTGGCGGCACCATGACCAACAAAGTGGTGCAAACCATCGCCCGCGCCTATGTGCAGTGTGGCTGGCGTGCGTTGCGCTTTAACTTTCGCGGTGTGGGTGCCAGTGCGGGCGTGTACGACGAAGGCCGGGGTGAGCTGGATGATCTGCTGGCCGTGGTGGCGCAACAGGCACCGGCGGATGCGCCGCTGTCCATCGCCGGGTTTTCATTTGGCGCATTCGTGGCTTCGCACGCAGTGCAGGCGCTGCATGGGCAGCGCTCCATGACCAGTGTGGTGTTGGTGGGCACGGCAGCGTCGCGTTTTACCGTGGCCCCTGTGCCCGCGCCGCTGCACCCGCAAACCCTGTTGGTGCATGGCGAGCAGGACGACACCGTGCCATTGGCGTCGGTGATGGATTGGGCGCGCCCGCAGTCGCTGCCTGTGACCGTGGTGCCCGGCGGCGAACATTTCTTTCATGGGCAACTGCCGCTGCTGCGTGCGCTGGTGGCGCGCCATGTGCGTGCGCTGCCGACGGTGGTTTGAAGCCGCTCGCTGCTGTTTTCTTCTTTCTCTGGTTTTTTCAAATCTCATGATCCGCTTTATCAAGCCCTTATTTGCTTTTATCTTGCTGGCCGCCGTGGCCTTGGTGCATGCCCAGGTGCCCCAGCCGCCAGAGGTGGCGGGCAAGGCGTATTTGCTAATGGACGTGACTTCAGGGCAGGTGCTGGCGGCCAAAGATCCTGATGCGGCGGTGGAGCCCGCATCGCTGACTAAGCTGATGAGCGCCTATCTGGTGTTTGATGCCTTGCGCACTAAAAAAATCAGTTTGACCCAGAAGCTGCCGGTGTCTGAGCGAGCCTGGAAGATGCCCGGCTCGCGCATGTTCATTCACCCCAGGATGCAGGTGCCGGTGGAAGACCTGATCAAAGGCATGGTGGTGCAGTCGGGCAATGACGCTACCGTGGCGCTGGCCGAGGGCGTGGGCGGCACGGTCGAGCGCTTTGTGCAGATGATGAACGACCAGGCCAAGGTGCTGGGTTTAAAAAACACAGGCTACAAAAACCCTGAAGGGCTGACAGAGGCGGGGCACACCACCACAGCGCGCGATCTGGCCACACTGTCCACGCGCTTGATGAGCGACTTTCCGGAGTACGTGGGCTATTACGCGATCAAGAAATACCGCTATCCAGGCACGCCCGCCAGCAATGACAACAACCGTAATCTGCTGTTGCACCGCGATCCCACGGTGGATGGGCTGAAAACCGGCCATACCGAAGCCGCAGGGTACTGCCTGGTGGCCACCGCCAAACGGGATTTTCCCAACCTTCAGGGGCGGCGCCTGCTGTCGGTGCTGTTGGGGGCCAGCAGCGAGTCGGCGCGGGCCAACGAATCGCAAAAACTATTGAACTGGGGCTATACCGCATATGAGGACATCAAGCTGTTCGATGCCAATCAGGCGGTGGCCACGCCGCGTGTGTGGAAAGGCAAAACCAACGAGCTGAAGCTGGGCAGTCGCACGCCCATCGTGGTGTCGGTGCCGTCGGGCAGTGCAGGTCAGGTCAAAACAGAAGTGGCTCGCCCGGAGCCGCTGGTAGCTCCTTTCCAGCAGGGTCAAGTGGTGGCCACGCTGAAAGTCAAGCTGGGTGAACAGCAGCTGGCTGAAGTGCCCCTGATGGCGCTGGAGTCGGTGGACGAGGCTGGTTTCTTCGGTCGCGCCTGGGATGCGATGCGTTTGTGGATTAAATAAAAAGTTGTGTGCCCTGTTTAATTTTGGGCGCACCAATTGCTGCAAGCGGCAGTCCGGGCTATACTTTAAGGCTTTCCCGCATTTGGGGCGGGAATTTTGCGTGCGCGCTTTGTGGTGCGATGTCGGCTAATTTCAGCATTAGCTCATTGGCCGCAGGCGCGCTGATTTTTCAAGCGTTAGGGACGTTTTTCAATGCCAACCATCAGTCAACTGGTGCGTCACGGGCGGACGGTCGAGAAGATTAAGTCCAAAAGCCCCGCGATGCAAAATTCGCCGCAGCGTCGCGGTGTGTGCACGCGCGTGTACACCACCACGCCGAAAAAGCCGAACTCGGCGCTGCGCAAGGTCGCCAAGGTACGTCTGACCAACGGATTCGAGGTCATTTCGTACATCGGCGGTGAAGGTCACAACCTGCAAGAGCACTCGGTGGTGCTGGTGCGTGGTGGCCGTGTCAAGGATTTGCCGGGTGTGCGTTACCACATCGTGCGCGGCTCGCTGGATTTGCAGGGTGTGAAAGATCGCAAGCAGTCGCGCTCCAAGTACGGTGCCAAGCGTCCCAAGAAAGCCTGATCTGGCTTTCAAGTCGTTTTTTCAAGGTGTCTGAATCGGGTGGCTGACGGCCCCGGATCAGGCGTAGTGGCCCAAAGCGTGGGTCAAGTAAGTGCAGGTTTTTTTGAATGGGCCTGCCGGGCGAGCGGAATTTTCAGGACAACTCCGGGTCGCCAACTGAAGCAAAGAGGTGAGAAATGCCACGTCGTCGCGAAGTCCCTAAGCGTGAAATCCTGCCGGATCCCAAGTACGGCAATGTCGAGCTTTCCAAGTTCATGAACGTGATCATGGAAGGCGGTAAAAAAGCGGTGGCTGAGCGCATCATTTATGGCGCGCTCGACCAGATGGAAAAGAAAAGCGGCAAAGATCCGCTGGAGCTTTTCACGGTGGCCATCAACAACGTCAAGCCCATGGTCGAGGTCAAGTCCCGTCGTGTGGGGGGGGCCAACTACCAGGTGCCGGTGGAAGTGCGTCCGGTGCGGCGTCTGGCGTTGTCGATGCGCTGGATCAAAGAGGCTGCCCGCAAGCGTGGCGAAAAATCCATGGCGCTGCGCCTGGCCAATGAGCTGTTGGAGGCCACAGAAGGTCGCGGTGGTGCCATGAAGCGCCGTGACGAAGTGCACCGCATGGCCGAGGCGAACAAGGCGTTCAGCCACTTCCGTTTTTAATCGTTCGGTCGTTTTCCATTTTCTCCCCAGGAATGCGGCCCGCCACGAGCGGGCCTGCACGTTTGAAGAAAGAGATTAATCATGGCTCGCAAAACCCCTATCGAGCGCTATCGCAACATTGGTATTTCGGCGCACATTGACGCTGGTAAAACCACGACCACCGAGCGCATCCTGTTCTACACCGGCGTGAATCACAAGATTGGTGAAGTGCACGACGGCGCGGCCACCATGGACTGGATGGCGCAGGAGCAAGAACGTGGCATCACCATCACGTCGGCCGCCACTACCTGTTTCTGGAAGGGCATGGAGCTCAACTACCCTGAGCACCGCTTCAACATCATCGACACCCCGGGTCACGTGGACTTCACCATCGAGGTGGAGCGCTCCATGCGCGTGCTTGATGGCGCTTGCATGGTGTATTGCGCCGTGGGCGGCGTGCAGCCGCAGTCGGAAACTGTTTGGCGTCAGGCCAACAAGTACAAGGTGCCACGCTTGGCCTTTGTCAACAAGATGGACCGCACGGGCGCCAACTTCTTCAAGGTGCACGACCAGATGAGGCTGCGTCTGAAGGCCAACCCCGTCCCGATCGTGATTCCGATTGGGGCGGAAGACAGCTTCAAGGGTGTGGTTGATCTCATCAAGATGAAAGCCATCATCTGGGACGAAGCCTCTCAGGGCATGAAGTTCGACTACGCCGATATTCCCGCCGAGCTGGCCGATACGGCCAAAGAGTGGCGCGAGAAGATGGTCGAAGCTGCTGCCGAATCCAGCGAAGAGCTGATGAACAAGTACCTGGAAGAGGGTGACTTGTCTGAAGACGATATCAAGCAGGGTTTGCGCACGCGCACCATTGCGACCGAAATCCAGCCCATGCTGTGCGGTACCGCCTTCAAGAACAAGGGTGTGCAGCGCATGTTGGATGCGGTGATCGACTTCTTGCCCTCGCCGGTGGACATTCCTCCGGTGTCGGGCACGGACGATGACGAAAAACCCATTACCCGCAAGGCGGACGATGGCGAGAAGTTCTCGGCCTTGGCGTTCAAGCTGATGACGGATCCGTTCGTGGGGCAGTTGACCTTTGTGCGCGTCTATTCGGGTGTGCTGAAAAAGGGCGACACGGTGCTCAACACCGTCAAGGGCAAGAAAGAGCGCATTGGTCGTATCGTGCAGATGCACGCCAACAACCGCGAAGAGATTGACGAGATCATCGCGGGTGACATCGCTGCCTGCGTGGGACTGAAAGAGGTGACCACGGGTGAAACCCTGTCCGATCCGGCCAACCCCGTGCTGCTGGAACGCATGGTGTTTCCTGAGCCTGTGATTTCGCAGGCGGTGGAGCCTAAGACCAAGGCCGACCAGGAGAAGATGGGCATTGCACTGCAACGTTTGGCATCGGAAGATCCGTCGTTCCGCGTGCGCACCGACGAAGAGTCGGGTCAGACCATCATCTCCGGCATGGGTGAGTTGCACCTGGAGATTCTGGTTGACCGCATGAAGCGTGAGTTCAGCGTCGAGGCCAACGTGGGCAAGCCCCAGGTGGCTTACCGCGAGACCGTGCGCAAAACGGTCACCGATGTCGAAGGCAAGTTCGTGCGCCAGTCGGGCGGTAAAGGCCAGTACGGTCACGTCGTCTTCACGCTGGAGCCGCAAGAAGCGGGCAAGGGCTTTGAGTTTGTCGACGAAATCAAAGGCGGTGTGGTGCCGCGCGAATACATTCCTGCCGTGCAAAAGGGTGTGGAAGAGGCGCTCACCAGCGGCGTGTTGGCCGGTTATCCAGTGGTGGATGTCAAAGTGCGTTTGACTTTCGGCTCGTACCACGACGTCGACTCGTCCGAGCAGGCGTTCAAGATGGCGGCCATCTTCGGCTTCAAAGAAGCCGCTAAGAAGGCTACGCCCGTGATTCTGGAGCCGATGATGGCTGTGGAAGTTGAAACGCCTGAAGAATATGCTGGCAACGTGATGGGCGATTTGTCCAGCCGCCGCGGCATGGTGCAGGGCATGGACGACATGGTGGGCGGTGGCAAGATCATCAAGGCCGAGGTTCCCTTGTCCGAGATGTTCGGCTATTCGACCACGCTGCGTTCGGCCACCCAGGGGCGTGCCACGTACACCATGGAATTCAAACACTATTCTGAAGCGCCGAAGAACGTGGCCGACGCCATCGTGGCCGCACGTGCCAAGTAATTTGTGAATGAAATTGGCTGTTGATGCAGGTTCTCTCTGCGATGGCAGCTATGAAAACCGTAGTTTAGTGGTGGTGTTTGCCGCCGGTCTGTGATCAGGAGTCCGCGCTGTGCCCGTGCAGTGCGAAACAGGCATCCTGATGCAGACTTGAAACCATGACACGGGCGTTTGTTCTTTGAACTGGAGTTTTTTGAAATGGCAAAAGAGAAATTTGAGAGATCGAAGCCGCACGTGAACGTGGGCACCATTGGTCACGTCGATCACGGCAAGACCACTTTGACGGCGGCCATTGCCACCGTGCTGTCGGCCAAGT
>NZ_JBKEEE010000022.1:0-46361 GCF_047975795.1 Ottowia sp. | reverse complement strand
CCAGCGACATTGGGGTCGAATCCAGTTCTGCCTATTTTTTGGGCAGCCTTGGCTTGTTTTGATCATTTTTGGTCGTTTTATCCCTCTTTTTGACCCTTTTGGGGCCTTTTTCTCACGCTCTGGCCATCTGCGGGCGTACTTGGCTCTTTGATGGGATCTGCTTGTAGAAGGCATCAACCCCATCTTCCAGGAACCGGGCCAAGCGTTTGAGGTTGTAGCACGCAGCCACCATCGTCATGGCCACGGTGGCTCTGGCCTGTCCAATGGTGCGGATGAGCTTGTAGCCGTGGTAGGCCTTGCCGTGTTTCTTGGTGTGGCTGGCATCCAGGTCTTTTTGACGGCGCTTGGCTGCGCTCCAGTCTTCTGGTGTCTGGCCTTGATCGAGCTGCTCTTTGTCGCTCTTGCTCAAGTGCTGGATGGGCGCTGAGCCCCAAGCTGGCGTCGATGGCCTGGCCACCTCGGGCGATGTAGCCGTGCTGACTCAGTTGGCTGTCCACGCCCTGGAAGATGGCGGTGGCCCCATCGACGCCGATGCGCTGCGCAAACTGCCAGATGGTGTTGCGGTCGGGCACGTTGGCTGAGCTTCCAAGCAAGCAAAAGCGCTTGAAACTCATGCGATCGAGCAGCTGGTATTCGACTTGTTCGTCCGAGAGGTTGTACAGGCGCTTCAAGATCAGGATGCGCACCATCACCTGGGTGGGCTGCGGTGGGCGTCCGCCTTTGGCACCGTCGGTGCGGGCAAACAAGCCATCGATCAGGCCCGCCAGATGCTCAAAGTCGATGTGCCGCGCGATCAGCTCAAGGGGATCGCCCAAGCTCTCGATCTTGCGCCTGTGGGCGTCATCGGCAAACAGGTCGAACTTCAGGGCGCTACGCGGCTGGGGCATGATGCGGGGGGCAGTGTTTCAAATAGACCGAGGTTGGAGGGTGGGGGTTTTTAGAGGCTCCCAATGCTGCTATGTGATTGATCACTGTATTGTTGTCTATGGACGACATTCGCGCACATGCTTGTGATGCCTGTGCTGCCGCTACCATCGCCGCATGGCCAAAGACAAGTCGATCTACATCTGCAACGAGTGCGGTGCCAGCAGCGCGCGCTGGCTGGGCAAGTGCCCGGGTTGCGGGGCGTGGAACACGCTGGTGGAGACGATAGCTGAACCCGCTGCGGCAGGAGGCAAGAACCGGTTGGGTGCCAGCTTTGCGGCGCTGGTGCCGCCTGCCGGTGTGCGGCCGCTGGCTGAGATCGAGGCGGTGGACGTGGCGCGCACGCCTACCGGGCAGGGCGAGCTGGACCGCGTGCTGGGCGGTGGCATTGTGCAAGGCCAGGTGGTGCTGATCGGCGGTGACCCGGGCATTGGCAAATCAACTTTGTTGTTGCAGGCTCTGGATGCTTTGCAACGTACGCAGCGTGGGGGCGATACCCTGGCCGCTGGGCCGCTCCCAAGGCAGGGTGCGGCCCCCTCGGGGGGCAGCGCAGCAGGCGAAGCCGCGCAGCGTGGGAGCTCCATGTTGTACGTCACCGGAGAGGAAAGCGGCGCCCAGGTGGCGCTGAGGGCCAAACGCCTGGGCATCACCGGCTCGCAGGTGGCGGTGCTGGCTGAGATTCAACTGGAAAAAATTCTGGCTACGCTGGGCCAGCAGCAACCGGCGGTGGCGGTGATCGACTCGATCCAGACGGTGTACAGCGACCAGCTCACCAGCGCGCCCGGCAGCGTGGCGCAGGTGCGCGAGTGCGCCGCGCACCTGACGCGCTGGGCCAAGGCCAGCGGCTGCGCCGTGGTGCTGGTGGGCCATGTGACCAAAGACGGCCAATTGGCTGGCCCGCGTGTGCTCGAGCACATGGTGGACACGGTGCTGTACTTCGAGGGCGACACGCATTCGTCTTTTCGCCTGATACGCGCCATCAAGAACCGCTTTGGCGCCGTCAACGAAATCGGCGTGTTCGCCATGACCGAGCGTGGCCTGAAGGGTGTGAGCAACCCGAGCGCGATTTTTTTGAGCCAGCACGCGCAGCCGGTGCCGGGCAGCTGCGTGTTGGTCACGCTGGAGGGCACGCGGCCGATGCTGGTGGAGATTCAGGCTCTGGTCGACACCGGCGGCCCCAGCCCGCGGCGGCTGTCGGTGGGGCTGGAGCGCGACCGCCTGGCGATGCTGCTAGCGGTGCTGCACCAGCACGCGGGCGTGGCCACGGGTGATCAGGACGTGTTCGTCAACGCCGTGGGCGGCGTGCGCATCAGCGAGCCAGCGGCCGACCTGGCGGTGTTGCTGGCCATCACCAGCAGCCTGCGCGGCAAGGCGCTGCCCAAAGGCTTCATCGCGTTTGGCGAAGTGGGACTGGCGGGCGAGGTGCGCCCCGCGCCACGCGGGCAAGAGCGGCTGAAAGAAGCGGCCAAGCTGGGTTTCAGCGTGGCCGTGGTGCCCAAGGCCAACGCGCCCAAAAAGAGCGACAAGGCTTTTGAAGGGCTGACGATCCACGCCGTCGAGCGGGTGGATGAGGCCATGGCGCTGCTGCGCGGGCTGGATGCGTGATAGGCCGGACAGAGGTTCACCATTGCAGTTGGCCGCTTGGTTCTTCTTGAAAGCCGCATCAATACACCACTTTCTGCTTTTTCCCACGCTCACCCTGGAGGTCAAGGCGCACCGCACCCATTAGCACCCACTGGCACTGCGCTCGCCGCGCCATGCGGCGTTGCTCGTTCTTGCAGGCAGCAAAAAAGCCCGCAGCGTCCTCGCGCCTTGCCTGGCACGCCGATCACAGCACCATCGGATGCGTCCAACTGCCGGATCCAGATTGAAAAGAATGATTTTGATAGTTGATGGGGCTTTTGGAATGGGCGTTAATGGCAGGTTTGACGCTTAAAAAAGCAGCGCGTTAACCCATGTTCCATCGCGCCTGGACTGCGCGCACACCTGTTTTACGCGCGCACCTGTCCGTAGCCCCAGGCCAGCCAGGGCATCAGTGCCTGCAAGTCGCTTTGTTCCACCGTGGCCCCGCACCAGATGCGCAGCCCGGGCGGAGCGTCTTTGTACGAGCCGATGTCGAAGGCCACGCCTTCGGTTTCCAGCAACTGCGCCAGCGCACGCACGCGTTCGGCGGGCAAGTCGAGCCGCAGGCACACGCTGGTGCTGGAGCGCGTGTCGGGTGTGGCGGCGAGAAAATCAATCCAATCGTGGGCGGCCACAAAGTCTTCCACCGCGCGCAAATTGGCCTGGCTGCGGGCGATGGTGCCCGCCACGCCGCCGATGTGGTCGCACCAGGTGAGCGCGTCCAGATAGTCGGCCACGCACAGCATGCTGGGGGTGTTGATGGTGTCGCCGCGAAACAGCGCTTCGTTGAGTTGGCCGCCGCTGGTCATGCGGAAAATTTTAGGCAGCGGCCAGGGTGGGGTGTAGCTTTGCAGCCGCTGCACGGCGCGGGGGCTGAGGATCAGCATGCCGTGTGCGCCTTCGCCGCCCAGTACTTTCTGCCATGAGTAGGTGATCACATCCAGTTTGGGCCACGGCAAATCCATGGCAAACACGGCGCTGGTGGCGTCACAAATGGTCAGACCCTGGCGGCCTGCGGCAATCCAGTCGCCGTGGGGCACGCGCACGCCGCTGGTGGTGCCGTTCCAGGTGAACACCACGTCGCGGCTGAAGTCCACCTGGCCCAGATCGGGCAGGTGGCCGTAGTCGGCTTCAAGCTGGCGCACATCGCCCAGTTTGAGTTGGGTGCGCACGTCGTTCACCCAGCCCGCGCCAAACGACTCCCACGCCAGCATGTCCACGCCGCGCGGGCCAAGCAGCGACCACAGCGCCATTTCTACCGCGCCGGTGTCGGATGCGGGCACCACGGCCACGCGGTAGTCGGCGGGCAGTTTGAGCAGGCGCGCGGTTTCGCTGCACGCCAGACCCAGCAGCTTTTTGCCCAGCGCCGAACGGTGCGAGCGGCCCAGGGCCGACACATCCAGCTGCGCCACGTCGTAGCCGGGGCGCTTGGCGCAGGGGCCGGAAGAAAAGTGCGGAATGCGGGGGCGAACAGTAGGGCGAGCAGTAGGGCGAACAGAGGGTAGAGCAGAAGGTGGTGCAGTGGGGCGGGACATGGCAGGCAGCCTGAGTGGCAAAGCAAAAATCGGAGTCTAGGTGATCCGGGCCTGGCTGGCCGCTCAGCCCTTGTCTGATGGTGCGGGGTGAGCAGGCTGGGGCTGCTCGATGTTTTGCAATAGAGGTGCCATCGCACACAACCATGTTTCCAGCAAAACCTCGTTCTTGAGCTTGTCGGGGTTGGCGCTGAAGGGCAAGGCCATGCCGCGCAGCATGCTCAAGCACAAATCCAGCATCGGGCCGCGCACCGGGTCGTGGATGTCAAAGCCGAGCAGGGCGCGCTCGATGCGCACGCGGGTGGGGCGAAAGCGCTCCAGCCCTTGGCGCATGCGCGCGCCCAGCGCTTCATCACCCCGGGCGGTAAGCATCAGTTCCACCACCGCCAGATAACGCGGGTGATTGAAGGCAGTGCGCCAGTAATAGCGGATGTAGTTGGCCAGCCGGTCAGGGCCTTCGTTAGGATGCAGGTTGCGGTAGCAGGCTTCGTGCCACTCGAAAATCAGCGCCTCGAACGCCGCGCCCATCAGTTCGGTCTTGCTGGGGAAGTGGTGCGTCAGCGCGCCGTTGGACACCCCTGCCCGGCGCGCCATCATGGTGGTAGACACCTGCTCGTAACCCCGCTCGGACAGCAAGTCGAGGGCGGCGTTCATCAGGCGTTGGCGCGTTTCAGCGCTGCGCGCTTCTTGTGTGCGGCGAGGGAGTGTCGGCGTGTTTTTTGCGGCGGAATCAGGCAAAGTGAAAGTGTCCTGCAATGTGGTGGCGCAAGAGCCAGCGCGTACTCAAGCATGGGCCTGGATGATCTGCCTCTGGGCAGTCTGCCATGCTGGCAAGGCGGGTGCAGCAGTTCATGGCGGTGGTGGCCCTAATAGCTCAGCGGCTGGGCGTCGTGCGCATCCCATGCCACGTCTACCGCAGCGCCTGGTTGCAGATCAGGGATGCCTGAACCCCAGGCCGGTGCCACTGCGCGCAAGGCATGACCATCGAGATCCAACTGGTATTCGATCTGCGCGCCCATGAACGCCACATCCGTGACCAGCGCCTGCATGCCGCCCATGGGCGGGCCAATGGCAATGGCTTCCGGGCGAATCGCCAGTACCGTGGCGCTGGCCCCATTCTGGTAAGGGTTGGCGCAAGGCAGGCGCATGCCTTTTTGGCTGCGAAACAGCCCTGCACCCATATATTCACCTGGAATCAGATTGCAGTGCCCCACGGAGCAGGCCACATGCGCATCGCCAGGGTAGCGGTACAGCGCATCCACCGCACCCACCTGCCGCACCCGTCCACCGGCCATGACTACCAGCCGGTTGGCCACCGGCAGTACGTCGCAGGCGTTATCAGCCACCATGATGATGGTGGGCTTGATCTCACGCCGGATGTGGCGCAAGCAGGCTTGCAATCGCACCATCTCGCTGGCGCAACCCAGCATCGCGCACATGTCCAGCAGCACCATGGCGGTCGTTTGCAACAAGGCGCATGCCAGCGCCACACGCTGGTATTGGTCGGCATTCAGCGATGCCATGGGCGTTTTTGCATAAGGCATCAATTCGAGCAGATGCAACAAGTGTTCTGTGTCGGGGGGCTGGTTTTCGGTGGCAAGGCGGGCAGCACGCAGGTGGTCGATGACGTGGCATTCCCCCATGCTGGCGTCACGCGGCTTCAGGGCCACAAAAGGCCGCTGATCCGGCGGGCACGCGGTGATGTCTTCGCTGCCCCACAAAATACGGCCTGATCTGGCTTGCAACTGACCGGTCAGCACGCGCAGCAAAGACTGCTTGCCGCAGCCTGGCGGGCCTATGACGGCCACCACTTCCTGGGGCTTGACCGTGAAGGTGACTGAATCCAGCACGGTCATGCCCGCCATTTGGGCGCTGATGGCTTCGATGAAAAGTGTGTTCATGACATGGCCCCATGTAATAGCGTGCAGCACACCAACCCTATGGCTGAGGCAGCCCTGCAAGCTCTGAACAACAAGCGTTGCGAGGTGCAGCCAACACTGGGGTGTGGACATGCCTCTTGACTTAAGAGCGTGTTCAACGTCTCTGCGCGGGTGTGTGGGCGCTGCCTCGGGCGGTCTGCTGCGTTGCAAATCCATCCCAATCCGCATCCCACACCCTTCACGCTGAGATTTTCAACACGCTCTAAGAAATCGGTGCATCGCCCACCAGGCGTCAGGCTAGTGGGTTTGGATTGATATTAAGAAACAGAACAACCCTTTTGTAAATAGGGCAAGAAATACCGTTGCTTGATAAAGAAGGCAGGCACTGGGTTGGTTGGGGTTTCAATCAAACGGCAGATGAGGCCACCAAGGTGCGGCCGTCATTGGCCGGGTGCGTCAGCCTACGCCAGCAATTGTTCAAGCGCTTGTTGATAGCGCATAGCGGTGTTGGCAATTACTTCTGCCGGAAGTGTTGGCGCTGGTGATTTTTTGTTCCACGGTTTACCGTCTATCTGAGCCTGCTCCAGCCAGTCGCGCAGGTACTGCTTGTCAAAGCTGGGCGGGTTAACGCCTTCTTGGTAGCTGTCCGCAGGCCAGTAGCGTGATGAATCGGGTGTGAGTACCTCGTCCATCAGCACCAGTTGGCCTGCGCCGTCCAGGCCGAATTCAAACTTGGTGTCGGCAATGATGATGCCCTTGGTGAACGCCAAGGCGGCGGCCCGTTCGTACAGGCGGAGGCTGGTGTCTCGGATGCGCCCAGCCAGATCAGCACCAATCATTTCCACCGTGCGCTCGAAAGTGATGTTTTCATCATGTTCACCCACCGCCGCTTTGGCTGCGGGGGTGTAAATGGGCTGCGGCAGTTTGCTGGCATTGTTCAGCCCCGCAGGTAGGACCACGCCGCACACCGACTGACTGTCTTGGTACTCTTTCCAGCCGCTTCCCGCCAGATAGCCGCGCACTACGGCCTCAACGGGAATCGGCTGCAAGCGCTGCACCAGCATGGCGCGGCCCGCCACCTGTGCCATTTCGTCCGGCGCGACCACGCTTTCAGGCGCATCGCCGGTCAAATGGTTGGGCACGATGTCGCCCAGTTGCTTGAACCACCACAGCGCCATTTGCGTCAGCAACGCGCCCTTGCCGGGAATCGGCTCGCCCATGATGACGTCGAATGCGCTGATGCGGTCGCTGGCCACCATCAGAATGCGGTCGTCACCCACCGCGTAGTTGTCGCGCACCTTGCCGCGCGCCAGCAAGGGCAGGCTGTGCAAGGCGCTGGTGTGCAGAGGTGAAGTGTGGTTCATGGGGCCGGGATATCTCAGGCGATGGACGCCTGATAGATCGATTCAATCGACTGATCGAGCGTGGTGTTGAACTGCGTATCGGTCTGCTGCGCGCTCAGGCCTTCGGTCAGCGCGCGGCTGAAGCTGGCGATAACACCGGGGTTTTGGGCCAGCAGTGCGTTTGATTCATCGCGGCTGTAGCCGCCCGACAGCGCCACCACGCGCAGCACGTGCGGGTGTTGCGCCAGTTCTGTGTAAAAGCCCGTCACGGTGGGGATGGTCAGTTTGAGCATGACTTTTTGCTCGCCCGCCAGTGCATCGAGTTGTTTGAGGATGGCGGCTTTGAGCAGCGCCTCGGCCTCTTTTTTGTCGGTAGCCTTGATGTTGACTTCAGGCTCGATGATGGGCATCAGGCCCGCCGTCAGAATTTGCTTGCCTACTTCAAACTGCTGGGCCACCACGGCGTTGATGCCCTGGGCGTTGGCGGCGTTGATGACCGAACGCATCTTGGTGCCGAAGATGCCTTTTTGGGCTGCACGCGCCAGCAGCGCATCCAGCTCGGGCATGGGCTTCATCAGTTGCACGCCATTGGCTTCATCGGCCAGACCTTTGTCGACTTTCAGGAACGGCACGACTTGTTTCTTGTTCCACAGATAGGCGGCGGCATCCATGCCATCAAACTGGCGATCCATGGTCATCTCGAACAAGATGGCACCCAGCACGCGCTGGCCGTTGAAGGCGTCGCTGGTGACGATGCGGGTGCGCATGGCATGCACCAGATCAAACATCTCGACATCGCCTGAATATTCAGACTCTTGCACGCCATACAGTTTGAGCGCCTTGGGCGTGCTGCCGCCACTTTGATCCAGCGCCGCGATAAAACCCTTGCCTTGGCGTACTTTGTCGAGTTGTTGCTGATTCACCGTGACTTCCTTTGCTAAGAATGCAGTCGCACGCATGAGGTGCGGCGGTTTTGATTAAAAAAACTGGCGCTGAAGGCGCAACGCGAATTGTAGGCTGCGGGTCTGAGGCAATCTTGCGATGGCTCAGACGATATCGCTGGGTCGCATCACCAGCCAGCCTACCCCGCCCGGCTGATCTTGAGCATGTTGGTGCCGCCGGGTGCGCCCATGGGTTCGCCTGCGGTGATGGCATACACGTCGCCTGACGACACCACGCCCTGGTGTTTGAGGTAAGCCTCGGCCTGCTCCAGCGCGGCGTCGCGTTCGGCGGCGGTATCCATCAGCATGGGGCGCACGTTGCGGTACAGCGCCATCTTGCGCTGGGCGGTGATTTTGGGTGTGAGCGCGTAGATGGGGATGCGCACGCGGTGACGGCTCATCCACAGCGCGGTAGAGCCTGAATCGGTCAGCGCCACGATGGCCTTGGCACCCAGGTGAAAGGCGGTGAACAGCGCGCCCATGGCGATCGACTGGTCAATGCGGTGAAAGGTGGCCCCGCTGAAATCAGCATCCAGCTCTACCGGGTCGTGCTCTTCGGCGGCCTGGCAGATGGCGGCCATTTCGCGCACGGTTTCCAGCGGGTATTTGCCGGCGGCGGTTTCGGCGCTCAGCATCACGGCGTCGGTGCCGTCCAGCACGGCGTTGGCCACGTCGCTCACCTCGGCGCGGGTGGGCACGGGGTTGGCAATCATGCTCTCCATCATTTGCGTGGCGGTGATCACCAGTTTGTCGGCCTGGCGCGCCATGGTGATCATCTTTTTTTGCAGTGCAGGCACCGCAGCGTTGCCTACTTCTACCGCCAAATCGCCACGCGCCACCATGATGCCGTCGCTGGCGGCCATGATCTCGGTCAGCTTGGGGATGGCCTCGGCGCGCTCTATCTTGGCAATCAAGCCTGGCTTGTGGCCCCATTCGGCCCCGGCCACGTTGCACAACTGGCGCGCCATTTCCATGTCGGTGGCGTTTTTGGGAAAGCTCACCGCGACGTAATCGGCCTTGAGGCCCATGGCGGTTTTGATATCGTCCATGTCCTTGGCCGTCAGCGCCGGTGCCGTCAGGCCGCCTCCCTGCTTGTTGATGCCCTTGTTGTTCGACAGCTCGCCACCCAGCTTGACGGTGGTGTGCACCGCTTGGCCGCGCACCGCATTCACGGTGAGCACGATCAGCCCGTCGTTGAGCAGCAACACATCGCCCGGCTTCACGTCGCGCGGCAGCTCTTTGTAGTCCAGGCCCACCCCCTGCACGTCGCCCGGCTCTTTGCGGCCCGCGTCCAGCACAAAGGGCGCGCCCGGCACCAGCACAACTTTGCCCTCGGCAAACTTGCCCACGCGGATCTTCGGCCCCTGCAAGTCGGCCATGATGGCCACCTCGCGGCCCGCGCGCTCGGCCACTTCGCGCACCAGGCGGGCGCGCTCTATGTGGTCTTGCGCCGTGCCGTGGCTGAAGTTCAGGCGCACCACGTTGACGCCCGCGCGGATCATCTCTTCCAACAAGGCAGGCTCGCTGGACGCAGGCCCTAAGGTGGCAACAATTTTGGTGGCGCGGTAGGTCATATGATTTAAGGCAAAGAGCTGTGGCAGCACAGGATGGTGAGATTTTCGCATTGCTGTGTGACCATGCGTTGAAGCCAAACAATGCCGGGCGTTTGAGGCTCGCCGGTTAAATCAGCCCCTTGCTGGAGCAGGCGCAAAAAAGCCCGCATGGACATGCGGGCTGTAGCGCGAGGTTGTTCGGGCTGAATCAGTGCGCTTGTGTTTCCAGTCGCTTTTGCAGCGCCAATTTGGTGTCGGACAGGGCTTTGGGCAGGCCCTGCTCCAGTTGCGCGAACAGCTCATCGTGCAGGTGAAATTCTTGCTGCCACGCGGCTTTGTCGATGCTGGTGACGGTTTTGAACTGCTCGGGGCTGAAGGCCAGGCCGCTCCAGTTGATTTCGTCATATTGCGGGGTTACGCCGAACATGGTGGGCTGGCCTTGGGCGCGGCCTTCGACGCGGTCAAGCATCCACTTGAGTACGCGCATGTTCTCGCCGTAGCCGGGCCAGACGAACTTGCCGCCCTCGTCTTTGCGGAACCAGTTGACGCAGAAGATGGCGGGCAGCTTGGCACCGGCGGCTTGTAGTTTGGTGCCCACGTTCAGCCAGTGACCAAAGTAGTCGGCCATGTTGTAGCCGCAGAACGGCAGCATGGCGAAGGGGTCGCGCCGCACCACGCCTTGCGCGCCAAAGGCGGCGGCGGTGGTTTCGCTGCCCATGGTGGCGGCCATGTACACGCCTTCGGTCCAGTCGCGCGCTTCGGTCACCAGCGGCACGGTGGTGGAGCGGCGGCCGCCAAAGATGAAGGCGTCAATGGCCACGCCCGCCGGGTCGTCCCAGGCGGCATCGAGCGCGGGATTGTTGGTGGCGGCCACCGTGAAGCGCGCGTTGGGGTGCGCGGCCTTTCGGCCCGCTTTGCCGTCCGCAGGTGTCCAGTCTTTGCCTTGCCAGTCGATCAGATGGTCGGGCAATGTACCCTGGTCTTTTTCCAGGCCCTCCCACCAGACGTCGCCATCGTCGGTCAGCGCGACGTTGGTGAAGATCACATCTTTATGCAGGCTGGCCATGCAGTTGGGGTTGGTGAGCAGGTTGGTGCCGGGGGCAACGCCAAAGTAACCGGCTTCGGGGTTGATGGCGTACAGCTTGCCGTCCGCGCCAGGCTTGATCCAGGCGATGTCGTCGCCGATGGTGGTGACCGTCCAGCCCGCGAAACCTTCGGGCGGCACCAGCATGGAGAAATTGGTCTTGCCGCATGCCGAGGGGAAGGCCGCAGCCACGTGCGATTTTTTGCCCTCGGGCGAGGTCACGCCAAGGATCAGCATGTGCTCGGCCAGCCAGCCCTGGTCTTGCCCCATTTTGGAGGCGATGCGCAGCGCGAAGCATTTTTTGCCCAGCAGCGCATTGCCGCCGTAGCCCGAGCCGTAAGACCAGATTTCGCGCGTTTCGGGGTAGTGCACGATGTACTTCACGTCCGGGTTGCAGGGCCAGGCCGTCTGGTCTTTTTCGCCCGCTGCCAGCGACGCGCCCACAGTGTGCACGCAGGGCACAAATGCGCCGTCTTCGCCCAGCACTTCGATGGCACCCCGGCCCATGCGGGTCATCAGCTTCATGTTGACAGCCACGTAGGCGCTGTCCGACAGCTCGACGCCAATGTGAGCGATCGGGCTGCCCAGCGGCCCCATGCTGAAGGGAATGACGTACATGGTGCGCCCGCGCATGCAGCCGTCGAACAGCGGTTGCAGCTTGGCACGCATTTCTGCTGGAGGTGCCCAGTTGTTGGTGGGGCCGGCGTTTTCTTTTTTCTCGCTGCAAATGAAGGTGCGGTCTTCCACGCGCGCCACGTCTGAAGGGTCTGACCAGGCCAGAAACGAACCGGGACGTTTGGCGGGGTTGAGTTTTTTGAAAGTGCCCGCGTCCACCAGTTGCTGGCACAGGCGGTCATATTCAGCGTCGCTGCCGTCGCACCAGAGCACGTTGTCGGGTTTGCACAGCGCCACCATGTCGCCCACCCAGGCGATCAACTGGGCGTTTTGAACATAGTCGGGCACGTTGAGGTTTTTGACCAGACTGGGGTTGAGTCGGGCGTTCATCGGCAGGGCTCCTAAGTTGAAAAATCGGCTTTCCGAAAACCAAAGGGGGTTTTGGGAAAGCGGACTGCTCTGACCGGAAAGAGCCAAGCGCCCGGTGCGGGGCTTGAAAAGTGGGGGCGGGCCACAGACCTGGTTGGCCCGCCGAGCGGCGCTGGCTACGCCAGCCAAAGTAAGTATGCTTTTATTTTGATAGCTGTCAACGCTTGATGCATATGCGTTAAAGGCGTTTTTCAATATAAATCAGGCCATGGCCACGGCGATGAAGGCCAGCAGAAAAATCAAAATGGCACCGGCCAAGGGCAACACCACCGGGATGTAGCGGGTGACGGCTTCCAGCGGGTCTTGCGAATCGTGGTCTTCTTGAGTATGTGCAGACATGGCGGGCCTTTCATGAACATTCAATGATGACAATCGTATGAAACGGTCATTTTAGCCGTCCAAGGGTGTCACCACTACCGTGCCGCCGCCACCGGCCAAGGGAAGATGGCGCAGGTGGCAGCGCGGGTGATGACGCCGGGCGGTCAGGACGGATCGTGATCTTTGGGTGCGGCGCAGCCCTTGTTACCCAGCAGGCGGTTGACCCAGCAGTTGGCCAGCCGTGCAGCGGCTTCGCGTCCACCCAGGCCAAAGGCCAGCGCCACGGCCACGGCCACGGCACCCAGCGTCAGGCCAAAGGCCAGATTGACGATGTCGTCGGCAATGCCCATGGCACGCAGGCCCATGGCCAGCACGATGCCCAGGATGGCAAAGCGGGCGATCTGGGCCAGCATGGTGGATGTGCCGCTGGCGCGGGTGATGGCCGTGTAAGCCAGATTGGCCAGCATGAAGCCGATGATCAGAATGGCCGAGCCCAGCAGTACGTCGCCTGCGAACTCGATGAAGGTGGTGATCATGTCGCTGAAGCGCACAAAGCCCAACTGGTTGCCTGCTTCGACCACGGCAAACAGCATGGCAAACACCAGCACGATGCGTCCGACCAGCACCGAAGCCGATGTTTTCTCAAACGCATGCTGCACGCCAAGTTTGGCGGGCACGGCGTCCAGCCCCACATTGGCCAGCAAGCTGGCCAGCAGACGGGTGGCAAAGCTGGCCACCATCCAGGTCACGGCCAGAATCAGCCCGGCACCGATGATGTGAGGCACCGAATCCATCAGCAACGCCAGCATGTCGGTGGCTGGGCGTGAAATGGCGTCGATTTTCAGCGCGTCCAGCGCCGCAATCAGCGCCGGGACGAACACCGCAATGAACACCAGCAGACCTGCCAGCCGGGACAGTTGTACCGTCTCGGTCAGCCCGGCCTTGCTGCCCGCCTGGTCAATGCCTGCGGTGCGCAGCAGATTGCTCGTCAGGTTGCGCAAAATGGTGGCCACGATCCAGCCCACGCCCCCCAGCACCAGCGCTACCACGATATTTGGCAAGATGTCGACCGCCTTGGCCGTCATATCTTGCAGCGGCGCAAGCAAGCCTTCCATCTGCAACACGCCCAGCACGGCGGGCACGAACAGCAGAACCACCAGCCAGAACAGCGCCTGGGACAGGCTTTCGCTGATGGGCGACATGTTGGCGTGCTGTGACAGTTTTTCATCCAGTGTGGTTTTGTCCAGCGCCTTTTGCGTCAGCCCGCGCACCAGCGTGGCCAGCAGCCAGGCCAGCAAGGCCAGCAGCAGTGCCGCCAGCAGGCGAGGGGCGTATTCAAACAACTGGGTTGTCAGCGCCGCAAACGATCCCGACACCAAAGCCAGGTTCAGCACGTTGAACACCGCAGCCAGGGTGAGCAAAAGCACCACCCAGAACAGCACCAACGCCACCACCCCTTCGATATCCACGGGTTTGCCGGTAGTGCCCGAAAAGCGTTCGTTCAGCTTGAGCGCGCCCAGGCCCTTGCGGGCACCGGCCTTGACCAGCGCGGCCACCAGCCAGCCGACGACAAAAATCGCCAGCGCGCCCAGCAGTTGCGGGATGTGAACGCCCATCGAACCCTGTAGCGCTTCCCACATGGTCGACCAGTTACTCATTTGCTTACTCCTCTCACAGTTAAGTATCAAGTCGATGATGACGCCGCAAGCGGGCAGCGTCAACCGCAGAGGCCGTGATGGGCGGTTTCGGGCGTGATTCGCGCGCCTTCCTGTCCCAAGACCCATGGATACGTGAATTTATTTGTAGATACCACCTGTCCATCCTGGCTGCGAGCGCTGCCCTTGGTATTCACCCACGAGGTCGATTGCGTTAAGGTGATTCATGTTCAAGAGCGTATTCAAAGTTTTTGCGAGGAGACGTTGAACACGCTCCAGGACACTCGCTTCCAACCTCATGGAGGATGTGATTCATGGCCAAACGGATGACCACCCCCCAACTGAGCACTTCCCACCTGCAAGCGGGCCTGCTGGCTTCGCCTGGGTTGACGGATGCGCCGGTGCTGGATTTGATGTGCTCGCAATTCGTGCTGACGCTGGCCGCGCAGCAGGGCGGCAAATTCAACGTGCGGCGCGACATCAATGGACTGATGGCGCTGGCCGGTCGCCACCTGGTATGGCCTGAGCCGGTATTGGCGCGACTGCGCGGTTTTTTGGCTCGCCGCTGCAAGGACAACGAATTCTGGCGCGGGCATGAAGCGCTGGACAACCGCGAATTTCTGGCGCGGCACGGCCTTTGGCGCGGCCCTTACGAAGAAGGCACGTTGTTCTTTTATTTGGACGAATATGCCAAAGACGCCCCCAAGGATTTGCTGGCGCTGTTGGCCGCCACCGGCCAGTGGCTGGGGCATGCACTGAAAAAGCAGTCCACCCTGGTGCAGAAAAACATCGACGCGCTGGCCAAGCTGTTGCAATTGAACAAGGCCGAGCGCGCGCTGCTGCTGTACGGCACGCTGGCGCGTTACCAGCGCGATCTGCGCAGCATTTTGGTGGAGTTCAAAGTCAACAACGCGCCCGAAGCTTATGCCGCCATCGCCACCCTGGCCGGAGTGAAGGCGGACGAAGTGGGCGAGGCGCTGCGCGCCGGTGGGCGGCTGGAGCGCATTGGCCTGGTCGAGAACCTGATTTCAGAGCACAGCATCACCGACCTGGCCGATTTGATGAAGGTCAGCGAAAAGCTGCCGCCGGTGCTGATGCGCGAGTATCGTGACCGCGCTGAGCTGATGGCGGTGTTCACCCGCCCGGCGAGTCCAAGCGGGCTGAAGGCGGACGACTTCAGTTTCGTGGGCGACGACGTGCAAGTGCTGATTAACCTGTTGCGCAAGGCGCAGGCCACTCAGGCACAGGGCGTCAACGTGCTGATGTACGGCCCGCCCGGCACCGGCAAGACCGAGCTGGCCAAGGTGATCGCGCGCGAAGCGGGGCTGGATTTGTTTGAAGTGGAATATGCCGATCGGGATGGCAACAGCCTGTCCGGGCGCGACCGCTACCGCTCCATGCAGATCGCGCAAGTGTTCCTCAAAGGCTCGCAGGAAGCTGCGTTGCTGTTCGACGAGGTGGAAGACGTGTTTCCCTCCATCAGCGTCGATGCGGCGGGTCTGATGGCACGCGCCGAGCAGCAGGCGCTGGCCAGCGCCGTCAGCCACAGTGTGAGCGGCAAAGCCTGGGTCAACCAGATTCTGGAAAACAACCCGGTGCCCACCATCTGGATCACCAACCGCATTGAGCAGATTGACCCGGCTTTCAGGCGTCGCTTTGCCTACCATCTGGAGCTGAAATCGCCCCCACCCGGTGCCCGCGAGCAACTGGTGCGCAAGACCTTGCAGGGCGTGGCCGTGAGCGACGGGTTCGTCGCCAAACTGACCGAACGCAAGGGCCTGACACCCGCGCAAATCCGCACTGCGGTGCGCTTTGCCGACCTGGCGCATGTGGGCGATGGTGCTGGTGGCGAGGCGTTCGAGGCCCTGATCGAACGCCAGTTGAAGAACGCCGACGCCGCACTGGGCCGCAAGCCTAATGCCGCCGGTGCCAAGGGCCGCCGCCAGGTCACCACCTACGATCTGGACATGCTGAATGTGGAAAGCCGTTTCGAGGTGCCACGCATCGTTCAGGCACTGAAAGCGCGCGGCCACGGGGCGCTGTGCTTTTACGGTGCGCCCGGCACGGGCAAGACCGCGCTGGGCGAATACATCGCCCAGCAAATGGACAAGCCGCTCATCATCAAGCCCGCCAGCGAATTGGTGAGCAAGTACGTGGGCGATACCGAGCAGAACATGGCCGCCATGTTCCGCGAAGCCAGCGAGGAAAAAGCCGTTCTGCTGCTGGACGAGGCCGACAGTTTTTTACTCGACCGCCGTGGTGCGCAACGCAGTTACGAAGTGACCGAAGTCAACGAGATGCTGCAACAAATGGAGCGCCACGACGGCGTGTTCATCTGCACCACCAACTTGCTGGAACGCATCGACCAGGCGGCGCTACGGCGCTTTGCCTTCAAGATCAAGTTCATGCCGCTGACGGCCGAACAGCGCGAACGCATGTTCATCACCGAAGCCCTGGATGGCCATGCCGATGGGCTGCTGCCCGCGCTGCGCCAGCGGCTTTTGAAACTGGAACAATTGACGCTTGGTGACTTTGCCGCCGTCAAGCACCAGACCGACATTTTGGCCACGGCGTTCAGCCCCGATGAGTTTTTGGAGCAACTGGAGGCCGAGCACCGCATCAAACCCGAGGTGCGCGAGCAGCGTTCGATGGGGTTTGTGTCGTAGCGTTCGTTATGGGCGCTTATTAGGTGCGACCAGGGGTTTGGCCAGCTACGGGCAGGAGCGCGCTCAGGTCGGAAAACTCGGTCGGGGTGACTAGCTCTGTAGCGGGAAATTCGCGTTGTGGTGCACGCTTACTGTTACTGACTGTGTTCATATGTTGGGCTGCCTGCATCTGTTTTCCTATCTGTGCCCGTTCGGCTTTCGACAGCGGTTGTGTCGGCTCGAAGTCACGACGCGCACGAACCTCGTGATCTGGACGTAATGTTGGCCCGATTGGTTGAGCGTTGGTGGTGGCGGCCTCTGCAGGAAGTACAGAGGCTGGCCCTGTTCGTGATGCGGCAGCTTGAGCTACTCGTGTAGCCTGCGCATGGCGAGAGGCTCCGATCCACGCCGCAGGCTCCAGCAGCATGATGGAATGGCCTTTGGCCACGGCGCGCGCAGCCGGGGTGAATACATCGGCGCTGCACAGCAGCACGCCGCCGTTGGCGTTGTGCTGCCGTATGGTTTTGATGAAGCTGCGTACCTCGGCCTCATCGACCATGCTCGCCTGCCAGTAGCGCGCGTGCACCAGGTATTTGCGCGGGCCTTTGTGCAGCCAATGGTCGGCATTGGGCGTCCAGGCCGAGGTGCTGGCGGCGCTGTGCAGGCCGCGCTTTTCAAAAAACAAGGTGGCGTGCCGGGACAGTTGCGTCCAGGCCGAGTCGTGGGTGACGGCAGATGTCGGCGTGTTCGGCCGCACCGGCCCGGGTGTGGATGCAGGAGATCTGGGGCGGAAGGTTTTGGGCGCGGTCTGCTGGCTGTCAGGCCAGATACACAGTGCCACCACCACCGCCACCAAAAACGCCGATGGCCATACGCGCCAAGGGTCGGAACGCCCCCCTATGCTCAATACCAGCAAGGCGACGACCACAGCGGCGGCTACCAAGCCGATGATGAGCCACAGCGCACGGTTGTCCCCGTCAGCCAGGCGGTTGCGTTGGAAGGCGGCGAGCAAAGGGTTGCGGGGCATGATGGTGGTTTGCCGTGCGGGATAAACAAGATAAACGGGACAAACAATGGCATTGTTTGTGGCACGCCCAAGGCGGCAAATTCGACACCTATTGTGGACGCAGCCGGACGCTTTGCCTGTGCGCCATTTCACAACCGTTACAGATTTGGGTGTATCCCGCCGGGACAACACCCCGGAGTGTGCATTTGTAACTACTGGCGCAGTGTCTGTGCGGTGCCAGGCAGGTTGAGACGGCTGGTTTAGCTCAAAGTGTGCATGACACGCAACACTTCCTGCCCATACCGTTCCAGCTTGGTCGCACCAATGCCGCTGACGCCTTGCAGATCCGACAGGGTTTGTGGCGCACGTGCGGCAATGGCGGCCAGGGTAGCGTCGTGAAAGATCACGTAAGCGGGTAGGTTGTGCTCGCGCGCGACTTCGCCCCGCCAGGCTTTGAGGGCGGCAAAGCGGGTTTGCGCGGCGCTGTTTAACTCCGCCACTGCGGGCGACAGCGCCGTGCGGGCGCTGCCATCGCGCGTGCGTCTTTTGCGGGCTGTGGGCGTGGCGCTGACTGCACGCAGGCGCACAGTTTGTTCGCCACGCAAAATGGGCCGTGCAGCGGGCAACAGCTTTAGTGTGTTGAAAGCTTGTGCGTCCACCTGCACGGCGCCGGTGGCGATCAACTGGCGCAGCACGCCACGCAACTGCGTTTCGGTAAATTCCGCCCCGATGCCGAAAGTCGATATCTGCTGATGGCCGTATTGCGCCACTTTGTCGGTGGCCTTGCCGCGCAGGATGTCCATCAGGTGGCCTGCGCCAAAGGCGATGCCGCTCATTTGCTGCACGCGAAAGATGGTGGACAACAGCTTGCGCGCACAGTCGGTAGCGTCCCACACATCGGGTGGGTTCAGGCAGTTGTCGCAGGTGCCGCAGAAACCGGGCCGGTAGCGGGGTGCACAATCGTCATCAAACTGACCGCTATCGCTTGTTGTTACTGCGCTATAAGCTATTGATTTGATGGCATTCTGGCCGGTTTCCATGGCCTCGCCAAAGTAGCCCAACAGCCGTTCGCGGCGGCAGCCGGTGGCCTCGGCCAGGGCCAGCAGGGCATCGAGCTTGCCGCGCATCACTTGCTTGAAGTTCTCCTCGGCCGGACTTTCGTCGATCATGCGCCGCTGGTTCACCACGTCTTGCAGGCCGTAGGTCATCCAGGCGTCGGCCGGTGCGCCGTCGCGGCCGGCGCGTCCGGTTTCCTGGTAGTAGCCTTCGATGTTCTTGGGCATGTCGACGTGGGCGACAAAGCGCACGTCAGGCTTGTCGATGCCCATGCCAAAGGCGATGGTGGCCACCATGACGATGCCGTCCTGACGCAAAAAGCGGTCCTGGTGCTGCTGGCGCACTGCGGCATCCAGCCCCGCGTGGTAGGGCAGCGCGGCCACGCCGTGGTGGTTCAGCGTGGCGGCTAATTCGTCTACCCGCTTGCGCGACTGGCAGTAGACGATGCCCGCTTCGCCTTCGTGCTCGCGTTCAATGAATTGCAACAACTGGCGCGTAGGGTCTTTCTTCTCAACGATGGCGTAACGGATGTTGGGTCGGTCAAAGCTGCTGACGAACTGCTGCGCATCTTGCAGTTGCAGCCGCTCCACGATGTCGGCGCGCGTGGTGGCGTCGGCCGTGGCCGTCAGGGCAATGCGCGGCACGGTGGGCCAGCGCTCGTGCAGCACGGTGAGCTGGCGGTATTCAGGCCGAAAGTCGTGCCCCCACTGGCTGACGCAATGCGCCTCGTCAATGGCGAACAGGCTCAGGTTGCCGTTGGCGTGCAGCGTGTCCAGCAAGCCCCAAAAGCGCGGCGTGCCCACGCGCTCTGGGGCGGCGTACAACAGCGTGATCTGGCCCGCCAGCAGGCGTTGCTCAATGGCTTCGGTCTGTTCCCAGTTCTGGGTGCTGTTCAAAAATGCGGCAGGCACGCCCAATTCGTCCAGCGCGCCCACTTGGTCGTGCATCAACGCGATCAGCGGCGAGATCACCAGCGTCACCCCGCGCCCGGCGCGCTGGCGCACGATGGCCGGGATCTGGTAGCACAGGCTTTTGCCACCGCCGGTCGGCATCAGCACCAGCGCGTCGCCGCCGCCGCTGACGTGTGCCACGATCTCGGCCTGCTGGCCGCGAAACTGGTTGTAGCCAAACACCTCGTGCAGCACGTGGGTACCCACGGATAGGGGGGATTGGTTGGCGGGGTGTTCAGAGATGGTGGCACGGGGCGAAAGCAAGGTCATGAAGAGCCGATTGTCGTCAATGCGGTGGTGGGCGACAGATGTGCCGGTTAATGGCCACGTTGCAGCAAGACCCAAAGCGGCTTTTTACAATCGCAGGCATGAGTTTGCCCATCTACACCCGCGCCGCTGCGCTGCCAGAGATCCTGAAACACCGTTTGGTCGTCTTGGACGGTGCCATGGGCACCATGATTCAGCGTTTCAAGCTGGGCGAGGCGCAGTACCGGGGCGAAGGCGGGCCGGATGCGGCCATGGTGGCGCGCTTTGCCGATTTGCCCAAGGATGTGAAAGGCAACAACGAGCTGCTGAGTCTGACGCGCCCCGATGTGATCAGCGCCATTCACGAGCAGTACCTCGCCGCCGGGGCTGACCTGATCGAAACCAATACTTTTGGTGCCACCACGGTGGCGCAGGAAGATTACGCCATGCCCGAGCTGGCGCGCGAGATGAATGTGCGGTCAGCCCAATTGGCGCGTGCGGCCTGCGACAAGTTTTCTACTCCCGAGCATCCGCGCTACGTGGCGGGCGCGTTAGGCCCCACGCCGCGCACGGCCAGCATCAGCCCCGACGTGAATGACCCCGGCGCGCGCAATATCACGTTCGAGCAACTGCGCACGGCTTATCTTGAACAAACCGTGGCCTTGATCGAGGGCGGCGCTGATGTGCTGTTGGTCGAAACCATCTTTGACACGCTGAATGCCAAGGCGGCGCTGTTTGCGGTGGACGAAGCGTTTGAGCAAACCGGCGAGCGCCTGCCGCTGATCATCAGTGGCACCGTCACCGATGCTTCGGGCCGCGTGCTGTCGGGCCAGACCGTGACCGCCTTCTGGCACAGCGTGCGCCACGCCCAGCCGTTGGCCGTGGGCCTGAACTGCGCCCTGGGCGCGGCATTGATGCGCCCCTACATCCAGGAGCTGGCCAAGGTGGCGGGCGACACTTTCATCAGCTGCTACCCCAATGCGGGTTTGCCCAACCCCATGAGCGACACCGGCTTTGACGAAACGCCCGAAGTCACCAGCCGTCTGGTGCACGAATTTGCCGCCGAAGGGCTGCTCAACATCGTCGGCGGCTGCTGCGGCACCACGCCCGAGCACATCAGCGCCATCGCCCGCGCTGTCGGCCCACTGGCACCGCGCGGCGTGCATGCGGCGGGGTTTTACCGTGAAGCGGCGTGAGTTTTAAGTAAAAAGTGCCTTCGGTGCTTGCTGGTCAAGCGCCATAAGCTCTTCTTTTGATAGCGATTGAGCAAGCGTCGCATGGCAGATGCCGCGCAGTAGATACCGCAGTTTGAGGCGCTATTGCGACTCTCAGACTGTATACGCCTCCAGCCCCAGCGCGACCACCGTGGCCACGTCGGTGCCCACGGCGTCGTGAAATTCGGCTTCGGCTTGCGCCACGGCTTCTTTGAACGCCGTCAGCCAGTCCAGCCCGACGGGGGTGAAGACGATGCGCCGGGCGCGGGCGTCGCGCGGATCGACCTCGCGCGCCACCAGGCCCCAGGCTTCGCACTGGTCCACCAAGTCGCCCATGGACTGCTTGGATATCCCGGCCGATTGCGCCAGAGCCGTCAAACGCGCGCCTTCCAGGGGCAAATGGCGGGTGATGTGAATGTGCGCCGCGCCCACTTTGTCGCGTGCGGCCAGGTTGGCCAGCGCCAGCGGCGCACGTTCGCTGGCCGCCATCAGTTGCAGCACGCGGGCGTCAAAACGACGCATGGCGTGGCCCAGCAAGCGGCCCAGGTGGGTCTGGCGCCAGCGGTCGTCGTAGGAAGCAGTTTCATACATTTGAAAATGATAAGGCAAACTGACTTAAAAATAGCTTTACTCAAATTAATGTATTCTTATACAGTCCTGTTCATGCGCCCAGTACATGCGTATTCGCAAGCCGTGATAACGGCGCTATCACATTGATTAAAAAGGAGAAAATTATGGATATGGCCGTTGCTGACAAGGGCGAAAAAGCCAAGGCTTTGCAAGCCGCGCTGGCGCAAATCGAAAAGCAGTTTGGTAAAGGCACCATCATGCGCCTGGGTGAAGGCGAGGCGGTGGCGGACATTCAGACCGTTTCTACTGGCTCGTTGGGGCTGGACATTGCGCTGGGCGTGGGCGGCTTGCCGCGTGGCCGGGTGATCGAAATTTATGGCCCTGAAAGATCGGGCAAGACCACGCTGACGCTGCAAGTGCTTGCCGAGATGCAACAGCAGGGCGGCACCTGCGCCTTCATCGACGCCGAGCACGCGTTGGACACGGGCTACGCCGAAAAGCTGGGCGTGAACCTGCAAGACATGCTGATCAGCCAGCCGGACACGGGCGAGCAGGCGCTGGAGATTGTGGATTCGCTGGTGCGTTCGGGTGCGGTGGATCTGGTGGTGGTCGATTCGGTGGCCGCGCTGGTGCCCAAGGCCGAGATTGAGGGCGAAATGGGCGATCAGTTGCCCGGCTTGCAAGCGCGTTTGATGAGCCAGGCGCTGCGCAAGCTCACGGCCAATATCAAGAAGACCAACTGCACGGTGATTTTCATCAACCAGATCCGCATGAAGATTGGCGTGATGTTTGGCAGCCCAGAGACGACCACCGGCGGCAATGCGCTGAAGTTTTATGCCAGCGTGCGGTTGGACATCCGCCGCATCGGCACCATCAAAAAAGGCGACGTGGCTGTGGGCAACGAAACCCGGGTCAAGGTGGTGAAAAACAAGGTCAGCCCGCCGTTCAAGATGGCCGAGTTCGACATCATGTTTGGCCAAGGTATCTCGCGCGAGGGCGAAATCATCGACATGGGCGTGACCGCCAAGGTGCTGGACAAATCCGGGGCCTGGTACGCCTACAGCGGCGAAAAAATTGGCCAGGGCCGCGACAATGCGCGCGAGTTTCTGCGCGAAAACCCCGATCTGGCCGCCGAGATTGAAAACAAGGTGCGCGAAAGCCTGGGCATTGCTTTGCTGCACCCCGGTGCAGGTGCAGAGACTGCCGGCGAAACTTGATGGGCTGCCCATGCCGAAAGGTTGGAGACCAATAATGCGGATGACGGATCGATGCGCTCTCCACCGCTTTCGCTGAAAGGGCGCGCGTTGCGCTATCTGGCCGCACGCGAACATTCGCGCGCCGAGTTGGAGCGCAAGCTGGCTCCGCACGTGGGTGCCGATGCAGATGGGGAAGCGGAGTCAGGCTTGAGTGACTTGGCCCGCGTGCTGGATGAGTTGACTGCCAAAGGCTTCATCAGCGAAGTGCGCGTGGCTGAATCGGTGTTGCACCGTCGTGCTGCGCGTTTAGGAAGTGCCCGCGTGTTGCAGGAGCTGCGTGCCAAAGGCTTGCCGGGTGCCGTGGTGCAAGATGCCGCCGAACAATTGCGCGCCACCGAGCTGTACCGCGCTCGGCAAGTTTGGCGCGCCAAATTTGGCACCCTGCCCGCCGACGCTGCAGGGCGCGCCAAACAAATGCGCTTTTTGGCCAGTCGCGGCTTTGCGGGTGATGTGATTCGCCGGGCGCTGGCGGCAGAAGCTGCGGGAGAGCCACTGGATGACGAAGTAAAGTCTTCAGCGCCTGAATGATAACGGACGTTTATGGTTTGGAGGGCGAGGGCTTGAAGCGCAAGACAAAGTTCGCAGTTTGTCCCTTTTTGGTGCGTGCAGGTAGCGCAAGGGTTTGACATCGACTTATGTTCTTGAGTTCAATATCAGGTTGGCGTCACGTGTCGACGCTTGCCAGATCGCTAATGGTCAATTTGTGCCACAGCGTGGAATTGAATTCAAACCATCTCGATGCACAAGGTTTATGTACTGAGCGCCAAAGGCCAGAGGGAGCGCAACGCACCACACCCTGTCTTGCCGAAAGAACTGGGGGCTTTGTTGTGCTTGGTTGACGGGCATCGTACTGCAGCCGAGCTGGTGTCCACCATGCCGGGTAAGTCGGCGGTGGTGGCGGGCGGTTTGCGATGGCTCAAGGCTTCAGGCTATATCAGTGTGGTGGATGGCTACAAATCAACCATTCGGGAGGGAGGACTGACACAGCCAGCCGACACTCACAGTCGATCAGCATTGGTTTACCACACGACCCCGGCGCCCGTGGCTGCGCCGCCAAGTACGAGTGGTGCCGCCGCCGAACTGGGGGCCGTGCATTCAGCGCCTGTGCAAGTCTCTTACGCTCGCTCTGATGACGACGTGAGTCGTATTTTGTCGGACTTTATGGTGCAGTCCATTCGGCGGCACCTGGGTGAAGGTGGGTATGTGTATCGTCGTCAGATAGAGCGCGCGATCAGTGTGGACGATCTGTTACCCCATCTGAATCCGCTGATTGACGCCATTGTTGAGCGGACCGGAGCAGATGCAGGTGCTGAGTTTGCCGATACTGCGGCGTTCATCCTGCGACCGCAGGATAGAGATGTGACCTTGCGTTAAGGTGTATGCCAGCTTGGTGCGCAGGGCTATAAACCCAGCATCAGTTGCAGGTTTTGCACTGCCGCGCCGCTGGCACCTTTGCCCAGGTTGTCCAGCCGGGCGACGCAGACGGCTTGTCGCGCATCATCTGCGCCAAACACCCGGATTTCGAGCTGGTTGGTGCCCTTTAGGGCGATGGCGTCCAGCTTGCCGGATTCGGACGCGGATTCAACGCTCACGTTGTCCGCATCGGCGTAATGGGCGCGGTAGCACTCACGCAAATGCTCCAGATTGACCGCGGTGGGCAGTGTGTCCAGGTGCAGCGGCAACTCGACCAACATGCCTTGATCGAAATTGCCCACGCTGGGCACAAACAGGGGGCAACGCGTGACGCGCCCGTACTGCATGATTTCAGGAATGTGTTTGTGCTTCAGGCCCAACGCGTACAGTTCAAAAGCGGGCGCTTGGCCGCTTTCATAAGCCTCGATCATCGACCTGCCACCGCCAGTGTAGCCGCTGACGGCAGGCAGTGTGATGGGGTGATCGGGCGGCAGCAGGCCTGCATCCACCAACGGCCGCAGCAGGGCAATGGCACCGGTGGCATAGCAGCCAGGGTTGGCCACCCGTTCGGCCGACTGCACCAGGGTGCGCTGCTGCGCCGACAGCTCGGGAAAGCCGTAGACCCAGCCTGTGCTGACGCGGTGCGCGGTGCTGGCGTCGATGATGCGGGGTTGGTTGCCGGACAACTGGTCGATCATGACGACCGATTCGCGCGCCGCGTCATCGTGCAGGCACAAAATGACCAGGTCGACTGCGGCCATGATCTCCCGCTTGGCTTGCGGGTCTTTGCGCCGTGCGGGGTCAATGCTGACCAGTGTGACGCCAGGTATCTGGTGCAGGCGCTCGCGAATTTGCAGGCCAGTGGTGCCTGCTTCGCCGTCAATGAATACTTGGGCCATCCGTCATCCTTGTGCACGGCTGCGTCATGGCAACGTCAGCCGCCGTGTGCATATTCGCACGGTTTGCCATGATACATTCCGCTTCGTGCGGAGCGTTGCGGCGTCGTGATGGCGGTGTTGACGCGCTTTCTTCTTTCTGTGGGGCCATTGGCCTTATAGCCACACACCAACTATTCCAGAGGGGTTCAATGAAGATCCACGAGTACCAGGGTAAGGACATCCTGCGCCAGTTTGGCGTGCCTGTGCCCAGCGGCATTCCCGCATTCACCGTTCAAGAAGCCGTGGAAGCGGCGCAAAAGCTGGGTGGCCCGGTGTGGGTCGTCAAAGCCCAGATTCACGCTGGTGGCCGCGGCAAGGGCGGCGGCGTCAAGGTGGCCAAGTCGCTGGACCAGGTTAAGGAGATGGCGGGCCAGATTCTGGGCATGCAGCTCAAGACCCACCAAACGGGGCCGGAAGGGCAAAAAGTACGCCGCCTGTACATCGAAGATGGCGCAGACATCCAGAAAGAATATTACTTGTCGGTGGTGACCGACCGGGCCTCGCAGAAGGTGGCGTTCATCGCCTCCAGCGAAGGTGGCATGGACATTGAAGAAGTAGCGCATAAAACGCCCGAGAAAATCGTCAAGGTGTTCGTCGACCCGCTGGTGGGCTTGACCGATGCTCAAGGTCAGGAGCTGGCCAAGGGCGTGCAGATGCCCGCCGATTCGGTGCCGCAGTTTGTGGACGTGTGTCAAAAGCTCTACAAGTGCTACATGGACACTGACGCCAGTCTGGTCGAGATCAACCCGCTCAACCGCGACAGCAAAGGCAACATCATCGCGCTGGACGCCAAGTTCAACTTTGACAGCAATGCGCTGTTCCGCCACGCTGACGTGGTGGCGCTGCGCGACCTGGACGAAGAAGACCCGGCTGAGGTCGAGGCCAGCAAGTTCGACCTGGCCTACATCAGCCTGGACGGCAATATCGGCTGCTTGGTCAACGGCGCGGGTCTGGCCATGGCGACCATGGACACCATCAAGCTGTTCGGTGCCGAACCGGCCAACTTTCTTGACGTGGGTGGCGGTGCTACGCCTGAGAAGGTGACCGAAGCCTTCAAGATCATGCTTAAAAACCCCAAGGTCAAGGCTATTTTGGTCAACATCTTCGGCGGCATCATGCGCTGCGACACCATTGCCACGGGCGTGATCACGGCCTCCAAAGCGGTGGACTTGAAGGTGCCGCTGGTGGTGCGCATGAAGGGCACCAACGAAGACCTGGGCAAGAAGATGCTGGCCGACTCGGGCCTGCCCATCATCAGTGCCGACACCATGGCCGAGGCGGCGCAAAAAGTTGTGGCTGCAGTGAAGTGAGGAAATTGAGATGAGCATCTACATCAACAAAAACACCAAGGTCATCACCCAGGGCATCACGGGCAAGACCGGCCAGTTTCACACCGAAAAGTGCATCGAATATGCCAACGGCAAGCACTGCTTTGTGGCGGGCGTGAACCCCAAGAAAGCAGGCGAGAAGATTTTTGACGTGCCGATCTTCGCCACCGTCAAAGACGCGGCCAAGCAAACCGGTGCCACGTGCAGCGTGATCTACGTGCCGCCAGCAGGCGCTGCTGCGGCCATTTGGGAGGCGGTGGATGCCGACCTGGACTTCGTGATCTGTATTACCGAAGGCATCCCCATCAAGGACATGCTGGAAGTGCGCAACAAGATGAAGACCAAAGAAGCCAAGGGTGGCAAAAAGACTTTGCTGCTCGGCCCCAACTGCCCCGGCATCATCACGCCGGACGAGATCAAGATCGGCATCATGCCGGGCCACATCCACAAAAAAGGCCGCGTTGGTGTGGTTAGCCGCTCTGGCACGCTGACCTACGAAGCGGTGGCGCAGTTGACTGAATTGGGCATTGGCCAATCCACCGCGGTCGGCATCGGAGGCGACCCGATCAACGGCCTGAAGCACATCGACGTGATGCAAGCCTTCAACGACGACCCGGACACCGACGCCGTCATCATGATCGGCGAGATTGGCGGTCCTGACGAAGCTGAAGCCGCGCGTTGGTGCAAAGACCACATGAAAAAACCCATCGTTGGCTTTATCGCCGGTGTCACCGCGCCCCCTGGCAAGCGCATGGGACATGCGGGTGCCTTGATTTCAGGTGGTGCCGACACGGCCGAGGCCAAATTGACGGTCATGGAAGAGTGCGGCTTTACGGTCACGCGCAATCCGTCTGAAATGGGCAAGCTGCTCAAGGCATTGCTCAAATAACTTTTGCCGATCGCTTCGGCCCGACGCAGGGCTGAAGCGAAAAGGGTCTTTTTTCTGCGCAGGTCTGGTGGTGTATGCAAGGTTTTTGCATGATGGTCTGAAGCCAGAACAGTCAGAGACCATGATCCACGATGACATAGCGCTCAAGCTGCCACATGAAATTTGAGTACGCTGCCGCAACCGATGTGGGGCGCATACGCACCAACAACGAAGATGCCGTTTCGGTGAATGCCGAATACGACGTGGCGGTACTGGCCGATGGCATGGGCGGCTACAACGCAGGTGAAGTGGCCAGCGCCATGGCGGTGGAGGACATTACCTCGGAGCTTGTCCGCTGGCTTACAGAAGCTTCCTGGCAGGCGGACGTTCGCGACGTGCGCCGCGCGATGGAAATTTGCGTGGACAACGTCAACCGCACCATTTTTGATGCCTCGAACACCAATCCGGCGTACGTTGGTATGGGAACCACACTGGTCATGACCGTACGACATGGACATCAACTGATCATTGGCCACGTGGGTGATTCTCGTGCCTACAGGTGGCGCAGCGGCACTTTGACCCAACTGACCAAAGACCATTCGCTGTTGCAAGAGCAGATCGATATGGGATTGATTACGCATGAAGAGGCTGCGCTCTCCAGTAATCGCAACTTGGTAACACGTGCATTGGGGGTAGAAGACGCAGTGCTGCTCGACGTGCAAGAGAGTCCTGTGCAGCAAGATGACATTTATTTGTTGTGCTCAGATGGGCTGACGGACATGGTCGCCGAGGCTGATATAGCCGACTTTTTTTCTGAAACAGAGGGTTTGCCTGAGTTGGCTTATGGGTTAATTGATATGGCCAACATGGCAGGAGGGCGTGACAACATCTCCGTGGTTGTCATTAAGGCAAGGAAAGCGCCGAAAAAGTCCGGAGCGATCTCAAAATTCTTAAGAAAATAGGTGCAATTAGCGTCAAGAGCCGATATTCTGCAAGGTCTTTTATGTTGCATAGCCAATCATCACTTAAGCGCGCGCCAGGAGTTCGCACATGCCCAAGTTGATCGTTTCGATCGACGGAATTGTCGTCAAAGAAGTTCAGGTTACCAGAGAGCGCTCGACCATTGGGCGTAGACCTTACAACGACATCGTCATTGATAACCTGGCTGTGAGTGGTGAGCACGCTGTAATCCACCTCTCTTCTGGTCAAGCGTCTTTGGAAGACCTTGGCAGCACCAACGGAACCTTCGTCAACGGCAAAGCGATCAAAAAACAGGTGCTAAGTCACGACGACATTATTGAAGTCGGCAAGTACAAAATCAAATTCCTGAATGAGGACGGAGCATCTTTTTCAACAGGCTTGGCAGCCCCACCAGAGCCTATACCTGCTACCTCAGAGGCGCTTGCACCGAGCTTGGGCGCAGATACCACGCCTGCTGTGGTATCACAGGCTGTTGAACGCCCGCGAGTGCGTGTACTGACCGGCACTGCCAGCGGACGGGAAATGTTGCTCACCAAAGTCGTGACGACCATTGGCAAGCCAGGCCTTTCCGTGGCGTCGATTATTCGCAAACCGCACGGCTGCGAGTTAAGCCATGTGGAAGGCGACATCATCGCCACCGTAAACGGCGTTTCTGTCCAAGGCGCGCCGACTGCCCTGAAAAATCACGACCAGATTGAGCTGGGCGGTATTCGCCTTGAATTCCTGGATCATTGAGGCGTGAACCGCCTCGCGGCTCGTTCGTGATCCGCTTTCGCTTCTTTCAGCGGCATCGAACCCGCACTCTGATGACAGCGGCATTGCTGCTGCTGGCTGTTTTGCATGCATCGGGCGGGTGGGTGCAGCCGCCGCTCACGCGTCTGGAAGAAGGCATTTACGACCTGCGCTTGCGTGCCACCATGCCGCGTACGCTGGACGATCGTGTGGTCATCATTGATATTGACGAAGCCAGCCTGTCCCGGTTTGGCCAGTGGCCTTGGAGCCGTTCGCTGGTGGCGCAGTTGATCTTGGAGTTGACCCAGCGCCAGCAGGTGGCGGCCTTGGGCGTCGACGTGGTGTTTGCCGAGGCCGACCGCAGCTCCACCTTGCAGCAGTTCGAGCAATTGGCGCGCGAAGATTTGCAGCACGATGAGGCATTTCAGGCGTGGCTGGCGCGCCACCGCGCCACGCTGGATCACGATGTCGTGCTGGCGCAGGCGCTGGCCAAAGGGCCAACGGCTTTGGGCTACTACTTCACCAGCGACCGCGATGCCCGCCAATCCGGGCAGTTGCCTTCGCCTGTGGGTCCGGTGGATGGGCATCCTCGGGGAATGCTTTATTGGGATGGCTATGGAGCCAACATTGAGGTGTTGACCGATGCGGCCAGGCAGGCGGGGTTCTTCAACTCCATTGCTGACCCTGATGGCAGCGTCCGCGCGGCACCGCTGGTGGCGGCTTATCAGGGGCAGTTGTACGAATCGTTGTCGCTGGCCACACTGCGTCTGGGTCAAGGGCGGGTGCCATTGCGTGTGGAACGGGCAGGCACGGGTGCTGATGCGCCAGTGCAAGGCGTGATACTGGGGCCCAGCCTGCGCGTGCCGATGGACGAGCGCGGTGCCGCGTTGGTGTCCTACCGTGGCCCCGGCGGCGTGCATGGCGGATCGTTTCGCTACATCTCCGCTGTCGATGTTTTACAGGGAAAGCTGCCTGAAGGCAGCCTGAAGGGGCGTTATGCGCTGATCGGCTTCACGGCCCCAGGCTTGATGGATTTGCGCACCACGCCTGTGGGCGAGGCCTATCCCGGCGTTGAAGTGCACGCCAACCTGATCTCGGGCATGCTCGATGGTCGTATCCCCAGGCAGCCGCATGACGTGGCTGCGATTGAGCTGCTGCTGCTGCTGGGCCTTGGCGTGATACTGGTGGTGGGCTTGCCTCGGCTGCCTGTGGTGCGGGCATTGGTGCTGGGCGTGGGCGTGATGTTGGCACTGGTGGTGGGCAACACGGCCTTGTATGTGGGGGCGGACTTGGTGTTGCCGCTGGCATCTGCGCTGGTTATGAGCTTTGTGGCCCTGGTGGTCAACATGGTACTGGGCTACATGGACGAGAGCCGGGCCAAGCGCGAGCTGGCGCAGCAGTTTGCCACCTACGTGCCACCTGAGCTGGTGCGGCAAATGTTGCGCAACCCCGAGCGCTACAGCATGCAGGCGCGCACACAAGAGTTGACAGTGATGTTCTGCGACCTGCGGGGCTTTACCAGCCTGTCCGAAGGCATGGACCCTGTGGTGCTGCAAAATCTGCTCAACGACGTGCTCAGCCGTCTGACACAGGTCATTCGCGCGCATGGTGGCACCATTGACAAATACATGGGCGACTGCGTCATGGCTTTTTGGGGCGCGCCTATCACCATGGACGACCATGCCCGGCGCGCCGTGGATGCCGCCCTGGACATCCGCCAGGCGGTGCGTCAGATGAATGTGGAGCGCGCCGCCAGGCAGCAGCCCACGGTAGAAGTCGGTATAGGTTTGAACACCGGCCTGATGTCGGTCGGCAACATGGGGTCGGACGTGCGGCGCGCCTACACCGTGATTGGCGACGCGGTCAATCTGGCGTCCCGGCTGGAAGGCTTGTCGCGTATCTACGGGGTCGATCTGGTTGCCAGCCAGGCCACCGTGGAGCAGGCCGCAGCGGCAGGCCATATTTGGCAAGAACTGGACCGCGTGCGCGTCAAAGGTAAATCCAATGCAGTGCACATCTACACCGTCAGGGCGCAGGCGGGGAAATCGACGCCTGAGCAGGCGAAAGAGTTGACACAAGAGCTGGTGTTGTGGAACACCGCACTGGCGCACTGGCGCGCCAGTCGCTTTGAAGAATGCAAAACCATCGTTGAGTCATTACAGCAACAGAACGTCAACTATTACCTTTACCGTCTGTACGCCGAACGGGTAGTGTCGTACCTTCATCAGCCGCCCGATCCCAATTGGGCAGGTACGGCCAAATTTGAAGACAAGTAAGCACAGACATAGGGAGGTGGCTCGATGAGGGTGCGCGTACTCGGCTGCTCTGGTGCCATTGCCCGGGGCTGCAAAACCACCTCGTTTCTGGCAGGCGAAAGTTTGCTGGTGGACGCAGGCACCGGCGCCGGCGATTTGACGCGTGACGAAATGCTGCGCATTGACGACGTGCTGCTGACCCACGCCCATCTTGACCACATCGCCTGCCTGCCCCTGATGGTCGATACCGTGGCCGCAGCGCGCGCAGGCCGCCCGCTGCGTGTGCATGCGCTGCCAGAAACGCTGACCGCCTTGCGCCAGCACATCTTCAACGGCGTCATCTGGCCCGACTTCAGCCGCCTGCCTTCTTCCGATTACCCGTTGCTCACCTTCAAGCCACTGGCTGTCGGTGACGTGCTCACCTTGGATGAGCATTGCATCGAAGTGCTGCCCGCCCAGCACGCCGTGCCCGCTGTGGGCTATGCGCTGCGCAGCGCCGCAGATGACGCCGCGCCCTGGTGGGTCTTCAGCGGCGACACCGAACGCAATCCTGGCTTTTGGGCGCGCGTCAACCAGATGAACGTGGCCGCACTGGTGATTGAAACCGCCTTCAGCAACCGCGAGCGCGAACTGGCGCGCCTGGCGCGGCACCTCTCGCCCGAAGTGCTGGCCGACGAGCTGGACCAGCTTGACCCTACACGCCGCATCCCCATCTACATCACCCACACCAAACCAGCCGAAACCGAAACCATCATGCGCGAGATTGCCGCACTCGACCAGGTGCGCCCCGGCCAACGTGAAGTGGCGCACGACATCCGCTGGCTCAGCGCCAGCCATGTGTTTCACATCTGAGGGGTTCTTGCCCCAGAAACGGGGTGTGCAATGTCAGTGGTTCGCGTTGATGGGATGCGATACTGTCTGCTGGGTCAACGAATGACCAACAAGATGCCGCGTGGAATATGCGTCTTTACTGGCGATCATTGCGTTGGAATATTGCCAGGCGATCGTTCGAATTTGGCCCCTCAAGCCATCTATTTCCAATTCAGCCTAGAGGCCAGCCATGAAGCACGAATCTGACCCCATCGTCATCGCATCCGCCGCCCGTACCCCCATGGGCAGTTTTCAGGGCGACTTCGCCAACTTGGCCGCACACGATCTGGGTGGTGCAGCCATCAAGGCCGCCATTGAGCGCGCCGGCATCGCGCCCGAGCTGGTCACCGAAGTGCTGTTCGGCAACTGCCTGCTGGCAGGCCAGGGCCAGGCCCCGGCGCGGCAGGCGGCGTTCAAAGGCGGGCTGCCCAAGAGTGCGGGCGCGGTCACGCTCAGCAAGATGTGCGGCTCGGGCATGCGCGCGGCCATGTTCGCGCACGACATGCTGGTGGCGGGCACGCATGAGGTGCTGGTGGCCGGTGGCATGGAGAGCATGACCGGCGCGCCCTACCTGCTGCAAAAAGGCCGCGGCGGCTACCGGCTTGGTCATGACCGCATCTTCGACCACATGATGCTTGACGGGCTGGAAGACGCCTACGAACCCGGCCGCAGCATGGGCACCTTTGGTGAAGACTGCGCCGCGAAATACAAGTTCAGCCGCGCGCAGCAGGACGCCTTTGCCGTCGCCAGCGTGGAGCGGGCGCAAAAAGCCATCCAGTCCGGTGCCTTCAAAGCCGAGATCACACCAGTGACCGTCAAGGAGCGCAAGGGCGCGCGCGTGGTCGATACCGACGAAGGCCCGGGCAAGATCAAGCTGGACAAGATTCCCACCCTCAAACCCGCGTTCAAGAAAGACGGCACCGTCACGGCCGCCAGCAGCTCCAGCATCAACGACGGCGCTGCCGCCATGGTGCTGATGCGCGAGAGCAGGGCCAAAAAACTGGGCTGCCAGCCGCTGGTGCGCATCGCTGGTCACAGCACGCACGCGCAGGAGCCGGAGTGGTTTTCCACCGCCCCCATCGGTGCCACCGAGAAGCTGCTGAAGAAAATCGGCTGGCAGGTCGGCGACGTGGATTTGTGGGAAATCAACGAGGCCTTTGCCGTGGTGCCGATGGCACTGATGCACGACTTGAAGGTGCCGCACGACAAGGTCAACGTCCACGGTGGTGCCTGCGCGCTGGGTCACCCGATTGGTGCCAGCGGCGCGCGGATCATGGTCACGCTGATGTACGCACTGAAGGCCCACGGCCTGAAAAAAGGCCTGGCCACGCTGTGTATCGGCGGTGGTGAGGCGACGGCCATGGCCGTGGAGATGCTTTGATCGGCCCTGCTTGAGAAGGAGGCGTCCACATGTCCAACACCACCTTGATTCTCGGCGCCTCGCGCGGCATCGGCCTGGAGCTGGCGCGCCAGTACCGAGCCGATGGCGTGCGCGTGATCGCCACCGCGCGCGACGACGACGGCCTGGCCCGCCTGCGCGCGCTGGGCTGCGAGACGCTGCGCCTGGACGTGACCGACCCGGCCAGCGTCAGCGGTCTGGCCTGGCAGCTGGAGGGCGAGGCCATCGACACCGCCTGGTATGTGGCCGGTGTCATCTGCAACCGCGCCGACGCCACCACACCGCCCACGCAGGAAGAGTTTGACCGCGTCATGCACGCCAACGTGCTGGGTGCCATGCAGGTGATTCCGCAGGTCGCGCCACTGGTGGAAGCCAGCCGGGCGCCGGGCGGTGGGCGCTTTGGCTTTTTCTCTAGCGCGATGGGGCAGATCGGCACTGTATCCGGCAGCGGCGCGTGGCTGTACCGCGTGAGCAAGGCGGCGCTCAACATGGCGGTGGTGTCGGCGCGCCACGCCTACCCCAAGGCGCTGCTGTTGTGCTTTCACCCCGGCTGGGTGCAGACCGACATGGGTGGCGACAAGGCGCCCATCACGGTGCCCGACAGCGCCACCGGCCTGCGCACCACGCTGGCTGCGGCCAGGGCCGAGGACAACGGCGCGTTCTTCAACTTTGACGGCACCCGTATGGGCGATTGGTAGGCGCTGCTGTGACCGTGCATCGACGCCTTGTGTTCGACATGCCCGCCTCTGCGCCAGTAGTGTTCGATGCGTTTCATTACCACCGCTGGCGACCGTATTGGGACTCGCTGGTGAGCGCCACCACGGTGGGTGATGGCGATGAATGCCCGTCGGTCGGCGTGGTCAGCACCAACCGCGGAGGCGGTTGGCTGCGTGGGCTGTCGATGCGCACGCAGTTCGTATCGTACGTGCGGCCTCGGTTGGCTGCCGCCGCCATGGTGGGCGAGGCGTTTCCGTTTCGTCGTTGGGCGGCGTCGATGCGGCATGAAGCGATGGATGCCGAGCACTCACGCATGGTCTACACCTACACCTTGCAGGCCCGCTGGTCCTGGCTGGAGCCGTGGGTGGCATGACAGTTCGAGCGCGCCACCCGCAGGCGCTTTGCACGCCTGCAAGCCTACCTGGCCCGTTCTGGCGAGGAAGTGCGTGCATGGCAAGTTGACCGTGACCCGGCACGCACCTGACCGTCACGAGTACACGACCCTGGAGACCCCCCCATGCTGCTGACCGAAGACCAAACCATGATCCGCGACGCCGTGCGCGCCTTTGCCCAGGCCGAGCTGTGGCCGCAGGCGCCGCAGTGGGACAAGGACCACGCCTTCCCCGCTGCTGCGCATCAGGGCTTGGCCGCGCTGGGCGCGTATGGCATCTGCGTGCCGGAGGAATATGGCGGTGCCGGGCTGGACTATCTGACGCTGGCGCTGGTGCTGGAAGAAATTGCCGCGGGCGACGGCGGCGTGAGCACCACCATCAGCGTGACCAACTGCCCCTTCAACGCCATCCTGATGCGCTACGGCTCCGAGGCGCAAAAGCAGAAGTGGCTGGCCCCGGCTGCGCGCGGCGAGCTGCTGGGCGCGTTTGCGCTGACCGAGCCGCACGTGGGCAGCGATGCATCGGCACTCAGGACAACCGCCGTCAAGCAGGGCGATGGCTACGTGCTGAACGGCGTCAAGCAGTTCATCACCAGCGGCCAGAACGGCGACGTGGCGGTGGTGATTGCCGTCACCGACAAGGCGGCGGGTAAAAAAGGCTTGTCGGCCTTCATCGTGCCCACGCACAAGCAGGGCAACGCGGGCTGGCAGGTGGCGCGTCTGGAAGAAAAATTAGGCCAGCACAGCAGCGACACAGCGCAGATCAATCTGGACAACTGCCGCGTGCCGGCCGAGAACCTGATTGGCGAGGAAGGCGAGGGCTACAAGATCGCCCTGTCGTCGTTGGAAGGCGGGCGCATTGGCATCGCCGCACAAAGCGTGGGCATGGCACGCAGCGCGCTGGACGTGGCCATTGCCTACGCCAAAGAGCGCGAGAGCTTTGGCACCGCTATTTTCAACCACCAGGCGGTGAGCTTTCGGCTGGCCGATTGCGCCACGCGGCTGGAGGCGGCGCGCCAGTTGATCTGGCACGCCGCCAGCTTGCGTGACGCGGGTTTGCCTTGTCTGAAAGAAGCGGCCATGGCCAAGCTGTTGGCCAGCGAAACGGCCGAAGCCGTGTGCACGGCGGCCATCCAGACCCTGGGCGGCTACGGCTACGTGCAGGACTTCCCGCTCGAGCGCATCTACCGCGACGTGCGCGTGTGCCAGATTTACGAGGGCACCAGCGATGTGCAGAAAATTATCATCGCACGAGGGCTGTAAGAAGGGGCAGTGTTTGTGGTCAAATAAGTGTTTGACGCAAGTGTGGATTGCGTAAACAGCTATAAAAAAGGCAGCAAATTGACCATCATGAATCGCTTCAGGGGCTGAACGCACCATGCGCATCATCATTCTCGGCGCGGGCCGCGTGGGCGAAAGCGTGGCGGAAAGCCTGGCGCTGGAGCAAAACGATATCACCGTCATCGACCCCAATGCCGACTTCGTGCACACGCTGGAAGACCGGCTGGAGCTGCGTGGCGTGGTGGGCGATGGCGTGCAGCCATCGGTGCTGCGCCAGGCGGGTGCTGACGATGCCGACATGCTGATTGCCGCCACTGCGTCGGACGAATCCAACCTGGTGGCCTGCAAGGTGGCGCACGCCGTGTTCAACATTCCCACCACGGTGGCGCGCATCCGCTCGGCCGACTTCAAGGAAAAAGGCCCGTTGCTGGACAAAGAAGGCTTTGCGGTCGACCGGGTGATTTGCCCGGAAGATTCGGTCACGCGCTACATCCATCAACTGATCGAATACCCCGAGGCGTTGCAGGTGGTCAGCTTTTCGCAGGGCCGTGCCTATCTGGTCGCGGTGCGCGTGTCTGAGCACAGCGATCTGGCTGGCTCGACCATCGGCGCGTTTGCCGAACGCCACCCCGAGGTGGAAATGCGCATCGTGGCGGTGTACCGCCTTGACTTTGAACTGACCGATGCGCCTGACACCGTGGTGCGTGCGGGCGATGAGGTGTTTGTCATCGTCGACCGCGACAACGTGCGCCACACGCTGGCCGTGATTGCCGGGCAGGAGCGCGCCGTGCGCCGCGTGATGATTGCGGGCGGTGGCCGGGTCGGGCTGCGACTGGCGCGCAGCCTGGCCAATCAGTACGAGGTCAAGCTGATCGAGCGCGACCGCCAGCGTTGCGAGCAACTGGCGCACGAGCTGCACGCCAGCGCGCTGGTGCTGCACGGCGACGTGTCGGATGAAGAGTTGCTCACCGACGAAAACGTGGGTGACATGGATTTGTTTTTGGCGCTGACCAACGACGACGAGGACAACATCCTCGCCTCGATGCTGGCCAAGCGCCTGGGCGCACGCCGCGTGCTGGCGCTGATCAACCGCCGCGCTTACGCCGACATGATGCAGGGCAGCACCATCGACATTGCCGTGTCGCCCGCGCACGCCGTGATTGGCGAGCTGTTGGCCGACGTGCGGCGCGGCGCGGTGGCGGCCGTGCACAGCCTGCGGCGCGGCACCGCCGAGGCACTGGAAGGCGTGGTGCATGGCGACGCGCGCACCAGCAAGCTGGTGGGCAAGCGCATCGATCAAGTCAAGTTGCCGCGCGGCGCACGCATGGGGGCCATCGTGCGCGGAGCCAAGGCCGAGTGCCGCGTGCTGATGCCGCACCACGATTCGGTGATCGAGGCGGGCGACCACGTGATCGTGTTCATGGCGCACAAGCGCATGTTGCGCGACGTGGAAAAGATGTTCCAGGTCAGTGCTACGTTCATGTGATGTGTGGCGGGTGATTCATGTTGCAGGGATTGCGCACGCTTTTCAGACGCCACGCCCACGTGTTGCTGGTGCTGTCGTGGCTGGTGATGGGGTTTTCCTTCGCCTTTTTAGTGCCCTTGATCTGGAGCTGGCTGGATCAGGACTTGAAGCAAGAGCATGTCTGGCTGCGCGCCATGGTGCTCACGCTGTCGGCCGGTGTGCTGCTGTGGGCCGCGTGTCGCAAGCACACGGCCGAGCTGTCGGTGAAAGACGGTTTTTTGCTCGTCAATCTGGTGTGGACGGTGCTGCCCGCTTTTGCCGCTGTGCCGTTGATGACGGCGGTGCCGGGCATCAGTTGGACTGATGCGTACTTTGAAGCCGTCAGCGCCCTGACCGCCACCGGGGCCACGGCACTGGCCGGGCTGGACTTGCTGGACCCGGCGGCCAATTTGTGGCGCTGTTTTTTGCAGTTGATTGGCGGGCTGGGCATCATGCTGCTGGCCGTGGCTGTGCTGCCGTTTCTGGGCCTGGGGGGCACGCAGCTGTTCAAGGCCGAGATGCCAGGCCCCATGAAAGACACGCGCCTGACGCCGCGCATTGCCGAGACTGCGCGCGGCCTGTGGGGTGTGTACTTTTTGCTTTCAGGGGCTTGTCTGCTGGCTTATCGCTGGGGGGGCATGACGTGGCTGGACGCCTTCATGCACATGTGCACCACGGTGGGCCTGGGCGGATTTTCGTCACACGACCAGAGTTTTGGCTACTGGAATTCGCCGCAACTGGAATGGACGGCGGTGATTTTCATGACGCTGGCGGGGGTGAGTTTTGCGCGCTACTTCATGGTGTGGCGGCTGCGCACGCTCAGGCCGCTGCGGCAAGACAGCGAGGTGCGGGCATACTTTTTAACCATCGTGCTGTCAGTGCTGGCCATCTGGCTGCTTTTGGCGTTGCACGGTCGTGACGAAGCCAGCGTGGGTGACAAACTGCGCATGGCCGCGTTCCAGGTGGTGTCGGTTGGCACCACCACCGGCTATGCCACCACCGATTACCTGCTGTGGCCAGCGTTCGGGCCGGTGCTGCTGCTGTTTCTGGGCTGCTTCATGTCTTGTGCAGGCTCTACCGGCGGCGGCATCAAGATGGTGCGCATGCTGGTGCTGATCAAGCTGGCCAAGCATGAGCTGGTGCGCGCCATGCACCCGCGTGTGGTCAACCCGTTGACACTGGGCCGCAACACGGTGGGGCAGCAGGTGGTGTGGGTCATCATGGCCTTTATGCTGATTTACGGCGGCTGCATGGTGGGGCTGACGCTGCTGCTGCTGGCTTCGGGGCTGGACATGGTGACGGCCTTTACCGGCGTGATTGCTTGTCTGAACAACATTGGCCCCGGCATGGGCAAGGTAGGACCTTCGGGCAACTTTGCCGTGCTGACCGATTTTCAGACCTGGGTGCTGACCATCGCCATGCTGCTGGGGCGGCTGGAGCTGATCTCCATGCTGGTGCTGTTCACGCCACAGTTCTGGCGGCGATGAAAAAGCGCCGTTCCTCTGCCGAAGCCGCCTGCCCATGCGGCTTGCCCTCGCCTTATGCGACTTGTTGCGGCCGTTATGTGGAGCACTGGCCACACGTGCCTGCGCCCGACCCCGAAAGCCTGATGCGTTCGCGCTACAGCGCCTTTGTGCATGGGCGCGCTGACTACCTGCTGGCCACTTGGCACCCCGAATTCCGCCCGGCTGATTTGACTTTGGAGTCTGACGCGCAATGGCTGGGGCTGGAGGTCAGGAGCGCGCGCTGGCTGGGTGATGCCCATGGCGAGGTGGAGTTTGTTGCCCGCTACCGCGTGGCAGGCTGCGCGGTGCGCTTGCACGAGCGCAGCCGCTTCGTGCGCCAGGGCGGCCATTGGCTGTATACCGAAGGTGATGTGAAGGATCGGGGCTGTTGAGTGTGAGCGCCATGTTGAGTGCGAGCGCCAAATAGCTGGATAAAGCGTGTGACGGTGCCGATGGCGTCTTTGCGCCGGAACTCGGTTTCTTGTGTGACGCAAATTTGCCCCAGCTTTGCACGGCGGACACATCCTGCGGACGGGCTGGCGCGTTGAAAAAGGGTCATCGTTTTTGTTTGAGGAGTCGATTAACCATGATTCGTACCAAGTTTTCTGCCGCTGTATTGGCTGGCGCTGCATTGCTGGGTGGCAGCACTGCATTTTTATGGCCTGCTGCTGCGCAGGCGCAAGTCGCCATTTCGGTGCAGATTGGCCCGCCGCCTGCGCGGCGTGCTGAACACGTGCCGCCGCCGCGGCAGGGTTATGTGTGGGCCGCAGGGCACTACGAGTGGCTGCACGGTCAGTACATCTGGCGTCGTGGCCACTGGATGAAAGCGCGTGCGGGGTACGCCTACATTGAACCGGCCTGGGTGGCTGACGGCCCGCGCTGGGTGTACCAGCCCGAGCGCTGGGAACGTCGCACGCCGCCGTCAAGCACACGGTCTTCGCACCACCGCCAGAATCGTGGCTACGACAGCCATAACGGGTACAACAATCAAGGCCGCAGCAACGCCAGCCGCAATAACGCCAGCCGATCCACGGCGTATCGCAGCAATGGCCCGCAAAGCGCGCCGCAGCGTGGCGACGATCGCCGTCGCCCCTTGCCACAGCAACAGCAAGCGGATGACCGGCGTCCGCCGCGTTGAAGCGGCGGGCTTTCACATCAGGCGTCGATGTTGATCGCGCGCAGGGCGTTGGTTTCGATGAAATCACGGCGCGGCTCGACCTCATCGCCCATCAGGGTGGTGAACACGCGGTCGGCCTCGATGGCGTCGTCGATCTGCACGCGCAGCAGGCGGCGCACCTCGGGGTCCATGGTGGTTTCCCATAACTGCTCGGGGTTCATTTCGCCCAGGCCCTTGTAACGCTGGCGGCTGGTGGTGCGCTCGGCTTCGCTCAGCAGCCATTGCATGGCTTGGTGGAAATCGCCCGCCTGTGATTCGCGCTGGCGCTCGCCTTCGCCGCGCACCGCTTTGGCTCCTTCGCCCAACAGGCCGGTGAAGGTTTGCGCGGCGTCGGCCAGGGCTGCATAGTCGGCACCATCGACGAAATCCTGTGTGAATACACTGTTTTTGATGTTGCCGTGGTGGCGGCGGCTGATGCGCAAAATTGGTTTGTCGGTGCGGGCATCGAATTCGCTCACCACGTCGGGGGCGCTGCCGTTTTGGCCAGTTTCCAGCAAATAAGCCTTGAGCGTCTGGGCGCTGGCTTCAGCGGCGGCCATGTCGTCCAGATTCAAGGCTACGCCTGAAGCAATGGCGCGCAGCACCTCGGCATCCATAAAGCCCGACAGGCGTGCAATCACGCCTTCAGACAACTGGTATTTGCGGGCCAGCTCGGTCAGGGTGTCGCCGCTGATTTCGCGCGATTCACCGCCGCCTGTGAGCACGCGTGCATCTTTCAGTGCCACGCTCAGCAAAAAGCTGTCGAGCGCCGAATTGTCCTTCAGGTACAGCTCTTCCTTGCCCGCCTTGACCTTGTACAGCGGTGGCTGAGCAATGTAGATGTGGCCGCGCTCGACCAGCTCGGGCATCTGGCGGTAGAAAAAGGTGAGCAGCAGCGTGCGGATGTGGGCACCATCGACGTCGGCATCGGTCATGATGATGATGCGGTGGTAGCGCAGCTTGTCGGCGTTGAAGTCGTCGGCACCGCTTTTGCCGGAATCGGCGGCGGTTTTGCCAATACCGGTGCCCAGGGCGGTGATGAGGGTGACGATTTCGTTGCTGGTGAGCAGCTTTTCGTAGCGGGCGCGCTCGACGTTCAGGATCTTGCCACGCAGCGGCAAGATGGCCTGGAACTTGCGATCACGCCCCTGCTTGGCCGAGCCGCCGGCAGAGTCGCCCTCGACGATGTAGATTTCGCACAGCGCCGGGTCTTTTTCCTGGCAGTCGGCCAGCTTGCCGGGCAGGCCAAAGCCGTCCAGCACGCCCTTGCGGCGCGTCATCTCACGCGCCTTGCGCGCGGCTTCGCGGGCGCGGGCGGCTTCGACGATCTTTCCGCAGATGATCTTGGCGTCGCCCGGGCGCTCTTCCAAAAACTCGGTCAAGGACTTGGCGACGATGTCCTCGACCGGCGCGCGCACCTCACTGGACACCAGCTTGTCCTTGGTCTGACTGCTGAATTTGGGTTCGGGCACTTTCACGCTGAGCACGCAGGTCAGGCCCTCGCGCATGTCGTCGCCCGAGACATCCACCTTGGCTTTTTTTGCCAGGTCGTTGTCGGCGATGTATTTGCTGATGACGCGTGTCATCGCCGCGCGCAGGCCCGTCAGGTGGGTGCCGCCGTCGCGCTGCGGGATGTTGTTGGTGAAGCACAGCACCTGCTCGTTGTAGCCGTCGTTCCACTGCATGGCGACTTCGACGCCGATCTCGGTGCCGGGAATACCGCCGTAGCTGTCGGCCGGACGGGTGCCGGTGGCGTGAAAGGCGTTGGGGTGCAGCACACGCTTGCCGCCGTTGATGAAGTCGACAAAACCTTTGACACCGCCAGCGCCGGAGAAATCGTCTTCTTTGCCCGAGCGCTCGTCCACCAGGCGGACGCGCACGCCGTTGTTCAGAAAGCTCAGCTCGCGCAGGCGTTTGCTGAGAATTTCGTAATGGAATTCGTGGTTTTCTTTGAATATCTCGGTGTCGGGCAGAAAGCGCACTTCGGTGCCGCGCTTTTCGGTGCTGCCGGTAATTTTCATGGGCGAGACTTCGACCCCCTCAACCGACTCAAGCACACGGCCTTGCACGAAGCCGCGGCTGAATTCCAGCTCGTGCTTTTTGCCGTCACGGCGCACCACCAGGCGCAAGGTGCTGGACAGCGCATTGACGCAAGACACGCCCACACCGTGCAGACCGCCCGAAACCTTGTAGCTGTTTTGGTTGAACTTGCCGCCAGCGTGTAGTTCGGTCAGGGCGATTTCGGCCGCTGAGCGCTTAGGCTCGTGCTTGTCGTCCATCTTGACGCCGGTGGGAATGCCGCGGCCGTTGTCGACGACGCTGATGGAGTTGTCGGTGTGGATGGTGACGACGATGTCGTCGCAGTAACCGGCCAGCGCTTCGTCGATCGAGTTATCGACCACCTCGAACACCAGGTGGTGCAGTCCAGTGCCGTCTGAGGTGTCGCCGATGTACATGCCGGGGCGTTTGCGCACGGCTTCCAGTCCTTCCAGGATTTGAATGGCACCCTCGCCGTAGCCGCTGCCCCCCGTGCTGGCGGGCTGGTGGGCAGGGGTGTCAGGGGTCTGGTTGGAATCGGTCATGAAATTCTTTCGCTTGTTTTTCCGCTCATTTGAAAGCCAAAACCCGCCTTGGCGGGCGGGTTGTCAGCGTTGTGCGCTCTTGAAACTGAAGCGCCATCAGATCCGCATGGGCATCACCACGTATTTGAACTGGGCGTTGTCGGGCACCGTGACCAGCGCGGAGCTGTTGGCGTCTTGCAGCTCCAGCGTGATCATTTCCTGCTGACTCATGTTGGCCAGTGCGTCGATCAGGTAAGTGACGTTGAAGCCGATCTCGATCGAATCACCGCCGTAGTCGATATCGAGTTCGTCCACCGCCTCTTCCTGCTCGGCATTGCTGGAGGCTACGCGCAGCGTGCCAGGCTCGAAGTTCAGGCGCACGCCTTTGAATTTTTCGCTGGTCAGAATAGCGGTGCGCTGCAAGCAGGCCAGCAATGAAGCGCGGCCCAGAGTCACATGGTTCTGATGGTTCTTGGGAATCACGCGGTTGTAGTCAGGGAATTTGCCCTCGACCAGCTTGGTGACGAATTCCATGCCGCCAAAGCTGAACTTGGCCTGGTTGCTTGCAAACTGCATTTCGATGGTGGGGGCATCTTGTCCTTCTGGCGTGCTGGCGTCGGACAGCAGGCGCTGCAATTCCAGCACGGTTTTGCGGGGCAGGATGACCTCTTGTTTGGGCACTTCGACGTCCAGTGTGGCGCTGGTGAAGGCCAAACGATGGCCGTCGGTGGCAACCAGACTTAACTGTTTGCCTTCAGCCACGAACAGAATGCCGTTCAGGTAATAGCGGATGTCGTGCACGGCCATGGCGAAAGCCACCTGGTCGAGCAGGTTTTTGAGGGTTTTTTGCGGCACCTTGAAGGCGGTGCCGAAGCTGGGGGCCTCCTGCACCAGGGGGAAGTCTTCGGCAGGCAGGGTTTGCAGCGTGAATTTGCTTTTGCCGCCTTTGAGGATCAGCTTGGCTTGCTGCGATTCCAGGCTCACGGTTTGGTCGGCGGGCATGGTGCGCAGGATGTCGATCAGCTTGCGCGCGCCCACAGTGGTGCTGAAGCTGCCATCATCGCCGCCCAGATCGGCAGCGGTGCGAATCTGAATCTCCAGATCGCTCGTGGTGAGTTGCAGCGCACTGCCGTTTTTGCGCAGCAGCACGTTGGCCAGTACCGGCAGCGTATGACGTCGCTCCACAATGCCTGCGACCGATTGCAGTGCGGACAGCAACTGGCTCTGGGTGGTTTTCAAAATGATCATGTCTACCTCAAATTCCTTGGCGCATCATGCGCGTGTGGCTGTATGAGCATAAAGCCACGGTCTGGATTCCTCTCAGATGAAGATGCCTCTGAGCAACCTCATATTGTCGCCGGAAATCAGGCCAGCAATGAATGCTAAAGAGTGCTTTTAAGCAGTGCCTTTGTCACCCCTTGAGGGTTTGTTCGAGCAAGTGCAGTTGCTGGTTGAGTTCGGTCAATTGTTGGCGCTCTGCCGTGATCTTGCGCACGGCGTGCAACACGGTGGTGTGATCGCGCCCGCCAAACATCTCTCCGATTTCGGGCAGGCTTTTCTGCGTCAGTTCTTTGGCCAGGTACATGGCAATCTGGCGCGGCCGAGCGATAGAGGCGGGGCGTTTTTTGCTGTACATGTCCGACACCTTCAGCTTGTAATAGTCGGCCACGGTCTTTTGGATGTTCTCGACGCTGATTTGCCGGTTTTGAATGGACAGCAGGTCACGCAGCGCGTCACGTGCCAGTTGGATAGAAATTTCCTTCTGGTTAAAGCGCGAATAAGCCATGACTTTACGCAGCGCGCCTTCCAGTTCACGCACGTTGGAGCGCACGTTTTTGGCGACGAAAAAGGCTACTTCTTCAGGCATTTCAGCACCCTCTGCGGCAGCCTTGTTGATCAAAATGGCGACCCGCATTTCCAACTCTGGTGGCTCCAGCGCCACGGTCAGACCGGAGTCAAAGCGCGACACCAGGCGCTCGTGAATGTCGGTCAACCCTTTCGGGTAGGTGTCGCTGGTCATCACGATGTGGCTTTTTTTGGCCAGCAAGGCTTCAAAGGCATTGAAGAACTCTTCTTGCGTGCGCTCTTTGTTGGCAAAGAACTGCACATCGTCAATCAGCAGCAAGTCCAGCGAGTGGTAGCGCTGTTTGAACTCATCAAAAGTTTTGCGCTGATACGCCTTGACCACATCCGAGACGAACTGTTCCGCATGAATGTAGAGAACTTTGGTCTCTGAGTGGGTTTCCAGCAGATGATTGCCCACTGCATGCATCAAATGGGTTTTGCCCAGCCCAACTCCACCGTAAATGAAAAGCGGGTTATAGAGTTGGCCAGGGTGGCTGGCCACATGCAAGGCGGCAGCCCGGGCCATGCGGTTGGCCGAGCCTTCAATCAAATGGGCAAAAGTAAGCGCTGCATTCAAGCGGTGACGATGATCGCTGGGCGTGAGGGGCTGCGCTGCAACGTTGTCCGCTTGTGTGTGGAGCGACTCCATAGACTCAAAGGTCGATGCCTTCTCATTGCGGCTGGCTTTAAGTGGCGAATTTTCAGGTGATTGACGAGGAGTGATTGCCAACTCTACAGCAACAACGTGCCCTGCAATTTGCTCCAACACAGATGCAATGCTTTGGACGTATTGGGCGCGCACCCAATCCAGCTTGAAGCGGTTGGCCACATACAGTGTCATCTTTGATGCGTCTGGTGCCCATTGAATGACCATGGGCTTGAGCCATGTGTTGAATTGCTGCTCGGGCAATTGTTGCGCCAGGCGCTCAAGACAGGCCGCCCACAAGGCAGTGCCGACTGGAGTCGTTTCGGCGACAGAAAAATGTGCGGACATGTTGGCAGCGGACTGTGGATAAACCGTATTTGGCCGGGGGTGAAATTGTAGTCTTGCCAGAGCTTATCAACAATTTCGTATGAAGTATGCAAGGTCTCTGGTGATCGGGGTTGGATGGCGGACTTGTTAGCTTTGGCGAATTAGTGGCATAATCTGCGGTTCTCTGCCGGAGAGGTGGCCGAGTGGTTAATGGCAGCAGACTGTAAATCTGCCCTCTTACGAGTACGCTGGTTCGAATCCAGCCCTCTCCACCAGCGGAATTTTGAAAATAGCGCGAAGCCAGTCTCACGCGGCTGACACGGCGAGCAGGCTTGGAAACAGGCGGGTTTTGAACTTTTTGAGGTTCAAAGTCATTGGTCTCGCAAGGCATCCGTCATCTGATGGGGATCTTTGCGGGAGTAGTTCAATGGTAGAACCTTAGCCTTCCAAGCTAATGACGCGGGTTCGATTCCCGTCTCCCGCTCCAGTGTTGGTGACGCAGGTTGGTGTGCGATCAAGCGGTTGATTGCCCTTGTGGCTCAGTGGTAGAGCACTCCCTTGGTAAGGGAGAGGTCGCGGGTCCGATTCCCGCCAAGGGCACCAGGCATGCGGCAGCGTGCGGGCGACAAGCCTCGCGCGCCGCTTTTGTTGTGTTTGTTTGTGTTGATTTTTTCGGAGTCGAAGAAATGGCAAAAGAGAAATTTGAGAGATCGAAGCCGCACGTGAACGTGGGCACCATTGGTCACGTCGATCACGGCAAGACCACTTTGACGGCGGCCATTGCCACCGTGCTGTCGGCCAAGT
>NZ_JBKEEE010000090.1:0-77889 GCF_047975795.1 Ottowia sp. | reverse complement strand
GGGATGGGCTGCAAGGCGCAAACCGCAGCGATACCTGGCGGTATCGCGAGGATTTGCAACGCAGCAGACCGCCCGAGGCCGCGCCCACACACCCGCGCAGAGACTTTGAACACGCTCTTAGAAGTGTTGGACCACAAACTGCTGGTCTGTTGCTGATTTGGTTTTGCAATGTCTGACTCTGTTTCTTCTTCTGCCAATTCCTCTGCTACTGCCCTGCGCCACCGCATGACGCCGACCGAACGCCGCGCGGCGCAATCGCTGGCGGCGATTTTTGCGTTGCGTATGCTGGGGCTGTTTTTGGTGCTGCCGGTGTTTGCGCTGGAGGCGCGCAAGTACCCCGGTGGGGACGATCCGGCGCTGGTGGGGTTGGCCATGGGCATGTATGGCTTGACGCAGGCTTTCATGCAGGTGCCGCTGGGTCTGGCGTCTGACCGGCTGGGGCGCAAGCGCGTCATTGTGGCCGGGCTGTTGGTGTTTGCCGCAGGCAGTGTGCTGGCAGCGTTGGCGGGCAGTATTTACGGGCTGATGGCGGGCCGCGCCTTGCAAGGGGCGGGCGCGGTGTCGGCGGCGGTGACGGCGCTGTTGGCGGACCAGACGCGTGATGACGTGCGCACCAAGGGCATGGCGCTGGTGGGCATGAGTATTGGGCTGATGTTTGCCATCAGCCTGATGGCGGCCCCGCCGCTGGCGGGCTGGCTGGGCTTGTCCGGGTTGTTTGGCCTGACGGCAGCGTTGGCGCTGGGCGGTATCGCCATCGTGCTGCTGTGGACGCCTGCTGAGCTTGCCCGCCACGCTGACCAGCCGCGTGGCAAGCTGGCCGACGTGTGGTTGCACCCGCGCCTGTGGCGGCTGGATCTGGGGGTATTTGTGCTGCACACGGTGCAAATGGCGATGTGGGTGGTTGTGCCTGGCCTGCTGGTGGCCGCGGGTTTGCCCAAAGCTGCGCACTGGCATGTGTATTTGCCCGCCGTGGGCTTGTCTTTCATCTTGATGGGTGGGCTGTTCGCGGCCGAGCGGCGCGGCCACCTGCTGGTGGTGTGGCGCAGCGCCATTGCGTTGCTGCTGTTGGTGCAAATTGGGCTGATGGCCTTGTTGGGGGCCACCGCGGGCGGGCCGGGTGTCTGGGCACTGGGTGTGGTGCTGTTTTTCTTCTTTGTCGCCTTTAACGTGCTGGAGGCCAGCCAGCCCAGTTTGGTTTCGCGCATGGCCCCGGCGCACGCGCGTGGCGCGGCGCTGGGTGTTTACAACACCTTGCAGTCGCTGGGGCTGTTTGTCGGGGGCGCGCTGGGTGGCTGGCTACTCAAGGGTTGGGGGCCGCAGGCGGTGTTTGGGGCGGCGGCGGCTCTGGCGGCGCTGTGGCTGGCGCTGGGCTGGGCACAGGAGGTGCCGGCAGCGCCGCCTGAGCCTCGGCCTCGGCACTAGCTTGCCCGGCGCGGAAGTTGGCCATCATGCGCGCAGCCAGGGTTTCGTAAAGCGGACGGCTGATCATGCGTGAGATGGTCGAGGCCACCATGGCCACGGCCATCAGCGACAGCACCATGGGCCTGCCGTCGATCATCTCCATCACGATGATGAAGGAGGTCAGTGGCGCTTGCGTTACGGCGGCCAGAAAAGCGGCCATGCCCATGGCGATGAAGGCAGTATTAACACCAAAACCCAGCAGCGTGGACACGTTGTAGCCAATGCCTGCGCCGATCGACAGCGATGGCGCAAACAGCCCGCCCGGCACGCCCGTCCAGGCCGTGAGCCAGGTGGTCACGAACTTCAGCAGGCCAAAAGTATCGGCGTGCTCGACTGGGTGCTCGGCGTGCAGCAGCTCGCGTGCGGCTTCGGTGCCACTGCCAAACGTCAGGCCACCGCTGACCATGCCGATCACGGCAATCACCACGCCCACGATGGCGGCAAAGCGTACCGGATGCTGGCGTCGCCACACGGAAAAACGGTCAGCCGACTGCCCGGCCAGCGACACGATCAGCAGCTTGGCCATCAGCCCGCCTGCCAGCCCGCTGCACACGGCCACCAGCACGCCCGGCAAAATGCTGGATGCACCCAGCGCAGGCACCTGCACAGAGCCAAAGTAAGCCGCATCGCCAAACGCCGATACGCCCATCAAGCCCGCCAGCACAATGGACGCGATGATGACCCCGCTGTAGCGCGTTTCCAGCTTGCGCGACAACTCTTCCAGCGCGAAAACCACCCCAGCCAGCGGGGCGTTGAAGGCGGCGGCAATCCCGGCGGCACCTCCGGCCACCAGCAGGGAATGCACGTTCACCACGCCTTGTCGGTGACGCAGCCAGCGGCGGCTGTGTTGCATCACGCCTGCGGCCACCTGCACCGACGGGCCTTCGCGCCCTACCGACAGCCCGCCCAGCAAACCGGCCGAGGCCAGTAACACCTTGGCAATGGTCAGCTTGACCGAGACGAAGTGGCTGCGTTCGGCATCGTCCAGCTTGGGGTCCAGCGCAGCCACCACCTGCGGAATGCCCGAACCCGCCGCCAAGGGGAAAAAGCGGCGCGTGAGCCACACAATGCCTGCTGTGACCAGCGGCGTCCAGATCAGCAGCAACCAGAGGGGCGCGCCTGACTGCAAACCGACAAAAAACTCAAACGCGGCATGACTGAGAATGGTGAAGCCCACCACCACCCCGCCCGCCAGTGCGCCATAGGCCAGCACGATGGCACGATCCAGCCAGCGCCGACCATCAGAAAACTCAGCCCGCAGGTGGCGGTAAAAATTCGGGTCGCGATGCTCCATGCGGTTCATTCTGACACGGGCTTGGCTGGAGCGGCGTCATGCATGGGGCACAATGCACGTTTGATCGTTCAAGCGTCACACTGCAATACATTGGATTAACGTAGCCATGGCCTCCGTCAACAAAGTCATCCTCGTCGGCAACCTGGGGCAAGACCCTGAATTACGCACTTTTCCCAGCGGCGGGCAAGTGTGCAATGTGCGCCTGGCCACCACCGACAAGTGGAAAGACCGGCAAAGCGGCGAGCCGCGCGAACACACTGAGTGGCACACCGTGGTCTTCAACGACCGGCTGGCTGAAATTGCAGGGCAATACCTGCGCAAGGGCAGCCAGATTTATGTGGAAGGCAGCCTGCGCACCCGCAAGTGGCAAGACAAAGACGGCAATGACCGCTACAGCACCGAAATTCGCGGCACCACCATGCAGATGCTGGGCAGTCGCCAGGGCATGGGTGGCCCCTCAGGGGGCGGTGGCGGCGATGACGATGGCGCAGGCTACGACGCCGCGCCGCAGCGCCGCGCAGCACCGGCTCCACGGCCTGCACCTGCGCCCCGTGCGCCAGCCCCGGCACCCAAGGCGTCGTCAGGCTTTGAAGACATGGACGACGACATTCCGTTCTGAAATGATGGGGTGATCGCCGCGCAGGCAGTCTGGATCTGCGCGCAAATCTTAGAAGGTGCGGCCAAACGGTGCCATGCCGATCCAACTGGCGTGCAGCCAGAACGCAAACACCCCCCAGGCCAGCAGACCAACCAACACCGTCACAGCGGTGGGCATCCAGCGGCCTGGCGCATACACCGTGCTCTGCGCGCGGTCACGTTGTCGCGCAGCGCGAAAATCCAGCACCGCCCACAGCACAAACGTGCCAAACAGCACCGCATCGGCCAATGTGGCCGTGGCCAGCAAGTGCCCAAATGCCCACAACTTGACGCCCGCTGCCATCGGGTGGTGCAGCCGCGCCTGGATCTTGTTGCCCGGCACATAAGCGGCTGCCAGCAGCACAAAGGCCAGCAGTGTGAACAATGAATTAAGGTGCTTCAGCCCCACGGGCGGCTGCCACAGCACGACCGGCTGCTGTCGCGCCAGCCCAAACCCCCAGACGATCAGCCCAAAGCCCAGCAACGACACCAGCGTGTAAGCGCCCTTCCACGGCAATGGCCCAATGCGTGCGATGGTGCGGCTGCGCCAGCCATCGGCCACGATGCGCACCGAATGCGTACCCAGAAACAGCAACAAACCCAAGATCAAAACCAGCATGTCGAGCAGCACCCTATAGTCAACGCGTATTAAAAATCCACCTGCATTATCTGCGGGGTGCATGCTATTCTGATTCGTTATCCATGCCGATGATGGGCAAGCTGCCGTCGGCTTTTTTACAAGGAGATATCCCCCCATGCCCGGACTGCTGCCTCACGTCGATCCTGATGGTTTGCTGGAGTTTTCGGTGGTCTACACCGACCGCGCGCTGAATCACATGTCGAAGAAGTTCCAAGGCGTGATGCGCGATATCTCGGCCATGCTCAAAGAGGTGTACCACGCTGATGCGGCGGCGCTGGTGCCTGGCAGCGGCACCTTTGGCATGGAGGCGGTGGCGCGCCAGTTCGCTGCCGATCAGAAGGTGCTGGTCATTCGCAATGGTTTTTTCAGCTTCCGCTGGAGCCAGATTCTCGAAGTGGGCCGTATCACTGCGCCCCAAAACATCACGGTCTTAAAAGCCCGCCGCACAGACGACGGCCTGCAAGCGCCCTGGGTGCCCGTGCCCATTGACGAGGTTGAAGCGGCCATTGCGCGCGAAAAACCTGCCGTGGTGTTTGCCCCGCATGTCGAAACCGCCAGCGGCATGATGCTGCCGGATGATTATTTAAAGCGTCTGGCCACCGCCACCCATGCCGCAGGCGGGCTGTTTGTGCTGGACTGCATTGCCTCCGGGGCCATGTGGGTCGACATGCAAGCCATCGGCGTCGACGTGCTGATCAGCGCGCCGCAAAAAGGCTGGAGCAGCTCGCCCGCAGGGGCCATGATTGGGCTATCCCAACGCGCGCTGGCGGTGATGGAGGGCACCACCAGCACCAGCTTTGCCGCCGATTTGAAAAAGTGGCACCAAATCATGCTGGCGTATGAAACCGGCGGCCACGCCTACCACGCCACCATGCCCACCACGGCCCTGGTAGAGCTGCGCGACGCCATGGCCGAAACGCGCCAGCGCGGCCTGGACAAAGTGCGCGCGCAGCAAATGGCACTGGGCCGCCAGGTACGTGCGCTGCTGGCGTCACGCGGCATGCCCAGCGTGGCCGCTGAGGGCTTTCAAGCCCCCGGAGTCGTGGTCAGCTACACCACCGATCCGGATATCCAAAGCGGCCAAAAATTCATCGAGCAGGGTCTACAAACCGCCAGCGGTGTCCCCCTGATGTGTGACGAACCTGCCGACTTCCGCACTTTCCGCCTGGGCCTGTTCGGTCTGGACAAGTGGGCGAATGTGGACCGCAGCGTCGGCCAACTGGCAGCAGCACTGGATCGGCTGGGCATCAAGGCAACTGCCGAAAAGACAGCTTCTGCCGCTTGATGAACAAGCGCTGAGGGTTGGTTGGATGGCTCAAATTTTGCTGGTGCTGACCACCGTCGCCTCCCGCGCCGACGCTGACTGCCTGGCCCGCCAGATGGTCGAGCAACGCTTGGCCGCCTGCGTGCAAATCAGCGCCATCGACAGCGTGTACCGCTGGCAGGGCCAAGTGCAGGCTGAAGGCGAATACCGCCTGTTGTTCAAAACCACGATCGAACGCTATCCCGCGCTCGAAGCCGCCCTGCGCGCCGCTCACCCGTACGAGCTGCCTGCCATCGTGGCGTGGCCGTGCAGTGAAGTGTTGGCCGAGTTTGCTGACTGGGTGGCAGGGGAAGTGACGTGTACGCCATGAATGCAGCCGAGCAATGGAGGAGCAACTGGGTGATTGCTGCGCGGATGCTGTGGGTACCAACGCTGCTGATTTGGGCCGCGATACTGTATTGCGTGCTTTGGGTACTGTTTGTTGGCCCGGCGGCGGTGTTTACTGATGCGGCGCTTTTTGGGGTTGAGATTTACAAGATACAGACTGTGGTGATGGCCGCCATTGGTGTGGCGGTGTGGGGCATTCTGGCGTGGCGTAAGCCAGCGTATGCGGCGGCACAGACCCGGATACTGGGTGCAGCGCGGCGATTGTCGTTGGGATTGACTGGGTTGGAGTGGTGTGCGCTGTCGGTCGGGTTTTACGCCCAAAGCCCGACGAGCCTGTTCGGAGCCTTGGGGGGGGCTGGATGGTGTTAATACCATTTGGCTTGATTGTCGGGTTGGCTTATCAGGGTGCCGCGTATCAGGCACGAAAAGCGTTGCACGCTGCTGATGCAGGTCAAACGTAAGAGCGCCCATACGCAGCCTCTTCGCGCCACTTTACCTTGGCTTGACATAGTTTCAGCTGCGCTTCATGTGGCTTCGCAACAATAAAACTTGTCTCTCGCGAAATGGGACAAGGAGCCAAGAACATGCGCCCCATCAAACTCGCTCTCTGGCTGGGCTTGCTGCTCCCGGCTGGTCTGTGGTTGTTATCGAACTCGCTGTGGCCCGAGGCGTGGAGCTATTTCGCCTTGCGCGCCGTGGCGGTGCAGTTCACCGGGGTGGTGCTGATCACGGCCATGAGTCTGGCCATAGTGCTGGCGTTGCGCCCGCGCTGGCTGGAGCGGCATTTGGACGGGCTGGACAAGATGTACCGTTTGCACAAGTGGCTGGGCATCAGCGCCCTGGTGGTGGGTGTGGTGCATTGGTGGCTGGCCCAGGGCACCAAGTGGATGGTGGGTTGGGGGTGGCTTACGCGACCGCAACGCGGGCCGCGCCCGAATATCATCGATCCGTTGCAAAGCTGGCTGCATGAGCAGCGCCATCTGGCGGAGGATTTGGGCGAGTGGGCGTTTTATGGTGCAGCGCTGCTGATTGTGGCGGCACTCATCAAACGTATTCCTTACCGCTGGTTTGCAAAAACGCACCAGTTCATCGCCGTGGCTTATCTGGTGCTGGTGTACCACGCAGCGGTGTTGCTCAAATTTTCTGACTGGTCACAGCCTATTGGCTGGTTAATGGTCGCGCTGCTGGTAGTGGGTACGGTGTCGGCGTGTTGGGCACTGCTGGGGCGCATTGGCGCGCAGCGCCGAGTGGTTGGCACAGTGGAGGAAGTGCGCTATTTTGAGCCTTTGCGTGTGACCAGCACTATGCTGCGTTTGCCTGCGGCCTGGCCTGGCCACGTACCAGGGCAATTTGCCTTCGTTACCAGTTTGCCTGGCGAGGGTGCACACCCGTTCACCATCGCCTCGGCTTGGGACGCCGCTACGCGCCGTGTGCGCTTTGTCACCAAAGCACTAGGCGACCACACGGCTACCACCCACACGCGCCTGCGTACGGGGTTGTCTGTGACGGTGGAAGGGCCTTACGGTTGCTTTACCTTCGACGACCACGCACCGCGTCAGATTTGGGTGGGTGGCGGCATTGGCATTACCCCATTCATTGGTCGTATGGAGCAACTGGCGCGTGCACGTGCAGCAGGCCATGCCTCCAATCAGGCCATTGATTTGTTTCACAGCACGCGCGATGAAGACCCAGCTGCACTGGATTTACTGCGTGCCGACGCCGCTGCGGCAGGCGTTACCTTGCATGTGTTGATAGACGTACGCGACGGTTTTTTAAGCGCCGAGCGACTCTGCGCGACCGTGCCCGGTTGGCGCGAGGCTAGTGTCTGGTTCTGTGGCCCGGCTACTTTTAGCCATCACATCAGGCATGAGTTGGAGCGCGCGGGATTGCCCGCGCAGCGCTTTCATCAAGAATTGTTCGAGATGCGCTGAGCCCCAACCCGTCAAGCAAAGTCTGAAAAATCTGTTTGAAACCGGTAACCACGATAATGTGCTGACCCACCATGGCTGGCAAGCAGCAGCGCGGTGGTGGGCTTTCTGACGACGTTACCTGTGCGATCGTGGCCCTGTGAGGTCGCTTGGCGAGGTGATGCAACAATACCGCAGTTTGCCGTCATTGCGCTGCATTGGCGGGACTTCATGAGACAGTGGGCAGCACAGGACATGAGCAGGGCCAGCGGGCAAATCTAGAGTTCAGGCTGAGTCATATCAAAGCCTATGCGTTTTTTGGCCTGAAATACATGCGTATTCGACGCAGGATCGGTATCATGTAGTTACAAAAAAGCCGCCAAAAATTTCAGGCATTTGCAGGAAATCGCACATGGGACGTTCTATTGGCCGCACCGTGCTGATCGGTGCGGGTTTGATGGGGGCTGCGGCGTTGGTGGCCGCCGCCGTAGTCAGCTGGCGCTTTGCCCATTACCAGCCAGCCGAGGCTGACATCGCCCCTGATCCTCAGGCGCAAGCGTATTTCATGGATGACTATGCCAGCGCGCGGCAGGCGTTTTTGGCCCAGGGTGATGCGTTGGCGCAGCGCCTGAATGGGGTCGAGCGCTTTGCCATTGCTGTCGATAGCCCGCGTGGCATCAAGGATTTGTATGTGGACGGCCTGTACGTTCCTGCCCAATCGTCGCCGCAGCGGCTGCTGGTGCTGTCGGCGGCCACGCACGGCATCGAGGGGCCAGCGGGCAGTGCGGTGATGCGCATGTTCATGGCTGAATTCATGCAAGATGAGCTGCTGGCGCAGACGGGCGTGCTGTTTTTGCACGCCCTCAACCCCTACGGCTTCGCGCAGCAGCGCCGCGTGACGGAGGGCAACGTCGACCTCAACCGCAACGCCGGCACCAACAACGCGCTGTACCAAACTCAAAATGCGGGTTACCCCGTCGTCCACCCGCTCATCAATCCCGCCGCACCTGCCGACACCCAAAGCTGGAGCCACCGGCTGTTTTTGCTGCGCGCCTTGGGGCAGGTGGCCCGGCACGGCATGCCGGTGCTGCGCCAGGCCGTGCTGCAAGGCCAGTACAGCACGCCGCAAGGCATTTACTACGGTGGCCAGGCGCTGGAGCCGCAACTGGCCGCACTGGCCCCGCGCCTGCGCGCGCTGCTCAACCAGTACCCGCTGTCGATGAGTATTGATTTGCACACCGGCTATGGTGAGCGCGGCAAGCTGCACATTTTTTTGAACCCACCCGAAGACCCGCACGTGCGCGATGCGCTGCAAGCCGTGTTCACCGGCCACACCATCGACTGGGGCAGCGGGCAGGACTTTTACACCGTCACCGGCGACGTCACCAGCTGGATCGGCACGCTGCGCCAAGGCGGCGCGCACCTGCCCGCGGTGTTTGAGTACGGCACCATGAACAGTCAAACGACCATCGGTGCCATCAAGTCGCTGCACATCAGCGTGCTGGAAAACCAGGGCGTGCAGCACGGCTGGGCCAGTGATGACGAACGCGTGCGCATCCAGCGCGATTACCGCGAGATGTTCAACCCCTCATCGTCCGTCTGGCGCACCCAGGTCATTGCCCGCAGCCGCACCTTGCTGCGCGACGTGCTGGCCCAGTTGCCACAGGTGCAGGTGCAGCCGTGAAATGCGGGGCGTGGAACAGCCAAAAACGCTCTATTTTTAATAGCTGCTAGTGCCAGTGCAGTGTGGCTTGAACGTCAGAATAATTGATAATTGCAGTATGAACGCCCGCGACACTGATTCTTTAAGCACCCACGACACCACCCGCATCGACGACACGCGCATCCGCGCCGTGCGTCCGTTGCTTACCCCGGCGTTGCTGGACGAGCGCCTGCCCGCCCCTGATGCGACGCAGCAATTGGTGGAGGCCAGCCGCACGGCCATCTCGCGCGTGCTGCATGGCGCAGATGACCGTCTGGTGGTGGTGGTCGGCCCCTGCTCCATCCACGACCACGACCAGGCCATGGACTACGCCCGCCGCCTGAAGGCCGAGGCCGACCGGCTGGCCGACGACCTGTTGCTGGTGATGCGCGTGTACTTTGAAAAACCCCGTACCACGGTGGGCTGGAAGGGCTACATCAACGACCCGCACCTGGACGGCAGCTACGCCATCAACGAAGGGCTTGATCTGGCGCGCCGCCTGTTGCTTGACGTGTTGGCGCTGGGCCTGCCGGTGGGTACCGAATTTTTGGATTTGCTCAGCCCGCAGTTCATCAGCGATCTGGTGAGTTGGGGTGCGATCGGCGCGCGCACGACCGAAAGCCAGAGCCACCGTCAATTGGCCAGCGGCCTGAGCTGTCCGGTGGGCTTTAAGAACGGCACCGACGGCGGCGTCAAGGTGGCGGCCGACGCCATCGTTGCGGCCGCAGCCTCGCACGCCTTCATGGGCATGACCAAGATGGGCCAGGCGGCGGTGTTTGAAACCCGCGGCAACGACGACTGCCACGTCATCCTGCGCGGCGGCAAAGTCCCCAACTATTCACAAGCCGACGTTGACGCCGCTTGCGCACTGCTCAAAACTGCGGGCCTGCGCGAACAGGTGATGATCGATGTGTCGCACGCCAACAGCAGCAAGCAGCACGCGCGCCAGATCGCCGTGGCGGGCGAAGTGGCCGCCCAGGTGGCAGCGGGCGATGCGCGCATCATGGGCCTGATGATCGAAAGCCACCTTGAGGAAGGCAGGCAGGACATCGTGGCCGGTCAGGCGTTGAAAACCGGTGTATCGGTCACCGATGCCTGCATCAGCTTTGCGCAGACGGTGCCGGTGCTCGATGCCCTGGCCGCTGCGGTGCGCCAGCGCCGTGCGGCGCTGGGCGGCTAGCCCGAACCTGGCTGGCTGTCGTTTCTGACAGCCCCCGTTTGGCATGCCTCCTTTTCTGATCGTCGTCCTGCTGGCCTTGCTGCTGGGTATTCAGCCCGTCACCACGGACGTGTATTTGCCTGCACTGCCTGCGATTCAGCAGGATTTGCAGGCCAGCATGTCGCAGGTGCAGATGACGTTTGCGGCGCTGCTGCTGGCGTTTGGTTGCTCGCAACTGGTGTGGGGACCGCTGTCCGACCGCTTTGGGCGAAGGCCGATTTTGCTGTGGGGCACCGGCGCTTATGTGCTGGCGTCCATCGCCTGTGTGCTGGCACCCAACATGCCGCTGCTGATTGCCGCGCGCATTGCCCAAGGGGCGGCCATGGGGGCGGCGGTGATGTGCGCGCGCGCCATCGTGCGGGATCTGTATGCGCCGCTGGAAGGCGCACGCGCCATGTCGCGCGGGCTGTCGGGCCTGGGGGTGATTGCCATCGTCTGCGCGCCGCTGGGCAGCCTGCTGACCGAAGTGTGGCACTGGCGCGCGGCGCTGGCCGTGCTGGCGGTGTTTGGGCTGGGCACCTGGTGGCTGCTGGCCGCACGCTTTCAGGAAACGCTGGCCCAGCCCAATCCGCAGGCGCTGCAAGCGGCCACGCTGTGGCGGTCGTGGACGCAGATTGCGCGCCACCCGATGTTCATCACGTTTTCGCTGCTGTCCACCGGCTCTTATGTGGGGCTGTTCATTTTTTTAAGCACCTCGTCGTTTCTGCTCATTCAGGCGCTGGGTTTGTCCAAGCTGGCCTACGGCGGCGTGATGGCCGGGCAGTCGGTGCTGTACATCCTGGGCACGGTGGCGTGCAGGCGGCTTTTGACTCGCTGGGGGGTGTCGCGCATGGTGCGTTGCGCCGGGTGGGTCACTTTCAGCGCCGGGGTGTTGATGGCGCTGTTGGCCTGGGTGGGTTGGGGCCAGCCCTGGTACGGCCCGTGGGCGGTGTTGCTGCCGCAGGCGCTGTTCATCGTGGCGCACGGCGTGCACCAACCAGTGGGGCAAAGCGGCACGGTGGGGCCATTTCCCCGCATGGCGGGGGCGGCATCGGCGCTGAACGGCTTCATCATGATGACCACCACCTTTGCCGTGGGCTGGTGGCTGGGGCTGGCCATGGACGGCACGGCCCGCCCGGTGGCGGTGGTGTATGTGCTGGCGTGCAGTGTGATTGCGGGCACTGCCTGGTGGCTGGTGCCGCGCTATGGTGAACCTGAACATGCCTGACATCACCTACCCCCCCACGCTGTGCATCGCAGGCCCCACCGCCAGTGGAAAAAGCGCGTTGGCCTTGGCGTTGGCCGCACGGATGCCCATTGAAATCATCAGTGTCGATTCAGCCCTGGTTTACCGCGGCATGGACGTGGGCACCGCCAAACCCAGCGCCGCCGAGCGCGCCGCCGTGCCGCACCACCTGATCGACATCCGCGATCCTGCTCAAGCGTACAGTGCGGCCGACTTTGCGCGCGACGCCACGCGCCTGGTGGCCGATATTCGCACGCGCGGGCGGCAGCCGGTGCTGGTCGGCGGCACCATGCTGTACTTCAAGGTGCTGTTGCACGGGCTGGACGATATGCCTGCCGCCAACGCCGAGGTGCGTCGCCAGATTGATGAGCGCGCCCAAGCCCTGGGCTGGCCCGCGCTGCATGCTGAGCTGGCCCGCATTGACCCGGCCACCGCCGCGCGGCTGGCCCCCGGCGACAGCCAGCGCATTCAGCGTGCGCTGGAACTTTGGCAACTGACCGGTCAGCCCATGTCGAATCTCCATACTATAAAAAACAGAGCTGCCAGCACAGGTGGATATGGCGGATGGCAGCTTTTTTCATTGGAGCCAACCGACCGCGCCTGGCTGCACCAGCGCATTGCCCAGCGCTTTGACGCCATGCTGGAAGGCGGTGGCCTGCTGGAGGAGGTGGCCGCCCTGCGCGCGCGTGGCGACTTGACGCTGGACTTGCCATCCATGCGTTGCGTGGGCTACCGCCAAACGTGGCAGGCACTCGACGCCGCCGCGCCCGCCACGCCACTGACCAAAGATCAGCGTGCCGCCCTGCGCGAACGCGGCATCGCTGCCACTCGCCAACTGGCCAAGCGCCAACTCACCTGGCTGCGCAGCCTGCCTGAGCGGCAGGTCATCGCTGCCGACAGCACCACGCTGGACGAGGCGGTGGTGCGCCTGGTGCAGGCGCTGACATCGCCGAAAAAATCAGGTGCGCTTTGACTCAGGCCGCCAGCGCCGCAGCAGCAAGGCGTTGCTCATCACGCTGACCGAGCTGAGCGCCATGGCCGCGCCCGCCACTACCGGGCTGAGGTAGCCCAGCGCCGCCAGTGGAATGCCCGCCACGTTGTAGACAAAGGCCCAGAACAGGTTCTGGCGGATCTTGGCCACGGTGCGGCGCGACACGTCCAGTGCTGCAGGCACCAGGCCCACGTCGCCGCGCATCAGCGTGATGCCCGCTGCGTGCATCGCCACGTCGGTGCCGCTGCCCATGGCGATGCCCACGTCGGCCGCGGCCAGCGCGGGCGCGACATTGACGCCGTCGCCGACGAAGGCCACCGTGTGGTGGTGCGTGCCGCCCCCTTTCCCGCTGGCGGGAGAGGGTAAGTCGGAGCCGCGCCGCTGCAAGCGGCGCACCGCCTCGGCCTTGTCGCCCGGCAGCACTTCGGCCAGCACTTCGCCGTTTTCCGGCTTCAAATCCAGACGATGCGCCATGGCTTCAGCGGCGGCGCGGTTGTCGCCGCTGATCATCACGGTGCGCACGCCGCGTGCGTGCAGCGTGTCGATGGCCGCAGCAGCCCCCGCTTTGGGCGCATCGGCAAAGGCCAGCAGGGCGCGGGCGATGGGGGCGCCATTGTCGGCGGGCGTTTCACAGGCGATTGAAAGCGTAGCGCCTTGTGTTTGATGGGCCTGTACGAAACCTTCAAAGGGCTTGAAGTCCACGCCCAGTTCATGCATCCAGGCCAAGCTGCCGATGCGCCACAGCGTGCCGTTGACCACGCCTTCGGTGCCCCGACCGGGGACACTTTTTACGTCGGTCGCGCCGGGCAGGCTCAGCCCGCGCTCGGCTGCGGCGCGCTCCACCGCACGCGCCAGCGGGTGTTCGCTGCCCGCCTGCACGGCGGCCACGGCGGTCAGCGCGGCGGTTTCGTGTGTCTTCGCCAGTGCGGCGGCTTCACCCGCGCCCTGTGGCACGGCAAAGGCGGTGAGTTGCGGGCGGCCTTCGGTCAGCGTGCCGGTCTTGTCAAAAGCCACGGTGTCCACACGGTGCGCAATTTCCAGCGCTTCGGCGTCTTTGATGAGAATGCCGAACTTGGCCGCCACGCCGGTGCCCGCCATGATGGCGGTGGGTGTGGCCAGCCCCAGCGCGCAGGGGCAGGCGATCACCAGCACCGCCACGGCGCGGATGATGGCGGTTTCCCACCCCACCCCGGTCAGCCACCAGCCGAGCAGCGTGCCCAGCGCAATCACCAGCACGGTGGGCACGAACACGGCGCTTACTTTGTCCACCAGCCGCTGCACGGGGGCCTTGGCGGCCTGTGCGTCTTCGACCAGGCGGATGATGTGGGCCAGCACACTTTCGCTGCCCGCTGCGGTCACCGTCAGCACCACCCGACCATCGCCGTTGATCGATCCGCCGGTCAGCGCGTCGCCCACGGCTTTGGCCACGGGCAGCGCCTCTCCGGTCAGCATGCTTTCGTCCACCTGCGTGGTGCCTTCGGTCAGCGTGCCGTCGGCGGGCACGCGCTCACCGGGGCGCACCATCAGTTGGTCGTCCGCGCGCAATTCGTCGACCGGGATGTCTTTCTCGATGCCATCCCAGTCGATCAGGTGCGCGGCTTCGGGCCGCAGTGCGTGCAGGGCGCGAATGGCCGCCGTGGTCTGGCGCTTGGCGCGGCCTTCCAGCCATTTGCCCAGCAACACCAACGTGACCACCACGGCGGCACTTTCAAAATACAGGTGCGCTTGCTCGCCATGATCGGAGAACAGCCACAAATACACCGACAGCGCCCAAGCTGCCGTGGTGCCCACCGCCACCAGCAAATCCATGTTGCCCGCGCCGCTTTTCAGCGCATGCCAACCGGCCTTGTAAAAGCGCGCGCCGAGCCAAAACTGCACCGGCGTGGCCAGCGTAAATTGCAGCGAGGGTGGTGCCATCCACGCCACGCCTAGGGGCGACAGCAGCATGGGCAGCACCAGCGGCAGGCTCAGCAGCAGGCCAATGCCCACGGGCGCAAACCCGGCCCAGGGCGAATCGCTGGCGGCACCATCCATGGCGGCATTGGCGGCGCGCGGCTCGTAACCAGCATCGCGCACGGCGCGGCGCAGCAGGGCGCTCCAATCTTCTGGCCGAAGCGGCGTGGTCGTGTCGCTGTCAGCCGCTACCGTGACCCGTGCTGACTCGGTGGCCAGGTTGACCGCTGCGTCCTGCACGCCAGACACCTTTTTCAGCGCTTTTTCCACCCGTGCGACGCAACTGGCGCAGGTCATGCCGCCTACGCCCAGGTCGAGCGTGTGGGTTTCAGGGCGGATCAATGGGCGGTTTTCTACAGTCATGCCGCCAGTGTCGGGCTTGACACGATGAGAGGGTCAAGCGCGCGGGAAAGCCGGTAGTGTCTCAGTTTGAAATTGGTTCGCCGATGAACGGTTCAGCCTGCCGTGTCTTGTATGGGCGTCGCTTTTTGGCGACAGGCTCAGGAACCAAGTTCACGAGTTCCTCAATACTCCAAGCGTGGTCGGTCACGCCAGCAGCCATTGCTGGAGTCACGCGCAGCGACTTGTGAATGCAGCAGAAGTTGTAGTGCATGAAGTGCAGTGAAACCGTGTGCTCAAGGCTCTCCACCTTCTTGCTGAACCCGTTGATCAAGCGAGTGAAGCGGCGTATCCCCATGCGCATGGTTAGGTTCTGGCGCTCGAAAGTAGGGCTTGTGGTCGTCCGTGGTCAGTTGCACGGGGTTGAACAGCCTCGAAGCAAGATCATCAATGAACGCTTCTGCGTACTCTGAATCACGCTTGTCCACCATGTCTAATAAACTTGGCCAAAGGGAAATTTACAGGCCATAATGTCCCATAAAATACCCAGCAAGGACAAGTAATGACAGTCGCACAACCGATGGCGCTGCTCAAGCAGGCGCGCAACAGGTTTACTCAGCGTGAAATTGCCGAACACGTCGGAAAGACCCCAAAAACCGTGAGACGCTGGGAGAAGGGCGAAATCCCATGCCCGGTTATGCTGGAACCGGCGCTGCGCCACCTTCTGCAAAAACCATCCGTAGCCCCGGCAGAAGGCAATAGATTCCGGTTTATCGACCTGTTCGCAGGCGTCGGCGGCATCCGAATGGGTTTTGAGGCCCACGGCGGCGAATGTGTCTTTACCAGCGAATGGAACGATTTTTCAAAAAAGACTTACATCGAGAACTACGGTGACAATCACCAGTTTGTTGGCGACATAGTTCCGTTTCCCGCAGAGGATGTGCCTGATCACGACATGCTTCTTGCAGGCTTCCCCTGCCAGCCTTTTTCGATTGCCGGGGTAAGCAAGAAAAACTCACTCGGTCGCCCACATGGCTTCGAATGCACCACCCAGGGCACGCTTTTCTTTGACGTGGCGCGCATCATTTCCACCAAGCGCCCCAAAGCGTTCCTTCTGGAAAACGTCAAGAACCTGATTTCGCATGACCAAGGTAATACATTCCGGGTCATCCTGCAAACCCTGCGGGACGAACTCGGCTATGACGTGCATTACAGAATCATCGACGGCCAGCACTTCACCCCGCAGCACCGGGAGCGAATCATCATTGTCGGATTGCGAGAGGAAACCGGCTTCTCGTGGGATGACCTGAAACTGCCAGCGGAAGGGCCACGCCTGTCCTCCATCCTGCACAGGACAGATGGCAGCGAACCAGTACTGCCGTGGGACGGAGACAGGTTTTTTGACCACAACCACCAGGCTGTTCAGGCCAAATACACACTGACACCGAATCTGTGGGCATACCTGCAAGCCTACGCGGAAAAACATAGGGCTGCCGGTAATGGCTTTGGTTTCGGCCTAGTCTATCCAGACAGTGTGACGCGCACCCTGTCAGCACGGTACTACAAGGACGGTTCCGAGATTCTTGTCTATCAGGGCGGCAAAAAGAGACCGCGCCGCCTAACTCCGCGTGAATGTGCCCGCCTGATGGGCTTGCCGGATACCTTCAGAATTCCGGTCAGCGACACCCAAGCATACCGCCAATTCGGAAACAGCGTGGTCATGCCCGTCATGCGGGAAGTGGCCCGTATCATGGCCCCGCACATCGCGGCCATGATCGAACAGGAAGATACGGGCATTGCCCAACCTCCTTTGCTTTTTGCCTGATCCTGTGGCGGATGTGGTGGACAAGGCTACCCGCAGCCGAATGATGTCCGGCATCAGGGGCCGCAATACAAAACCAGAAATCCTGGTGCGTCGCCTGCTGCACCGGCAGGGCTTCCGGTTCCGCCTGCATGTCCAGGATATGCCGGGAAAGCCTGATGTTGTTCTGCCTAGATACCGCGCCGTCATCTTCGTAAATGGTTGCTTCTGGCATGGGCACGACTGCCCTCTGTACAGGGTGCCACACACCCGCACGGATTTTTGGCTCGACAAGATCAACCGCAACCGCGCCAATGACCAGAAGGCAAGGAGCGCACTTCTGGCAACAGGCTGGCGGGTTGCGGTCATCTGGGAATGCGCCCTGCGCGGGGCAGAACAAGACATTGAAGGTGCAGCACAACGCCTTGGCGAATGGTTGCGCGGCAGAGAACAGGAAACCGGGATCAGGAAATGAAACAGGGCTATCTTTCACAGTACTTCGAGGGAGTTGCACTCAAACGCCTTAGCGCCGTCGAAGCCGATGTAATCCGCTCGAACCAGCACGAATTCAATGGCGTGGAAGGGTTGCGCGACATTCTCGGCGAACCTTCCGGCAAAACCCGCTTTCCAGCCAAATTCCTGTATCTGTCCGACCAGGATGATGAGCCAATCATCGAAGATGGCTTTCTGACGTGGTACGACGCCCGCCAGAAAGCGAGAGAACGCGGCGTCATGCGATGGGAATACCGGCTTTATTTCCCGACAAACCTTGTTTCGCAGTGTGCTGCCGAAGGTGATCTTCTCGTCATTACCAGACGTGCAGACGACTCGCTTCTGGCAATCGTGGCAGAGAAAGACACCACCATAGAACGGCAAATCATGTGGCTGTTCGGTTTTTCAGATATCACCCATCCCGGCTTTTCCGTCAAGTCTGAACTGGAAACGGAACAGGACAGAATTGGTTTTGCTGCCAGGGTCGTTCTCGAGCAGATTGGCATCGAACCAGAAGATGAGGCACCAAACTATCTGGACGAAATGCTGGCAAAGTTTGGTGGTGGATTCCCGAAAACCATCGAGTTTTCGGTATATGCAAGAAGCACAATCCGCGACCTTTCCAGCAGAGACAACCCGGACACAGCGCTTGTCGCATGGATGGAACGGGAAGAAATCCTGTTCCGCACACTGGAAAAGCACCTTCTGGGTGAAAAGCTACGAAGCCTCACACAGGATGGCATCGAGGACACAGAACCATTCATCAAGCTGGTGCAAAGCGCCCTGCAACGCAGAAAATCACGCGCCGGTTCAGCACTGGAAAACCATCTTGAACAGGTGCTCACCGATCACGGCGTGACGTATACAAGAACCGGTGCGACGGAAGGTAACCTGAAACCAGATTTCATATTCCCCGGTATCGGCCGCTATCACGATGCCAGCTTCCCGCAGGCCAGGCTGACCATGCTGGCAACGAAATCAACCTGCAAAGACAGATGGCGGCAAATCCTCAACGAAGCTGCACGGATTCCAAACAAGCACCTGCTGACGCTGGAACCCAGCATCAGCGAAAACCAGACCGAAGAGATGCAGGCAGAGCGTGTGCAGCTTGTTATGCCGCGTGGCCTGCACCCTACCTACACACCAGCACAGCAGGCGTGGCTTATGGATGTGGCAGGATTCACCGAACTGGCCCGGCAACGGCAGAATGCGCAATGAAGAATGATCGAAATTCGGGGCAAGAACCGATCAATTTAATTATGGATTTCGAGGAAGATATTGAAGAACGGTTGAATTCGCCTGATTTAGGAGCGTGGGCGGCAGAAGACATTGAAGCGAAATACGCGAAAAACGAGGACAGCGTGGTGATATCGACAAGCCCATAGCCGAGCTATGGGTGCAGTAGGTAGCACCGCGATGGACCGTTTTCTCGTGCGTTGCAGCCGATGCGGCTTCTGCCGCGCACGCACCTAGGTGAAGAAGCTGCTTAATCTGCACGCTTCCATCGCGCCGTCGCCGCAAGCCTCACTACATCGGCGCGTTCATCGGTGGTCAACTTTGCCGCCCTAGCCACTCCACCGGAAGCGCCACGCTTTTGCGACCTTTTAATTGGCTTTGGCTCTGCTTTGGGCGCTTCACCAGTTGCCTCATCAACGATGGCCTTGGCGAGTTGGTTCAGATCGAGCTTGCTTGAGCGGGTGGACATCCGAGTGGGCTAACACGCACCAGCCCGCTGTCAAGGGTGCTGAAATTCAAACTGAGACACTGCCGAAAAGCCCAGCAGGCCGCGCCTGCGCGAACTTGGCGAGGGACGGATTTTTGGGAGAAAAATCAGTTCGGCGAGGGTGGCGTCAGGCCATTGACCCAGTTCACCGTTTGCTGCACCACATCGTCCGTGGCCTGGCGCAAAGCTGACGCGCCACCCGCAGCGTCCGCCGTGGGCGCTGGTTGGCGCGACACAAAGGTGTGCTGGCCCAGCAGACGGTCAGTGCGTGTAGTGCGCGCCATGGGCGCGATGGCGGTGGCGCGCAGGCGCACCACGCCTTCGCTGGCATCGGGGGCGCTGAAGTCGTGCATAAATTCGTCCAGCTCGATGCGCAACTCCACCTGCGCCAGCCCGCTGGCGTTGGCCACCACGGGCCGGGTGGCGGCCAGTGCTTCGCGCAGACGTTGCTCGACCAGGTGCGGCGGCGACATGGCCCAGCGCGCGTGGGCATAGGGTTGCGGCTGCTGGGCGCTGCTGCTGTAGCTCAGGCGGTAGATGATGTGGTGCCCGTCCAACGCGGGCGGGGCCATCACCTGCGCCAGCGCTAGGGCGGATCCGCTGGGCTGGGCGCTGGCAGCCACCGGCAGGGCAGGCCCCAGGTCGTAGGCTTGCGGGCGCACCGGCTTGTCGGGCAGGGCGCAGCCGCCCAAGGTGGCGGCCAGCAAGACGCTGAGGGCAAAGCCCGGGTTGACCCGGTGCGGCAGGCGAAATGTGGTCTGTGTCATGTTGATCCTCGCGGCAAATGGGTGGCTCAACGGAAAGCGTCAGCGCGCTGGTGCAGGGGCCGTAAAACCCGGCTCGCCCGGTCCCGGCTGGACAAAGCCTTCGCCATAAATCAGGGCCTGCGGGTTGTCGCGCAGGCCGCCAATGGCGCGGTCAAAGCGCCGCACTGCATGGTCGGCGTTGTCGGTCAGGCCCTGGATGCTGGGCAGCGTGGTGGTGTTGAAGGTGGCCGCGCTGTCGCCAAACTGCTGCAAGGCACCATTTTGGCCGGTGATGGCGGCCAAACCCTGGCGTGCCTCGTCAGACGTGCGGGTTAGGCTGTCCATGGCCACGCTGGCGCTGGCGCTGGCGGTTTCAATGGTTTTAAGCGTTTTGCCTGCTTGTTGCACCAATTCAGGAATGCTGAGTTTGCCCGCGCCAAACTGCGCCTGAATGGTCTTGTCGGTGTTCAGGGCCAGTTGCTTGATGGCGGCAGCAGCTTCGCCGGTTTCGCGCACCGTGGTACCCATTTCCTTCAGGGCCACCTTGAAAGATTCTTTGTTGCCGTCGTCCAGCACGGCGTTCAGGTTGTCGGCAATGGATTCGGCCTTTTTCATCAGGTTGGTGATGTTCTCGGTCAGCAGGCCCAGGGTGTTGGGCTTCAAGGGAATGCGCGGCGGGCCGTTGGGGCCGCGCGTCAGCGGCTCGTTAGAGCCGCCGGTGTCGTCCAGTTGCACATAGGCCAGGCCGGTCACGCCCTGAAAGGTGAGCTGGGCAAAGGTTGATTGGGTGATGGGTGTGTCGGGGTTGACGGCAATGCGCACGCGCACGTCGGAGCCGGTGTCAGAGTCGAACGAAACGGAAGTGACCTTGCCCACGCTGACGCCCTTGTAGCGCACCGGCGCTTGCGGTTGCAGCCCGGTGACGGCCTCGCTGGTGACCATTTCGTAGGTGTCGGTGTTGGCCACGTCGCGCAGCAGCCACATGGCCAGGCCGACCAGCAAGGCAAATACCGCCAGCACGAACGAGCCAGCGGCCAAGGCATGAGATTTGTTTTCCATGGGGACTTATTCTCCTTTCGCGGGCTGCGCAGCGCCGGGCGCTGATTGGCCTGGTCGTGCGGGTTGCTCCGCTTCTTTGGCGCGCCGTTGGCGCAGCGATTCCATCGCCCGCAAACCGCGCTCGCCCAAGAAAAAATGCCGGATGAAGGGGTGGTCGAAGGCCAGCACCTCTTCGACCCCGGCGTTGATGATGACGCGCTTTTCGGCCAGCACGGCCACGCGGCTGGACAGCTCGAACAAGGTGTCCAGATCGTGCGTGACCATCACCACCGTCAAGCCCAGTTCCTGGTGCAGCGAGCGCAGCAAGGCCACGAAGGTGTCCGAGCTGTCCGGATCCAGCCCCGCGGTGGGTTCGTCCAGCATGACCAGGGGCGGGTCCATCATCAGCGCGCGCGCCAATGCCACGCGCTTGATCATGCCGCCCGACAGCTCGGCCGGCATCTTGGGGGCGTCGCCAGGCTTGAGCCCCACCATTTCCAGCTTGAGCATGGCTGCATCGCGCACCAGCTTTGGCGGCAGCGTGCCCAGCTCGCGCAGCGGAAAGGCAATGTTGTCCAGCACGCTGAAGGCTGAAAACAGCGCGCCTTGCTGAAACAGCATGCCCACGCGGCCCAATGCGCCCAGCTTGCCCACCTCAGAGGCCGGGCTGCCCAGCACCGTGATGCTGCCGCGCGAAGGGGTGTGCAAACCCAGCATCTGGCGCAGCAGCACGGTTTTGCCCGTGCCTGAACCGCCCACCAGCGTCAGCACCTCGCCGCGCACCACGGTCAGGTCGAGGTCTTTGTGCACCACCACTTCGTCGTTACCAGGCTGCTTGAACACCGTCCACAGCCCACGCACTTCAATCACGGGCTGTCCTGGCGCAGGCGGCAAACCCAGCAGCCGGTCGTTCTTGAGGCGCGGCTTGGTCATATGCCCACGCCTCTGAACACGATGGCGAATATGGCGTCGATCACGATCACCGCCGTGATGGAAGCCACCACCGACGACGTGGTGCCGCGCCCCAGGCTTTCGGTATTGGGTTTGACGCGCAGGCCGAAGTGGCAGCCGATGAGGGCAATTACCCCGCCAAACACCACCGACTTGCCCAAAGCCAGCCACAGGTTAGACACCGGCACCGCCTTGGGCAGCGCCTCGAAAAAATAGCTGGCCGTGATGCCCATGGCAATATCGGCGGCCAGCATGCCGCCGATCAAAGCCGCCAGGGTGGTCCACACCGCAATCAGCGGCATGGCGATGCTCAGGGCCATGGCGCGCGGCAGCACCAGCCGAAAGCCGACCGGCACGCCCAGCACGCGCATGGCGTCCAGCTCTTCGGTCACGCGCATGACCCCGATTTGCGCCGTGATGGCCGAGCCGGACCGTCCGGCGATCAGCACCGCCGCCAGCAGCGGCCCCAGCTCGCGGATCAACGCCAGCCCCAGAATGTTGACCACAAAGGTCTCGGCCCCAAACTGGCGCAGTACTGAACTCATCAAATACGCCAGCACCACGCCGATCAAAAAGCCCACCAGCGCTGTAATTAACAAGGCCAGCGCGCCAATGTTGTACAGATTGCCTGAGAAGTCGCGCCACGGTCCGTTTTGCGGCGCGGCCAGCAGGCGCAAAAAACTCAGTAGTAACTGGCCGATCAGCACCACGCCATCGCGCATCTGCGCCATGCCGTCGATCACCCGCAGGCCCAGCATATTCACCCGGTCGGTCAAAGACAGGCGCTGGCGTTTGACATCTTCTTGCTTGAACTGCGACAGCCGCTGAAGCAGCGCGCGCTGCTCGTCATCGGCGTCGATGTGCGCAGGCCAGCGCTGGCCCCAGTGGTTCCACAGCACCATGGCCCCCAGGTGGTCCAGCGCCTGAATGCCGCGCAAATCCCAGCGGGCCTGGGCGCTGACAGCGCGCAACCCGTCTTGCACCGCGCGCCAGTGGCTGCTCATGGTCAAGGCGGTGGCCGTCCAGCGGCCACGCAGCACGGCCCGCTCGCCCTGGTCGGTGCGCTCGGTGTCGATCTGCGGGGGAAGGGCCTGCGTTTGCATGAACAGATTGGGTCGCAAAGGACGCACTGCCTGTGGTTCAGCAGCGCGGGTAGGGCAGACAAAGTGCGTGCATGACGGCACCTGCCAAGGGGTGCATGGTACCGTGGTCGCAGCGTGTTGTGGTATTTATTTGGATTTGCTTTGAAAGCAGCTGTGGATTACCCCGTTTTCAACAAACCCTGCCGCTCAATAAACGCCACCACCTCGTCCACGCCTTCTTGCGTTTTGAGGTTGGTCATGACAAAAGGCCGCGCGCCGCGCATGCGCTCGGTGTCACTGCGCATCACGCCCAGGTCAGCGCCGACGTGCGGTGCCAGGTCGGTCTTGTTGATGACGAACAAATCGCTTTTGGTGATGCCGGGGCCGCCCTTGCGTGGGATCTTTTCGCCGGCGGCGACGTCGATGACGTAGATCGTCAGATCGCTCAGCTCGGGGCTGAAGGTGGCGGCCAGGTTGTCGCCGCCGCTTTCGACGAACACGATATCGGCGTCGGGAAACTCGGCCAGCATGCGGTCGATGGCCTCCAGGTTGATCGAAGCGTCTTCACGAATGGCGGTGTGCGGGCAGCCGCCAGTTTCCACGCCCATGATGCGCTCGGCAGGCAGCGCGCCGCTGACCGTCAGCAGGCGCTGGTCTTCCTTGGTGTAGATGTCGTTGGTGATGGCGATCAGGTCGTAGTGCGCGCGCATGGTCTTGCACAGCATCTCCAGCAATGTGGTCTTGCCGGAGCCGACGGGGCCGCCAATACCGACGCGCAGCGGTGGCAGCTTTTTGGTGCGGCGGGGGATGTGGTGCAAGGCGGTCATGGCAATCCAGAAAAAACAGATCAGGAGCGAAACAGGCGCGAATATTGCGCCTCGTGTTGTGCGGAAAGTATGGCCAGCATGGGCGTGAACGACTGGCGCTGATCGTCGCCCAGCGTCAGGGCGTGTTCGGCGGCGGTGGGGATCTCGCGCGCCAGCCGCGCCAGAATGCGCTGGCCCGCGCTCTGGCCCAGCGGCACGGCTTTGATGGCGGCTTGCACCATGTTTTCGGCCCAGCCGAAGGCGGCGGCCATCAGCGCTTCGCGCGCGGGCACCTCGGCCAGCGCGCAGGCCAGGGCGAAGGCGATGGGGTAGCTGGGGTTCATGCCCGCCAGCGCGGTGATGCGCGGTTGAGCATGGGGCGCATCGGCATACTGGTTGCGCAGCCAGTCGGTCAGCGAGCGGCCCATCTGCTCGGTTTGCAGGCGCAGCTCGCTGCTTTCGCGCGTGTGCAGCACCCAGGCGTTGAGGGCAGCGGCGCGCGCCAGATCACCCTCACGCCACGACACGATGGCCTGTGCCAGTGCGGGCAGGTCGGCACGGGCCTGCGACAGGTGCAGCTGGTCGCTGAGCCAATCGGCGGTACCCGCCTCCGACGTGATCCGGTCGCTCTCGATGGCCGCCTCCAGTCCTTCCGAATACGAAAACCCACCGACTGGCAAGGCGGGCGATGCCAGCCAGATCAGTCGCAGCAGGCTGGCAGCGGAAAGGTCGGTGGCTGGCAAAGAGGCGCTCATCCGTGGTCGTGAGGGTGTGAATGCGCATGTGCATGACCGTGGCTGTTCCCACCGCCGTAAGCCCCAGCTTCAGGCTCGAATGGCGCGCTTGCCTCGCACACCGTCAGGTGCATGGCGCGCAGCATGCCCGCCAGCACGTGATCAGGCTCGATCTTCAGGTGGTCGGGCTTCAGTTCAATAGGCACGTGGCGGTTGCCCAGGTGGTAGGCCGCGCGCGTCAAGTCGAACGGCGTGCCGTGCTCGGCACACGGCGTGATGCGCAGCACCGGCTGCGGCGCGGCCAGCACACGCACCAGCGAGCCGTCTTCGGCCACCAACACGTCGCCGCCGCGCACCACCGTGCCGCGTGGCAAAAACACGCCCAGCTCCCGCCCCTGCGAGTCGGTGGCGGCAAAGCGGCTTTTCTGGCGCACGTCCCAATCCAGCGCCACGGTGGCGGCGCGCTTGAGCAAGGCATCGGCCAGACCGTGGGACTGAGGCATGAGTTTGTTGGCGGTGAGCATGACGAATTCAGCAGGTGCGACTCACTTGCCCGGCTTGACGCCCACCGCCGTGAGCAAGCCCAGGCCAATGAATGAGGTGCCCGCGAGTCGGTGGCCCCACACGGCGTGCTGGGCCCGGCGCGATAGGCGCGGCGCAATGACGCTGGCCAGGGTGACGTACATCAGGTCGGTGCAAGCCGCAATGGCGCAGAACACGGCACCCAATGCCAGTATCTGAACCAAAGGGATCGCGTGCGAATCCAGAAATTGCGGCAAAAAGGCCGCGAAGAACAAGGCCGTCTTGGGGTTGAGCATGGCCACGACAAAGCCATCTCGGAACACCTGGCGCAAGGGCTTTGCCGACGCAAGTTGCGGCTGACCGGAACGCAGCGGAGGCTGGCACCACATCTGGATGCCCAGATAGACCAGGTACGCCGCGCCCGCCCACTTCACCACGGTGAAGGCTGCGGCCGACACTGCGAACAGCGCCGCCAACCCCAGGGCGGCACCCACCGCATTGGCGAAATTGCCCAAGGCCACGCCCAGAACTGAAACCACGCCATATGTGCGGCCCTGCGCCACGGTGCGTGCCACGATGTAGACAACGGCCGGACCCGGCGTCAGGGTCAGCGCGAGGCTGGCGGCAACAAAGGCCAGCAACAAGGAAGTGGCAGGAAGCATGATGGTCCGTCCGTGAGGATCAGAACAAAAAATACCGCTGCGCCATCGGCAGCACCTTGGCGGGTTCGCACACCAGCAGCTGTCCGTCGGCACGCACGGCGTAGGTCTGGTGGTCGATCTCCATCTTGGGCGTCAGGCCGTTGTGCACCATGTGCTGCTTGCGCACGCCCCGAATGCCCTTGGCCACACCGATGGTCTTGGCCAGGCCGTAGCGCTGCGCCACACCTGCGTCAAACCCCGCCTGTGAGACAAACGTGAGGCTGCTGCGTGCATTGCTGCCCGCATAAGCCCCAAACATAGGCCGGTAGTGCACGGGTTGCGGCGTGGGAATGCTGGCGTTGGGGTCGCCCATGGCGGCCAGGGCGATGCTGCCACCTTTCAATATGCAAAACGGCTTAACGCCAAAGAATGCGGGCTTCCACAGCACGATGTCGGCCCATTTGCCCACTTCTAGGCTGCCCACTTCGTGACTCAGGCCGTGCGCGATGGCGGGGTTGATGGTGTATTTGGCCACGTAGCGTTTGGCACGCGCGTTGTCGTGGCGAGCGCTGTCTTCTGGCAGGGTGCCGCGCTGCACTTTCATCTTGTGCGCGGTCTGCCACGTGCGCAAGATCACCTCGCCGACGCGCCCCATGGCCTGGCTGTCGCTGCTCATCATGCTGATGGCACCGATGTCGTGCAAGATATCTTCAGCGGCAATGGTCTCTTTGCGGATGCGGCTTTCGGCGAAAGCCAAGTCTTCGGCGATGGCCGCATCCAGATGGTGACAGACCATCAGCATGTCCACATGCTCGTCCAGCGTGTTGCGCGTGTACGGCATGGTGGGGTTGGTGGAACTGGGCAGAAAGTTGGCTTCGCCCACCACCCGCAGAATGTCAGGGGCGTGGCCGCCGCCCGCGCCTTCGGTGTGAAAGGCGCACAGCGTGCGGCCCACACCATTTTTGTCTTTCGTGGCGGCAATGGTGTTTTCGACAAAACCCGATTCGTTCAATGTGTCTGAGTGGATCGCCACCTGCACGTCCAGGTCTTCGGCCACGCACAGACAAGTGTTGATGGCGCTCGGCGTGGTGCCCCAGTCTTCGTGCAGTTTCAGGCCGATCACGCCGGCCTGCACCTGTTCTTGCAGCGCACCGGGCAGGCTGGCGTTGCCCTTGCCGAAGAAGCCCAGATTCATCGGGAAAGCGTCTGCCGCTTGCAGCATGCGCTCGATATGCCACGGCCCCGGCGTGCAGGTGGTGGCGAAGGTGCCCGTGGCCGGGCCGGTGCCGCCGCCGAGCATGGTGGTCACGCCGCTGGCCAGCGCTTCCTCAATCTGCTGCGGGCAGATGAAGTGAATGTGGCTGTCGATACCACCAGCGGTGACGATGTGGCCTTCGCCCGCAATGATCTCGGTGCCGGGGCCGATGACGATGTCAACGCCCGGCTGCGTGTCCGGGTTGCCTGCCTTGCCAATGGCGGCAATGCGGCCGCCCTTCAGGCCAATGTCGGCCTTGACGATGCCCCAGTGGTCCAGAATGAGGGCGTTGGTGATCACCGTGTCCACAGCGCCGCCACCGCAGGGGCCTGTGCCAGTCCCGTCGCGTGTGCGCTGGCTTTGCGCCATGCCGTCGCGGATGGTCTTGCCGCCGCCGAACTTGACCTCTTCACCGTAGCCGCCAGCGGTCAGGGTGTAGTCTTTCTCAACTTCGATCACCAGGTCGGTGTCGGCCAGCCGGACGCGGTCGCCCACCGTGGGGCCGTAGGTTTCTGCGTAGGCACGCTTGTCGATCTGGGCCATCACAGCGCTCCTTGAACCAAACCGCGAAAGCCGTACACCACGCGTTCGCCGCCAAAGTCCACCAGATCCACGGTGCGTTGCTGGCCGGGTTCAAAGCGCACGGCCAGTCCCGAACCAATGTTCAAGCGCATGCCATGCGCGGCGACACGGTCAAAGTCGAGCGCGGCATTGGTTTCGGCAAAGTGGTAGTGCGAGCCGACCTGAATTGGCCGATCGGCGGTGTTTTTCACCACCAACGTGATGGTGCGCCGACCAGGGTTGAGCATGTGCTCGCCCGCTTCAACGAACATTTCGCCGGGAATCATGGTGCGTCCCTCACACCAGGCGCAGCAGCAAAGCTGCGCCCAGCAACGCCACGGCAGCGCCGCTGAAACGGGCCAGCCACTGTCTGCGCGCCAGCACCCACCGGCCCAGACCGATGCCACTGGCGTGCAGCGCGGCGGTGGCCACCACCATACCGGCCAGCGCCGACCAGGCGGCCGCGCCGTCGCCCAGCTCAGCACCGTGCGCCGCGCCATGGAAGAACGCAAACAGGCCGCACAGACCCACCGCTGCCGCGCGCGGCAGTCGGGCGCGCATGGCCACCAGCAGCCCCAGTACCAGCAGCGAGGCCGCAATCATCGGCTCCACCCCGGGCAGCACCAACCCGGCCTGCGCCGCCAGCGCACCGGCCAGCAACATGCCGACAAAGGCCAGCGGCGCCAGCCACACCGGGCGGACGGCCAGCGCGCTCCACACCCCCACCGCCAGCATGGCGGCCAAATGGTCAGCACCAGTGAGCGGGTGCAGCAGCCCTGCAGCAAAGCCCGTGTGCGTGTGATCGGCCAAGACACCGGTATGGGCCAAGGCGACGGCAGGTGTCATCAACACCGGACAGGCGAGAAGAGAAGTTGCTTTAATTTTCATGGTTGCTTTGTCTTTGTCATGGCTGGTTTGTGTTTGTATGTTGTGTTTGTATGGATAGCTCCAGAAGCCGAAATGTCTTGAATGGCTTGAGCGTTTACACAATGGGCTGGTGCACCGTCACCAGCTTGGTGCCGTCCGGGAAGGTCGCCTCGACCTGGATGTCGGCCACCATCTCTGGCACCCCTTCCATCACATCGGCGCGCGCCAGCACGGCGCGGCCATCGGCCATCAACGCGGCCACCGTTTTGCCGTCGCGTGCGCCTTCCATGACGGCGGCGCTGATCAAGGCCACCGCCTCGGGGTAGTTCAGCTTCAGGCCACGCGCCTTGCGCCGCTCAGCCAGCAATGCGGCAGTGAAGATCAGCAGCTTGTCTTTTTCGCGGGGGGTCAGTTCCATGGGGCGCGCAGCAATGGTGCGTTGGTTCAGTCGATGATGGTGCACGCAAGTTGCGCGCCAGCTTTGGCTCGGTGCGTCGCACGACGAAGCGCCCCGGCCTGGTGCGCCGGGTGTTCACTGATGGTGCACCGGCTGCCAATGTGGTGCATGCGCTTGCGCTGCCGTGCGCAGCATGAGCGCGTGCAGCTCTTGGAATGACAGGCGTTGCGTGGTCGCTGATGACGATCAAGCGCATAGGCTGGCACGGTCGTTGCATTGCCTTTGATGCGGTCATTGTCGGCCTCGAACTGAAACAGGAGTACCCCATCATGCAACGTCGTTTCACCCTCAAGGCTTTGGCTGCTGCCGCTGCGCTCAGTGGCTTTGCCGTGTTGCCTGCCCACGCGGCCGACACCATCAAGGTGGGCATCTTGCATTCGCTTTCGGGCACCATGGCGATTTCTGAGACGGCGCTCAAAGATATGGCGCTGATGGCCATCGACGAGATCAACGCCAAGGGCGGCGTGCTGGGCAAGCAGCTTGAGCCGGTGGTGGTCGATCCGGCGTCCAACTGGCCCTTGTTTGCTGAAAAAGCCAAGCAACTGCTGGGACAAGACAAGGTGGCGGTGGTGTTTGGCTGCTGGACATCGGTCAGCCGCAAATCGGTGCTGCCGGTGTTTGAGGAAATGAACGGCCTGCTGTTCTATCCCGTGCAATATGAAGGCGAGGAACTCTCGAAGAACGTGTTTTACACCGGCGCGGCACCCAACCAGCAAGCGATTCCAGCGGTGGAATACCTGATGGGCAAGGAAGGCGGCGGTGCCAAGCGTTTTGTGCTGCTGGGCACTGATTACGTGTACCCGCGCACCACCAACAAAATTCTGCGCGCCTTTCTCAAATCCAAAGGCGTGAAAGACGGCGACATCATGGAAACCTATACGCCGTTCGGCCACAGCGACTACCAGACCATCGTGGCGGATATCAAGAAATTTTCTGCTGGTGGCAAGACGGCCGTCATCTCCACCATCAATGGCGACTCCAATGTGCCGTTTTACAAAGAGCTGGGCAACGCGGGACTGAAAGCCAAAGATGTGCCGGTGATGGCCTTCAGTGTGGGTGAAGAAGAGCTGCGCGGCGTAGACACCAAACCACTGGTGGGCCATCTGGCGGCGTGGAACTACTTCATGTCGGTGAAAAATCCCGCCAATGCCGCCTGGATCAAGGACTGGAGCGCCTATGCCAAAAACAAAAATCTGCCCGGTCAGGCCAGTAAGCCGCTGACCAATGACCCGATGGAAGCCACCTACATCGGCATCCACATGTGGAAGCAGGCGGTCGAAAAAGCCAAGAGCACCGATACCGACAAGGTGATTGCCGCCATGGCGGGGCAGCAGTTCAAGGCCCCGGATGGTTTCACGGTGAAGATGGACGAGAAAAACCACCATCTGCACAAACCCGTGCTGGTGGGTGAGATCCGCGCCGACGGCCAATTCAACGTGGTGTGGAAGACCAAAGGCCCCGTCAAGGCGCAGCCCTGGAGTCCCTTCATTTCTGGCAACGACAAGAAAAAAGACGAGCCGGACGGCAAAACCAAGGTGGCTGATTAAGCCCGCAGTGTGCGTGCGGTGAGGGTGCCAACCTTCACCCGCTTTTTTTGGTTTTTAAAGCGATCTTTGAAACACAGCCAAAGCATTTGCTTTTGTTTTGATAGCTGCTTGCGTTTTTTGCATTGGCGCTGGAATTCGCGCTGGAGCCTGCTTTGTTTGAAATTTCTATAAACCGGCCACGCTTGATTCACCGTCGCTGGCTTTGGCTGTCCCTCGCATGGCGCAGCGTAATGCTGTGGCTGGCGCTGCTGTGCCTGGCCCCGGCGGCCTGGGCGTTGACGGTCGAGCAGGCCCTGGGCATGGCCACCGGTGACAGCGAATCGCGCGTGCAAGCCATCAACAGCGCCGTACTGAACGCCGATGAACGCACCCGCGCCTTTATCGACGCTCTGGCAGACGATGCGGTCAAAGTTACCGCGCACGCCGCTTATGTGGTGCAGGGCGAGCAGGCGAGCGATCCGGTTACTGGCGACGCTGTGCAACTGCCCGATGACGCCGAAGACGTGATCAACAACAACTACCTGCGCGGCGCGCTGGATGCGGCCAAGGCGGCCTTGCAGTTGCAAAGTGGCGACCCCGCCTTGCGCACAGAAGCTGCGCGCGCGCTGATGAAAGAACCTGACGAATCCCGTCTGCCACTGATTGAAAACGCCTTGACGCGCGAACAAGACGGCGTGGTGCGTGAATGGCTGGAGCGTGCGCGGGCCACCACGCTGCTGGTCAGTGACGATGCGGGCCAACGTTTGCAAGCCGCCGAGGCGCTGCAAAAAGCGCGCAGCCCAGACGTGAAGCTGCTGCTGAACGAGCAGTTGAGTCGCGAAGATGACCCCAAAGTCAAGGTCGCCATCCAGTCCGCCATCGCGCGCATCGACGAAGGGCTGGCCTGGGGTGAGCGGCTGGGCGTGCTGTTTACCGGCCTCAGCCTGGGGTCGATTCTGCTGCTGGCGGCGCTGGGCCTGGCCATTACCTACGGGTTGATGGGCGTGATCAACATGGCGCACGGCGAGCTGATCATGATCGGCGCTTACGCCACTTACCTGACGCAGGCGGCGTTTCAGCGCTATCTGCCCGACAGCGCTTTTGGCTGGTACCTGGTGGTGGCGGTGCCGGTGGCGTTTGCGGCCTCTGCCGGGGTGGGTGCCGTGCTCGAGCGCGGGGTGATCCGCTTTCTGTACGGCCGCCCGCTGGAAACATTGCTGGCCACCTGGGGCATCAGCCTGGTGTTGATCCAGTGCGTGCGCTCGCTGTTCGGCGCGCAAAACGTCGGCGTGGAAAACCCAGCGTGGATGAGCGGCGGCTGGCAGGTGTTGCCCAATTTGATGCTGCCCTACAACCGCCTTGTCATCATCGTCTTTGCGGTGGCGGTGCTGGCGGGTGTGGCGTATCTGATTGGCCGCACACGGCTGGGGCTGTTCGTGCGCGGGGTCACGCAAAACCGCCCCATTGCCTCGTGTATGGGGGTGAACACCGCCCGCATCGACACCTATGCTTTTGCGCTTGGCTCAGGCATTGCGGGGCTGGCGGGCTGCGCCTTGAGCCAAGTGGGCAACGTGGGGCCGGATCTGGGGCAAGCCTACATCGTCGATTCGTTCATGGTGGTGGTGCTGGGCGGCGTGGGCCAACTGGCGGGCGCGGTGTACGCCGCGCTGGGCCTGGGGCTGGCGGGCAAGTTGCTTGAAGGCTGGAGCGGCGCAGTGCTGGCCAAAATTGCGGTGCTGCTGTTCATCATCGTGTTCATTCAAAAACGCCCGCAAGGCATCTTTGCACTGAAAGGGCGTGAAGCATGAGCGCTGTGTGGTCTTCATCCTCCGCAGCCACGTCTGCCGCCTTGCTACTGCCTGCGCGCACGCCTTTGCTCACGCGCGGTGGCTGGGGCGTTTTTTTGGCCGCGCTGATCGTCGTTTGCGCGGTGGCACCGGCGCTCAATTTGTGGGTGCCCGAGGACAGCGCGCTGCATTTGTCGGACTACATGCTGGGCCTGCTGGGCAAGATCATGTGCTACGCCATCTGCGCGTTGGCGATGGATTTGATCTGGGGCTACACCGGCATTCTGAGCCTGGGGCATGGCCTGTTCTTTGCGTTGGGCGGTTACGTGATGGGCATGTACCTGATGCGTCAGATTGGGCGCGAGGGCAGCTATCAGAACGATCTGCCTGACTTTATGGTGTTTCTGGACTGGAAAGAACTGCCCTGGCACTGGCTGCTGTCGGACAGCTTGGCCGCTACCCTGATTTTGATTGTGGCCGTGCCGGGGCTGGTGGCCTTTGTGTTCGGCTGGTTTGCCTTTCGCTCGCGCATCAAAGGGGTGTACTTTTCCATCATTACGCAGGCGCTGACGGTGGCGGCGATGCTGCTGTTTTTTCGCAATGAAACCGGCTTTGGCGGCAACAATGGTTTTACCGATTTCAAGCGCATCGCCGGATTGCCCATGGCCACGCCCGAGATGCGCATGGCGCTTTTCGTGCTGACGGGCCTGACGCTGCTGGTTTTCTTTTTGCTGGCGCGCTGGCTGGTTCGCAGCAAATACGGGCGCGTGTTGCAAGCCATTCGGGACGCAGAAAGCCGGGTCATGTTTTCGGGCTATGCGCCGCTGCCCTACAAACTCAGCATCTGGGTCATCAGCGCCATGATGTGCGGCGTGGCCGGGGCGCTGTATGTGCCGCAGGTGGGCATCATCAACCCCGGTGAGATGAGTCCGGCTGCCTCGATCGAGATCGTCATCTGGACGGCTGTGGGTGGGCGCGCGACGTTGATCGGGCCTATCGTCGGTGCCTTTATCGTCAATGGTGCCAAGAGCTGGCTGACGGTGGCTGCGCCCGAATTCTGGCTGTACTTTCTGGGTGCGCTGTTCATCGCCGTCACGCTGTGGTTGCCCGATGGCGTGGTGGGGCTGGCACGCCGCCTGAAAGCTCGTCTGAAGATCCGCTTGCGGCGCAAGGAAAAAAGCACATGACCCCTGATTTGATGGAAGCTGGTGCCCAGCGCCTGCAAGCGCACACTGCCCGCATCGAAGTGGGCAAAACAGAATCCGGCGGACGCACCGCCTCTTATGGCCGCATCGCCACGTGGGGCAAGGTGGACGTAACGCACGGGCGCATTCTTTATCTGGAAGACGTGCATGTGGCGTTCGATGGTTTCAAGGCCATTAACGGCCTGAACATCGACATCGCCCCCGGCGAGCTGCGCTGCATCATCGGCCCCAACGGCGCGGGCAAGACGACGATGATGGACATCATCACTGGCAAGACGCGGCCCGACAGCGGCACCGTGTACTTCGGCTCCACCATCGACCTGCTGCGCCACAACGAGCCTGAAATTGCCCAACTGGGCATTGGCCGCAAGTTCCAAAAGCCCACCGTGTTCGAGCAGTTGACGGTGTTCGAGAACCTGGAGCTGGCGCTCAAGACCGACAAGCGCATCCGCCCGTCGATGGTGTTTACGCTGGATGACGAACAAAAAGACCAACTGGCCAGCGTGCTGCACACCATCCACCTGAACGAGCATGTGCACCGCCAGGCTGGACTGTTGAGCCACGGTCAAAAGCAGTGGCTGGAAATTGGCATGCTGCTGATGCAGCAACCCGCCTTGCTGCTGCTGGACGAACCCGTCGCTGGCATGACCGATGAAGAAACCGCGCGTACCGCCGAGCTGTTTCTCACACTCAAAGGCCAACACAGCCTGATGGTGGTAGAGCACGACATGCACTTCATCCGCGCCATTGCGGGCGACACCGGCACCGTCACCGTGCTGGCCGAAGGCCGCGTGCTGGCCCAGGGCACACTGGATGCGGTGCAGGCTGATGAACGGGTGATCGAGTCATATCTGGGGCGTTGACGTAATTTGTGCCCTCGAATCCATAAAAATCTATTCGCTTGTTGCGTTGGCATTGAAGGCCAATTTCATTCATAAACTGCATATGCTCAAGGTCAAAGACATCAACCAGTACTACGGTGGATCGCACATCCTGCGCAACGTCAGCTTGCAAGCGCATATTGGCAAAGTCACTGTGCTGCTGGGGCGCAACGGCGTGGGCAAAACCACCTTGCTTAAAAGCCTGATGGGGCTGGTGCCCATTAAAACCGGCGGTATCGAACTCAACGGCCAGCCGTTGCAAAGCCGCACCCCGTATGAGCGCGCCCGCGCTGGCATGGGCTTTGTGCCGCAAGGGCGCGAAATTTTTGGTCGCCTGACGGTGGAAGAAAATCTGCGCATGGGCCTGGCCTACCGCCCGGCGGGCACATCCATTCCGCCGGAGTTGTTTGAGTTATTTCCCGTCCTCGACCAAATGCGCCAGCGGCGCGGCGGGGATTTGTCAGGCGGCCAGCAGCAGCAACTGGCCATTGCACGTGCACTGGCCCCCGGCCCCAGGCTGCTGATTCTGGATGAGCCGACCGAGGGCATTCAGCCGTCGATCATCAAGGACATCGGCCGTGTCATCCGCATGCTGGCCGACCGCGGCGATATGGCCATCTTGCTGTGCGAGCAGTATTACGACTTTGCCGAAAATCTGGCCGACGAGTATTTGGTCATGGAGCGCGGCGAAGTCATTGCCCAAGGGCCGGGCAGCGAGATGGCGGCCAAGGGGATTCGGCGCTTGGTGGCGATATGAGGCCCATGTAACCCACCTCACACGGCCCAAACCCGTGGCGGCGTAGCAGGCATATGCCAGAAATGATGCCGCCACACGCCCCACGCCTGTCGCAGCAAGGCGGTGGCCGGTTCGGTCACGTCGGCCAGCACGCGCACCACCAGCAGCTGGTCGTTCAGCCAGGTGACTCCCGCACGGGGTGCCAGAGGGTGTGCGGCCAGCGCGGCACGGGTGAGGTCGAGCGCCTGCTCGCGCGCGGCACGCGGCACAGGTGAGCCGTGGGCGCAAAAGGCGGTGGCGATGCAGCGCTGACCATTCAGGCCCAAGGGGCTGTTCAGCAAGCGGTCGTCCTCGGCGTTGATCAGCGCTTGCTCCAGCCACACGCCCGGCCAGTCGATGCGTTGTCGCAAGTGGCCGCGATCAAACGGCTGACCCGCGTGCGGCAGGCCCAGGCCGACGACGTCCCAGCCGATCATGGCGGCGCTGGGTGCCAAAGCCAGCGTCAGGTGGTTTTCAGCCCGTGCGCCGGGGTAGATCAGGGTTTCCAGCGGCAGCCATTCCAGCCGCGCGTCTTCGTCCAGTTGCACGTCCACGCGCTGCACGCCGCTGCCCTGGTCGCAGCGGTAAAAGCGTGTGGCACCGGGGGTGCTGATGAGACCGTGGGCGTGTGCCTGCACATGCACTTGTATCGCCAGCGTGTCGCCACCGGCAATGCCGCTGGGTGGGTGCACCAGCACGTTGTGGCAAATCGCTGGCGACTCGGGGTACAGACTTTTGAGCACGCGCAGTGGCCCATGATGCCGGTGATGGACAACTGAGCGACCCTCATGGAGGGCGTAACGGAGTTGGAGGGTGGCGTTCCAGGTCATGCGCTGCGCTGGGGGATTAAAACATTCACGACTTTCACGCTTGGGTGGACTTGGCTCAAGGTGTTGGGTTGATAGACTTGTGCAGAACATCGCCTTGCGTGGTCAACGTGATCAAGCAAGGCGCGTGCCTTGTCCGAATCTACTTTGTCAAAAACTACCATGCCCACGATCACCGATGCTCCCGAGCCTCAAACCCCTGCCGACATGCACGGCATGGCCGCGCACTTTATCGTGCTGAATATTGCGCCCGGCGCAGAGGCCGAAGATGCTGTGCGCGATTTTTTTGGCGGCGCGGCGGGCCTGGTGCGCAGCGTGGGGCGGCGCTTGCCTGAGCGGCAGTTGCGCATGGCGGTGGGCATTGGCGCGCGCGCCTGGGATAGGCTGTTTGGCGCGCCGCGTCCTGCCGGTCTGCACGAGTTCAAAGCCTTGCGTGGCGACAAGCATCACGCGCCGTCCACGCCGGGCGATATGCTGCTGCATATACGCGCTGACAGCGAAGATATGTGCTTTGAGCTGGCCATGCTGTGCATGCGCGCACTGGGCGATGCGGTGCAGCCTGTTGATGAGGTGCACGGTTTTCGCTACTTTGATGCGCGCGCCATGATTGGTTTTGTGGACGGGGTGGAAAACCCCGAAGGGCGCGAGGCTGAAGAGGCGGTGCTGATCGGCGATGAAGATGCACCTTTTGCGGGCGGCACTTACGTTATCGTGCAAAAGTACCTGCACGACATGGCCGCGTGGAACCAGCTTTCGAGCGAAGAGCAAGAGCGCGTGATCGGTCGCACCAAGGCGGACAACCTGGAACTGGCCGACGACATCAAACCCAGCAACTCGCATGTGGCGCTGAACGTGGTGGAAGACGATGACGGTAACGAGATGGCCATCTTGCGCGGCAACCTGCCTTTTGCCAACGCCTCGCGCGGTGAGTTCGGCACCTACTTCATCGGTTACGCCCGCGATCCGGCAGTGACCGAGTTGATGCTGACCAACATGTTCATTGGCCGCCCGCCCGGCAATTACGACCGGTTGCTGGACTTCAGCACTGCCGTGACCGGCACTCTGTTTTTCGTGCCGTCGGCCGAATTGCTGGAATCGCTGGCCGAGGGCAATCCGCTGGCGTGATGCGGGTTGGGTGAGCGCGTTTTGGCTCACAAGAGTTCGACTCAAAAAGACGTGCTCACCAGCGTCCCGCTTCCATGCGGATTGCCACCTCGCAGTCGTCAAAAATCTCCAGCTTGGTGATCTTGACCCGCACGCCCTGCACGCCGGGCAATTGCATCAGCCGTGCGCATACCTTGCCAATCAAGGTCTCCAGCAGGTTCACGTGTTCGGCGGTGCACTCGTCAATGATGATCTGGCGCACCTTGCGGTAATCCAGCACATGCGTGATGTCGTCATCGCGCGGGTGCAGCGGCTGCGCGCCCAGGCTTAATTCGGCATCGACCTGGATGGGTTGGGGCGCTGTTTTTTCGTGTGCCAGGATGCCCAAATTGGCGTTGAAGCGCAGCCCGGTTAGCGCCAACGTGTGGGCACCATGTGTCAACGGCATCGTCATCATGGCTTGATCCCTACGCGCTGTGTACCTACCGCCGCGCAATCGGGATAAACGTCGGGCTTGCGCGTGGTGACGCGCGCGGCCTGTACCTGTGGGTGTGTCAACAACTCATTCAAGATCGCGTCGCACAGAGTTTCCTGAATTTCAAAGTGCGTTTGATGGGCCAGACGCGCAATTAGTGTGCGCAAAAAATCGTAGTCCAGCGTCTGGCCGATGTCATCGTGCCGTGCAGGTGCATGGTCGAGCGGGACACACAAGTCCACGTCAAACAGCATGCGTTGTGGCGTTGCGCGCTCAAAATCATGGATGCCGATGCGCACCTGCACCGCATAGTCGCGCAGTATCAACGTCCGGCATTCTAGGGCCAGCCGTCGGTCCAGTGCCGCAAACACGACCATCGCATCATTCATGTTGATGGCCTTCTAAGGCGGGCCCATTGGCGTCAACCCAAAACATCACATCACGCTCAAGAGGCACCAGATGCTGCCCGTTGTCGACCGGCAAGGTCACACCAGTCAAGGCGGCATTGCTGGCCAGAAACACCACCGCTTCAGTGACCAGAGGCGGGTCGATCGGGGTGCGCAACAAATTCACCTGCCGGGCTGCGGCGAAATTGCTTTCGGACTGTGGACCGCTGACGTAGATCAACCCCGGTGAAACTCCGCACACACGCAGCCTGGGTGCCAGCGCCTGCGCCTGCAAGGCCACTGCGCGCTCCAGTGCCAGTTTGCTGACGGTGTATGAAAAATAATCCGGGTTGAGGTTGTGCACTTTCTGATCCAGCACATGGATCAGGCTGCAAGCGCCGGGCCAGTCAAGCCACCGCTGTCCAAGGCGCAGATGCTGCTGCTGGCCCAACAAAAGCGGTGCCACCAAATTGGTTTGCAGCGCCGCTTGCAACTGGTCCTCGGACACTGTGGTGGCATCGTCAGATTCAAAGCTCGATGCGTTGTTGACGACGCAACGTGGCACCGTGCCCGCAGCACTGATGGCAGCGTCCATCAACGATACAGCCGCTTGTGGGTGCGCCAGATCGACCTCGATCATCTCGCAGCGCACACCCAGCGACAAGACCGATTCGCGTGTGGTGCGGGCATCTGCCGCTGAGTGCCTGAAGTGGCCCAGGACATTCCAGCCCTGGCGAGCAAAAGCCAAGCACAGCTCGCGCCCAAGGCGGCGTGCAGCGCCTGTGATCAACACCCAGGATTCTGGACGGCTTTCTGTCATTAACGGACGGGTTCAGTGTTGTTCAAAGGGGATGAGGTGCGCAAATTATGCGTGAGCAGGCACTGCCCGTGCAGCTCGCCAATGAGCGCGCGCTTCAGACGAAAGCCTGAATGCGCCGGGGTGCTTGGCATCACCGACAATCGCCCGTGTGAACCCAGTGTCTTGTTCTACGGCCCCGATGGCCCATTTTTCGCTGACCCAACTGATCGCCCAGGAAGTCAACACGACAGGCGGCTGGCTGCCGTTCGACCGCTTCATGCATTTGGCGCTGTATGCGCCGGGCCTGGGGTATTACGCGCATGACAGCGCCAAGTTTGGGGTTTTGCCGCAGTCGGGCAGCGATTTTGTGACCGCGCCTGAGCTGTCGCCGCTGTTTGGCCGCGCGCTGGCGGTGCAAGTGGCGCAGAGTCTGTGGAGCACGGGCACGGATACGGTGTGGGAGTTTGGCGCAGGCTCTGGTGCACTGGCCGAGCAGTTGATCAATGCGCTGGATGCGCAAGGCACGGCCCTTTCGCGCTACACCATCGTCGATGTATCGGGCGCGTTGCGTGCGCGCCAGCAGCAGCGGCTGGCGCATTTTGGTGATCGTGTGCAGTGGGCCGATCGGCTGCCCGATGCTTTGCGCGGCGTGGTGGTGGGCAATGAGGTGCTGGACGCGATGCCCGTCAAGCTGCTGGCGCGGAGCAAGGGTGAGTGGTTTGAGCGTGGTGTGAAAACTTCAGAGCGTTTTGGTCTTTTGGCGCAGTCTGCACAAGCGCATGAAGCTATCAATCATGAAGCAAAAAACAGGGTTGAAGCGGTTTTTGAATGGTCAGACCGCCCCACACCATTGCGCCCACCCATTGATGTGCCTGGCGCACATGATGTGGTGACGGAAATTCACCCGCAGCAAACGGCCTTCATCAGCACATTGGCGCAGGCCCTGGGCAGGGGCGGTACCGGGGCCGCATTTTTGATCGACTACGGCTTTCCTGAGGCCGAGTATTGGCTGCCTGAGCGCACCCAGGGCACGCTGGTGTGCCACCAGGCGCACCGGATGGACGACAACCCGTTGGTCAGCGTGGGTGACAAGGACATCACCGCGCATGTCGATTTCACTGGCGTGGCACTGGCGGCGCAAAACGCGGGGCTGGACGTGCTGGGCTATACCAGTCAGGGGCGTTTTCTGATCAACTGCGGCATGGCACAAATGATGGAAGCAGCCGATTTGCCCATGCGCGCCAACGCCATGAAGTTGCTGGCCGAGCACGAAATGGGTGAGCTGTTCAAGGTCATCGGCCTGGCCACGCCGGGCCATGCGCCCGCGCTGGGGTTTGCGGCGGGCGACCGCACGCACCGGCTGTAGGTTTTGGGAGGCGCGCTGTGATTCGCTGGATGCTGGTGATTTTTCTGGCGTTGATGCTCATCAGCTGGCTTCAGCCACTGCTGCACAAGCTGGGGCTGGGGCGGCTGCCGGGCGACTTCCGCTTTCGGTGGCTGGGGCGCGACTGGTCGATTCCGCTGACCACCACCCTGATCTTGAGCGCGGTGGCCAGCTTGATGGCGCGCTGGTTGTAAAGGTCGCCGAGGGGCGGTTGCTCAACGATGGCCGACCAAAAAAGCAGGGATACTACAGGGATCGTATCCAGATCACACGGCACATCAGAAGGGCAGCGCGATGCATTCAACTCAGAATCATCAAGGCTTTGAAAAATTATCTTTGAGCGATGGCCTCACTGACCAGCCAAGCCGGGGCAGGTGGGCGCTGACCGTGGTTTTTTCTGCCATCACGTTGGCCGCCTGTGGCGGCGGTGATGGTGCAACCGCCATCAGCGTGAGCAGCGCACCGGTGGCCACAGCAGCGGTCACCAAGCTGGGCATGCTGGAAAGCGTGGAGGCGGTCGATACCAAGCTGGTGCAAATCCAGAAGGTGGCGCAAAAAGTAGCCGATCGGGTGGCCCCGCGTACGATCACGCTGGAGCCGCTGTCGGGTCTGAAGGCGGCCCCCATTACCGCGGCCCAGCCCGGTCAGCCACAGCAAATTGGCGTGGCACGCAGTGTCGCGCAGGCCGCCGACAGCGCTGCAACAGCCGCGCAATTAAGCTGGAGTGGGGCTGCTGATGGCCACCAGCGTGCGGCCATCAGCGTGCAGTCGCCCGCCGCCAAAGGCTTGCGTTTGGGCCTGCGGATAGAGCAGTTGCCGCCCGGCACCTTGTTGCGCGTGTACGCCCCGAACGCCGAACAGGTGGTGGAAGTGGCCAGCGCCGAAGTGCTGCGCGCCATTCAGCGCAACCTGGATGCCGGCGCCACGGGCGATGCCGCCTACACTTATTGGCTGCCGACGGTGGAAGGCGCTGAGGCGGTGCTGGAGTTCGATTTGGCCGCAGGTACGGATCCCGCGCTACTGAAAGTGGCGCTGCCCCAGGTGTCGCACCTGAAGGCGCTGCCGGTCGATGCTGAAATGCAGCTCAAAGATGCTGGTGCCTGCAACGTGGATGTGACGTGCACCAGCAGCACCGAAACACTGCGGCGTGCCGTGGCGCTGATGTATTTTGTGAATGGTGGTGACGGTTATGTGTGCACGGGCACCTTGCTTAACAACACCAAGGAAGACGGCACGCCGTACTTCCTCAGCGCCAACCACTGCATTTCCAGCCAGACGGTGGCGACGTCGCTGGAGACGTACTGGAATTACCGTTCCAGCAGTTGCAATGGCTCCACACGTGACAGCCGCTTTCAGATTCTGACGGGCGGCGCGACCTTGCTGCATGCCGCAGAGAGCACGGACACCTCTTTCATGCGCCTGAACGCGAGCCCGAACAATCCCATCTTTGCCGGCTGGGACGCCAGCGCTGTCGTCGCCACAGGCAGCAGTGTTTTTTCTATCCATCACCCCGATGGTGACTGGCAAAAATACAGCCTGGGCGGCGTGGTGGCGTACTCCAGTTGCGATGATGAGGGTTACTGCAACGATGTGTCTTCCAGCCGCGGGCAGTTTTACCGCACGGTCTGGACACAAGGCGTGACCGAAGGCGGCAGCAGCGGCGGCGCGCTGTTTGCCAGCGACGGCAGTGTGATTGGGCAATTGCTGGGCGGAACAGCCAGTTGCGCCAACCCAGGCGGGTGGGATGTGTATGGCCGTCTGGATCTGGCGTATTCGGCACTGTCGCAGTGGCTCAGTCCTGCCATCTCGACCGAGCCGGGAACGCTGTCACCTGTCTACAGGTTTTACAACTCGGTCACCAGCGCGCACTTTTATACCAACAGCGCGCTTGAGCGTGACTACGTCATTTCTACCCTGCCGACGTACAGCTACGAAGGCATCAGCTACCGCGCCTACAACGGCACCGCCGCCAATGCGAGTCCGGTTTATCGCTTCTACAACACCGAAACAGGCGTGCACTTCTACACCATCAGTGCGGCTGAGCGTGACAATGTGATCAACACCATGCCGGTCTACACCTACGAAGGCCCAACGTGGTACGCGCAAACGGCCAGCGGCAGCGGGGCCAGTGCGCTGTACCGCTTTTACAGCGCGCAGCGCCGGGCGCATTTCTACACTATGAGCGAAGGCGAGCGCGATTACGTCATCGCCACTTACCCCGACTTCGATTACGAAGGGACGGCTTACTATGCTTGGCCAGCGCAATAAGTCATGCGCTTGTCACTCTGTCTGTGGTGTGTACCGGTGCAACCCTGACTGCGCCGCCAAAGCTGCCGTGACGCCCAAGACGTGACCATCCAGACCGACGAATTCTCCCTGCCCGCCGAATCTGCGGCGGCGGCGCGCACGGTATCGGCCGCCGCCGCATCGCCGCGCGAAGAAGCCCTGGAGCGCGCGCTGCGTCCCAAGCTGCTGGATGAATACGTCGGCCAAGCCAAAGCACGCGAACAACTGGACATCTTTATCGGTGCGGCCAAAAAGCGTGCTGAGGCGCTCGATCACGTGCTGCTGTTCGGTCCGCCCGGTCTGGGCAAGACCACGCTGAGCCACATCATTGCGCACGAGTTGGGTGTCAACCTGCGCCAGACCAGCGGCCCGGTGCTCGAAAAGCCCAAGGATCTGGCGGCTTTGCTCACCAATCTGGAGAAGAACGACGTTCTGTTCATCGACGAAATCCACCGCCTCAGCCCGGTGGTAGAAGAAATCCTTTACCCCGCGCTGGAGGACTACCAGATTGACATCATGATTGGCGAAGGGCCAGCGGCGCGCAGCATCAAGCTGGATTTGCAGCCCTTCACCCTGGTGGGGGCCACCACGCGTGCGGGCATGCTCACCAACCCGTTGCGCGACCGCTTTGGTATTGTGGCGCGGCTGGAGTTTTATACGCCGGATGAGCTGGCGCGCATCGTCACGCGCAGCGCCGGTTTGCTGAACGTGGCTGCCGATGCTGAAGGCGCTTTTGAAATTGCCCGCCGCAGCCGGGGCACACCGCGTATTGCCAACCGCCTGCTGCGCCGCGTGCGCGACTATGCCGATGTGAAGGGCCAGGGCCGCATCACCCAGGCCATTGCCCACGCTGCGCTGGCCATGCTGGACGTGGACCCCGAGGGCTTTGACATCATGGACCGCAAACTGCTCGAAGCCGTGATCCACCGCTTTGACGGCGGCCCGGTGGGGCTGGACAACATTGCCGCCAGCATTGGTGAAGAAGCGGGCACCATCGAAGACGTGATCGAGCCTTACCTGATTCAGCAAGGTTTTTTGCAACGCACCCCCCGCGGGCGCGTGGCCACGCTGGCCGCGTACCGGCATCTCGGCTTGTCGGCCCCGCGCGCCAACAGCGGCGAGCAGTTGTTTGACAGCCACTGACGGGCCTTGCTCTGCGGGGCTTCCTGAGCGTTTTGGGCAATGCCACGGGTAACGTCCTGATACCTGTGCAGCGTTTGCCTGCACATTTCGTTCTTTGGTGGCGACAAAGACGGACATAGGTCACAAAAAACCGTCACCACGCTGACGCCGCCCGCCGATTTTATTAGCATGTGCGACTTGTTTTTCATCAAGGCATTCGAGGACAGCGTATGAACAAGTATCTGGCGGAATTCATCGGCACTTTCTGGCTGGTGCTGGGCGGCTGCGGCAGCGCCGTGCTGGCGGCGGCCTTTCCTGAGCTGGGCATTGGCTTTGTGGGTGTGTCACTGGCCTTTGGCCTGACGGTGCTGACCATGGCCTATGCACTGGGCCACGTCTCGGGCGCGCACTTCAACCCCGCCGTGTCGTTTGGCATGTGGGCGGGCGGGCGCTTCTCGGGCAAGGATTTGCTGCCTTATGTGGTGGCCCAAGTCATCGGTGCCATTGCCGCTGCTGGTGTGCTGTACCTGGTTGCCAGCGGCAAGCCCGGTTTTGAAGTAGGCGGCTTTGCCTCCAACGGCTATGGCGACAAGTCGCCCGGCGGCTATTCGCTGATGGCCGTGCTGGTGTGCGAAGTGGTGCTGACGGCAGGCTTTTTGTTCGTCATCATGGGGTCGACGCACAAGAACGCGCCCGCAGGCTTTGCCCCCATTGCCATCGGCCTGTGCCTGACGCTGATTCACCTGGTCAGCATTCCGGTGTCCAACACGTCGGTCAACCCGGCCCGTTCCACCGGCGTGGCGCTGTTTGCACAGACCGGCGCAATGGGCCAATTGTGGTTGTTCTGGGTGGCTCCCATCGTGGGCGGCATGCTTGGCGCGGTAATTTACCGGGCGGTATGCGGCAATCAGAACGATTGAGGCTGAACCAGCCTCAGCCAACACTTCAGGCACGGCGATCGCCGTGCCTTTTGTTTGCCTGCTGGGCAGCGCCATACTGCACCCATGAACACATCCCTTCTCTGCACAGATGGCCAATTGCGCTGCCGTTGGTGCACCGCCACGCCCGAGTACATGGCCTACCACGACCACGAATGGGGCTTTCCGGTCGCAGACGACTTGCGGCTGTTTGAAAAGATTTGCCTCGAAGGCTTTCAGTCAGGCCTGAGCTGGCGCACCATTTTGGCCAAACGCGAGAATTTCCGCGCTGCGTTTGCAGGCTTTGATTTCCACCAGGTGGCGCGCTTTACCGCCAAAGATGTTGAAAGGCTGCTGCAAGACGAAGGCATCGTGCGCCATCGCGGCAAGATCGAAGCGGCCATCCACAACGCGGGACGTGCGGTCGAACTGGTGCAAGAGGCGGGGTCGCTCGCCGCTTACTTCTGGCGCTGGGAACCCAAGGCCGCAACCTCCTCCGAAGCTGTATCAACCACAGCCGAGTCCATCGCTCTGAGCAAAGACTTAAAAAAGCGCGGCTGGAAGTTCGTCGGCCCCACCACTGCCTATGCCTTCATGCAAGCGATGGGGCTGGTCAATGATCATGCGGCCGATTGCGCGGTGCGCGCCAGGGTGATCAAGGCGCGCAAGGGGTTCAGTAAGCCGACCTGATGGTCATCTACATCAGACGAAGCGTCTGCATTGGCGTCGTGCACTTTTAAGCTGGCACGGCTGGATGGGACAGGTCACCACCAGCGTGGCCACGAACGGCGTGCCAGCGGCCTATGCCCTGGCGCACCATTCCAACAGGGGCAACTCACAACTCAGCTTTATGGTTATCCATCATTGATCTTTGCGTCAAAATAATGCTTACTTCAGTATTCAATTGAATTTACTAACCGAGCGTTGCTTCTCTTTAGAGCATCCTATTTCATGACAAGTTTTTTACCACCTTTGCTTGAGGCAACGTTTGCCAAGACATCTGTTGGTAAACAGGTTATTGAAACCAAACACATCCCGCTCTCACTCATTGAACGTCGAGTGTTACTGTTAGTGGATGGAAAAAAATAGGCAAAGCATTGGAGCCATTTTGTGCAGGCAATGATGCACCGTCAATTTTGAAAAGCCTACTTGAGCAAAAGCTCATCAAAATCATCAGCACCACTGCATCATCACCAACGCTCGACACGGCCTCATCCCTCAAAGCATCTAACCATCATGAGCTAGACCTACCCCCGGCCAGTCAACGCACTCAAAAAGAAATAGAGATGGCGCGCAATTTCATGATGAACACCGTCAATACCGTGTTCCAGCCGAATACACGCCTAACATTACTAGAAGCTATTCAATGTTGCCAAACAGCTACCGAGTTGCGGCAAGCCTACCTGCATTGGGAAGACGTCTTATCCACCAGTCGGATCGGACTCAAGCGCTTGCCGGAATTCAAGAAAAAGCTGTTTGCCGTTCTTTGAGCAACGCTTGGCGCGTCAACAGCAGTGGCATACCAAAAACTTATTCATCTATGCCATTCAACCGCAGCAACTCCGCCCCTTCGGGCACCTGGTCGCCCGGCCCGTACAGCACTTCGCCCACCACGCCGTCCTGCGGTGCGGCGATGGTGTGCTCCATCTTCATGGCTTCCATCACGGCCAGCGCCTGACCTTGACTGACTTTGTCGCCCGCCTTGACGGCGATGGACACCACCTTACCGGGCATGGGTGCCGTCAGGCGGCCGCCTTCGCCTGCGTGCTCGCCCGAGTGTGACAGCACGTCCAGCTCGGTGATTTGCGTAGCCCCTGCGCTGCCAAACACGTGCATCACCTCACCGCGCGGAAATATGTGCACCACCTGCCGCTGGTTGCCATAGCGCACGTCAATGCCGCCGCCGGGCAACCGCTCGATCGACAGCGGTGCGGGCGCATCGCCTCCCACGCGCAGTTGCAGGCCGTCGTGCAAATAGCGCAGCTTGGCCACTACGGGCTGGCCCGCGTATTCCAGATCGATGCGACGTGAAGCCACGCCGTGCGAGCGAAAACCGTCGGTGCGGCTGAACGGGTCCAGCGTTTCGGCACCATGCTCGGCCAGCACGGTGTGCGCCACGGCAGCAGCCACGGCCATGTGCAGGCCCAGCGGGTCTTGGTCGAACAGACTGGCTTTCTCTCGCTCGATCAGGGCCGTGTCCAGCCGCGCCTGGCTGAAAGATGGCGTGGCCAGCACGCGGCGCAAAAACTGTACGTTGGTCTGCACACCGACGATGCGCACCGCAGCCAATGCCGCATCCAGCTTGCCCAGCGCTTCTTCGCGCGAAGCCCCCCAGACGATCAGCTTGGCGATCATGCTGTCGTAAAACGGGCTGATGGCGTCGCCCTCGCGCACGCCGTCGTCGATGCGCACTTCGTCAATTTCAAAAGCGCTGGACAAAGGCTTGCGGTACACGTGCAGGGTGCCAGTAGCGGGCAGAAAATTGTTGTCGGGGTTTTCGGCGCAAATGCGTGCTTCGATGGCGTGGCCGTTCAAATCGAGATCGTCTTGCGCCAGCGGCAGCGGCTCGCCGGCGGCCACGCGCAGTTGCCACTCCACCAGGTCCAGGCCTGTGATGGCCTCGGTCACCGGGTGCTCGACCTGCAGGCGGGTGTTCATCTCCATGAAATAGAACTTCATGTCTTCGGGTTGGTCGTAGCTGCCCGGCTGCTCGACGATGAACTCCACCGTGCCCGCGCCCACATAGTTGACGGCGCGCGCCGCTGCAACGGCCGCCTCGCCCATTTTCTGGCGCAGGCTCTCAGTCATGCCCGGCGCGGGGGCTTCTTCCAGCACCTTCTGGTGACGGCGCTGCACCGAGCAGTCGCGCTCGAACAGGTACACGTAACGGCCGTGCGCGTCGCCAAATACCTGAATCTCGATGTGGCGCGGGCGCTGCACGTATTTCTCGACCAGCACCGCATCATCGCCAAAACTATTAATGGCTTCGCGTTTGCAACTGTCCAGCGCGGCCATGAAGCCCTCAGCATTGTCCACCGCGCGCATGCCCTTGCCGCCGCCGCCCGCGCTGGCCTTGATGAGCACGGGGTAGCCGATGCGATCAGCTTCTTTTTTCAAAAGTTCGGGCGATTGATCAGCACCGTGGTAGCCGGGCACCAGCGGCACCTTGGCGGCCTCCATCAAACGCTTGGATTCAGCCTTCAAGCCCATGTCCTTGATGGCCGCTGCGGGCGGGCCGATGAAGACCAGGCCCGCACCGGCACAGGCTTTGGCAAAGTCTTCGTTTTCGCTCAAAAAACCGTAGCCGGGGTGAATGGCCTGTGCCTCCGTGGCCTTGGCCGCGTCGATGATGCGCTGCCATTGCAAATAGCTTTCTTTGGGCGCGTTGCCGCCCACGTGCACCGCCTCGTCGCAGGCCATGACGTGCTTGGCGTGCGCGTCGGCGTCGGAATACACCGCCACGGTCTTGACTCCCATGCGACGGGCGGTGGCGGCCACGCGGCAGGCGATTTCGCCGCGATTGGCGATCAGGATTTTGGTGAACATACAAGTCTCCTCATGATGGCATTCGGTTCGGGCGCAATAGTTTTTGAAAATCACTCATGCAACGGTTTCCTGCGGGCTGCGGGCGTGCTCACGGTCAGCATGCGCGGGCTGATCCGCACGCATGTGATCCATGCGCATGCCCAGCTTGACTAGCAGGGCGCGGTCGCGTTCGGCCTGCGGGTTTTTTGTCGTCAGCAGGCGGTCGCCATAAAAGATGGAATTGGCACCGGCCAGAAAGCACAGCGCCTGGGTTTGTTCGGACATCATCTCCCGCCCGGCAGACAGGCGCACCAGTGCACGCGGCATGGTGATGCGCGCGGCTGCAATCACGCGCACAAATTCAAACGGATCCAGCTCGGGCGTGCCCGCCAGCGGCGTGCCTTGCACCTGCACTAGGTTGTTGATGGGCACTGAGTCGGGGTAAGGCGACAAGTTGGCCAGTTGCGCAATCAGCCCGGCACGTTGACGCCGCGTTTCGCCCATGCCCAATATGCCGCCACAGCACACGCGCATGCCTGCATCGCGCACCTGGGCCAGCGTGTTGAGCCGGTCTTCGTAGGTGCGGGTGGTGATGACCTGACCATAAAACTCAGGCGCGGTATCCAGGTTGTGGTTGTAGTAGTCCAGCCCTGCATCACGCAATGCTTGTGCTTGCCCCGGCTCCAGCATGCCCGCAGTCAGGCAAGTCTCCAAACCGAGCGCTTTCACGGCAGCCACCATGGCCTGCACCTGAGTCAGATGGCGCGGCTTGGGCGAGCGCCAGGCCGCACCCATGCAAAAGCGCGTGGCTCCACTGGCCTGCGCCGCCCGCGCAGCGGTCAGCACTTCATCCAGTGGCATCAGCTTGTCGGCCGTGACGCCGGTGTCGAAATGCGCCGACTGCGGACAGTACGCGCAGTCTTCTTCGCATCCGCCGGTTTTGATCGACAGCAGCGTGGACAACTGCACCACATCGGCATCGAAATGCGTGCGATGCACCTGTTGGGCGCGAAAAATCAGATCAGACAGCGGCAGATCCAGCAGTGCGGCCACGGCGTCCACCGTCCAGGTGGTGGATGTACCCTCGGGTGTGGGGGAGGCATTCGGCAGCGAAGAAGCAAGGGGTTGCATCAGAAAATCAACTTTCACAAAAACAAAACAAGGTAGACGTCAGGTGGACACCGACGCGGGCGGATCGCCCCCGCGTCCGCGCAGCTTGGCAATCACCAGCTTCAAAAATTTAAACAACACCACCAGCAGCAGTACCGATACGACCAGCATCAACGCCAGCGCCACACCAAACGCCACTGGATGTTGTGTCGCCAACCAGACCACGCCGACGACCAGTCCGTCCTCGAAGAAGGAGGCCAGCCAGTTACTGAACGGCTCGGGGCTGGTGTTGATGGCTGCGCGCGTGGTGGCCTTGGTGGCGAACGATGTGGCCGCCAATGAACCACCCAGCAGCGCACCCACCAGGCCCATGGCGGCCGAATCGGCCCCCAACGCCCCAGCGGCCAGCAGCGCCCCGGCCGGGATGCGGATAAAGGCGTTGACCGAATCCCACAGGCTGTCCACCCACGGAATCTTGTCGGCCAAAAACTCCACCAGCAGCATCACGCCGCTGGCCGTCAGCACCGCCGGGTGCTGCAGCAGATGCAGCCCTTCGGGCAGTGCGATCCAGCCCGCGTAACCCATGGCCCCAGTCAAAAACACCACCGCATACAGCCTGAAACCGCTGGCCCAGCCCAGCGCCGCTGCCAGCGCCAGCAGGCTGGGCATGTCGAGCTGCGCTGTCGCCGCGTTGACCGCAGCGCCCATCTGTCCCGCGACCTGCCCCGCCGCCTGACCGACGGCCTGCGCCGCATCCGTGCCGGGATGAATGCCGATGCCATGCAGCCATTGGACGAGGTGTTGAATGAAGTCGTCCATCACCCGCCCACACGCGCCAGAAAGCTACTTTTTTGATAGCCGTCTATGCTTGTCACGAAAGCGCCAGAGGCCGCTTTAATCACACAAACCCGAAGCCTGCACATCGCCACGCTCCCAGTGGCTGCGCCGCAAGTCGCGCCCGTGACCAAACGGCTGCGGAACAGGCCAGGCCAGCGAACGTCGTGGCCGTGTTGTGCATGGCCAGTGGCGTTGTCCCCCTTCCGGGGGAAGGTGCGCAGCGACTCAGGGGGGGTTACAACCATCTTGCTTTGCGTTTCTGAAGAAAGGACTGCACGCCTTCTTTACCCTCGTCGCTGGCACGGATGTCGGCAATGCCCTCCACGGTGCGCTCGATCAGCAGGCGCGAAATGTTGTGGTACGCCACCTCGTGCACCAGCTTTTTGCATTCGCGCACGGCATTGGGGCTGTTGGTGGTGAGTGCGTTGGCCAGCTCGCCCACCTTGGCGTCCAATTGATCGGCGGGCACCACCTCATGCACCAGCCCCAGACGGTGCGCTTCGTCCGCATCAAAACGCTCGGCGGTCAAAAAGTAGCGATGCGCCGCGCGGGGGCCAATGGCGCGGATCAGGTAGGGGCTGATGGTGGCCGGAATCAGCCCCAGCTTGACCTCGCTGACGCAAAAGTGCGCCGTGGGCACGCTCACCACCACATCGCACGCCGCCACCAGGCCCAGGCCGCCGGCATACACGTCACCTTGCACGCGCGCGATGGTGGGTTTGGGGCATTCGTACAACGTGCGCAGCATGAAGGCCAGCTTTTCGGCGTCGGCCAGGTTTTCATCGCGCGAATAGTCGGCCATGCGACGCATCCAGTTCAAATCAGCACCGGCGCAGAACGCCTTGCCTTCGGCCATGAGCACGATGGCGCGCACCTCGGGCGCATCCCCCAAACGGACAAACGCCTCAGTCAGCTCGGCAATGACTTCGTCGTTGAAGGCGTTGCGCACCTCGGGGCGGTTCAGCGTTACCGTGGCCACATGGCCCTGGGTGCTGATGCGGATGGCTTGTTCTGTCATGGGTTCCTCGATTCGTCTTGCAGCATGTAGACCATGTCCAGCTCAGGACACGGTTGGCCCAACGCGGTGATCTGCCCGCGGTGGTGCGTGCCGTGGTTGAACACATGGGCCAGCGTGGCGGCAAAAGGCAGTGTGGCTGGTTGGCCGCGCATGGTGGTGTAACTCAGTACGCCGTCAAAACGGTCAGCAGACCAACTGACAATCAGCGGTTGCCAGGATGCGGCACCTTCAGTCAAGTGCTCGGCCAGACGAGCGCGGTCAGGCTCCACTTCATCATCCAGCGCCAGCTTGGGCGACACGCCTTCGGCAAAGCGACGGAACCACAGCAGGTGCTCGGCCACCAGCAGGTGGTTCAGCGTGCCGTGAATGCTCTTGAAGAACAGGCCCACATCGCGGCGGTAGTCGTCTTCATGCACCTGCGCCACCGCATCCAGCAGGCGCTGCGTGGCCCAGGCGTTGTAGCGGGCCAGGGTCATGGCGTAGATGTAGAAGCTCATTTGCAGCTACTTCTCAGTACTTGATCTCTGAAAAACCGAAACATCAACATTCAGAATGTCTTTGCAAATACGGTATTTCGACTGACGAAAAAATTTTCAACTTGACTGTAATTCGTCAAACCCGCAATTGATTTGTCAGCCGCTCTGACTTGGTGATAGCGATCAATGCGTGTTAACTGTTCATTGAAGGCCTTGACGTCATCCACCTTTAAAACGGTCAGTGCAGTTGTCAACATAGTGCGGCCAGCCAATTGACGGTCTTCTTTCGAGCCACGAAACGACACATGGACAAACTCATCAATTTCAATCAGTAACTTGAGCGCCAAGTCCCGCTCTTGTTTGCGCCGCTCCATGTCACGCGAAGCATTGATTTGAAGACTGGTGGCCTCCAACGCAGCTGCTACTTGCGCGCGTGTAGCCACCATCGCTACTCTCCACGCAATCACTCCACCAATCAGACTACCTGCCACTGCGCTTAAAAACCCCCATACCGCATCGTTCATCATCGCTCCCCATTGATAAGCCGAACACTACATTCTGAAAACGCCAAATTTCACCTCCGGCACCGGCGCGTTCTGCGCCGCACTCAAGCCCAGCGCCAGCACGCGGCGGGTGTCGGCCGGGTCGATGATGCCGTCGTCCCACAGGCGGGCGGTGGCGTAGTAGGGGTGGCCTTGTTCTTCGTACTGTTGGCGGATGGGGGCTTTGAAGGCGTCTTCTTCCTCAGCACTCCATTGGCCACCTTTGGCTTCGATGCCGTCGCGGCGCACGGTGGCCAGCACGCTGGCGGCCTGCTCGCCGCCCATGACGCTGATGCGGGCGTTGGGCCACATCCACAGAAAGTGCGGGCTGTAGGCGCGGCCACACATGCCGTAATTGCCCGCACCGAAGCTGCCGCCGATGATGATGGTGAACTTGGGCACATTGGCCGTGGCCACGGCGGTGACCATCTTGGCACCGTGGCGGGCAATGCCTTCGTTTTCAACCTTGCGGCCAACCATGAAGCCGGTGATGTTCTGCAAAAACACCAGCGGAATCTTGCGCTGGCAGCACAGCTCGATGAAGTGCGCGCCCTTTTGCGCGCTCTCGCTGAACAGGATGCCGTTGTTGGCGACAATGCCGACCGGCATGCCCTCGATGCGGGCAAAGCCGCACACCAAGGTGGTGCCGTAGCGGGCCTTGAACTCTTGCAATTCGCTGCCGTCAACGATGCGGGCGATGATTTCGCGCACGTCGAACGGTTTGCGCGTATCCACGGGGATCACGCCGTACAGCTCATCCGTTTCATATTGAGGGGCCACTGGTGCCCTCAAATCGCCGCTGTACTGCTTTTTGACGTTGAGCTGCGCGACGATTTGGCGCGCCAGCGCCAGCGCATGCATGTCGTTTTCAGCCAAGTGGTCGGCCACGCCTGACAGGCGCGTGTGTACGTCGCCACCCCCTAAGTCTTCGGCGCTGACCACCTCGCCGGTGGCGGCCTTGACCAGTGGCGGGCCGCCTAAAAAGATGGTGCCCTGGTTTTTGACGATGATGCTTTCGTCGCTCATGGCGGGCACGTAGGCACCGCCTGCGGTGCAACTGCCCATGACCACGGCAATCTGCGCAATGCCCTGCGCGCTCATGTTGGCCTGGTTATAGAAGATGCGGCCAAAGTGGTCGCGATCGGGAAACACCTCGTCCTGGTTGGGCAGGTTGGCTCCGCCTGAATCGACCAGGTAAATGCAGGGCAGGCGGTTGGCCTCGGCGATCTCTTGCGCGCGCAGGTGTTTTTTGACAGTGATGGGGTAATAGGTGCCGCCTTTGACCGTGGCGTCGTTACAGACAACCATGCAGTCCACGCCCGACACGCGGCCAATGCCCGCCACGATGCCGCCGCCCGGCGCATCGCCGCCGTACATGTTCAGCGCGGCCAGCGGGGCCACTTCCAGAAACGGCGTGCCAGGATCGAGCAGCATTTGCACGCGCACGCGTGGCAGCAGCTTGCCGCGATCGGTGTGTTTTTTGCGTGCAGCTTCGCCGCCGCCCTGGCCAACTTGCTGCACCTGCGCTTTCAGATCGTCGACCACGGCGCGCATGGCCGCTGCGTTGGCCTGAAAGTCGGCCGAACGAACGCTGAGCTTGCTTTGAATGACGGGCATATTCACCTTTACTATGATTTAAATAGCTTGTTGCGCTTGATTTATCTGCGATCAGGCCGTTTTTTGCTCTGACAAACCCAACTCTTGCTTCATCTGGTCGCGGATCTTGAACTTCTGGATCTTGCCGGTCACCGTCATCGGAAACTCGGCCACGAACTTCATGTAGCGCGGCACCTTGTAGTGCGCGATCTGGCCCTTGCAGAAGGCGCGTACCTCGTCTTCGGTGAGCTGCTGGCCGGGCTTGACAACGATCCAGGCGCACAGCTCCTCGCCAAAGCGCGCATCGGGCACGCCCACAATCTGCACGTCCTGCACCTTGGGGTGGCGGTACAAAAATTCTTCAATCTCGCGCGGGTAGACGTTCTCGCCGCCGCGGATCACCATGTCCTTGATGCGGCCGACGATGTTGACGTAGCCCTCGGCGTCCATGGTGGCCAGGTCACCCGTGTGCATCCAGCCTTCGGCGTCGATGGCCTCGCGGGTTTTTTCCTCGTCGCCCCAGTAGCCGTGCATCACCGAATAGCCGCGCGTGCACAGCTCGCCCGACTGGCCCAGCGGCAGGGTGGTGCCGTTGTCCGGATTGACGATCTTCACCTCCAGGTGCGGCTGCACGGTGCCCACGGTGGCCACGCGCTTTTCCAGCGGCGTGCTGGTGCTGCTCTGGCAGCTGACCGGGCTGGTCTCGGTCATGCCATAGGCGATGGTGATCTCGCGCAGGTGCATCTGTTCGACCACGCGCTTCATGACCTCAATGGGGCAGGCGGTGCCGGCCATGATGCCGGTGCGCAGGCTGCTCAGATCGAACTCGGCAAAGCGCGGGTGGTCCAGCTCGGCGATGAACATGGTCGGCACGCCGTGCAGGCCGGTGCAGCGCTCGGCCTGCACCGTCTCCAGCACCGTCAGCGCATCGAACCCGTCGTTGGGGTAGATGATGGCGCTGCCGTGCGTCAGGCAGGCCAGGTTGCCCAGCACCATGCCAAAGCAGTGGTACATGGGCACGGGGATGCACAACTTGTCCTGTGGCCCCAGCTTCATGCAGTCGCCGATGAACAGGCCGTTGTTGAGGATGTTGCGGTGCGTCAGCGTGGCCCCCTTCGGGAAGCCGGTGGTGCCGCTGGTGAACTGGATGTTGATGGGGTCGGTGCTTTGCAGCGTGCGCTGCACCTCGGCCACGCGCCCGTCCTGCGCATCGCCACTGGCCAGCAACGCGGAAAAGCGCGCCAGCGGGATCTCGCCCGCCGCTTCGTCGGCAGCACCGGGCAGGTCAATCCACCAGATGTTTTTCAGCGTGGGCAGCCTGGCCGCGCCCAGCTCGCGCAGCATGGCCAGGTACTCGCTGGTCTTGAAGCGCGGCATCGTCACCAGCGCCTTGCAGCCCACCTTGTTCAGCGCGTATTCCACCTCAGCCATGCGGTAGGCGGGGTTGATGTTGACCAGAATCAGCCCCGCCTTGGCGGTGGCGATCTGCATCAGCACCCAGGCCAGGTTGTTGTGCGACCAGATGCCGATGCGGTCGCCCGGCTTGAGGCCCGTGCGCAGCAAGGCGCTGGCCAAGCGGTTGGCTTCGGCCTGCAATTGACGATAGCTCAGGCGCACGCTCTCGTGACGGCTGACCAGCGCCAGCGCATCGGGCTGGCGCGCCGCCATGTCATCAAAAAAATCGCCGATGGTCTGCTCCAGCAGCGGCGCGTCGGCGTTGCCGCGGGCGTGGCTTTCAGTCAACTGGGTGGTCATCGGGTTGGTCTCCTTGGTCTCTATCACGGGCGGTGCACACGCCATCGTAGTCGTTGTGACTGGCGGCAGCGGTGGTTGCCGGGCAGCGCATCTACAACCCACCATGTCACACGCACCTATATCGCACGCACCCAGTGTCCGCGCCTGCCAAGTCTTGGAGCTTATCCCGGCAGTGGTCATGCCTGTTGCCACACGGGTTGCAAAAACTGCCAAGTTCATCAACACTGAAAGCATGGCACCTCAGCGGACTCCAACCCCCCTATGGCATTTGCCAGCGCGCACGCCTGTGGCTTTGGTTCAGGCGGTTGTTCAGGCGTATGCACAGCGCGGCCTCGACCCTTGCGGGGCTTTGATCAAGGCGCAAATTACGCCAAAAGACATTCAAAAACCAGGCAACCATGTCACGGCCTTGCAGTTCGAGCGCCTGTGCGCCGCCGCCATGCAAGAGCTGGACGACGAAGCCCCTGGCTGGTTCAGCCGCCGCTTGCCCTGGGGCAGTTACGGCATGCTGGCGCGCGCCAGCATCAGCGCGCCCACGCTGGGCGTGGCGCTGGCGCGTTGGTGCCGCCACCACCGCCTGCTGACCGAAGACGTGACCCTTTCGCTCACCCAGCACGGCGACCAGGCGCGGCTTGACATTGCCGAGCACCGCGATCTGGGCGTGCTGCGTGAATTCGCCCTGCTCTCGCTGCTGCGCAACGTGCATGGGTTGGCCAGTTGGCTGGTGGATTCGCACATTGCGCTGCGTTCGGTGCAGTTTCCGCTGGCTGTGCCGCCGCATGCCGATTTGTACGCGCGCCTGTTTCCCGGCCCGGTGCAGTTCAGCGCGCCCCACGCCGCGCTGACGTTTGACGCTCCCTATCTGCAATTGCCGCTGCGCCGCGACGCTCCCGCGCTCGACCAGATGCTGCGCCGCGCCTTGCCCATCATGGTGTGGCCTTACCGACGCGACCGCCTGCTGTCGCACCGCGTGCGCCGCCTGTTGCAACCGGCTGGCAGCGTGCACACCGCCGACACTCTGGCCGCGCAACTGGGGCTGTCCACCCGCAGCCTGCACCGTCAACTGGCCGCCGAAGGCAGCAGCTTGCAAGCGCTGAAAGATGAGGTGCGCTGCGCGCGCGCCAGCGTCCTGCTGCTGCGCACCCGCCAGCCCATCGCCCGCGTGGCGCGCGCGGCAGGATTTGCCAGCGATAAAAGCTTTGCCCGCGCCTTCCGCCAGTGGACGGGTCAAACCCCGCAAGAACACCGGCAGCAAGGCGGCCAGGCATGAGCAGATGAAAGATGCGATGGATATGGATTCACAGGCCTGCGCCTTCAGCGCTGGGGCATGTCCTTGGTGCCATAACCCAGGCTGACGGTGGCATCAAGCGGAATCGGCGGCACGCTGGCATCCCAGGCTTGCCAGTCGGCACGCATGGCTTGCAGACGATCAGGCTCGCGCGGTGCGCGGTTGGCACGCTCGCGCGCGTCGTCGACCACGTTGAACAGATAGTCGTTGCCGTCCACCCGCAGGTACTTCCAGTCGCCGCGCCGCAGCGCGCGCTGTCCACGGTGGTTCATACGCCAGTACAAAGGGCGCTCGAACAGCGTGGACGGATCGCGCAGCACCGCAGCCAGCGACACGCCATCCAGCGGGTAGTCCGGCTGCGGCCGGGCACCGGCCAGCTCGATCATGGTGGCCGACCAGTCCATGGTCATGCACAGTTGCCCGCTTTCGCAGCCGGGCGGAATGACGCTTGGCCAGTGGGCAATCCAGGGCACGCGAATACCGCCTTCGGTCAGATCCATCTTGCCGCCGACCAGGGGCCAGTTGTCTGAAAAACGCTCACCGCCGTTGTCGCTGGTAAAGACAATCAAGGTGTCGTCCAGCAGATTCTGCGCACGCAGCGTCTTGACCACGCGCCCGATGCCTTCGTCCATGTGGTGAATCATGCGGCGATAGGTGTGGATGTTGCCGCCGTGCAGGTGAAACAGGTTGGCGCGCACGTCATCCACCATGTGGGCGTCGTCGCGCGTTTCCCACGGCCAGTGCGGCGCGGTGTAGTGCATGCTGAGGAAAAACGGCGTGCCGCAGCGTGCGCCTTCGGCCATGCGCTGCACGTAATCGATGCTGCGCTCGGTGATCAGGTCGGTCAGGTAGCCCTCCACCTGCTGCTCGGCATTGCCGATGAACAGGTCATGCTGGCCGGTTGAGCTGCAATGGCTGAAGTAATCCACGCCGCCCGACATGGGGCCGAAGAATTCTTCGTAGCCAGACTTGAGCGGGCCAAAGTGCGGCGGGTAACCCAGGTGCCATTTGCCCATCAGCGCGGTGCGATAGCCCACGCCGCGCAACAGCGAAGGCAAGGTGGGCACCCCGGGCGGCAGGCCCAGCACGTCGCTGCCGCGGCTGCGCGAATTGATGGGTTCGTCAGCGCCACCGCGCAGGCGGTACTGGTAGCGCGCTGTCATCAGCGCAAAGCGCGTGGGCGAACACACGGGCGAGTTGCTGTAGCCCTGGGTGAGCTTCAGGCCCCCAGCCGCCAGTTTGTCCAGCTCAGGCGATACCGGACCAAACACCGCTTGACGACCACCGTAGCAGCCCAGATCCGCGTAACCCAGATCATCGGCCACGATAAAAATGATGTTGGGGCGTGCTTTTACAGTCATTCTTTTGCAGTCATTGCTTGAATATGCCCCAAAGTTCAGCGCTACAGGATCAGGGCTGATAGCCAGAGCGTTGCACCACTGGTGCCCATTGGGCGCGGAATGCCTTGATCATGGCCGCGGTCTGGGCGGCGTTGCTGGCCACCGGGGTGAGCTTGGCATCGACGAAGCGGCGTTGGGTGTCGGCGTCGCGCATCACCTTTTCAATGGCACCAGACAGGCGCGTGACGGTCGCTGCGGGCATCGCCGCTGGGGCAAAAAAGCAGTTCCAGCCGCTGGCCACCAGATCGAGCCCAGCTTCGCGAAACGTCGGGATCTGGGGCGAGAAGATGGAACGCTTGGCGCCAGATGACGCCAGGATGCGAACCCGCCCACCCTCAGCGTGCGGCAGCACGGCATCCATGGTGTCAAAAGCCACGGGCACTTGCCCGCCGATCAGATCCGTCATCAGCGGGCCGGAGCCGCGATAACCGACTACCTGCGCCTTGACGTCGGCCTTCTCGCCCACCATCAAACCAAAGAAGTGCGGGAGGCTGCCGGTCGCTGGTACGCCAAAGTTGGCACTGGCCGGGTTGGCCTTCAGCCATGCCAGCAAATGCGATAGCGCCTTGACCGGCACTGCTGCGCCCACCGCCACCACAAATTCATAGCTGCTGGCGCTGGAAACCGGCTGAAAGTCGCGCATCGGGTCGTAGCCGCTGTTTTTGAACACCAGCGGAGCCACCACCATGATGGCTGGATTGGCCAGCAGCAGCGACTGTGTGTCGGCCGACGCGCCACGCAACTGCTGGGCGGCCAAGCGCCCGCCTGCGCCGGGCTTGTTCTCGACCAGCACGGTCTGGCCAAGTTGAGCGCCCAGCTTGTCACCCACCAGCCGCGCCGCGCGGTCGCTGCCACCACCGGGCGCATACGGCACGATCAGGCGCACCACGTCAGACTGCTGCGCCAGGGCAGGTGCGCCCAGGCTGCTGCTGACCGCGGCCAAGGCTGCGGAACGGATCAGGGTGCGGCGTTGCATGTACAGAGTCTCCTTGGGGGTGGGCTGAGTCACAGTCCGAGTCACGTTTTGTTCACTGGGTCATAGTGCCCGTGGCGTCCGTGCACGTCATGGATTGGATGGCACAGGTTTACGCGGGCAAAAACCCTTCCACCGACAGGTACCGCTCACCCGTGTCGTAGTTAAAGCCCAGCACCTTGGCACCGGCAGGCAGCTCGGGCAGCTTTTGGGCGATGGCGGCCAGCGTGGCCCCGCTGCTGATGCCCACCAGCATGCCTTCTTCGCGTGCTGAGCGGCGCGCCATTTCACGGGCGGCTTCGGCTTCGACCTGAATCACGCCATCCAGCAAGCTGGTGTCGAGGTTTTTGGGCACAAAGCCTGCGCCAATGCCCTGAATGGGGTGCGGAGCGGGTGCGCCACCGCTGATGACGGGCGATTGTGTCGGCTCCACCGCGTACACCTTCAATTGCGGCCATTGGGCTTTGAGCACACGCGCGCAGCCGGTAATGTGGCCGCCCGTGCCCACGCCGGTGATCAGCACGTCCAGCCCGTCAGGAAAATCGGCCAGAATCTCCTGCGCCGTGGTTTGCTCGTGCGCCGTGACGTTGGCCGGGTTGTCAAACTGCTGCGGTATCCAGGCACCGGGTGTTTGCGCGGCCAGCTCTTCAGCGCGGGCGATGGCCCCTTTCATGCCCTTTTCGCGCGGCGTCAGATCGAACGTGGCCCCGTAGGCCAGCATCAAACGGCGGCGCTCCACGCTCATGCTGTCGGGCATCACCAGCACCAGTTTGTAGCCCTTGACAGCGGCTACCATGGCCAGGCCCACGCCGGTGTTGCCGCTGGTGGGTTCGATGATGGTGCCGCCGGGTTTAAGCTGGCCTGATGCTTGCGCCGCCTCCACCATGGCCAGGGCAATGCGGTCTTTGACCGAACCGCCGGGGTTGGCGCGTTCGGCTTTGACCCACACGTGGGCACCAGGGCCAAACAGGCGGTTGATGCGCACCTCGGGGGTACGGCCAATGGTTTGCAGGATGTTGTCGGCTTTCATAGGTTTGTCTCTTCAGGTTCAAAAGGGTGAAGTGGGCCATTCTGGCGCAGTGCACACGCCGCGTCACGCCTATGGATATAACTGAAAGCGATAATGCACCCCGTGAAGCCCGCCAGACCGCCGCTGGCGCAAGGCCCGAAAGGGCGCGCTGGAGGAACGTCCGGACTGCACAGGGTAAGCGCAGGAGCTAACGGCTCTCCACCGTGAGGTGAGGATCAGAGCAACAGAGACGAGTCACCTTGGGTGCCGCACCGAAGGCGCAAGCCAGAGGTACGAGCAACCAAGGTGGGTGAAACGGGCAATCTCTGCGCGCAGCAACACCAAGTAGGCCAGCGTTGAGGCGACCCGCTGAGCTGGCGGGTAGGTGGCACCGAGCCGCCCGGGCGACCGGCGGCCCAGATTGATGGCGGTCACAGCGCGGGTCACCGCGCTGCACAGAATCCGGCGTATCGGCGGGCTTCACACTATTGACGTACCTTTACGTACCCCCTGTGGTGCTGCGCGCCTTTCCTCTGAGGGGGCAGCGTTGGTGACTGGGGGTGCGTCGGCCACGGCGTTCCCGTATCGCTTGCTCCGCAGCGAGGTGGGCACGCCTGCTGCGCGGCCTCGAGAAGTAAGACCGACAGTTCTTCGCTCAAAAGCATGCCATTTTTAAGACATCGCTAAACTGCACGCTGGTTTTTCATTCACTTCATACCCACGTTAGGGTGCACCGGGCTGCCATGTCATTGATTCCTGCCACCATCCTCACGGGATTTTTAGGTTCGGGCAAAACCACCTTGCTTCAGCGCGTGTTGACCGAGGCGCATGGTCAAAAAATTGCCGTGATCGAAAACGAGTTTGGCGAAGAGAACATCGACAACGACATTCTGGTGACCGATGCCAACGAGCAGATCATCCAGATGAGCAATGGCTGCATCTGCTGCACCATCCGTGAAGATTTACGCGCCACGCTGGCCGACCTGGCCGCCAAACGGCGCAAGGGCGAGCTGGATTTTGAGCGTGTGGTGATCGAAACCACCGGCCTGGCCGATCCGGGCCCGGTCGCGCAAACCTTTTTCATGGACGACGAAATCGCCGAAAGTTTTTTGCTGGACGCCATCGTCACCTTGGTAGACGCCAAGCACGCTTCTCAGCAACTGAATGACCGCGTGGAGGCGCAGCGCCAAGTGGGCTTTGCCGATCAGATTTTCATCAGCAAGGCCGATCTGGTGTCAGCCGACGAGCTGGCCACCTTGCAGCACCGCTTAAAGCACATGAACCCGCGCGCCGAGCAGCGCGTGGCACATTTTGGTGCTGTGCCCATCAAGGACGTGTTTGATCTACGGGGTTTCAACCTGAACGCCAAGCTGGACATTGATCCGGATTTTCTGACCGTCGACGACCACCACGATCACCATGACCATGACCATGCACATGGCGAACATTGCGATCACCCCTCGCACCAGCATGGGCACCACCACCATCATGACGATGACGTCAAAAGCTTTATCTTTCGCGCCGAACGCGCCTTTGATCCGGCCAGGCTGGAGGATTTTTTAGGTGCCATCGTCAACATTTATGGGCCGCGCATGCTGCGCTACAAAGGCGTGCTGTCGATGCAATGGGTCGAGCGCAAAGTGATTTTCCAAGGCGTGCACCAGCTCATGGGAAGCGACCTGGGGCCAGTCTGGAAGCCTGATGAGCCGCGCGTGAGCAAAATGGTGTTCATCGGCATCGATCTGCCACGCGATATCTTGACCCAGGGTTTAGAGCAATGCTTGGTGTGATGACTGCTGCCACAGCATTCCAAATATGACGCCGTCAATCGTACAGGATTGCGCGAAATTGCGCAGTTTCAACATTCTGTAACCGACTTGGCATGCCCTTGGCTGCGGCATATGTCGCGGTACCGATACAATCGCCGCCTCTGAAGTCGTTGGTCACCAGACTCATAGTGGTCTGGTGAGGTTGCCCGGTTCGGTGAATGAGCGGGCTTTACGCGGGGTTGGGCATAGATGCTTTGTCCCGCACGTCACGTGACGGTACAAACTTGGAGCTTGTGCGGTTACGACAGGAGACGCCAGAAGTGAAATCCATGGCTGCGGCCAAAAAAACGGCCCAATCGAAGGCAACTTCGACCAAAGTACCGACTGCCAAACCAGCGGCTCGAAAAGTTGTGGCTGCCAAAAGGGGTGCCGCTAAACCCACTGCGGCCAAGACTTTCGCTACCCCAAAAGGGGTTGTCGCCAAAAAGCAAGCAACTGTGGCCAAAACCCCCGTCAAGCCTACCAACCTTGTTTCATCACGCAAGAAATCTGCGCCAAACAAAAAAGCGACCAAGGCTGCCCCGGCAACAGCACCTGCAGTTGCTCCAAAAATTTTGCCTATGCCCATCGTGGCACCTCCTCCTGTGCCTGTCGCCGTCAAGAAAAACCCCAAATTGGCCAACAACTGGAAATCCAAACCCGTCGAGCAACTCTCGGATGCCGAGGTGATCGCCATGCCCGACGGCGAATACATGAACGGCACGCAACTGGCGTTTTTCCGCCTCAAGCTGGTCGACCTGAAAAACGGCATCTTGGCCAACGCCGACCAAACGGCGGAAAACCTGCGCGATGACACCGTGGTGGTGCCCGACCCAGCAGACCGAGCCACCATCGAAGAAGAGCATGCGCTAGAGCTTCGCACACGCGATCGCGAGCGCAAGTTGCTGAAAAAGATTGAACAATCCATCGCCCGCATTGACGCGGACGACTACGGCTATTGCGACGAAACAGGCGAGCCGATTGGCGTGCCGCGTCTGCTGGCCCGCCCGACAGCCACACTGTCGCTGGAAGCGCAGCAGCGCCGCGAAATGAAACAGAAGATGTTTGGCGACTGACAGTTGCGCCAAACATCCAGCGCAGGAGAGCGTTTGACCATGAGCAAAACACCCGACACGGACGGCAGCGGAAACTCCAGCAGCCGTGGGGGCTTGCTCTCCAAAATGGTCAAGTTCGTCAAAAGCCCAACCACGCATTGGGCTGATCTGGACCGGCCGGAGCCTGCCGATTCTGGTCATTCCGAATCACGTCTGGCGCTCAAGGAGATGATCGAACGCAAGCGCCGCAATGACTTTGTGCGCAACCGCGAATTCGACATGCTGCGCAAGTTGCGGCGCAAGGAAAAACTGAATCCGGAAGATGCCTTGCCTGGCCCTTCTTATTTCCCCAGCGAGCAACCTGCTGACAATCAGATCAAGCGCGAGCACACGATCAAAAAGATCGACGAAATTGAAGCGCAAATGTCGACGACCTGGTTGAAACGTCCCGATGGTCAGGCCTCAGGGGGGCAAACCGCATCTGTGCCCGCCACCAACCAAGCTGCGGCCGCATCGACAGCAAGAGCACCTGACATCACCACCTCTGCCCACGCGCCGTCTTTTCCTCACTCCTCAGTTTCTCCGTCTTCAGCCTCACATTCTTCATCTTCCAGGCTGCCGATGGAAAATTCTGGAGTGCTATCGCACGGTGCAGCAGAAAGACTGCCCGGCACCTTCGTGCACACCGTGCCCATGGACGACGCGGAGTTCGAGGCCGAGCTGGCACGCATTCGCGCGGGCAAACACGCGCAGGCAGCTGCTTCAGCGCCTGCCGCCATGCCGATGCCCCCGGCTATGCCGCCATCAGCGATGCCAGCGACAACCTCACTCAGGCCGACTGCGGCACCCCACGTGCCCAAGCCCATCTTTACGGATGGTGACTTTCTGGGTGGCATGGTGGGCGACTTTCAGGTGGAGGTGGCAGCCCCTGCCAAGCTGGACCCTGAAATCGAAGAAGTTGCTGTGCGTTTTGCCAATGGCGATGCAGAAGGTGCCGAGGCGGGCTTGCTCGAGTTGCTGGCCGAAGGCGGGCGGCGCGAAGACGACACCGACACTTGGCTGACCCTGTTCGATCTGTACCGCGCCACGGACGCACAAGACAAGTTCGATGGCATGGCGTTGCAGTTTGCAGCCCGCTTTGGGCGCTCGGCCCCGCAATGGGGGCGCGAAGCGGTGGTCTCGCCCGGCCCAGTGGCCAGCACGGTGGCACCTGTCGCCAAACCCGCAGGGACTTTTCATTGGGTATGTCCGGCCAGTCTGAATGCGCAGTCGTTCGCGGCCTTGAATGGGGCATTGGCGCGCTCACCGCAGCCCTGGCGCATTGACTGGCGCAAGCTCAAAACAATGGAGCTGGACGCCTTGCCCATTTTGGACAATCTGTTCAAACGCTGGGCCAGTGAGCCGGTGCAACTGCGTTTTGCAGGAGCCGAGCATGTACTGCAAATACTGGAAGATCATTCCCCCGCCGACGATCGATCTGCCGATCCGCAGTGGTGGGGCACGCGACTGAATTTACTGCGCGTTATGGGCGAGATGGATCAGTTTGATTTTGTGGCGTTGAGCTATTGCGTGACCTACGAAGTATCGCCACCCGCCTGGGAAGACCCGGCCAGCAGCTACAGTCCGCTGTCCGACGAAGGCCATACGCTGCTACCCGATGAGGGTGACCAAGCGCATGACAGCCTGCCAACGAGTCAGTTTGGCCACACGGAGCCGCCACCTAGTGCTTTAGGCGGGCTGGGCGATGGCATCCAGCGCGCAGAACTGACGGGGGAGCTGGTGGGTTCAGCCGAGACGACACTGCAAGCGATTCGCATCGACGCCGGCATGACCGTCGTCGAATTGAACTGCCGCACCTTGCGGCGGGTGGACTTTGGTGCGGCGGGCGATTTGCTCAACTGGGCCATGGCCCAAGGCAGCCTTGGGCGCGCCGTCACTTTCAAGCAGGTGAACCGGCTGGTGGCAGCCTTTTTTGGCGTGATTGGCATTACCGAAAACGCCAGCGTCGTCCTGCGGGCCGATTGACCGCAGCCACCCCCACGCATCTGAAATATGCAGATGCTGAACACCTGTCCCCTTGATTCATCACGTTTTGCCATCACCATAAGACGATGGAATCATTTCACGGAACCACCATCGTCAGCGTCCGCCGCCAGACACCCGAGGGCTGGCAAGTTGCCATTGGCGGCGATGGCCAGGTAACGCTGGGCCACATTGTGGTCAAAGGCTCTGCGCGCAAGGTGCGCAAGCTCTACCACGGCAAGGTGCTGGCAGGTTTTGCGGGGGCCACAGCCGACGCCTTTACGCTGTTCGAGCGTTTTGAGGCCAAACTGGAAAAGCACCAAGGCCACCTGAGCCGGGCCGCCATTGAGCTGACCAAAGATTGGCGCACTGACCGCGTGCTGCGTCGGCTTGAAGCCATGCTGGCGGTTGCTGATAAAGAAACTTCGCTCATCATCACTGGCAATGGCGACGTGCTGGAGCCTGAGCACGGCCTGGTCGCCATCGGCTCCGGCGGCGCCTATGCACAATCGGCCGCCAAGGCGCTGCTCGATCACACCGAGCTGCCCGCCGATCAGGTGGTCAAAAAAGCGCTGGAAATCGCTGGCGAGCTGTGCATTTACACCAACATGCACCACACCGTTGAAACGCTGTAGCTGCTCCTCAATAAATAGCTGCTAACGCAGATATTTCTAGCTCTAAAGCCTATTTTCATTCATGATTGATAGATGCCCATGTCTGCCATGACGCCGCAGGAGATCGTCTCCGAACTTGATCGCTTTATCGTTGGCCAGCAAGACGCCAAGCGCGCCGTCGCCATTGCGCTGCGCAACCGCTGGCGCCGCCAGCAGGTCGATGACAAGCTGCGCCCCGAAATCACGCCCAAAAACATTTTGATGATCGGCCCCACCGGCGTGGGCAAGACTGAGATTGCACGCCGACTGGCCCGGCTGGCCAATGCGCCCTTTATCAAGGTCGAAGCCACCAAGTTCACCGAAGTCGGTTATGTGGGCAAAGATGTCGACGCCATCATTCGTGATCTGGCCGAGATGGCCGTCAAACAGCAGCGCGAGCAAGCCATGAAACAGCACCGCTCGCGCGCCGAAGACCTGGCCGAAGAGCGCGTGCTGGACGTGCTGCTGCCGCCCGCGCGCAACGCAGACGGCAGCGACGCAGCCCCCACCGATGGGGCCGCGCGTCAGGCTTTTCGCAAAAAACTGCGCGAAGGTCAGCTCAACGACAAAGAAATTGAGATCGAGTTGGCCCTGCCCACCCCCACCATGGAAATCATGGGGCCGCCGGGCATGGAAGACATGGCCGAGCAGCTCAAAGGCATGCTGGGCAACCTGAGCACGGGCCGCAAAAAAACGCGCCGCGTGCGCATTGGCGAAGCCATGAAGCAGTTGATCGACGAAGAAGCCGCCAAACTGGTCAACGACGACGATATCCGCGAACAGGCCGTGCATAACCTGGAACAAAACGGCATCGTCTTCATTGACGAGATCGACAAGGTGGCCTCGCGCAGCGGAGAAGGCAGCAGTGCGGGCGAAGTGTCGCGCCAAGGGGTTCAGCGCGACTTGCTGCCGCTGGTGGAAGGCACCACCGTCAGCACCAAATACGGCATGGTGCGCACTGATCACATCCTGTTCATCGCCTCAGGCGCGTTTCATCTGGCCAAACCCAGCGATTTGATTCCTGAGCTGCAAGGGCGCTTGCCGATTCGGGTGGAGTTGGCGTCATTGTCGGTGCAGGATTTCGAGGCCATCCTCATGCAGACGGATGCCTCCTTGGTGCGCCAGTACCAGGCGCTCATGCAGACCGAAGGCGTGGCGCTGGATTTTCGGCCCGAGGGCATTTCGCGCCTGGCCGAGATCGCCTTTGCCGTCAACGAATCGACCGAGAACATCGGCGCGCGGCGCCTGTCCACCGTGATGGAGCGCCTGCTGGACGACGTGAGCTTCAACGCCACCCGGCTGGAAGGGCAAACCGTGGTGATCGATGCGGCTTACGTCGATGAGCGCCTGTCGGCCCTCAGTCAAGACGAAGACCTGTCGCGCTACATCCTTTGACGCAGCGCTGCCACATGCAGCGGCTAGCAGGCCTGATGATCCGTTGACGGCACGGCCAACCACACAACACACGGCTCAATCAAACGCACCGGCCAGCGCCGTCTGGCGCTGCTGGCTGCTGCTTTGGTGCACGTAGCTCGGGCGGCCCACGGTTTGCGCGTTGCCTTGCATGGTTTTCACAAAAGGCGAAAAACCGGCGTTCAGATCATCAAAATCCAGCGTCCAAGCCGCATCACCCCGGTAGACCGCACGCCCTTGGGTGCCGCAAAAGCCGACAAATACATTGTTTTGAACCGCCACTTTGGCGAACGGCCAGGTGCTGGTGCCGTCGTCCGACTGGTAGCGCGTGAAGATGGGGTAGATCAGGTGCTGCCCGTCGTAGGTCTTGGCATAGGCCATGAAGGTGTTGTGCTCGATCACCAGCGACTGCGTACGGCCTGCGGGCGCGCCCTCGACAGCGTAGGTCACCAGCGCGCCGTTGGAGTTGTCGCCCGAGGCGTTTTTGATCAACAGGTTGTTGCGCAGCAAGGCCCGCCCGCCTTCGGGCAGATCGACCAGATATGCCTCGGCCTGGCGGCTGCCGCCCACGCCTCCCTGAAAATAATTGCCCTCCAGCAGATTGACTTGTGCGCGCGATTTGAAGGTGTGGCCGTAGTACACGTCGTGCGAATACGATCCGGTCATCCACACGGTGAAGTTGTCGTCCACATGGCTGGCGTTGACATAAATGTTGTGCTCTGGCCCGCTGTCGCCGCCGTTGCCGCTCAGCTCCAGCCCGTCCAGGCGCAGCACGCCGGATGCGTCGCCCGCCACGAAGATGCCGTTGGCATCCACGCGGCCAAAGCCACTCACGCGCACGTTGCGCAGCGTCAGGTTCTCTCCCGCGCGCACGTACACGCCCGCTTTGCCCACGCTGCCTGCTGTGCCACCGTCAATATCCAGGTTTTCAAGCGTGATACCGCTGGATTCATCCACATACACCAGCCCCTGGCCCAGTGTGTTGTTCGACGCACCGCTGGCCGACAGCCGGATGACTGGACGCTTGCCATCCACCGTGATGCCGCGCAGCGTGATGTTGCGCGGCACCGTGGGCTCGCGCGTGTTGTACTGCGCATGCGTGCTGTAGGCCGGGCCGATCCAGGGTTGCTGGTCTTCGCCTTCATAAACAGCGGGGTAAATCTCGAACACGTCACCTTCTCGCCAATTGCGGCCAAAGTCGCGCGAGAACACGCCGCAACTGGGATCGGGCGACGCATCGTTGTTCTCCGGCTGATAGCAACCCGACTTGCCCAGACTGTCGTAGGTGGCAATTACCTGCCCATCTCGAATCTGCCGGATCAGCGGCGTGCCTGAAGCAGCGGGCTGCGCAGGCGAAGACAGCTGGGCCGTCGGCCAGACCTGGAAGGCCGGAAAAGCGCCTGTCTCGCAGCGATTACTGGCGACTGCCAGCGCCGACACCGTGCTGGCCGTAGGCAAAGCCGCGCGCACCGCCATGTGGGCGTCGCTGTCAAAGTCGTTAGGGATAGCGCCAACGGCGGGCGTGGGCGTGGGCACCACCGTCACCCCCTCTTCTGACCCATCACCGCCGCAGGCCGACAGCACCATGGGCATCAGCACCGCCCAGGTGACACAACACGTTCTGATCTTGGCGCGCATCATGTGTTTTTTCTCCCCTTGTTAAATCATGCACCAGGCTGTCCAGTCCAAGAGGGCGCAACCATTCACGTCATTTGAAAATGCTTGATGATAGTTAACTTCACTTTCTATAGCTTACTTTGCTTTATTTTCAAGCGATAGCGCCTGAAAATGGGCTGTTTTTCCGCACTTAAAGCGCCCTCTCTTATATCTGTTTCCATCAATTTTTGTGTCGATTCATATGCAAAGGTTATAATATAATTTTGGCTGGCTGGGATCGACGCCCATGCGGTCAAAGGTTTCGGTTGCCTTGACAGCCGTGGGCGCGCCCAATCTACCGCTTGCTTTTGTTCACAGCGGCTGGGCCGTCAAGGACTTGCTGGGGCTTTGCGCGCCCCACATCGCCCGCCCTTTGAGGAGCGTTGCGTCTGGCACCGCCCCAACCTGGAAATCCCTTTGTGTGGCGCACTGCGCCGCGCCTGCTTCAAGCCGCAGGCGTTGCGGCGTTGCCACCTCACACCGGAAGGAGCGCATGGCCAAAACCATCCAGATCGAGCACGTTTTCAAAGTCTTTGGTGACGCGCCTAAGCGTGCGCTGACACTGGCGCGCGAAGGGCTGTCCAAGCAAGAGATCGTGGCGCAAACCGGACAGTCGATTGGCGTGTTCGATGCCAGTTTGCACATCGAGGCGGGTGAAATTTTTGTCGTCATGGGCCTGTCGGGTTCAGGCAAGTCCACGCTGGTGCGACTGCTCAACCGGCTGATCGAACCCACCGCCGGACGCATCGTGGTCGACGGGCAAAACATCAACGACTTCAATGACGCACAGTTGCGCGAATTTCGCCGCAAGGACATCAGCATGGTGTTCCAGTCCTTCGCGCTGCTGCCGCATATGACGGTGCTGGACAACACCGCCTTTGGTCTGGAACTGGCAGGCGTGGACAAAGCCACACGCCTTGAGCAGGCGCGCGCCGCATTGGCACAGGTGGGGCTGGAGGTGTGGGCCAAGTCTTACCCCGATGAGCTGTCGGGTGGCATGCAACAGCGCGTGGGTCTGGCGCGCGCGCTGGCGGCCGACCCGGCCATCTTGCTGATGGACGAGGCGTTCTCGGCGCTCGACCCCATCATCCGCACCGACATGCAGGACGAGCTGCTGCGCCTGCAGCAGCAACAGCGCCGCACCATCGTCTTCATCTCGCACGATTTGGACGAGGCCATGCGCATTGGCGACCGCATTGCCATCATGAAAGACGGTCAGGTGGTGCAGGTGGGCACACCTGAAGAAATTTTGCGCAAGCCTGCCGACGCCTACGTGCGCAACTTCATCCGCGGGGTGGACGCTGCGGCGGTCTTCAAAGCCGGTGACATTGCCCGTCGCACGCAGGTCGAAATTTCTGAAAGCCCCTCGCGCGGCTGCCGCCCCATGCTGCAACGCCTGCAAGACGAAGACCGCGACTGGGGCTACGTGGTCAGCCCCGAGCACAAGTACCTGGGCGCAGTGTCGGGCGATTCATTGCGCGCCGCCTTGCGCGGGCACGAAGGGCCGTTGGGCCTGTCGCACGCTTTCCTGACTGACGTGGCTGCGGTACCGGCGGCCACCCCCATTCACGAGCTGATTGGTGCCGTGGCGCAAGCGCACACGCCGCTGCCCGTGGTGGCTGACGATGGCCGCCTGCTGGGCACCATCAGCAAGAACACGCTGCTGAAGTTTCTGGACCGCAGCACCGATGCCGACGGCAACCCGCTGCCTGCATCGTCCGAAACCGCCATGGCCTGAGCCAACGCCGCACAAGGAGCCTCATCCATGACTGACACCGTTATCGATCCCTGGGCCACCAGCGCCGCTGCCTCCGCACCGGATGCGTCGGCAGCACCAGCTTCGGCACCCACTGTTGACGCCTGGTCGATGGGCGAAGGTGCCGCGCCCAGCGCCAGCTTCATTCAGGATGCGCCCGCCCAGGCGGTGCAAGAGCAAGGCTTTGCCCTGCACCAGCTTTGGGATGGCACCTTGCCCGTGCAAGACTGGATCAACCAGGGTCTGGACTGGGTGGTGGAACGCTTTCGCCCCTTCTTTCTGGCGCTGCGCGGCCCGGTCGATACATTGCTGACCAGCGTGGAAGCCGCCTTGCAATACCCGCCCACGCTGCTCATGGTGGCGCTGCTGTCGCTGCTGGCCTGGCAACTGGCGGGCGGGGCCATGGGCATCGCTGCGCTGGCATCGCTGCTGGTGGTGGCCATGCTGGGCATCTGGCCGGATGCGATGGTCACGCTGTCGCTGGTGCTCACATCGCTGCTGTTTTGCGTGGTGATCGGCTTGCCGCTGGGCATTGTGCTGGCCGCCAGCGACCGCGCCCAACGCTTCGTGCGCCCCATTCTGGACGCCATGCAGACCACGCCCGCCTTCGTCTACCTGGTACCGGTGGTCATGCTGTTTGGCATTGGCAACGTACCGGGCGTCATTGTCACCATCATCTTTGCGCTGCCGCCGCTGGTGCGCCTCACGAACCTGGGCATCCGCCAAGTGCGCCCCGATCTGGTGGAGGCCGCCCGGGCCTATGGCGCTTCGCCGTGGCAGTTGCTCACCAAGGTACAACTGCCACTGGCCATGCCGTCCATCATGGCGGGCATCAACCAGTCACTGATGCTGAGTCTGTCGATGGTGGTCATCGCCTCCATGATCGCTGTGGGTGGTCTGGGCCTGATGGTGCTGCGCGGTATTGGCCGACTCGACATGGGTATGGCCACCGTGGGTGGTTTAGGCATCGTCATTCTGGCCATCGTGCTCGACCGCATCACCCAGACCATGGGCCAGCCCAAACGTGATCAAAGCCTGCGCTGGTACATGCGTGGCCCCATTGGGCTGGTGTGGCAGCTGTTTCATCGTGCTGAAACTTCGGCCGCCGCATCAGCACATGCCTGAACACCCTCTTTTTTCCACCTTTTTCAGGAGGTTATCCATGAAGTTCACAAACCATCGCCTGCGCACATTGATTGCCGCCTGCGGTCTGACCCTGGCCACCACGGCCACATCCGCGCTGGCCGCCGATCTGCCTGGCAAGGGCGTCACGGTGCAGCCGCTCAAAAGCTCCATCGCTGAAGAAACCTTTCAAACCCTGCTGGTGATGAAAGGGCTGGAAAAGCTGGGCTACGACGTCAAGCCCATCAAAGAGGTGGAATACCCTGCCGCCCATCTGGCCATCGGCAATGGCGACGCCACTTTTTTGGCTGACCACTGGGATCCGCTGCACGCTGATTACTTCAAGAACGCTGGCGGCGCAGCCAAGCTGTGGCGGGACAACATTTACTCGGACAATGCCTTGCAGGGCTACCTGATCGACAAGAAAACCGCCGACGCGCACAAGATCACCAACATTGCCCAGATGAGCGACCCAAAAATCGCCAAGCTGTTCGACACCGACGGCGACGGCAAGGCCAACATGACCGGCTGCAACCCCGGCTGGGGCTGCGAAAAAGTCATCGAGCACCAGTTGGACGCCTACAAGCTGCGCGGCCACGTGCAACACGTGCAGGGCAACTACTCGGCGCTGATTGCCGACACCATCACCCGCTATCGTGCTGGCCAGCCGGTCTTTTATTACACCTGGACGCCGTACTGGGTCAGCAACGTGCTCAAGCCCGGCAAGGACGTGGTATGGCTGCAAGTGCCTTTCTCATCACTGCCCGGCGAGCAAAAAGGGCTGGACACCAAACTGCCCAATGGCCAGAACTACGGCTTTGTGGTCAATACCCAGCGCATCCTGGCCAACAAGGCTTTCGTGGACAAGAACCCCGCCGCCAAAAAACTGTTCAGCCTGATGAAGCTGCCCGTGGCCGACATCAACGCACAAAACATGGCCATGTCCGAAGGGGCCAACAAACCGGCCGACATTGAAAAGCACACCAACGCCTGGATCAAGGCCAACCAAGCCAAGTTTGATGGCTGGGTGGCCGAGGCGCTGGCGGCTGCCAAGTAACACGGCGCTTAAAGCAGCACTTGCTTTTCGTGGTGCGCCACGCCCGATGCGTGGCGCATTTTTGTTCCTATCCCAGCGCGGTCTATTTTGTTTTTTCGATCTCCCGACTTGGCAGCTTTTGCTGTCTTCGCTGCCTCAGTGCAGCGTTTGCACCAAACCGCTGACACCATCCCAGATGATCTGTACGCCCACGCACAGCAAGATGAAGGCCGACAGCCGCAAGAACACCGTAGTGCCAGTTTCACCCAGCGGGCGCAGCATGCGCCGGGCAAAGCGGTACACCAGATACACCACCAGACCCACGAGCGCTGCGCCCACCACACCGCCCGAAAAGCGCACCAACGAGGTCATGGCGTGGCTGTCGCGCAGTGCCGCGCCAATGGTGATCGACGCAGCGATAGAGCCTGGGCCGAAAGTGATCGGAAACGTCATGGGGTAATACGCCGTGGCGCGCACGTGCTCGGCCGTGAAGGTCTCGGCCAGCTCGGCCCGGCCATCGGTGGACGACGGGTTGACGGTCAACAGCCGCCAGGCATTGGCCGCCACGATCAGGCCACCAGCCACCCGAACGATGGGCAGCGAAATACCAAACACCGTCAGCACGTAACTGCCAATCACCATCGCCCCCACCAGCGACATCATCACGTTGATGCCAATGCGCCGTGCCAGCAAGGTGCGGGTGGCGGGCGCAGCGCCTTCGGTCATGGCCAGAAAAGTGGGGGCCATGGCGGGCGGGTTGACGATGGGCAGGATGGTTGCCACCACCAGCAACAAGCCTTTGCTGAACGCTCCGATCAAATCCGCGAATTCCATACAACCAATTAATTAAATCAAAACGCCTGTTTACGAAAATCTCACAGCAGCAAAACAAAACTTAAATACCACTTCATTACACAAGGAAAAACCATATGCAAATGCTGATATCGGCCGGCATTATCGGCCTGATTGTCGCCTGGGGGCTGCTATCGCCCAGCAGTCTGGGCGAAGTATTTAACACTGCGCTGGCCATGATCACACGCGATTTTGGCTGGCTTTACCTGTGGATCGTGCTGGGCCTGGTGGTGCTGGCCGTGGTGCTGGCCTTCAGCCGCTATGGCGATTTGAAACTGGGCGCAGAGGACGAGGAGCCTGAATTTACCAACACCGCCTGGTTTGCCATGCTGTTCGCCGCAGGCATGGGCATCGGGCTGGTGTACTGGGGCGTGGCCGAGCCGCTGACGCACTACGGCACACCGCCGCCGGGTATTGCCGCCAACACGCCCGAGGCGGCCAACGCCGCCATGCGCTACGCGTTTTTTCACTGGGGGCTGCACCCTTGGGCCATTTACGGCATCGTGGCGCTGGCCATTGCTTACTTTCAGTTCCGGCGTGGCAGCAAGGCGCTGGTCAGCTCGGCCACCGAAACCCTGTCCTGGCGCTGGGCGCAAAGCCTGTCGCCAGTGTTCAACATCATGGCCGTGGTGGCCACAGCGTTTGGCGTGGCGGCCTCGCTGGGCATGGGTGCGGCGCAAATCAACAGCGGCCTGCACACCGTGTTTGGCATGCCCATCGGCCCCAACTGGCAAACCGGCATCATCGTGGTGGTGACGCTGCTGTTCATTGGCTCGGCCGTCACTGGTGTGGAACGCGGCGTGAAATGGCTGTCGCAGGCCAATTTGCTGGCCGCGGGCTTGCTGGCGCTGGCGGTGTTCATCTTCGGCCCCACGGTGGCCATCATGGACACGCTGTCGAGCACGCTGGGCAGCTACCTGACCGAGTTTGCCCGCATGAGCCTGCGCCTGACGCCGTTTCGCGAATCAGGCTGGGTGGGCGGCTGGACCATTTTTTACTGGGCCTGGTGGATCGCGTGGTCGCCCTTCGTGGGCCTGTTCATCGCGCGCGTCTCGCGCGGTCGCACCATCCGCGAATTTTTGCTGGGCGTGGTGATTGCGCCCACGCTGGTGGGCTTTGTGTGGTTCTCGATCTTCGGCGGTGCCGCCCTGAACATGGAAATCTTCCAGCACGTCAGCCTGTCTGGCGTGGCCAGCAAGGATTCATCGCTGGCCCTGTTCGCCCTGCTGGGGGAGCTGCCACTGAGCACCATCACCTCCATTTTGGCCACGGTGCTGGTGCTGGTGTTTTTTGTCACCTCGGGCGATTCGGCCACGCTGGTGTTGGCCACCATGAGCAACGACGGCAACCCCATCCCGCCCAACCGCAGCAAGGTGGTGTGGGGCGTGCTGGTGTCTGGCATTGCCATCGCCTTGCTGTTGGCCGGTGGACTGAAGGCTGTGCAGACCGCCACCATTGTGTTTGCACTGCCGTTCTCGCTGGTGCTGGTGTTGATGGCCATTGCGCTGACGCGGGCCATCCGCCAGGATTGGGAAGCCGAGCAACGCCACGAGCGCGATCTGAAGCATTTGGTCGAGCGCTACGCGGCGGAAGAAAAAGCCAAAGAGGTGCAGCAGCGCACGCAAGACGCGTCTTCAAGCCAGTCTTGAAGCAACCGCCCCCGCCAGCGTCCTTCCTGCGGTGACAATCGCCGCATGATGGGACGCAAAATTTTGGTGGTGCTGTGCGCCGTGGCCCTGGGGGCCAGCGGCTGGCGCATGGGCGGCTGGGCGGGGTTGGCGCTGGTCGCCAGCGGGCTGGTGATGTGGTTTTTGCTGTACATGAACCGGGTGATGGCGGTGCTCAAGCGCACGGCTGACCGCCCCATCGGCTACATCGACAGCGCCGTGATGCTGAACGCCAAGCTCAAGCCCAGAGTGTCGCTGCTGCACGTGCTGGCGCTGACGCGCTCGATCGGCCAGTTGCAAACCTCCAAAGACACCCAGCCCGAGGTGTACCGCTGGACCGATCCGGGCGATTCTTTCGTGACGGCCGAATTCAATCAGGGGCGGCTGGTGCGCTGGCAACTGGAGCGCCCCGAAAGCGACAGCAACAACGACAGCGCGCAGGCAGAGGCGGCGCAAATGCAAAGCAGCACGCCAACGCCGTCATCGCTGCTTTGATAGGGCGGCGCTGCCCGCCAAAACTCACGCTGCAACAGCCGGACGGGCGCTGTCGTCATGCAGCCGAATCAGCGCGGCCTCGAAGTCGACCGCAAAGCGTTTGGGCGCAAACAGTTCGGTGGCTTGCCTTTGCGCTGACAGCTTGTGGCGCAGAGCCTGCAATAACGCGGGGTCGCTCGCCAATTCGATGGCCCGCGCGGTGTAGCCGGGCAAATCAGGTGCGATCAACTCTGGCAAATCCAATGCCGTCAGCAGACTGGCCCCTACCCGGGCGGCAAAGCTGCCGCCCCGGCAAGTCAGCACCGGCACGCCTTGGCGCAGTGCATCGCTGGCGGTGGTGTGCGCACCGTAGGGCTGGGTGTCCAAAAACAAATCGGCCAAGGATTGACGCGCCAGATGTTCGGCGTGGGCCACGCGCGGGGCAAACACCAGCCGTTCGGCGGTCACGCCACGCGCTGCGGCTTCGCGACGCAGGTTGGCGGCGGCATCCTCATGATCTTGCAGCAGCCACAGCACGCTGGCAGGCACGGCGGTGAGGATTTGCATCCAGGCATCGAACACCGGCGGGCTGATCTTCCAGGCGTTGTTGAAGCAACTGAACACCACGCCGCTGGCGGGCAGGCCCGCTTCGGCGCGCGTGGGCGCGGGCGTGTCCAGCGCGTGCAAGGCGTTATTGGCCTGGTAGCTGCCGGGCAGACGCAGCACACGCTCGGTGTAGTGCGCCTCATCGCCTGGCGGCACCAGCACGGCATCGGCCAGCACGGCGTCGATGTATGGCGCGCCCAGCGTGCCGGGGTAGCCCAGGTAGCTCACTTGCAGCGGCGCGGGCCGCCAGGCCAGGATGTCGGGGCGACTGTCGCGGGTGTAGCCCTTCAAGTCGATCAAGATGTCGATGCCCGCGCGGGCGATGCGCTCGGCCACAGCCTGATCGCTCAGGCGGCGAGCGTCGATGAAATGGTTGAACGCCCCCTTCAAGCGCTGCTGCATGGCGTCGCCGGTTTCGGGGCCTATCGAGAAGGTCCACAGTTCGAAGCGGCTGTGGTCGTGGGCGTCGAACACGTCTGCCATCAGGTGCGCGGTGGCGTGGTCGTGCAGATCGGCCGACAAATACGCCAGGCGCAGGCGGCCATCGGGCAGCGGGGCAGCGCGCGGCACCGTCAGCGGCGGGCGCTGGCGGTGTTGGTCCTGGGTGTAAATCTCGGCGCATTGTTTTTGCAGCGCCGCTTGCCCTGACAGGCCCAGAAACTGAAACGGCGTGACCACGCGCTGGCCTGCGGCCACGGCCTGCTCCAGCGCCTGTACGTCGGCGGCGTGGTCTGCCCAGTCGCAGCGTTGCATGCGGCTGTGCAGCAGCGCGCCTGCGGTGTAGGGCAATGCGGGGTCGGCAGTCAGCGCGGCCTGATAGCGTTGCGCAGCTGCAGCATGGCGGCCCAGACGCGCCAGCAGTGCCCCCGCGTTGGACAGCAGCGCTGCGCGTTGGGGCTGTGCGGCAATGGCCTGGTCATAGGCTTGCACGGCCTCGTCCATGCGGTGCAATGCCTCCAGCGCGCTGGCACGGTTGGCCAGCGCATCGGGCAGACCGGGGACGTGGCGCAAGGCCTGGTCGTAACAGGCCAGGGCATCAGCGGGGCGTTGCAAATCTTCCAGCGCGCTGCCCTGGGCGTTCAGCGCCTGGGCGTGCGCCGGTTGCAGCGCCAGTACGCGTTGGTACACGGCCAGGGCGTCGCTGGGTTGCTTGAGGTCTTGCAGCAGCAGTCCTTCGGTCATCAGCGCCTCAACGTAATCAGGCCGGGCCGCGTTGGCGGTGCGGACGCTGGCCAGCGCCTGATCCAACTGACCCAGCTCGCGCAGCGCCAGCGCGCGGTTGTTCAGCGCCTGCGGATGCGCCGCTTGCAGTTGCAAGGCGCGGGCGTAGCTGTCCAGCGCGGTCTGGGGCTGGCCCAGCGTGCGCAAGGTGTTGCCGCGGTTGACCAGCGCTTCCACGTAATCGGGTTGCAGCGCCAGCGCACGCTCGTAATGTGCCAGTGCCTCTTGCAAGCGGCCCAGCTCACGCAAAGCGATGCCCATGTTGTTGAGCAGTGGCACGGCATCAGGGCGCAGTTGCATGGCTTGCTCAAAATAGCCCAGCGCCGCTGCCGCGTCCTTGCGCTGAAGCTGGATCAAGCCCAGCAGGTGCACGGCGTCAAAACGCGCGGCGGGTTGCTGCATCAGCGCGCGCAACAGGGTTTCGGCGCGACTGCCCTGGCCTTGGCGCAGCAAAGCCACGGCCTGCTGCAACTGGGTGGCCGGTGAGGTGCTGGAAGCAGCGGCAGAGGGCGCGGCGCGGGTCGCGCTGGTGCCAAACATCAAGCTGCTGGCCATGGATGGCGGCCGGGCGCGACCGCGTGGGGGCTTGGACATGTCAGGTCAAGACAGCAAAAAACAGCGCAAATTGTCCCTCATGCTTGACCAGGGCCTGCCTGAGCAGCCTGCCGCCGCTCAATACCGCTCAAATGCAGGCGGCTTTAGAGCGTGTTCAAAGTCTCTGCGCGGGTGTGTGGGCGCGGCCTCGGGCGGTCTGCTGCGTTGCAAATCCTCGCGATACCGCTAGGTATTGCTGCGGTTTGCGCCTTGCAGCCCATCCTGATTCGCATCCCACACCCCGCACGCTGAGACTT
>NZ_JBKEEE010000041.1:0-54528 GCF_047975795.1 Ottowia sp. | reverse complement strand
GCTTGTCTGGTGCATCGCTCCACTGTCTCAGATCAGGCCGTCATGGGGCTGACTTTTGCAGACCGTCCCTAAGTCGATGACCGGGATGGGTCTGGGCGATAAAGTGGGCGGATTTTGAGGCAAATTCCCGATCTCAGGAAGGTGCCAGCAGTTGACGCGGCAGATGTATTATGCGTCGGTCTGCGGCACCAACCGTGGCCTGCCGCTGCGCTACACTGTTTTTTGCCATTTGCCGACCATTGCCATTCATGGACACCCCACCGCCGATCCACATCGTGCCCGCGCAAACGCCGCAAGACATCGATGTCGCACGCCAGTTGTTTCTAGATTACGCCCGCGACTTGGCCGTGAACCTGGACTTTCAGGACTTTCAGCAAGAGCTGGACAGCCTGCCCGGCGACTACGCCGAGCCGCGCGGCACGCTGCTGCTGGCGTTGGTCGATGGCCAAGTGGCCGGCTGCTGCGGTCTGCGGGCCATTGATGACGTGGACTACACCATCGCCGCCGAGATGAAGCGGCTTTACGTGTCCAAGGCGTTTCGCGGCTTTGGGCTGGGCCGCCAGTTGGCCGAGGCCGTGCTGGAAGCGGCGGTGCGCATGGGCTACCACACCGTGCTGCTGGACACGCTGGACGACATGGAATCAGCCCGTGCGCTGTACGAAGACCTGGGCTTTGAGGAAATCCCGCCCTACTACCACAACCCCCTGCCGGGGGCCCATTACCTGAAGGTCGATCTGGCCTAGGCGTATAGCCGCCTAGGCTTTTCATCTATGCCCTGCGCAAGCGGCGCACACCTAAACCTGCGGCAAGCACCCCTAAGCCCAGCAGACCCCAGATATCCAGACTGGGAACGGCAGCTACGGTCCCGGATGGTGCGCTGATTTGATAGTCAAAGCTGACCGCACCGTCTCCGCCATTAGCCGCCAATGCGCCGCCATTGCTACCAGCAATGCAGCTACCGCCAGTACTGCCGCCACCGCCGCCACCGCCAGCGTTTTCCCCAGATCCCATACTGCCGCCACCGCCGCCGCCGCCATAGCCACCGCCGCCGCCGCCGCCGCCGCTGCCGCCGCCACTGCCACCATCACCACCGATTCCTGCTCCCGACCCTGAGCCACCAGTGGTGAGATCTGCGGGGCTGGAGGCACCTGCGCCACCTGGACCGCCATTGCCGGAGCTGCCATCGGTACCGGCCAAGAAAGTCGATCCAGAAACACCCAATCCACCGATGCCACCAACACCACCGCTACCGCCAGTGCCGCCCTGGGCACCAGTTATGGGACCAGGCAGCAGGTCTGCCCCGTTGTCCCCTGCGGCACCACATCCGGCTCCGCCAGCGGCCGTACCGTAGATTGCTCCACCGCCACCGCCGCCTGCGATGATCCAGGCACTGCCAGTATTTAGGCTGCTGGCACCACCACCACCACCACCACCCGCGTAAGGCGCGGCCATGACGCTGCCGCCACCACCGACCACGATGTTAATCACCTGTCCAGGGGTAACAGACCAACTAGCGTTAGTAACGACACCGCCTGCTCCACCCATGCCACCCGGACCACCACCGCTACCATTTGAGCCATTGCCATTACCTCCTGCACCGCCACCACCAGTGGCAGTCACATCTAGGCTGGTTACTCCTGCTGGCACCGTCCAAGTGTAAGTACCTGGGGCGGTGTAGCTCTGTGTGGCCGCCTGCGACACTAATGGGACCAACAGCGCTGCCAATATTCCTGCGCGGCCCAGATGTACCGAACCCCTTAAAAGCCTCTGATGATTATGAATAGACATCAAAACTCCTCGTTTTTGAACCATTGGAACCAAGAAATGTAAAGTAAAGCAAACAACTCTCTTGAAGGTGAAAAAGTTTTTTATAGAATTTTGTAAATAAATTCTCTGTTCGGAGCATCAGCCCTGCGTCAACCCCTTGATTTTCCAATCATGCTGGCCTGCCCACCAGACCATGTGCCCTTTGTTTTGAACCGTCCGCTGAGTTGGAGATAGTTACCTTTATTTAAAGTAATATAAAAATAGTATCAGTGCCGCCTGTATTTATAAAAACCGCACCGTAAAGCACGCCCCTGGCGGCGTCTGGCCGGGCTGTGCATCGTCCACGCTGACTTGCGCACCGTGCTGCTGGGCAATTTCCTGCACGATGGGCAGGCCCAGGCCGGAGCCGTCCACGTGGGTGTCCAGCGTGCGGTAAAACGGCTCGAAGATGCGTGCGCGTTCGGCCTCGGACACGCCCAGACCGTTGTCTTCCACTTGCAAAGTGATGGCGTGGCTGAACGGATCGTGCAGGATGCGCACTGTGACCACACCTGTGCGCTCGGGCGTGGACGGGGTGTAATTCAGGGCGTTGTCCACCAGGTTGCGGATCATCTCGGTCAGCAAGGTGGGGTTGCCTTGCCGCACCAAAGCGGCACCGCCCGGCGACGGGCCTTCGTAGCCCAGGTCGAGGCGGCGCTCCAGCGCACGTGGCACGGCTTCGCGCACCACGTCCATCGTCAATGCCACCAGATCGCACGGCTGCTGCGCCAGCGCCGCGCCGCCGCCTTCGGCGCGCGCCAGTGCCAGCAACTGGTTGACGGTGTGGGTGGCGCGCACGCTGGCATGGCCTATTTGTTGCAGCGACTGCTTTAAATCTTCAGCGCTGGAGCCTTCGCGCTGGGCCAGATCGGCCTGCATGCGCAAGCCCGCCAGCGGCGTTTTGAGCTGATGCGCCGCGTCGGCCAGAAAACGCTTTTGCGTGGCAATCGACTCTTTCAGCCGCGTCAGCAAATCGTTGACCGAAGCCACCAGCGGCCCCACTTCGTGCGGTACGGCGTGTTCGTCCAGCGGCGACAAATCGTCCGGGCGGCGCTGGCGAATGCGCTTTTCCAGTTGCGACAGCGGCTTGATGCCGCGCACCAGCGCCCACCACACCAGCAGCACCGCCAGCGGCAGGATGGCGAACTGCGGCAGCATCACGCCCTTGATGATTTCGGCCGCCAGCACGCTGCGCTTTTCGCGCGTTTCAGCCACTTGCACCAGCGCGTAAGCCTTGGCGTCTTCCAGCGGCACCCACAGCGCGGCCACGCGCACCGGCAGGCCACGGAATTCGGCATCGCGCAGCTCAGGCTCGGCCAGTTGATCGGTATCGAACACGGGGGGCTGCTCGGGCACGGGCAAGTCGCGCTCGCCCGACAGCACCTCGTCACCAGGGCCGCGCACCTGGTAATACACGTTGTCGGCGTCGTCGGCGCGCAGCAGCTCGCTGGCTGGTTGCGGCAGCGAAAAGCGCACCCGCGGCGTGCTGCCCGGCCCCACGCGGATGAACTGCGCCAGCGCCTGCACGTTGTAGACCAGTGCGCGGTCAAACGGTTTGTTGGCCAGGTTTTGGGCCACCAGCCAGGTCAGCGCCAGGCTCACCGGCCACAGCAGCAGCAGCGGGGTGAGCATCCAGTCGAGGATTTCGCCAAACAGTGAACGCTGGGTGCGCTGAAAGATTTTCACGCCATGCTCACCAAATTTGCCATCAAATCAATCGCTGTCGACGCATGTGGTTCAGGCGCTAAACGCTTGTTTCAGGCTGAAATTTTTTCCAGACAATAACCCAGCCCGCGCACGGTGGCGATGCGGATCGGGCCTTTCTCGATTTTTTTGCGCAGGCGGTGGATGTAGACCTCGATGGCGTTGTTGCTCACTTCCTCACCCCACTCGCACAGGCGCTCGACCAACTGTTCTTTGCTGACCAGGCGGCCTGAGCGTTGCAGCAGCACCTCCAGCAGACCCAGCTCGCGCGCCGACAGCTCGACCATCTTGCCGTCGATGCTGGCGACGCGTCCGGTCTGGTCGTATTCCAGTGGGCCGTGTTTGATGACCGAGGTGGCCGCGCCCATACCGCGCCGGGTCAGGGCGCGCACTCGCGCTTCCAGCTCGGTCAAGGCAAAGGGTTTGGCCATGTAGTCGTCGGCCCCCAAATCCAGCCCCTTGACGCGCTCTTCGACACCATCAGCCGCAGTGAGGATCAGCACCGGCAAGGCTTGGCCGCGCGCGCGCAGGCGTTTGAGCACTTCCAGCCCGTGCATTTTGGGCAAGCCCAGATCGAGGATCAGCAAATCAAACTCGGTGTTGGTCATCAACGCCGCGTCGGCTTCGCTACCGCTGGCCACGTGGTCAACCGCCGCGCCCGCGTTGCGCAGACTGCGCATCAGGCCGTCGGCCAGCACCTGGTCGTCTTCGGCAATGAGAATGCGCATGGTGAGGGTGTCTCCTGAAGGTGGGGCAAATTGTCAGGCGCGCGTGTGCTGCCCTTGTGGTGTCGCACATTCTAGATTTGTACACAAGCCATTGCGGCGCGGGTCGTTGCACACAGGCGCGGCGGCAGTCACGGCGGCTATGGCGTGTCCTGCACCGCCCATTCCACCAGCTTGTCCAGCGCGGGCCGGGCAGCGCTGGCGTTGGGGTGGTTGATCAGGCCGACCACCGCGTATTTCTGGCCCGAGCGGCCCCAGGCATAGCCCGCCACCGCCGCCACGTCGCGCAGCGTGCCGGTTTTGAGCACCGCATTGCCAATGGCTTCTGAGCCGGGATTGCGCGCCGCCATGCTGCGCGCGGTGCCGTTGATGCCCGCCACCGACATCGACTGCTCAAACACCTGCCCGTTCGGGCTGCCCGCCGCCTGCTGCAACAGCGCCGACAGCGACGCGGCCGTCACCCGCCCCTGGCGCGACAGGCCCGAGCCGTTTTCCACCAGCGGTGCGGTGCGCATGCCAAAACGCTGGCGCCACCAGCGGGCCAGCATGTTGCGCGATTCGGCAAAGCTGCCGCGCCGGTCGCCCGCGGCCGACAGGGTCAAAAACAACTGCTGCGCCATCACGTTGTTGGAGTAGCGATTGATGTCGCCAATGATGTCCACCAGCGGCAGCGACAGGCCCGTCACCAGCGGCTGCCCCTTGGCCGCGCCTTTCATCCACTTGACCTGGCCGCTCAACTGTCCGCCTGCGCCGCGCCACATGGCGTCGATCACGCGCGGGGCGTAACTGTCCGGATCGACATAGGCCACGCCCCAGTTCTGCTCGCCACAACTGCGCGGGAAGCGCCCGCTGAACGTGATGCGGTTGGGGTCGGTAAAGTCCGCCGCCAGCTTGCTGCGCCAGTTGCCGCACCCGCCTTTGGCCGCCGCCACGGTGGCGGGAATGCTGACACTGGCAATGGGCGGCTCGCTTTCCACGCGAACAGTGCGCGTGCGCGCGTCAGGAAAAAACTTGAACACCAGCGCCTTGAAGTTGAGCAGCAGCCCATCTGGCCCGGCGTTGTACGGGCGCAGCGGGTCATCATCAAAGGCCGCGGCATCGTGCGGCGGCAGTCGGAAGATGCTGTTGTCCAGCAAAATATCGCCCTCGATCTGACGCACGCCTTTGTCCTGCACGGCCAGCATCAGATCGTGCAGGCGCTCGACCACCAGCTTGGGATCGCCGCTGCCTTGAATCAGCAGGTTGCCCTTGAGCACGCCGTTTTGAACCGGCCCTTGCGTGAACAAACGGGTCTTCCAGAAGTAATGCGGCCCCAGCATGTCCAGCGCGGCATAGGTGGTGACCAGCTTCATCACCGAGGCCGGGTTCATCGGCACCTGGCCCTGCCAGTCCAGGCGCGGCGCGGGCAGCGGCTCAGGGGCGGGTTGCGCGTTGGCTTCGCCGCTGGGGCTCACAGGTTCGGGCACGCGGCTGACGGTGCCGGGCGGGGGTGGTAGCGGAGCCACCACCATGCTGACGCTGGCAGCAGGCACCTGGGCGCGGGCCAGCGCATCGGCAATGTCGGCGGGCAGGGCGGTGTATGCGGGGGTTACTGCGCTGGACTGCGCCTGTGCAGGCAGCGCAGCGCACAGCGCCAGGCACAGGCCGATGCGCGGCACCAGAGCGGAAGGAGAAAAGCAGTTGGATGAAAAAGTCACCGCCTGAGTCTACGAGGATGGCGGGGTAACTGGCGGCCGAGCGTTACGACGCAGGCGGCCAGAAATCACGGGGCCGAGGATAATCTGGCGCATCCTCTGGTATCTACTGCATGGTTGTTGCTATAAAAACAATATCTGCACACGCCATACTGTCAGGCATCCAGTCCTTAAAACACATAAAGTATCAAGCCCCATGAGTGCGTTGGCGAACCTGCTGGCGTTTGACACCAGCACCGAACAGATGTCGGTCGCCGTACAGCGCGCCGACGGACAGCGCTGGGCGCACTGTGGCCCCGGCGGCGCACAGGCGTCCAGCACGCTGATTCCCGCCGTGCTGCGCTTGCTGGGCCAGGCGGGGTTGGCGCTGCCTGATCTGCACGCGGTGGTGTTCGGGCGTGGGCCGGGTTCGTTCACCGGGCTGCGCACGGCGTGCTCGGTGGCGCAGGGGCTGGCGTTCGGCACTACCCAGCCCGATGGGGCCAGCGTGCCGGTGTTGCCGGTTGATACCCTGCTGGCCGTGGCCGAATGCGCGCGCCAGCGGCACGGCGTGCAGCGCGTGCTGGCGCTGCTGGACGCGCGCATGTCCGAGGTGTACAGCGCGCCTTACGTTTACGACGACGGCGCTCAGAGCTGGCAAATGCACGCACATGCCGACATTCCGGGCGATCTGAGCGTTGGCCCGCCCGAAGCGCTGACCTTGCCCGCCGGGGCCGCCCCGGACGGCTGGGCGCTGGCAGGCAATGCATTTGCGGGCGAATACCTGCAACGCCTGCCCGCCGCGCTGCAAGCGCTGCCGCGCTGGCCTGCCCTGCCCGAAGCCACGGCCTTGCTGGACTTGGCCCCGGCGCTGCTGGCCGCCGGTCGGGCCGTGTCCGCCGAACAAGCGCTGCCGCTCTACATCCGCGACAAGGTGGCCCAGACTACCGCCGAGCGTGCCGCCCACGCAGCCCGCGCCGCACAGACCGGAGTGCGCTGACATGCCTTCTGCTGCGGGCCTGAAATGTTTTAGCCATGAGCGCCACTGTTCCCCCTTCCGCGCCTGCACCTGCACCCGTGCCCGTGCCTGCACCCTCACCACTGGCTGTGCCCAGCATCGAGGCCAAGTTCACGCCGCTGACGCCTGCGCTGATCGACGCTGTGCTGGCGGTCGAAGCACGCGCTTACAGCCACCCTTGGTCGCGCCGCCACTTCACCGATTCGCTGGCGGCAGGCCATCAGGCCCAGTGCCTGATGGCGGGCGATACGTTGTTGGGCTACTTTGTGGCGATGGCGGGCCATCAGGAAGTGCATTTGCTCAACATCACCGTAGCACCGGACTACCAGCGTCAGGGCTGGGCGCTGGTGATGCTGGACGCGCTGGCGCTGTGGTCGCGCGGGCAGCAGGCCGAATGGTTGTGGCTGGAAGTGCGCGCCAGCAACGCGCGCGCGCAAAAGGTGTATCTGGCCCACGGCTTTTCCCGCGTGGGCCTGCGCAAAAACTACTATCCGCTGCGCCACGGCGAGCGCGAAGATGCCGTGGTCATGAGTCTGCCGCTCTCACGGCCAGCATCAGCGCAGGGCTAAGCACAAGCATGCGTGCTGCAATAAGTGCCGGGTTTGCGGTGCGCGTCTGCAACGCCACGCAGGAGACCGCGCCATGACCTTGCTGCTCGGCGATCGCCAACGCGCCATGCTGGCCGAGATGGGCGTCAAGGTGTGGGCACCGCGCGCGCCTGATCCAACCACTCAGAGTGCTGCCAAAAGAATAGCTGATAGCGCCCAACCCATTGGCTCCAAAGTCCAAAAACAAGCTGAAGATGCCGTCACCGGTGCAGCCGCCCCATCCTCATCCGCCGGGGTGACCTCCTCTGAGGCACGCGAGCGCCCCGCAGCAAAGCGGGCAGCATCTGCCGCACCCACCCAGCCCACTCCAGCCCCCACCATCGCTTTGACGCCGCGCCCCGAAGGCATCGAGGCCATGGACTGGGCGCAACTTGAATCCGCCGTGGCCGCCTGCCGCGCCTGTGGCCTGTGCGACAGCCGCACGCAGGCGGTGTTTGGCGCGGGCAGCCGCAACGCCGACTGGATGGTGGTGGGCGAAGCGCCGGGCGAAAACGAAGACCGCCAGGGCCAGCCCTTCGTCGGCCCGGCGGGCCAGTTGCTGGACGCCATGCTGGCCGCCATCGGGCTGTCGCGGCAGGCCAGCCAACCAACCGAAATTGCTTCTGAATCCATAGCTTTATCCGTAGATCAGACAAGTGATAACGACCATAAAGGCACCAAAAAACAAGGGGTCTACATCGCCAACGTGCTCAAATGCCGCCCGCCCGCCAACCGCAACCCGCAACCCGATGAAGTGGCGCAGTGCGAGCCTTATTTGCGCCGCCAGGTGGCGCTGGTGCAGCCGCGCATCATCTTGGCCATGGGCCGCTTTGCCGTGCAGTCGCTGCTGAATACCCAAGAGCCGATTGGCCGCCTGCGCCAGCGCGTGCACCACTACGAAGGCGTGCCGGTGATCGTGACCTATCACCCCGCCTACCTGTTGCGCGCTTTGCCTGAAAAAGCCAAGGCCTGGGCTGATTTGTGTTTGGCCATGAAAGTGGCACGCAGCGAGAATGTCTGACTTATTTTGTAATATTGCGAACAAATACAAAATATCTCAAATAATTATTATTAATGATTAGGATTATTGCCGTTGGTTACGGACTTTATCTTGATCGCCGCAGCAGAAAGATTGCTCTGCCCCTCATTTTTATAAGGAACATCTAAAAACCCCCAGTCTCCAACCGAGACCACTTTGAAGTACTGATCCCCGCATCATGCCCCAACCACGCAGCGCCCTGAAGCTTGACCTATTCACTGACGACGCGCACAAGCGCAAGATCGATGTGCTGGGCGATTCACTGAAACTCATCGCTCGTCACATCGACTTTGACCACTTGGGGGCCTGATTGATGACAATAGCTAATTTTTATTGTGATGTGGTTAAAAAATGGCAAAGGCCCATTCGATGAGGCGCAAAAAATGCCCAAGATGCTGAGGTAAAATATAGAATATGATCGTGTATTTCTACCTTTTTGCTACAAGTTTAGTCATTTGGATTTTATTTCTAAGAGTGAATGGTTTTGTTAGGGTGTTAGGTGCTGCAATTCTTGGTTCCGTCCTGGTTCAGTTGATAAATTTTCTTCTAGTTGGATATTTGGATCCATTTTGGTTAATTGCTTATAGCGTTGGGTTCTTGGTTTGTTTGATTTATTGTGTATTTTTCGAATTTTTATATTCTTTATTTTAGAGCGTGTTATTGATCGGAAATCAAACCTCTTGAAATTGCGATACTGATCCCCTGTCGAGCTCAATGTCATTAACCTGAATCCGCGATCTCAAGGTCGTAAAAGTGCTGATTCCACATTGAAATCAACAGCTTACCCCGCATCTTGGTTTCACCCTGCAGGTGAAAGTTTCGATGACCGATTTTCTTATCAAACAACTTCCCTACGACTTGAGCAACCAGGCCGGGCTAGCCTTGATCGGCAAATACCTCAAGCGTATCGACCTCAATGCCCTGGTCGATCCGCACTACCCGGTGCAGGCCAAGCGAGGCGGCATCGCCAACAGTGACATCCTCAAAAGCTACCTGGGCCTGCTGAGACTGGGCAAGAACGACTTCGAGGCCATCGAGGGCTCGCGCTGCGATACCTTCTTTGCACAGGCCTTGGGTCTGCGTGCCGTGCCCTCGTCGGCCACTTTGCGCCAGCGCCTGGACACCCATGCGGCTGCCTGGTTCGATCTGGCCGAGCGCATCAACGCCGCCGTGCTGGGCATGAAGATCGGGCCACAAGGGTCTTGCCTTTTGCTATATCAAACAGTATTGGATACAAGGGCAAAGATCAGGCGTGCCACCCACCTGAGCCTACGACGCCAACGGCAACCGCACCCAAAAAAACGGCACTACCATCGCCACCTACAACAACCAAGACCAGTTGAAAAGCTGGTGCGGCAACACCTACAACTGCAACGCCGTAGGCGATCTGAGCTAAAAAACATCCCCAGCGGTAACTCACCAGCTACAGCTACGACAGCCAAGGCAATCTGCGCCAAGTCGGCCTGGCCGATGGCAGACAAATCGGCTGCGCCATAGATGTCGTGATGTATCGGCGGAGGCCATGGGGACCGGCAGCTACCTGAACACCACCGTGCGGTGCCCGTTGATCAGCACCCGGTGTTCGCTGTGCCACTTCACTGCCCGGGCCAGTACTTGGCTTTCGGTGTCGCGGCCTGCGGCCGTGAGGTCTTCCACGTCGTCGGTGTGGTCCACGCGGGCCACGTCTTGTTCGATGATGGGGCCTTCGTCCAGATCGGCGGTGACGTAGTGCGCGGTGGCTCCAATCAGTTTCACGCCGCGGTCGTGCGCCTGGTAATACGGCTTGGCCCCTTTGAAGCTGGGCAAGAAACTGTGGTGGATGTTGATGGCGCGCCCGGCCAGTTGCTGGCACATGATGTCAGACAAAATTTGCATGTAGCGCGCCAGCACCACCAGGTCTGCGCCTTCGCTTTGAATGATTTCAAGCTGCCGTGCCTCGGCCTGGGCTTTGTTGTCCTTGCTGACCGCGATGTGGTGGAACGGCACGTTGTAGCTGGCCGCCAGTTGATAAAAGTCGCGGTGATTGCTGATGATGGCGCGAATGTCCAGCGGCAGCAGGCCGCTTTTCCAGCGGAACAGCAAGTCGTTCAGGCAATGGCCTTCGCGGCTGACGAAGATTACGCAGCGCATGGGCTGGGCACGTTCGTGCAACTGCCAGGCCATGTTGAAATCAGCCGCCAGTGCGCCCATTTGTTCGCGCAGTTCTGCACCCGGCTGCGGGCAAGCAAATTGCACGCGCATGAAAAACAGGCCCGTGCCCGCGTCGTTGAACTGCGCCGCTTCTTCAATGTTGCCGCCGCGCTCCAGCAAAAAACCCGAGACGGCATGCACGATGCCGGTGCGGTCAGGGCAAGACAGGGTCAGGATGTAGATATGTGCCATGGGCGCGCATTGTCGCAGGCGGCAGCGCCCAGAATCATCAGCGTGGCCAAACCCACGTTCCAGCTCAGGGACTGGCCGGTGCTCCACAGCAGCATCAGGGTGGACAGCAGTGGCGTGAGGTAGCTGAGCACGCCAATTTGGCGTGCGTCGCCCAGCTTCAGCGCCTTGTCCCACAAAAAGAACGCTCCACCCAGCGGGCCTGCACCCAGTGCGGCGATCAGCAGCCCATCGCGCACGGTCAAATCGACGTGCGGCTCCCACAGCAGGTGGCACACCAGCGCCAGTGCGCCAGACACCACGCCAAAGCTGCCGATGGCGGCGGTGGGAAAGTTGCACCCGGTCAGTGCCAGCCGCTTGGTCAGCAGCGAATAGCTGGACCACACCAGTGCCGCGCCGCACGCACACGCATAGCCCAGCAAGGCATTGCCGGATGCAGGTTCGGGCGAAGATGCTCCAGCGTCTGATCGCCCCAAAATGGCGATGGCTGCCCCGGCAAAACCGGTCAGTGCGGCCAGTACGTGCAGGCGTGTCAGCCGCACGCCGGGCAGCAGCAGCGGTGCCATCAGCACAATGCCCAGCGGCCACAGGTAGTTGATCAGGTTGGTCTCGACCGGCGGGGCGTTGCCCGTGCGGTGAACAGCAGCAGGTGAAAGCTGAACAGTCCGTACACGCCGATCGCCAGTGTCGGCCAGGGCACGGCCAGGCGGCGTACGTCAAAGCGCACCATGGGCAGCGCGATCAGGCTGCCCGCCAGCAGCCCGAGTCCGGTGAGCAAAAACGGTGGCACGTGTTGGAGCGCCGCGCCCAATGCCGCCAGCGACGCCCACAGGGCAATGGTGGCCAGTGCCAGTGCGTTGGCGCGGCGGTGGGTGGCGGGGGTGGTCATTGCGCAGGCGCGGTCAATAAGTGTGATCAATAAGTGCGATCGATAAGTGCGCTCAGCGACGCTGCTGCTGCACAAACGCGGCAAAGTCCGCCACAAAGTCGGTCAGCAACTGGCGTGTGCGTTCGTCGGTCAACTGCCCTTGGGCGTCAAACACCGTGTGCGCGCGGGACACCATCAACGCACTGCCGCTGTACACCTGTGCGCCCAGTGACTTCAGCGTCGCCAGCCACGCCGCTTGCGACAGCAGCGTGCCAAAACCGCTGGGTGATGCGCCCATCAAGCCCACGGGCCTGCCGCCAAACACCGCTTTCAGGTCGGCGCGCGACAACCAGTCGATGCCGTTTTTGAGCACCCCCGGCACGCCGTTGTTGTATTCGGGCGTGGCCAGCAACAGGCCGTCGGCGGCCAACACGCGCTCTTTCAACGCCAGCACGGCGGCCGGAATGCCCTCGCGCGCTTCCGTGTCGCCGTCGTACAGCGCAATGCCGTGCAGCGTGGCCACGTCCACCTGCACACCGCCCGGTGCCAGTTGCTGCGCCGTGCGCGCCAAGGCGGTGTTGAAAGAGCCAGCGCGCAGGCTGCCGGAAACAATCAGGATGCGGGTCATCGCAAAGCTTCAGGGTGTATCGGTGGGCAGGCATTTTAGGGGCCACAATGGCGTTTTGATCTTGGTCCATTCACCGCTCACCATGACATTGACTTCGCTGCTGCTGGCCTTTCATGTGCTGCTGATCGTCGGCTTTTCGGCCCGCGTTCTGGTGCGCGACGACTTGTCGTCGGACGTGCGCATGGCCTGGATCATGGTGCTGATCCTGCTGCCTTATGTGGGTTGCCTGCTGTACTTTTTGCTGGGCGAGGCCAATATTGGCCGCACCGTGCTGGGTCGCCACCAGCGCGTGCGCGAGCTGGTGCACGAACGCCAGGCTGATGATGCCGCTGCTGCCCGCGTGATGGGCGCACCCGGCAACATCAGCCAACTGGTGCCTGCGCGCTGGCAGGGCGTGTTCAGCTACGCCGCGTCCATCAACGGCTTTTACCCGGTGGCGGGCAACCGCAGCGAACTGATGGCCGATGGCGCAGCCGCGCGCGCGCGCATGCTGGCTGATTTTGACGCTGCCCAGCACCAGATCAACGTGCTGTACTACATCTGGCTGGACGACCACACCGGCACCGACATGGCGCAGGCACTGATGCGCGCTGCGCGCCGTGGCGTGGTGTGCCGCGCCATGATCGACGGGCTGGGCTCGCGCGCTTTTGCCAAAACAGCGCTGTGGCAGCAAATGCGCGATGCTGGCGTGCACGTGGCGGTGGCGCTGCCGGTTGACCATCCGATCAAGGTGATGCTGACTAGCCGCATCGATTTGCGCAACCACCGCAAGATCACGCTGATCGACGGGCGCATCACCTACGTGGGCAGCCAGAACTGCGCGGGCGAGGCATTTGCCGTCAAAGCCAGATTTGCCCCGTGGGTTGACATCATGATGCGCCTGCAAGGCCCGCTGGTGACGCAAATGCAACTGCTGTTTGCCACCGACTGGATGCAGGTCACCGACGAGTCGCTGGACGCCTTTGCCGTGCCTGCCGAGCCGCTGGATGGCGGCTTTGTGGCCCAGGTGGTGGGCGAAGGCCCCACGGTGCGCCGCCGCGCCACGCCGCAACTGGTCAGCACGCTGATTGCCAACGCACGCACTTCGGTCACCATTTCCACGCCGTATTTCGTGCCCGACGCCACCGTGCTCGAAGCGTTGTGCGCCGCCGCCTGGCGCGGGGTGCAGGTGCGCATGGTGTTTCCGCAGCGCAACGATTCATGGATTGTGGCCAGTGCCAGCCGCAGCCATTACCCGCGATTGTTGGCCGCGGGGGTGCAAATCCACGAATACCAGGGTGGCCTGCTGCATGCCAAAACGCTGACCGTGGATGGGGAAGTGACTTTCATGGGATCGACCAACCTTGATTTACGCAGCTTTGACTTGAACTTTGAAAACAACGTGTTGCTGCACGACAGCGCCGCCACCGCCGCCGTGCTTCAGCGCCAGCACGCCTACATCGCCCAGGCCGTGCCGGTTACCCCGGCCCAGGTGCAGGCCTGGCCCTGGTGGCGGCGCATGTGGAACAACACGCTGGCCGCGCTGGGGCCGGTGCTGTGAGGGCGGCATGGCTGCTGACGCTGCTGCTGTTTCTGGTCGGCTGTTCGTCTGCGCCGCATGTGGTCGAGCGCACCGGTCTGGCATGGCCTGCACCTGAAGACGTGGTGGTGGTCAGTCATGGCTGGCACACCGGCCTGGTGCTCCCGGCGGACGCCATGCGCCTGGCCATACCCGCGCTGGGCCAGCGCTTTGCCGATGCGCCTTATCTGGAGTTTGGCTGGGGCGACCAGGGCTTTTACCAGGCCGAAGAAATTACCACCGGCCTGACGCTGCAAGCCATGTTCTGGCCCACCGGATCGGTCATGCACGTGGTGGGTTTGCCGGAAAAGCCGAGCACCTTTTTCCCGCACAGCCAAAGCCAGTCTTTTTGTCTGCACGCCAACCGCTATGCGCGGCTGGTCGATTACATCGCCCACAGTTTTTCCACAGACTTGGCGGGCAACGTTCAGCCGATGAAGACCGGCCTGTACGGCGACAGCCAGTTTTACCGCGGCGTGGGCGATTACTACGCGCTCAACACCTGCAACAAATGGACGGCCAAGGGCTTGAAAAGCGCCGGGTTTGACATTGACCCCACCTTCAAGCTGACCGCAGGCAGCATCATGGCGTTTTTGGTGGCGTTGCCTGAGGCTGACAAAGCGGCCTGTCCCAAGCCGCCAGCTCTTCGCATCAGCGATTAACGCGACACCCGCCCCACGCCACCGTCAGCCGTTCCGTACACCGTGATACCAGAGTGGCCCTGCGGGCGGGCCTGTTCGCTGGTGGTGGGCGATGCAGAGGACGCAGGCGTGTGGACGCAGGCGGTCAGCGTGCCCAGGGTCAGCAAAATACAGGCGATCAACCATGTGCGGCGCAGTTTCATGGTGCGGTTTCCTTTCAGCCGCACAGTATGCCGTGCGCGCGATTTCAGGCCGCCTGCGTCAAGCCATCTGCGCGCCAGCCAAAGGTGCGCGCGGCAGCTTCCAGAACGCCACGGCTCCGGCCAGCAGCATGGCGGCCATGGTCAGCAGTGCGGCGGTGAAAGGCTCCACGCCCATGCTGGGGCCTAAGCTGGCGGCCAGGCCGCTGGCCCACTGCATGAGCGAGATGCCCAGAAACATCGCCATGGTGAACAGCGACAGCGCCCGCCCGCGCATGGCCGGTGGATAAGCATCGCGCACGTAGCCGTATTGCAGCACGCCATAGCCCGACAGCAGACCGTAGGCCACGGCCAGGCTGATGTCGACCCAGGCGTGGCGCACCAGCCCCATGGTGCCGACCATCAATGTGGCCACCACGGCCAGCACCAGCAACCACTGAATGCGCCGTGCGCCACCGGGGTCAAGCCGTCCAAAAATGGCCGGGCTGGCCATGCTGGCCAGCGTCATCGCCAATGCCACGTTGCCGCTTTGCACCAGGCTGAAGCCATAGCGCTCGACCAGCAGCGGCCCCAGCCACAGACCGCGCAGGGTGATGAAGCCCGCATACGCCACCGCCGCATACGCCACCAGCCCCAGCGTGTGCGGCAGCGCAAACAGGCCCAGCAGCTCGCGCAGCGATTGCAATGCCGAAGGGCGCGCGGTGCTGTCGTGGGCGGCATCTTCGGGCGGGCTGGGTTCGTGCACCAGCCGCCAGATGGCCGCCCAGGCCAGCAACGAGCCGACGGCCAGCACGCCAAACCCCCAGCGCCATGACGATGCCTCGATCAGCCACGCCAGCGGCGTCGCTGTGGCCAGCACGCCCAGGCCGCTGATGCTCATCACCAGACCCGACAGGGCTGTGAAACGGTCAGCCCGGAAGTGGCGGCTGATGAACACCGTGCAGACCAAAAACGCGGGCGCGCAGCCCACGCCAATCAGCGCCTGCCCGAGCATCAGCAGGGCGTAAGAATCTGCCTGCGACGACAACAACGCCCCGGCCACCGTCATGGGAAAGGCCACCAAAATGGTGCGGCGCACGCCATACAAATCCAGCGACACGCCCATCACCATCTGCATGGCACCGAACGAAAAGTGAAACGCCGCCGCCCATAACCCCAGTTGTTGTGGCGACAGCCCCAGCTCGCCCGCTACCGGCGGCCCCATGATGGCCGCCAACGTGCGGTAGGCCTGACTGAGCGTAAAGCCGCAGGCCAGCGCCAACAGCATGGCCCAGGCCGCACGTTCGCCCAGGCCGCCGGGGCCGAATGCTACGGATGCAGCAGGCGCAGCAAGTGCAGCAGGTGCAGCAGGTGCCGAAGTGGCGGGCAAGGCACTGTCTTTGGGTGGGGCAGATTCGGACGGCGGTGGCACCGGGTCAGTTTAGCCAGCGCACCGTGCCTTTGCGCGCCGCAGGTGTCGCCAGCGCATCAAGCCTGTGAAGCGGGCGCTGCACGCTGGCCAGACATGCAGCGGTCATACAAGTTTCACAGCCTTGTCACACCTGGCCGTCAGCATTCGGGCTGCGCCGCATGGCCGCTGTGGATCAACTACAAGGAACGTCACTCCCCATGAGCACTCCCGTAAACACCCCTGCAAGCACCCCCGAGTCGCACTATGACGACAACGAGATCGTCAACCACTCCAACAACCCCCACTTCAGCGCCTTGATGCAGGCGCGCCTGAACCGCCGCGGCGCGCTGCGCGGCGGCATTGGTGCCACCACGGCGGCGCTGCTGGGCAGCGCGGGCCTGTCGGCCTGCGGCGGCAGCGACGATGACGATGACACCGACAACGGCGGTACAGAAGAACCCACCACCAGCATGGCCCTGAGCTTTGCCGCCGTGGCCAAGAACCAGCTTGACCACGTGACGGTGCCAGAGGGCTACCAGATCGCCATCTTGCACGCGCTGGGCGATCCGCTGCAATACGGCGACGCCAGTTGGGCCGATGATGGCAGCGAAACGCCCGAGTCTTACGCCCGCCGCGTGGGCGACGGCCACGACGGCATGGTGTTCTTCGGCATGAGTGTCGAAGGCCGCTACGACGCCACCCACTCTGAGCGCGGCCTGCTGTGCGTCAACCATGAATACGTGGTGCAGCCCTATGGCCTGCACCCGGCGGGCCGCACGGCAGGCAGCGCCCGCGAGGCCAGCGAGGTGGACAAGGAAATCCTGGCCCACGGCGTCAGCGTGTCCGAAGTGCGCCGCGCCGCAGGATCGACCGCACTGGCGTTGGTGCGCGGCTCGCGCTTGAACCGCCGCATCACGTCCGACACGCGCATGGTGATGGGCGGCCCGGCCAAGGGCCATGCCAAACTGGTCACCAAATGGTCAGAAGGCGGCACGGTGGCCTTTGGCACCAACAACAACTGCGCCTGCGGCTACACGCCCTGGGGCACTTACCTGACGTGCGAGGAAAATTACCTGAACGTGCTGGGCCGTGGCGCGGACGATAACGCCCAGCGCAGCGCCGAAGAAGTGGTGGCCCTCAACCGCTATGGCCTGCCTGAAAACCGCACCGCCCCTTACCGCTGGAGCAGCGCGGGCGCTGATGACAAATACGCCCGCTGGGACTCCAAAGTGTCGGCCGCCAGCGCCGTAGAAGACTTTCGCAATGAATTCAACACCTTCGGCTGGGTGGTCGAGATCGACCCCTTTCGCCCCGACAGCACGCCCGTCAAGCGCACCCATCTGGGTCGCTTCAACCACGAAGGGGCTTGGCCCGCGCCCGCCGTGGCCGGACAGCCCATCGTCATCTATTCGGGCGACGATGCGCGCGGCGAATACATCTATAAATTCGTCTCCAAAGCGGTGTGGGATCCGGCCGACACCAACACCGGCGCAGCCGCGGGCGACAAATACCTGGACGAAGGCACGCTGTATGTGGCGCGCTTCAACGCCGACGGTTCGGGTGACTGGCTGGCGTTGACGCACGGCCAAAACGGCCTGAACGCCAGCAACCCCCTGTACCCCTTTGCCGACCAGGGCGATGTGGTGATGCACGCCCGCCTGGCCGCCGACCACCTGGGTGCTACCAAGATGGATCGGCCCGAGTGGGGCGGCGTCAACCCCGCCAACCACGAGGTCTACATGACCCTGACCAACAACAGCAACCGCGTGGACAGCGCTACGGCCGCCAGCGGCAGCAAAATTCAGGTTGATGCCGCCAACCCGCGTTCGTACACCGACACCTACGGTGGCGTATCCACCAGCTCGGGCAACGTCAACGGCCACATCATCCGCTGGCGCGAGGGCGGCAGCCAAGGTGCGACCCGGTTCGCGTGGGACATTTTCTTGTTCGGGGCGCAGGCCGACGCGGCAGCCGACGTCAACTTATCGGGCCTGACCGATGTGAACGACTTTTCCAGCCCCGACGGCCTGTACTTCGACCCGCGCGGCCTGCTGTGGATCCAGACCGATGACGGCACGTACACCGATACCACCAACTGCATGATGCTGGCGGCCATCCCCGGCCAGGTGGGCGATGGTGGGCAGGTCACGGCAGCAGGCGGCGGTGTGACTTACAAGGGGGCCAACGCCACGCCTGACACCGTGCTGCGCTTTTTGGTCGGCCCGCTGGAATGCGAAATCACCGGCGTGGCCGTCACGCCCGACGGCAAAACCCTGTTGTTCAACGTGCAGCATCCCGGCGAAGGCAGCGCCGATTTTGCCGCCAATACCTTTGCCAGCGGCTGGCCCGGCACCGACGGCTACGGCGGCGTGCGCCCGCGCTCGGCCACTGTGGTGGTCACCCGCAGCGATGGTGGTGTGATTGCGCTTTGATCAAGGCTGACATGGCCATTATTTTTGTAGCGCCTGCCGCATCTCGGTCATCACCTGGGCGTAATCGGGCTGGCCAAAGATGGCGCTGCCCGCCACAAAGGTATCGGCCCCGGCATCGGCCACGCGGCGGATATTGCTGGCCTTGATGCCGCCGTCCACTTCCAGCCGAATGTCGCGCCCGCTGGCGTCGATGCGCTGGCGCGCCTGGCCAATCTTGCGCAGCGTGCTGTCGATGAAGCCCTGGCCACCAAAGCCGGGGTTGACGCTCATGATGAGGATCAGGTCGATGTCGTCAATCAGCCAGTCCAGCACATCCAGCGGCTCGGCCGGGTTGAACACCAGCCCGGCCTGGCAACCCGCTGCCTTGATGGCTTGCACGCTGCGGTGGGCGTGGGCGCTGACATCGGGATGAAAGCTGATCAAGTTGGCACCGGCCTGTGCAAACGCCTGCGCCAGCGTGTCCACCGGCTGCACCATCAGATGCACATCGATCGGTACCGGTGCGCCAGCGGGTGTGACGGCGTGGGGTTTGAGCGCCTGGCACACCATGGGGCCAAAGGTCAAATTGGGCACGTAATGGTTGTCCATCACGTCAAAGTGAATCCAGTCGGCCCCGGCAGCGATGACGCTGCGCACTTCGTCACCCAGGCGGGCGAAATCGGCCGAGAGGATGGAAGGCGCGATGCGGTAAGCAGGCAGGGGCTTGGTGATGGCGGTGCTCATGGCTGGTGATTGTCGCCCAACAGCAGGCGTGGCGCACCATTACCATTGCTGCCATGAAGACCTACCAGTTCAGCGTTGAGGTGGCCCCGCAATTTCTGCCCGAACAATCGGTGCCAGAACAGGGCCAGTACAGCTTTGCCTACACCATCACCGTGCACAACACGGGCGACGTGCCCGCGCAGTTGATCGCGCGCCACTGGATCATCAGCGACGCCAGCGGCCGCACCGAAGAGGTCAAGGGACTGGGTGTGGTGGGCCAGCAACCCTTGCTGGAGCCGGGCGAGGCGTTTGAGTACACCAGCGGCGCACGCTTGCGCACCGCCTCTGGCACCATGCACGGCAGCTACTTTTGCGTGGCCGAAGACGGCCAGCGGTTTGAAGTCAGCATCCCCCCTTTCGTGCTGGACGCAGGCGGGCAGGGCGGCAGTCCTCGGGTGCTGCATTAAAGCTGCGCCGTGATCACCGTTCGCAGACATGGGCGAGTTTGACCTGATCGACCGGTTTTTCAAGCCAAAACCAGTGTTTGCGCTTGATGCACAATTGCTGTCAGCTATTAATTCAGAAGCAAAACAAACGCCTGACCCGGTGATTCTGGGCATCGGCGACGACTGCGCTCTGCTGCAACCCGCCCCCGGCCAGCAACTGGCCGTCAGCAGCGATATGCTGGTCGAAGGTCGTCATTTCTTTGCCGACGTTGACCCCGCTGCGCTGGGCCACAAGGCGCTGGCCGTCAACCTGAGCGATCTGGCGGCCATGGGGGCCGAGCCGCTGGGCTTTACCTTGGCACTGGCACTGCCGCCCGAGCGCGCGCAGGACGAAGCCTGGATGAACGCGTTCGCCGCTGGCCTGCAAGCGCTGGCGCATGAACACGCCTGCCCGCTGGTGGGCGGCGACACCACCGCCGGGCCGCTGAACCTCTGCATCACCGTGTTCGGCCAGGTGCCGCCTGCTCAGGCCCTGCGGCGGGGCGGCGCGCGCGCAGGCGACGAGCTGTGGGTCAGTGGCACCCTGGGCGACGCCCGTCTGGCCTTGGGCGCGCTGCGCGGCGAATGGACGCTGCCACCCGAGGCACTGGCCGCCGCCCGCCAGCGGCTGGAGCGCCCCACGCCCCGGTTGACTTTGGGGCATGCGCTGCGTGGCATTGCCAGCAGCTGCATCGATGTCAGTGATGGCTTGACGGGCGATGTCGGCCATATCCTGCAAGTCAGCGACGTGGGTGCGGTGATTGATGCCGATGTTGCATCCAATTTGATAGCTGTTCGAACGTGTCCATCAAGCGCCAAAGCCCATTTCGATCCTGAATTCTGGCTGAACCTGGCGCTGACCGGTGGCGACGACTACGAGCTGGCCTTCACCGCCCCGTCCGCGCACCGCGCCGCCGTACTGGCCGCCGCTCAGACTGCGGGCACACCTGTGACTTGCATCGGCCGCATACAGGCCACACCCGGCCTGTGGCTGAAAAGTGCAGAGGGCCAGCGCACCCCCTTGGTGGCCAAGGCGTTCGATCACTTCGACTGACGATCTGCCACACTTGAGAAGTTTTTTTCTGCCTTTAGCGGCCCGGATGAGCGCGCAGGCTGGTCCGTCCAGCCTGTTATGACACCTTCACAACGCAAGGAGATTGCATGCCCCAAACCCTGACGCTTTACACCCACCCCTTCTCGCGCGGGCGCATCGCGCGCTGGATGCTGGAAGAAACCGGCCTGCCTTACGAGGCCAAGCTACTGGACTACGGCACCACGATGAAAGCCTCCGCCTACACCGCGCTCAACCCGATGGGCAAGGTGCCCGCCGTGCAGCAGGGCGAGACGGTGGTGACCGAAACCGCCCCCATCTGTGCCTGGCTGGCCGAGTTGACCCCTGAAAAAAACCTTGCTCCGGCCCCTGGCAGCGCCGAGCGCGGCACCTATTACCGCTGGCTGTTTTTTGCCGCTGGGCCGTTGGAGGCGGCCATCACCGCCAGGTCGATGGGCCTGCTGGCACCCGAGGACAAGCGCATCAGCGCGGGCTACGGCAGCTTTGACGACGTGATGGCTACGCTGGAATTCGCCTGCAAGCAGGCGCTGGCGCGCGGCGGCTTTCTGTGCGGGCATTTCACGGCAGCCGATCTGTACCTGGCCTCGCACCTGAACTTCGGCATGCAGTTCAAGACCATCGAATCGCGTCAGGTCTTTACCGATTACGTCACGCCCGCCTTGCAGCGTCCGGCTTTTGTGCGGGCGGGGCAATTAGATGACGCTCTGGCCGAGCAGGTCAAAGCGGCTGCGGCTCAGGATACGCAGGGTTGAGGCGGGTTGGTGCGGGCTTTTTGCGCCCGCAGCATCCTCGATCATGCGCTGCTGATGCCATCAATACGATAGCGATAGATGCAGGTACTTACAGCGCATGCGGTTTACTGGTTGATAATCACCCCTGATTTTCCGGGCCGTCGTCCGGTTTGGGCGGTGGCGCAGGTGTGCCGCCCACGGGCGCGTCGTCTGACGGCGGTAATTCGCCTTTGCGGCGGCCTGCAAACATGGTCCACCACACGATCAGCAGCAGCAGTATCAGCGCGCCCAGCGCTTCCAGCAGAATCAGCGTCATGCCACGAATTTTCCGCTTAATTTGCGCCGCAGCCATAGTGGCTGTGCTGGCCAGTTGTGCCAGTAAGCGCCCACCGTCGCCCGAGCCACCGACCCAGCCACCCGTGGTGGAAGTGCCGCTGCCACTGCCGGGCGATGCCAGCAGCGACCCTGCCGACCCAGCCCCCACAGGCCCTGCCATCCAGCGCGCACGCAGTCGCTGGGTGCCGGTGCGCTGGGCCGATTTGCCCGGCTTGGCGCAAGACGACACCACCGAAGCCTGGAACGCCTGGATCAAAAGCTGCGAACGCCCCGGCCCCACCTTTGCACCCTTGTGCAGCGAAGTGCGACGCCTGTCGCTGGCCAGCGCCGACGAGCAGCGCCACTGGCTGCGCACGCGCTTGCAGCCTTACCGCGTAGAGCCGCTCAATGGTGCGCCCACCGACGGCTTGCTGACCAGTTACTTCGAGCCGGTGTACGACGCCACGCGCCAGCAGCGCGCAGGCTTTGGCGTGCCGCTGTACCGCCCGCCCGCCACGCTGGCGCGGCGCAAGCCCTGGTACACCCGGCAAGAAATGGAGACTCTACCCGAAGCACGTGCCCAACTGGCGGGCAACGAACTGGCCTGGCTGGCCGACCCGGTGGACGCGATGATCTTGCAAATTCAGGGGTCAGGCCGCGTGCGCATCACCGAAGCCGACGGCAGCCAACGCACCGTGCGCCTGGCCTTTGCCGACACCAACAACCAGCCTTACCGCAGTCCTGGCAAGTGGCTGCTGAACCAGGGGGCCATCAGCGACGCCACCTGGCCCGGCATCAAGGAATGGCTGGCTGCCAATCCGCACCGGCTGCAAGACTTTTTGTGGAGCAACCCCCGTATGGTGTTCTTCAAAGAAGAGCCACTGCCCGCGCTGGACGCGCAATTTGGCCCACGCGGCGCGCAAGGTGTGCCGCTGACGCCGGGGCGCTCGATCGCCATCGACCCGCAAAGCATTCCCTACGGCACGCCGGTGTGGCTGTCGTCCAACGGCCCCATTGCCAACCTCAACCGCCTGGTGCTGGCCCAAGATACCGGCAGCGCCATCGTGGGTGCTGTGCGCGCTGACTACTTTGCAGGCTGGGGGCCTGAAGCGGGCGATTTTGCCGGGCGCATGAAGCAACCGCTCAAACTGTGGGTGCTGTGGCCCAAGTAAGCCAGCCCACGGGCAAGACGGGCAAGCGGCATCGCTTGGCGTGGCAGGTGTTGGGGGGCGTGGTGTTGAGTTCTGTGGCCGGTTGCGCGGGGGTGCACTACACCCCGGTGCTGGTCTATCACTGTCCGCAGCAATTGGATTTTGAAGCACGGCTTTATCAGGACATGGCGTTGCTGGAAGGTGCGCGTGGCCATGCTGTGCTGTCCCGCCAACCCCCTGCGCCCGGCGAGGCTGAACACAGCCCGCGCTACGCCGATGCCACGGTGCGCGCCGTTTTTGGCTTGGGGTTTGACCAACGCCTGGCCCGGCTGGACTATACCGACATCCCCGAGCCGGTGTACTGCCAACGCACCGTCGGCGATGCTGAGCAGCCCCTGCCGCCTGTGCGCGCCAGTTGGGAGCGTGGCCCCCGCCCGCCTGCGCCGTTCGACCCCAGTGCACCAGTTCAGACCAATGTGCGTACCGACCATGGGCCGGTGCGTGTGGGGCATTGAAAGCCAGCGGATGAAGAAAGCCTGAAGCCTTTTGGTCGTCGCGCAGACACAAGTTCGGTTGCGGTGCTTGACAAGGCAAGTGGCTTTGCGCATAATCGAGAGCTTCGCCCAAAATGGGTTGAAGAGAAAATTCTGCCCAATCGTCAAAGTGACCTCGTTTTTGGGGTGCTGGCGGCGGGCCCAAGACTGTTTCAGTTCGTGGTGTCGATGAGGCGCTTGAATTGAATGCAAGTTGGGAAACATTGAAATGATCCAGACTGAATCTCGACTCGAGGTGGCCGACAACACCGGTGCCAAGTCCGTCCAGTGCATCAAGGTGCTGGGGGGGTCCAAGCGCCGTTATGCCGGCGTTGGCGACATCATCAAGGTAAGCGTAAAAGAAGCTGCGCCGCGTGGCCGCGTCAAAAAAGGCGAGGTTTACAGCGCTGTGGTGGTGCGCACGGCCAAGGGCATTCGCCGTGGTGATGGCTCGCTCGTCAAGTTTGACGGCAATGCCGCCGTGCTGCTTAACAACAAGCTGGAGCCGATTGGCACCCGCATCTTCGGCCCGGTAACGCGTGAGTTGCGTACTGAGCGCTTCATGAAGATCGTGTCGCTGGCTCCGGAAGTTCTGTAAGGAAGGCGCGACATGAACAAGATTCGCAAAGGCGATGAGGTCATTGTGATTGCAGGGCGCGACAAGGGTCGTCGTGGCACGGTATCGCTGCGCTCCGACGCTGAGCGTTTGGTGGTCGATGGCATTAATTTGGTGAAAAAACACGCCAAGCCTAATCCGATGAAGGGTGTGGCGGGCGGCATCATCGAAAAGGCGATGCCGATTCATCAGTCCAACGTGGCGATTTACAACAAGGCGACGGGCAAAGCCGATCGCGTTGGCATTAAAACCCTGCAAGACGGCACACGTGTTCGCGTGTACAAGTCCAGCGGCGAAGAGATCAAGGCCTGAGGAACATCATGGCACGACTGCAACAACACTACCGCGAAAAAGTGGCACCCGAGCTGATCAAGAAGTTCGGCTACAAGTCGCCCATGGAGGTGCCGCGCATCACCAAGATCACGCTCAACATGGGTGTGAGCGAGGCCGTGGCGGACAAGAAAGTGATGGACAGCGCTGTGGCTGACTTGACCAAGATTGCGGGCCAGAAGCCTGTGGTGACCAAGGCCAAGCGTGCCATCGCTGGTTTCAAGATTCGCGAAGGTCAGGCCATCGGTACGATGGTTACCCTGCGCGGTGTGCGCATGTACGAATTTCTGGATCGCTTTGTCACCGTGGCGTTGCCGCGTGTGCGCGACTTCCGTGGTATTTCCGGGCGTGCGTTTGATGGTCGCGGCAATTACAACGTGGGTGTCAAAGAGCAGATCATTTTTCCTGAAATCGAGTACGACAAGGTAGACGCGTTGCGTGGGCTGAATATCAGTATTACCACCACGGCCAAAAACGACGAGGAAGCCAAGGCGCTTCTGTCGGCCTTCCGTTTTCCGTTCAAGAACTAAAGGGTGATCACGTGGCAAAAGTAGCTTTGATCGAACGCGAACTCAAGCGCGAAAAACTGGTCGCCAAGTACGCCAAGAAGCATGCGGAATTGAAGGCGATTGCTGGCGATGCCAAGCGCAGTGACGAAGAGCGCGCGCAAGCGCGCCTGGCGCTGCAAAAACTCCCGCGCAACGCCAACCCGACGCGCCAGCGTGCCCGCTGCGAAATGACGGGGCGTCCACGCGGCACTTTTCGTCAGTTTGGATTGGGACGCGCGAAGATTCGCGAATTGGCCTTTGAGGGCCAGATTCCCGGCGTCACCAAGGCCAGCTGGTAATCGGCAGGAGTAAAACAACATGAGCATGAGTGATCCCATTGCCGATCTGTTGACCCGCATCCGCAATGCGCAGATGGTCGCCAAGCAGACCGTGTCGGTGCCGTCTTCCAAGGTGAAGGTGGCCATCGCCCAAGTATTGAAGGACGAAGGTTATATCGATGGTTTTGAAGTCAAGACCGATGCGGGCAAGTCTGAGCTGGAGATTACCCTGAAATACTACGCGGGTCGCCCTGTGATTGAGCGCATTGAGCGTGTGAGTCGCCCTGGCCTGCGCGTTTATAAAGGACGCGACGCGATTCCTCAGGTTATGAATGGTCTGGGGGTTGCGATTGTGACGACGCCAAAGGGCGTAATGACGGACCGCAAAGCGCGCGCAACCGGTGTCGGTGGCGAAGTGCTGTGCTACGTGGCCTAAGGAGAAGCAATCATGTCACGTATCGCAAAAATGGGTGTCGCCGTACCTTCGGGCGTTGATGTGCAAATCAAGGAAGACCAGATCATGGTCAAAGGCAGTGGTGGCGAGCTGAAGCTGGCACCCAGTGCTCTGGTCAAGATCAGCTCGGACGCTGGCAAGTTGTCGTTTGCGCCAGCCGATGAGTCGCGCGAAGCCAATGCCATGAGCGGCACCATGCGCCAGCTGGTGAACAACATGGTGGTGGGAGTCAGTAAGGGCTTCGAGAAAAAGCTGACTTTGGTGGGTGTGGGTTTTCGCGCGCAAGCGCAAGGTGCCAAACTGAACCTGCAAGTGGGCTATTCACACCCGGTCAATATCGACATGCCCAAGGGCGTGACCGTGGCTACACCCACGCCGACCGAGATTGTGGTCAAAGGCGCTGACCGCCAGGTGGTGGGTCAGATTGCTGCTGAGATTCGCGATGTGCGCCCACCCGAGCCTTACAAGGGCAAAGGCATCCGTTATGCGGATGAGCGCGTCGTGATCAAGGAAACCAAGAAGAAATAAGGGCCTGCATCATGTTGACCAAAAAAGCGCAGCGTCTTCGTCGTGCACGCCAGACGCGTATTCGCATCGCCAACCAAGGCGTGGCACGTTTGATGGTGAATCGCACCAATCTGCATATCTATGCGTCGGTGATTTCCGACGATGGTGCCAAGGTTCTGGCCAGCGCCTCAACCGCCGAAGCCGAAATGCGCAAAGCGCTGGGTGCGGCGGGCAAGGGTGGCAATGTGGCGGCTGCCGAACAAATTGGCAAGCGCATTGCAGAGCGCGCCAAAGCTGCTGGCGTAGAAAAGGTGGCTTTCGACCGTGCGGGCTTCGCGTATCACGGTCGCGTCAAGGCTTTGGCCGACGCGGCGCGTGAAGCGGGTTTGCAGTTCTGATCGGTAGGACGAACAAGATGGCAAAGTTTCAGGCAAAAACGCAGGGCGACGGTCCCGAGGACGGTCTGCGCGAAAAAATGATTGCGGTCAACCGCGTGACCAAGGTGGTCAAGGGTGGCCGTATTCTCGGTTTTGCGGCGCTGACCGTGGTGGGCGATGGTGATGGCCGCGTGGGCATGGGTAAAGGCAAGTCGAAAGAAGTGCCTGCCGCTGTGCAAAAGGCCATGGAAGAAGCGCGCCGCAACATGATTCAGGTGTCGCTCAAGGATGGCACGATTCACCATGGTGTAACGGGCCATCACGGTGCCGCTACGGTAATGATGGCGCCTGCACCGCGTGGTACCGGCATTATTGCGGGTGGCCCGATGCGCGCGGTGTTCGAGGTGCTCGGTATTACCGACATCGTGGCCAAAAGTCATGGCACATCCAACCCCTACAACATGGTTCGCGCAACGCTGGATGCATTGAACAACTGCACCACACCCGCCGAAGTGGCGGCCAAGCGCGGCAAGTCGGTTGAAGAAATCTTCGCCGCCTGAACCGGAGTCAACACACATGACAACGCAACAAAAAACGGTCAAGGTTCAACTGGTTCGCAGCACGATTGGTTGCAAGCAGTCGCACCGCGACACCGTGCGCGGCTTGGGGTTGCGCAAATTAAACAGCGTGCGCGAATTGCAGGATACGCCTGCGGTACGCGGCATGGTTAATAAAGTCGACTATCTGGTCAAGATTGTCTGAGGGTTAGAGTCATGCAACTCAACAGTATTAAGCCAGCCGGTGGTGCCAAAAAAGCGCGTCGTCGCGTGGGCCGTGGTATCGGCTCTGGCCTGGGCAAGACCGCAGGCCGCGGTCATAAAGGCCAAAAATCGCGCGCAGGCGGCTACCACAAGGTGGGTTTTGAAGGCGGTCAAATGCCTTTGCAGCGCCGTTTGCCAAAGCGGGGCTTCAAGTCGGCATCGTTGAAATTCAATGCAGAAGTGACGTTGTCTGATCTGCAACGCCTCGGCGCAGCAGAGGTTGATCTGTTGGTGTTGAAAAAAGCAGGTTTGGTGCGCGAGATCGTTAAGGTCGTCAAAGTTATTAAATCGGGCGAACTGAATGCGGCGGTCAAGTTGACTGGCGTGGGGGCTACCGCAGGTGCTAAGGCGGCGATTGAGGCTGTCGGCGGCTCTTTGGCCTGATAGTTTTTCAAAAGACGGTTGAATCGTGGTTACCAGCGCAACGCAAATTGCAAAAACCGGCAAGTACGGCGACCTGCGTCGTCGGCTGGTTTTCTTGTTGCTCGCGCTGGTGGTCTACCGCATTGGTGCGCATATCCCCGTGCCGGGCATTAATCCCGACGAATTGCGCCGTTTGTTTGAAGGGCAGCAGGGCGGCATTCTGAATCTGTTCAATATGTTCTCGGGCGGTGCGCTGAGTCGTTTCACGGTGTTCGCGCTGGGTATCATGCCGTATATCTCTGCATCCATCGTGATGCAGCTGATGACTTATGTGGTGCCCACCTTTGAGCAGATGAAAAAAGAGGGCGAGGCTGGTCGTCGCAAGATCACGCAGTACACCCGCTATAGCACGCTCGGTTTGGCGCTGTTCCAGTCATTTGGTATTGCGGTGGCGTTGGAGGCTTCGCAGGGCTTAGTTATTACGCCGGGTTGGGGTTTTCGCATGACAGCGGTGATCAGTCTGACCGCAGGAACCATGTTTTTGATGTGGTTGGGCGAGCAGATTACCGAACGTGGACTGGGTAACGGTATTTCGATTCTGATTTTTGCCAGCATTGCCTCTGGCCTGCCGAATGCGGTAGGCGGCATGCTGGAGCTGGTGCGCACCGGTGGCATGAGCATCATCGTGGCCTTGGTCATCGTGGCGCTGGTGGCTGGCGTGACTTATTTTGTGGTCTTTGTCGAGCGTGGACAGCGCAAAATTCTGGTGAACTACGCACGTCGTCAGGTGGGCAACAAGGTGTATGGCGGACAGTCGTCGCACCTGCCGCTCAAGCTGAATATGGCCGGGGTGATTCCGCCGATCTTTGCCTCATCGATCATTTTGTTGCCTGCGACAGTGATTGGTTGGTTCAGCACGGGTGAATCCATGCGTTGGTTGAAAGACCTGTCGGACACTTTGCGCCCTGGTCAACCGATCTATGTAATGTTGTACGCGGCGCTGATTATTTTCTTCTGCTTTTTTTATACAGGACTGGTCTTCAATAGCCGTGAAACGTCAGATAACCTGAAGAAAAGCGGAGCATTTATTCCCGGAATTCGCCCTGGCGATCAAACCGCACGCTACATTGACAAAATTTTGATGCGCCTGACCCTGGTTGGCGCTATCTACATCACTTTGGTTTGCTTGCTGCCTGAGTTTTTGATTTTGAAGTACAACGTACCGTTCTATTTTGGTGGCACATCACTGCTGATTTTGGTGGTGGTCACGATGGACTTCATGGCGCAGGTTCAAAATTACATGATGAGTCAGCAGTACGAGTCATTGTTGAAAAAAGCCAATTTCAAGACCACATTGGGTGGCTAAAGCATAAAGAAGGTTTTAGGAGAGTGAAATGAGAGTTTCAGCTTCAGTTAAGAAGATTTGCCGCAACTGCAAGATCATTCGTCGCCACGGCATTGTGCGCGTGATCTGCACCGACCCGCGCCACAAGCAGCGCCAGGGTTGAGGTTGCGCTGGTCTGCACGCATAGTTCAGAGGACGAGAACAGATGGCACGTATTGCTGGTATCAACATTCCGCCACACAAGCACGCTGAAATCGGGCTGACGGCGATTTATGGCATTGGTCGCACCCGGGCGCGCAAGATTTGCGATGCCTGCGACATTCCTTATTCCAAAAAGATCAAGGATTTGACCGATTCCGATCAAGAAAAAATTCGTGACCAAATCGCCCAGTTGATCATCGAAGGCGACCTGCGCCGCGAAACCACGATGAATATCAAGCGTTTGATGGATATCGGCTGCTATCGAGGCTTCCGTCATCGTCGTGGCTTGCCCATGCGTGGTCAGCGCACACGCACCAATGCGCGTACCCGCAAAGGTCCACGCAAGGCGGCGCAATCGCTGAAGAAATAAGTCAAGGAACGCTAGAACATGGCCAAATCACCTGCCAGTAACGCCGCCCAGCGTGTGCGCAAAAAAGTCCGCAAGAACATTTCGGACGGCATTGCGCACGTGCATGCGTCGTTCAACAACACCATCATCACCATCACGGATCGTCAAGGTAATGCGCTGTCTTGGGCGTCATCGGGGGGTCAGGGTTTCAAGGGTTCGCGCAAGTCCACGCCATTTGCTGCTCAGGTGGCTTCTGAGGTAGCAGGCCGTGCAGCCATTGAACAAGGCATCAAGAACCTAGATGTAGAGATCAAAGGCCCAGGCCCAGGCCGCGAATCATCAGTGCGCGCCTTGGCGGCATTGGGTATTCGGATCACCTCGATTTCTGATGTGACGCCTGTACCTCATAACGGGTGCCGCCCGCAAAAACGCCGTCGTATCTGATGGTTTGTTCTGGGTTGTCAAAGAGTTGCGGCCCGGATTTTATTTGTAAGCCCACCGCCACGCATGTGCGCATGACGCGGCTCCCTCAGCAGCAAGGCTGGGGAAGATGAATTCAAAGGAAAGATAAGTGGCACGTTACCTCGGCCCCAAGGCCAAACTCTCTCGCCGCGAAGGCACTGACCTGTTTTTGAAGAGCGCACGCCGCTCCATCAGCGACAAGGCCAAATTTGACAGCAAGCCTGGCCAGCATGGCCGCACTTCAGGCCAGCGTACGTCGGATTATGGCTTGCAACTGCGCGAAAAGCAGAAGGTCAAGCGCATGTATGGCGTGTTGGAAAAGCAGTTCCGCCGTTACTTCCACGAAGCTGATCGCCGTCGTGGCAACACCGGTGCCAATCTGCTGTTTTTGCTGGAATCGCGCCTGGACAATGTGGTGTACCGCATGGGTTTTGGCTCCACCCGCGCCGAAGCACGTCAGTTGGTGTCGCACAAAGCGGTCACCGTGAACGGCCAGCCGGTCAACATTCCGTCGTACCTGATCAAGGTGGGCGACGTGGTGGCGGTGCGCGAAAAGTCGAAAAAGCAAATTCGCGTCCAGGAAGCCCTGCAACTGGCCGGGCAAGTGGGCTTTCCGGCCTGGGTTGAAGTCAGTGCTGACAAAGTGGAAGGCACCTTCAAGAAAGTGCCCGACCGTGACGAGTTTGGTGCCGACATTAACGAGTCGCTGATCGTCGAACTGTATTCGCGTTGATCGTTGATCTTCAGCGATCTTTTTGTTCCGACCCGCCCCGCAGGCGGGTTTGGTGCTTCACCAGCCTTACCGGTGTAACGAGCCGGGGGTATTGAGAGGAAGTCTAGGAAAAATGCAAACTCAACTGCTGAAACCCAAAGCCATTAATGTCGAGCCGCTGGGCCACAACAAGGCGGAAGTCACGCTGGAGCCGTTTGAGCGCGGCTACGGTCATACCCTGGGCAATGCCCTGCGTCGTGTGCTGCTGGCATCGATGGTGGGTTATGCGCCGACTGAAGTGACCATTGCCGGTGTGCTGCACGAGTACTCCAGCATTGATGGCGTGCAGGAAGACGTGGTCAATATTCTGCTCAACCTCAAAGGGGTGGTGTTCAAACTGCACAACCGCGATGAAGTCACGCTGAGCCTGCGCAAGGACGGTGAGGGCGTAGTCACCGCTGCAGACATTCAAACGCCGCACGACGTGGAGATCGTCAACCCTGAGCACATCATTGCCAACCTGTCGCACGGTGGCAAGCTGGATATGCAGATCAAGGTCGAAAAAGGCCGTGGTTATGTGCCGGGCACGCTGCGTCATTATGCCGACGAGCCTACCAAGTCGATTGGTCGCATCGTGCTGGATGCATCGTTCTCGCCCATCAAACGTGTTAGCTATGCGGTCGAAAACGCCCGCGTGGAGCAACGCACCGATCTGGACAAGCTGGTGATGGAGATCGAAACCAACGGGGCTATTTCGGCTGAAGATGCTGTGCGTGCCTCTGCCAAAATTTTGGTCGAGCAGTTGGCGGTGTTTGCGCAACTGGAAGGCGGCGAACTGGCCAGTGTGTTTGAGCAGTCTTCGCCGCGCAGTGCTGCCGCCAGTTTCGATCCGATCTTGCTGCGTCCCGTCGATGAGCTGGAGTTGACCGTGCGTTCGGCCAACTGCCTCAAAGCCGAGAACATTTATTACATCGGTGATTTGATTCAGCGCACCGAGAACGAGCTGCTCAAGACCCCCAACCTGGGCCGCAAGTCACTTAACGAGATCAAGGAAGTGTTGGCCTCACGCGGCTTGACGTTGGGTATGAAGCTGGAAAACTGGCCGCCAACGGGTTTGGATAAGCGCTGAATGCCATTGAACTCGTAGTAAAAAGCTATCGCCAAAATATACGTGCACGGGGCCGTACCTGATACGGCGGCTCTTTTAACAAGGCAAAGACTGAAAGGAAAAGCACCATGCGACACGGACACGGCCTGCGCAAACTCAACCGCACCAGCGCGCATCGCCAGGCGATGCTGCGCAACATGATGAATTCGCTGATCGCGCACGAAGCAATCAAAACCACCGTACCAAAGGCCAAAGAGCTGCGCCGTGTGGTCGAACCCATGATTACGCTGGCCAAAAACGACAGCGTGGCTAACCGCCGCCTGGCGTTTGCACGTTTGCGCGATGACAGCAGTGTGGTCAAGCTGTTCACCGAACTCGGCCCACGTTACAAAACGCGCCCGGGTGGCTACACGCGCATCCTGAAGATGGGTTTCCGTGTCGGCGACAACGCCCCTATGGCTTTTGTCGAACTGGTTGATCGCCCCGAAGTGGCGGATGATGATGACGCACAGGCTGACGCAGAATAAGTTATAATCTCTGGCTTACCGCGCGATGGAGCAGTCTGGTAGCTCGTTGGGCTCATAACCCAAAGGTCGGAGGTTCAAATCCTTCTCGCGCAACCAAAATTCAAAACGCCCGCTGCAATCACAGCGGGCGTTTTTTATTGGAGGGGCCGCAAGCTCAAGTTGCGTCACATCTGCTGTCCTCATGTTCAGTGATGGGCAGTCGCTGGCGTTGGCCAGTGTGCATCCAGCCGCAACAAAGGTATCGCGCTGTCCTAGAATGCCCCGGCACTTGCTGCCTACACGTATCCGCCAGCAGGGCACCATGCCAAGCACGCGATGTGCGGCCCATTACTCCATTGCATACTCATGAAACTGGCAACCTATTCAGACGGCTCGCGCGACGGGCAACTGGTGGTCGTCTCGCGCGATTTGAGCACCGCCCACTATGCCACGGGCATTGCCTACCGATTGCAACAGGCGCTCGATGACTGGAACTTCATGTCACCCCAGTTGCAAGACCTGTACGACGCCCTCAACCACGGCAAGGCGCGCCATGCCTTTGCTTTTGAGCCTGCGCAGTGTCTGGCACCGTTGCCACGCGCTTACCAAGCCTTGAGCGGCGCAGCCTACCCGAGCCATGTCGCGCTGTTGCGTGCAGCCAGCGGTGTCGAAGATGCTGAAGGCGACGCCAGCGAGCCACCCCTACACCAAAGCGCAAGCGACTTCCTGCTTGGTGCGTGCGCGCCGATCAGTGCATTGCTGCCAGATGGCTGGGGCATCGACTTCGAGGCACAACTGGCCGCCATTACCAGCGACGTGCCACGCGCCGCCACGCCCGAACAAGGGTTGGACGCGGTGCGCCTGCTGATGCTGGCCAACGGCATTCGCGGGCGTCAACGGGCGTTGGACGCCCTTTCAGGTGCCACCAATGCACGGCACAAAGAACCAGCCACCGCTTTCAGTCCTGTGGCGGTCACCCCCGACGAGCTGGGCAACGCCTGGCAAGAAGGCCGCGTGCATCTGGCGCTGCAAACCAGTTGCAATGGCCGCAAGATGGGCCTGGGTGATGCCGGTGCCGACATGCGCTGGGGCTTTGGTCAGCTTGTCGCCCACGCGGCTCGCACCCGGCGGCTGGGCGCAGGCAGCATTGTTTTAAGCGGTGTGGTCAGCCATTCCGGTGCGAACAAAGAAGGCGGTGGACGCGAATGGCCCAAGGGGCAGCACTGCATGGTTGAAAAGCGCGCAGTCGAAATTTTGACCGATGGCGCAGCGAAAACTGGTTACTTGCAAGCCGGCGATGCGGTGCGTATTGACATGAAAGGGTCAAACGGCCAGTCGATGTTTGGGGCCATTGAGCAACTGGTCGATGAGGTTGTCAGTCAATGACGCTTAAAAAACAGCGTTGATAACAGGTGCCATGCAGGCCAAACGCTGAAGGTCATGGTAGGCCATTTCAGAATGGATCCTTGGCTGTCAAAACCAGCGTGCCAGCAGCGGAATCAGCAGCGACGCCAGCAACACCTGCACGCCCAGCGCCAGACCAGCGTAGGCCCCGGCATCCGCATTGACTTGCAAGGCGCGCGCCGCCCCAATGCCGTGCGAGGCGGTGCCGATGGCAAAGCCGCGCGCCATCCAACCCGCGTGGTCGGTGTCGATGCCCACCAAGTTGAACAGGGCACGCCCTGACAGTGCACCCACCAGACCCGACAGTACCGCAAAAACCGCCGCCAGCGCAGGCACGCCGCCAATTTTTTCGGCCACGCCCATGGCCACCGGCGCTGTGACCGATTTGGGTGCCAGTGAGCGCAGCACATCGCCTGGCAAGCCCAGTATCCAGCCGATCAGCACGGCGGACAACGCCGCCGCCGCGCCGCCGATCAGCGCGGCCAGCAAAAAACGTCCCCATCCGCGTGCCAGCGTGGTGCGCCGCTCCCATAAAGGCAGCCCCAGCGCCACTACCGCAGGCCCCAGCAGAAAGTGGATGAACTGCGCGCCCGCAAAGTAGCTGGGATAGGGCACGCCTGTGATCAGCAAGGCCGCGCCCAAAAACAAAATCGACCACAGGACCGGATTGGCCCAAGGCGCGTGGCCTGCGCGCTGGTACAGCGCCATCGCCAGCAAATACACCACCAGCGTGGCCGTCAGGCCCACCAGCGGGGCGGACGACAAGTACACCCAAAGCTGCACGAAGTCAGGCATCGTCGACTTCCTCTTGCGTCGGGGCGTGGCGCATGGCCGCACGCAGCACCAGGGCGGTGACGGCCAGTCCGATCCAGGTGGACAGCACAATCACCAGCGCCAGCCGCAAACCGTAGTCGCGCAGCACGTCCAGGTGCGTGATGACGCCTACGCCCACGGGCACAAACAGCAGCGACAGGTGGCCCAGCAAAAAGCGCGCGACCTCGATCACTGGCGCGCGCACGGCGAGCCAGTTGAGTGCCGGGATCAGCAGCACCATGCCCACCACCGGGCCGGGAAATGGCAGTTGGAGCGCGCGTGCCAAGATTTCGCCCGCCAGTTGCAGCGCCAGCAGCCAGGCAAAACCTTGAAGTGGTTTCATGTCGGCCGCCGTGTGTCAGGATTTGGACGGACGCCGATAGCGAAACTTTCTCGTTATCGTGCCATCCGCCAGATGCTCGCGCAGCACCAGCGTGGTTTTGCTGGCCGAGACCACCTTCAACTCGGTCACCCAACGGGTGTCATAGTTGTGGGTAATCCGCAAGACACAGCCCTCGTACGCCCATTGGGCATCCATAAGGTCAGGCGCATCGTGCAGCCAGGAGCTGAAGAGCTTGCCTGCGGGGCCGTTTTCAATCGACATCACTTCAAATGGCGCGCCTTCTTTAGCGGTGGAGACCCAGTCGCCGAGCAAGCTGGCTTCCGTCTGCGGGCATGGTTGGGCAAAACTGCTAAAGGTAAGCAGGCTGAAAAACAGCCCGACAATAGCTTTCTTCATCAGGTGAACCTCATCAAAACCGTTCAATTTCGGGGTGCGGCAATTTTCCACCGCGCACCAGCATGCGGCCATATTCCACGCAGCGTTGCAGCGTGGGGATCACCTTGCCGGGGTTGAGTAACCCCTGCGGATCGAACGCGCGCTTGATGCCGAACATCTGCTCGTTTTCTTCGGCGCTGAATTGCACGCACATCGAGTTGAGTTTTTCTACCCCCACGCCGTGCTCGCCCGTCACGGTGCCGCCTAGGGCGACGCTGGTTTCCAGAATTTCGGCACCAAAGGCTTCAGCGCGGTGCAGTTGGTCGGCATCGTTGGCGTCGAACAAAACCAGCGGGTGCAAGTTGCCGTCACCGGCGTGGAACACGTTGCAGCAGCGCAGGTTGTACTTTTTCTCCATCTGCTGAATGGCGAGCAGCACGTCGGCCAAGCGCTTGCGCGGGATGGTGGAGTCCATGCACATGTAATCGGGGCTGATGCGGCCGCTGGCGGGGAAGGCGTTTTTGCGCCCGCTCCAAAAGCGCTGGCGCTCGGCCTCGTCGGCGCACACGCTGATGCGGGTGGCACCGCTGCTGTTGAGCACCGCCTCGATGCGGACGATCTCCTCGGCCACCTCCTCGGGTGTGCCGTCAGATTCGATCAGCAAGATGGCGGCGGCCTCCAGGTCGTAGCCCGCGTGCACATAGGCTTCAGCGGCGGCGGTCATGGGCTGATCCATCATCTCCATGCCGGCGGGGATGATGCCAGCGGCAATCACCGCCGCCACCGCCTCGCCCGCATCGCGCACGTCGGCAAAGCTGGCCATGACGGCGGTGGCCTGTTGCGGCCTGGGGATCAGCTTGACGGTGACTTCGGTCACCACAGCCAGCATGCCTTCGCTGCCCAGCATCAGCGCCAGCAAGTCGTAGCCAGGCGCGTCCAGCGTTGCGCCGCCAAACTCCACCGGCTCTCCCTCAGCGGTGAAGCCTTTCACGCCCAACACGTTGTGCACCGTCAGGCCGTATTTCAGACAGTGCACACCGCCAGAATTTTCGGCCACGTTGCCGCCAATGGTGCAGGCGATTTGGCTGCTGGGGTCGGGCGCGTAATACAGCCCGTGCGGCGCGGCGGCCTCGCTGATGGCCAGGTTGCGCACGCCCGATTGCACCACCGCCGTGCGCGCCAGCGGGTCCAGCTGGAGGATGCGGTTGAACTTGGCCAGCGACAAGGTCACGCCGCGCTCGTGCGGCATGGCACCGCCCGACAGGCCGGTGCCTGCGCCGCGTGCCACCACCGGTACGCCCAGGCGGTGGCAGGCTTGCAGCACCTGTTGCACCTGCGCATACGTGGCGGGCAAAGCCACGGCCAGCGGACGCTGGCGGTAAGCCGTCAGGCCGTCGCATTCATAAGGCGTGGTTTGTTCGTCTGTCCATAGCAAATTTTCCGGTGCCAAAATGGACTTTAGTGCTTGTACCACCTGAGATTGCAGCTCTTTTTTTGGAAGCAAATCGTCGGTAGGGGCAGACTGTGTGTCAACGGCAGCAGACATGTGCGGTAGTTCCTGAGATGCAGGCTTCGACTATAGGGCAGCGTCGGTTTGTCACAGCGGTACCTCACGTCATCCCCACAATCAGCACAGTTTGAAACTTTATTGCACATTCACACCATGCTTTTGGCTTTTCGCCGCGTTCCTGCCTTGCACCTTCGTCACGCCCTGGTTCCCAGCTTGCTTTGGGCCAGCACCTTGGCTTGGGCGCAGCCACCTGCTGCAATGACTTTGGTGCGCCCAGGCGAGCCTTTGCCCGCCCGCATGGTGCTGTGCCAGCGCGAAGTGAGCGACCAGTCCGGGCAGCGTAAAAAGCTGCTGCGTGCTTGCCTGGTGCGTCGCTTGAACGGCGAGCGTGTAGTTGAGCGCCAATGCCGCCGCCAGACCAGCAGCGTCAAGGGTCTGACGGCTCGCCATCAGGCACGGCGTGATTGTGAGCAGCTGGCCCTGGCCGTGCCTTCAACCCAATTGCCTGACCGATAAGCCGGGACGGTGGTCCATGTCTGAGGGCGGGTGCTTTCCTGGTATTTGGCCTGTTGTCCACAAAAAAGCCCGCTGATTCAGCGGGCTTTTTGACGCGGCAGCATGGCCGCATTCGCCGGGCCTGAGGTTCTCTCAGGCGGCGCTGAGCCAGTATCCGGCGTTGAAAGGGCTGCTCATGCGCAGCGCCAGTGGGGAAATGTCCACCAGCTTGTCGGTGGGCATTTTTTCGCCTTCTTCGGCAGCCACATCGGTAATGATGGCATCGCCCTCAGCCTGAATCGCCCGTTCTGCTTGGCCAGCTTGTGCAGAACGGGCTACAGAAAAGAATAGAAACACCTGAACGGTATCTTTCGATCCGACCAGTAATCTGCCGCGTCGCGGAAGATGTCGATCAACTGCTCACGCGCTTCCTTGTCGAACTTGGCGTTGGCGGGAATCTGTTCCAGCACGACGATAAAGCCCGGCTGTGGCCCGCTTTTGTGCAGCGGATCGGTCATGCAGTCGTACAGCGCGTCAAAGTTCTTGCCAAAGTGCGCCGGGAAGGTGAACTGCGCGGCAATCTGCTCCAGCACATCCTGCTTGGTTTGCGCGAGGGCCAAGTTGGCGTACAGAAAATGCTGCCCCAGATACGAGGCAGCGGCCTGTAGCTCATGCACATGAAAGGCGCGAATGGCTTGAACGATGTTGGTGCGCACGCCTTTGAGCGGTGCGTCTGGGGGGGGACGAAGTGGCTGGTCCATCGCCGCTGCTTTCTCAGTAGTCAATAACTCGTTGGGCACAGTCTCTAGAGGGCTGGCCGCTTGAAATGGTTCAAAGGCTTTCATTGAACGATCCTTTTGAAGCTCGCATAGTGGTCGCTGGTGTACCAGCAGTTTTCAGGCGCTGCGGGGCGAAGTCCTCCGCACACGATGCGCCGTGCTCCGCGGTCGCGCTTTCCAGGAGTCTTGACGGTGTATTCGCGGTAGTAGCCGCGCCGCTCACGCGGCAGCAGGCGTTCGCGGTTGCCAAACACCGAACCGTCCTTGCTGTAGGGGAAAGGCCCGCCTTGCAGAATCAGCGCATGGGTGCGCCGTCCCTGGGGGGGCAGATCCGCCAACGCCATGGTGGCTGGTGCTCCGCCCTCCAGCGGCCCGCGTGCATAAGCTGCGCCCATATCAGGCCCAGCCAACACCAGCAACGATGCCGCCAAGAGCGACCTGGCAGCCAACGATGCCACTGTTCGCAACATGAAATCACCTTCAGGAAAACTCCGGGAAAGCCCGAAAATTCCAAGCCGCTAGTGTGACGCAACGGCCCTTAAAAAGCAAGTGATTGCCTAAATAACAGGCAGCTTTAAAAAGGGTAATTTTTTCGATAGTGGATGTTCACTTCTGTTTAATCTGGTGCAGATGCGTTAGCGTCGGCCACTGTCAGCGCGGTCATGTTCACAATGCGGCGCACCGTGGTGCTGGCGGTAAGAATATGCACTGGTTTGGCCGCGCCCAGCAGGATGGGGCCAATTGCAATGTTGCCGCCTGCGGCCACCTTGAGCAAGTTGTAGGCGATGTTGGCAGCGTCGATGTCGGGCAGCACCAGCAAGTTGGCGTTGCCGATCAAGGGGCTGTCGGGCATGACGACGCCGCGCTGCGCGGCGTCCAGCGCCACGTCGCCGTGCATTTCGCCATCGACCTCCAGCCAGGGCGCTTTTTGCTGCACCAGTGCCAGTGCCTGTCGCATCTTGACGGCGCTGGGCTGATCGGACGAGCCAAAGTTGGAATGCGACAACAGCGCCGCCTTGGGTTGAAAGCCAAAGCGCACCATTTCTTCGGCGGCCATGATGGTGATCTCGGCCAACTGTTCGGCCGTTGGGTCGTAGTTGATGTGGGTGTCGACCAGAAACACCTGCCGCCCCGGCAGCATCAGCCCGTTCATGGCCGCGTAGGTGCGCACACCGGGTTTGGAGCCGATCACCTGGTCGATATAGGTCAGGTGCATCTGGTTGGTGCCCCAGGTGCCGCAAATCAGGCCGTCTACGTCGCCCGCTCGCAGCAGCATGGTTCCAATCAGTGACAGGCGACGGCGCATTTCGATTTTGGCGACTGGCACCGTGATGCCTTTGCGCCTGGTCAGTGCGTGGTAGGTTTGCCAGAAATCGCGGTAGCGGTCGTCCTGCTCGACGTTGACCACGTCGTAGTCTTGGCCTTCACGCAGGCGCAGGCCGAATTTTTTGATGCGCTGGGCAATCACGGCGGGGCGCCCGATCAGCGTGGGGCGGGCTATGCGGTCGTCCACCACGATTTGCGCGGCGCGCAGCACGCGCTCTTCTTCGCCTTCGGCGTAGGCCACACGCTTGCGGACGGCCGAGCGGGCGGCGTCGATGATGGGCTTCATCGTCGTGCCTGAGGCATAAACAAACGATTGCAACTTGCTGCGGTAAGCGTCCATGTCGGCAATCGGACGCAGCGCCACGCCACTGTCGGCGGCGGCCTGAGCCACGGCAGGGGCGATTTTCATCATCAGCCGTGGGTCGAACGGCTTGGGGATCAGGTATTCCGGCCCAAAGCTCAACTGTTCGCCCACGTAGGCGCGCGCCACCACCTCGCTTTGTTCGGCCTGGGCCAGCTCGGCAATGGCGTGCACGGCGGCCACTTCCATCTCGTCAGTGATGGTGGTGGCCCCGCAGTCCAGTGCGCCCCTGAAGATGTAGGGAAAGCACAGCACGTTGTTGACCTGGTTGGGGTAGTCGGTGCGGCCGGTCGCGATCAGCGCATCGTCACGCACCGATTTGACGTCTTCCGGCAGGATTTCCGGATTGGGGTTGGCCAGCGCCATGATGATGGGCTGCGCTGCCATGCGTTGCACCATCTCGGGCTTGAGCACGCCGCCGGCCGACAGGCCCAGAAAAATGTCGGCCCCTTCGATCACCTCGCCCAGCGTGCGTTGGTCGGTTTTTTGCGCATACACCGCCTTGTCCGGATCCATCAATTCGGTGCGACCTTCGTAGACCACGCCTTTGATGTCGGTCACCCAGACGTTTTTAACCTGAACTCCCAGCTTGACCAGCAGCCCGGTGCAGGCCAGCGCCGCCGCGCCCGCGCCGGACACCACCAGTTTCACCTCGTCAATCTTTTTGCCCACCACCTGCAAGCCGTTGAGCACCGCCGCGCCCACCACGATGGCGGTGCCATGCTGGTCGTCGTGGAAGACGGGAATCTTCATGCGCTCGCGCAATTTGCGCTCGACGATGAAGCAGTCAGGTGCCTTGATGTCTTCCAGGTTGATGCCGCCAAACGTGGGCTCCAGCGCGGCGATGATTTCGACCAGCTTGTCGGGGTCTTTTTCGTCCACTTCGATGTCGAACACGTCGATGCCGGAGAACTTCTTGAACAGCACCCCTTTGCCCTCCATCACGGGCTTGCCTGCCAGAGGGCCAATGTCGCCCAGGCCCAGCACAGCGGTGCCGTTGGTCACCACGCCCACCAGGTTGCCGCGCGCGGTGTACTTAAACGCTGCTGCCGGGTCTTTGACGATTTCTTCACATGGCGCGGCCACGCCCGGCGAGTAAGCCAGCGCCAGATCGTGCTGGGTCACCACTTGTTTGGTGGCTTCCACGGCAATCTTGCCGGGCACCGGGTGTTCGTGATACGCCAGTGCGGCGCGGCGCAGTTCGGCGCGTTTTTCGTCGCTGGAAGCAGCGGTGGGGTTGGGCATAGGGCGTCTCCTCGCGCTTAAAGTCAGGGTCGCGCGTTCTGTGTTCAAAGGTTTGAAGGGCGAGCCATTGTAGACACGCCAAGCCCTGCAATGCACGCTGAAACGCGTGGCCCCACCAGCACGGCAGAGGTGGACTCAGTCTGGTGGCGGTCCACCTGCGGCAGTCATGCTGGTCGGGTTGTGCGTCACCCGTGCCCAGGCTTTTTCGTGGAAGAAAAAGGCCACCGCCTGCACCGTCGGTTCCAGCAGGCTGAGCGTCAAGGCCATCCAAAGATCGCCCGTCACGGCATACGCCACCGCAGCGGCCACGCTGATGTGCATGACGTAGTAGCTGGCGGTTTTTTGAAGCATCAGGCGGTGGCTGCGGATAAAGCGGGTCATAGGGTGTCCTGCTGAGATTTATATGTAAATGATATCCATTCTCATAAAATGCGCCAATCAATCTTTTCAACCCAACCCATAGTTTTGGCCTTTGCGGCGCGCGCCCTGGCAGTGCCTGTGTTTGGCTGCTTGATCCGCCGTGCCTGTGCGGCGCGTATCATGGCCGCTTCCTTTTCAACCCTGTGGAGTTTGATTCATGGCGCTGATGGACTTCATCAAAAAGCAATTTATTGACGTTATCCAGTGGACGGAGGATGGCGAAGGCACGCTGGCCTGGCGTTACCCCATGGCCGACATGGAAATCCAGAACGGTGCGCAACTGGTGGTGCGCGAGTCGCAATTGGCCATGTTCGTCAACGAAGGCCAGGTGGCCGACGTGTTTGGCCCTGGCACGCACAAGCTGACCACGCAAACGCTGCCCATCCTCACCAACTTGAAAAACTGGGACAAGCTGTTCGAGTCGCCCTTCAAAAGCGACGTGTATTTTTTCAGCACACGCCAGCAGGTGGACCAAAAGTGGGGCACGCCGCAGCCCATCAGCATCCGCGACAAAGAGTTTGGCGCGGTGCGCCTGCGCGCTTTTGGCAACTATGCCTACCGCGTGGCCGATCCGAAAAAATTCCACACCGAAATCTCAGGCACGCGCGAGCAGTACGCCGTGGCTGATCTGGACGGCCAGTTGCGCGGGCTGATCATGCAAAACATCAGCGTCGCCATCGCGCAAAGCAACATCCCGTTTCTGGATCTGGCGGCCAACCAGCTTGCCTTTGCCCAGGCACTGGCCGCTGCGCTGAACCCCGCCATGGAGGGCTACGGCCTCAAGCTGGAAGCGATGACGGTGCAAAGCATTTCGCTGCCTGACGAGCTGCAAAAAGTGCTTGACCAGAAGATCGGCATGGGCATGGTTGGTGGCGACATGGGCAAGTTCATGCAGTACCAGACCGCGCAAGCCATTCCCAAGATGGCCGAGGGTGTGGGCGCGGGCGGTGATGCGGGCGGACTGGCCGGTGCGGGCCTGGGCATGGGCGCGGGCGTGGCCATGGGGCAGGTGCTGGCGCAGAACATGCAAGCGGCCCTGCAACCTGCGGCAGGGGCGGCGGGCACTGCGGCCGCCAGCGTTGCGGCAGGCGTCAAGCCCGAGGACGTGATGGCCACGCTGGAAAAGCTGGGCGAGCTGAAAACCAAGGGCATCCTGACCGAGGACGAGTTCAACGCCAAGAAGGCCGAGTTGCTCAAGAAACTGGTGTGAATTTGGAGCGCCCCCTGAGTCGGCTGCGCCGCCTTCCCCCTCTCCGAAGGGAGGGGGATAACGCCACTGGCCGGTGCAAGCCCGGCCACGGCGTTCACTGATTCGGCCTGTTCCGCAGCCGTTGGTATACACCCCAGATGGCTCAGCATCAAATTCTATTAAATTCATAGCTGCTGTCGCTTGGTAGGCAAGCGACAGAGGCCAATTTGGCTCATAAACCACCACCCTTTTTACCAGCCTGCGCATGACCGACACCACCGGTACCCAACGCCACTACACCGCGCCTTGCCCCTCGTGTGGCGCGCCCGTGACGTTTCGCAGCGCGCAGTCGGTCTACGCCATTTGTGACTATTGCCACAGCACTGTGGCGCGTCAGGGCGAGGTGCTTGAACGCCGGGGCAAGATGGCCGAGCTGGCCGTTGACCACAGCTTGCTGCAACTGGGCGCGTCGGGGCGCGTGGACGGCCAGGGCTTTCAACTGGTGGGCCGCCTGCAATACCAGTACGCCGAAGGCACCTGGGCCGAATGGCATGCACTGCTGGCCGACGGCCGCAGCGCGTGGCTGAGCGAAGACAACGGCGCTTACGTCTTCAGCCATCCCATCAATGTCCCGACGGCGTTACCCGAGGCGTCGCAATTCCGCGTGGGCACCAGCGTGGCGCTGAACGGGCAGCGCTACACCGTCAGCGCGCGCACGCCGGTCACGCTGATCGCCGCGCAGGGTGAGCTGCCGCACCTGCCCGCGCTGGGCCAGCCGTTTGACGTGGTTGAGCTGCGGACTCAGGATGGCGAGGCAACCGCGCAGCGGGTACTGAGCATCGATTACGGCAGCCAGCCGCCTACCTTGAGTGAAGGCCGCGCGGTGGCGCTGGCCGATCTGCACATGAGCAGGCTGAAAGACCAGTCCACGCAGGAAAGCACGGGCCGCCAGTTTGCTTGCCCCAACTGCGGCTCGCCCGTGGAAGTAAAGCTGGCGCAGACCAAAAGCATCACCTGCCCGCAATGCCAGACATTGATTGACGTGTCGGGCGGTATCGGCGGCGAGCTGCACCACGCCTTGCAGCATGAACCCGTGCGCCCGCTGATCCCGCTGGGTGCGGTGGGCCAGATGGAAGGCAGCCACTGGCAGGTGGTGGGCTTTCAACACCGGCTGGGCCAGTCGCCGGGCGATGATGAAAGCTTTGGCTGGTGCGAATACCTGCTGTACAACGCCCAAAAAGGCTTTTGCTTTTTGGTGGACTCTGAAGAGGGCTGGAGTCTGGTGCGACCGCTGACCGGTGCGCCCCAATTGCGCCACCAGGGCGAACAGGCCACATACGATGGCCACACCTACCGCCGCACCTGGCAGTACCGGGCCGAAACCAGCTATGCGCTGGGCGAGTTTTATTGGCAAGTGCAGCGTGGGCAGATCACCCAAAACAGCGATTACCAACAAGGCAACAAACTGCTGTCGTCCGAGCAAAGCGCGGGCGAAATCACCTGGTCGGGCGGCCGCAAGATCAGCGCCGATGCCGTGGTCAGTGCCTTCAAGCTGCAAGGCGCGCTGGCCAGCGCACTGCGCAGCCACGACGCCAGGCCCTACAGCAGCCAATCGGCCATGACGGCCAGCACCATCATTGTGGTGCTGATGGTGCTGTTCATCGTGTTGATCGCGCTTTCGACGTGCAGCAATGACCGCACCTATTCGGGCCGATCTTCATCTGGCTCGTGGGGCGGCTACAGCTCAGGCGGCGGACACAAATGAAGCGCTCCTGGCTTATTTCAACTTTGCGTAGAGGAGATTCTCATGGACATTGAATGGCTGCGCCCTGCTGCCTTTGTCGGCTCTATCGTGTACGCCCTCGTTGGCGTACTCATCTTCTGGCTGTGCTTTGTCATCATCGACAAGCTCACCCCCTACAACCTGTGGGCCGAGATCGTCGAAAAACACAACCGCGCCCTGGCCCTGGTGGTGGCCGCCATGTGTCTGGGCGTGTCGATCATCGTGGCGGCGGCGATTCACGGGTGAGGGTCAAGCGCCGCTGCAACACGGGGTTCAAAGCGACACCTGACCAAACCCGCGCCCCGCGCTGGCGGATGGCCACGGTATGCACCCCTTCAGGGCTTTACGGGACGGGTTGATGACAACGCAAAGTCCACTTTTTCGATGCGGCCTGTGAATTTGAAGGGTTCACGGCCTACGTAGGACTTGCTGACGGCCGAGCCAAGGTCCACTCCGATATCCAGTGTCTCGGTGGCGGAAAAACGGGCGGGCACGACCAGCGCTACCTCGGCTTCGCCCACGAGTTGATCGTTGACGTAGAGCTTGGCCGGTCCACCCGTGGCCTCTTTCAAGAACGCAAAGGGCTGCTGCTCGTAGACCATCGAAACTTTGACTTTGCCACTGGGAAGAGGCGCTTTTGATTCGACTCGAAAGCGTTTTTTGTTGAAAAAGTTGTACTCGTAAACCAGTTTGCCGTCTTCGACGAAAAGTGAATACCCGCCCATGCTGCCGCCGCAAGCCACGATCACGCCCTGAACTTTGCCGTTGGCAGGAAGATCGAGTTGCGCGTCAATGCGGTGGCTGCGCTGATAAATCGGTGGCGCATTGCCTTCGGGGATGCGAACCGTCCCTTCGGCGTAGCTGAAGCTGGTGCGCCCCCGGATGAACGAAGGGCGCTCCTGGCTCAGCGCGCGCTCCACAAAGCGGTCGTCCAGCGGATACACATTGTTTTTGCGTGCTTCATCCTCAAAAACCTGTTTCAGCGTTTTGAGTTTTTCCGGATATTTCGCCGCCAAATCGGTGGACTGGGAAAAATCGCTGCGCACGTCGTAAAGCTCCCAGACGTCCTGCTCGGTCGGGTAGGACGCTGTCAGTTTCCAGGGCAGGCCGTGGCGCGCCGCAGCCACCCAGCCGTCTTTGTAGATGGCGCGGTGGCCGCCAACTTCGAAGTACTGAACCGTGCGCCGGTCTTTGGCCTGCGCGTCGTTGAAGGTATAGGCCATGCTGATTCCCGTGATCGGCGTTTGCCTGGCACCATTGACCGTCTTTGGCTGGGGCAGTTTGGCGACCTCGAGGATGGTGGGTTCGATATCGATCACATGGTGGAACTGCCCACGCAACGCACCGACATTCTTGATGCCCGCAGGCCACACGATCACCATCCCGTTGCGCGTGCCGCCAAAGTGCGACGGTACCCGCTTCATCCATTGAAACGGAGCCGATCCTGACCACGCCCAGCCCACCGGGTAATGGTTTTCGTGCAGTGGGCCGCCCAGCTCGTCAATGATTTTGAGTTGTGCCTCTACAGAATCGGCGATGCCGTTTTGGGTCATCATGTTGTTGCTGGTGCCTGTGGGGCTGCCCTCGGCGCTGGGGCCGTTGTCGCCCACGACATAGATGATCATCGTGTTGTCGGCATCGGGCAATTGCTCAATGGCGTCCAGCAGGCGACCCATTTCGGCATCGGTGTAAGCGACAAAACCGGCAAATACCTCCATGTGGCGCGCATACAGGCGCTTTTGTTCAGGCGACAGACTGTCCCAGGCCGGGATCTCGGCCGGGCGGGCGGTCAACTTGGTATTGGCGGGCACCATGCCCAGTTGCTTTTGGCGCGCCAGCGTGTCTTCACGCACTTGGTCCCAGCCCTGATCAAACTGTCCTTTGAAGCGATTAACCCATTCCTTGGGGGCGTGCAGCGGTGCGTGCACGGCACCAGGCGCGACGTAGCTGAAAAAGGGCTTGTTGGGGCTGATGGAGCGCTGCTGATGAATCCAGTGGATGGTGTGGTCAACCAAATCCTGGTTCATGTGGTAGCCCTGTTCAGGCCGTGTGGCAGGCTCGACCGGCGTGGTGTTGCGAAACATCTGCGGCTCGTACTGGCTGCTTTCGCCGCCGTGAAAGCCATAGAAGGTCTCAAAACCGAGCGAGGTAGGCCAACGATCAAAGGGGCCAATGGTCGAGGTTTCCCAGTCAGGCGTGTTGTGCCACTTGCCAAAGGCGCTGGTGCTGTAGCCGTTCAGGCGCAAAATCTCGGCCACCGAAGCGGCCGAGCGGGGCCACATGGTGTCGTAGCCCGGAAAGCCCGTGGCCAGCTCGGTGATGCTGCCGTAACCCACTTGGTGATGATTGCGCCCGGTCAACAAGGCCGCGCGCGTGGGCGAGCAAATGCCGGTGGTGTGGAACGCGTTGTAGATGATGCCGCGCCTGGCCAGGCGATCCAGGTTGGGGGTCGGGATTGGGCCGCCAAAGGTGCCCGCCTGACCAAACCCAATGTCGTCCAGCAAGATCAGCACCACGTTGGGCGCGCCTGCGGGAGCCTTGATGGGCTGCGGGAAATCGGACTGAGCGTCTTTGTAAGAAGGTGCGATCTTGCCCGCAAAAGGCGCTGGCTCGATCGGCAAGGCGGTGCGATCAGGCTCCGGTGCGGCCTGCGCCCACATGCTGACCGACAAGCCCGACAGCGCGATCAGAACTTTGAACCTGTACATCATGGCGTTGCTCTCCTTGAAATTTAAGGCGCACGCGAGTGCTGTTGCAGCGCATGTGCTGCAACAGCACTGCGGCGGCAATGGGCAGGTGCTTTAGCGGGCGACGAAGCCGCCGTCCACCACCATTTGTGCGCCGGTCATGAAGCGCGATGCATCGCCTGCCAGAAACAGCACGGCACCCACCAGATCGTCTGACTCGGCCATGCGGCCCATGGGCACCAAGCCGACCGTGCGCGCGCCGTAGGCTTCGGCCGCCTCAGCTGGCATGGATGCCATGGCCTGAGCCACCATGGGCGTGGCGACAAAGCCTGGGTGCACTGAATTGACCCGAATGCCATCTGCGGCCAACTGCACCGCAGCAGACTTGGTTAACTGGGTGATGGCCCCTTTGGAGGCGCAGTAAGCCACGGCCCAAGCCTCACCCACCAAACCGAAAATGGAGGCAATGTTGATGATCGAGCCGCCGCCTGCGGCCTTCATGCCGGGGATGACCGCCTGGCACCCCAGGAAAGGGCCGGTGGCATTGATGGTCAGTGTCTTGGTCCAGTCTTCGGGCGTGCAATCTTCAATGCTGCCTGGCAGTGCCACGCCTGCGTTGTTGACCAGCACGTTGACAGTGCCGACGGCTTTGACCACACGCGCCCAGGCAGCAGCATCGGACACGTCCAGTGCATGGCCTTCGGTGGCCAAGCCACGTTCTTTGAGTTGGGCTGCGGCGGTTTTAACGGCGGCGTCCTGCACGTCCGTCAGCACCACGCGCGCACCTGCCTCGGCCAGTGCTTGGGCGAATGCCAGGCCCATGCCTTGGGCGGCACCGGTCACCAGCGCAGTTTTGCCTTTCAATTGGGTCATGGTTTGTCTCCTTTATGGTGGGGCGCTGATCAGGCGGCGATGCGTTTTTTGGGGTGAATCTCCACCAGAGACATCTGATCGAGCTTCTGGTACTGCTCTAAGGTGGCCCCCTCCAGCGCCTTGAACCAGGGCAGGCCCAGGTGCAAGGTGCTGCCATCGGGCAGGTCGTTGTCCAGAAACTGGTCGGTATCGCTAACGAAGGTGATGAACATCTCGGTGCCCTTTTCGCTGAAGGGAATGTGGTCGTTGCCAAACATCTCGTAGGCCAGCGCACCAGGCGCGAAGCTGCCTTCGTCGTAGGCCCATTCGCCTGAGACCGTGTAGGCAATGGCGCGGCAGTGGTGCTGGTGGCGTGGCATGCGCGAGCCGGGGTCAAAGCGGGCCTTGAGCACCACCGTGCGGTTGGCTTCGTCCACTTTGTAGACCTTGACGCTCACGCCTTCGGTGCCCGGCAGCGCCAGGGGCAGCCAGTCGCGCGGCTCTGCAATGATGGAAAGCTCTTCTTGTGCCATGAGGGTGTCTCCTTCAGGTTTTCAGGTGGGAATTTGTCGTTGCCTTTTCGGCCAGATGCGCCGAAGCACCAACCGTACGGCAAAGGGTTCCCACTGACTTACCATTCGCGGACTATTGGTTACCATTTGGAGACATGCGGGAAAGTCCTTAGCGCCCCTTGCCTGCCGGTACATCATGACCAAACTTATCCGCTCCTCCGGCCTGTCTGGCTATGAAGAGCTGGCCGCTGAGTGGGGCCTGGATGTGGCGCACATGGCGCGCCGTGCAGGTTTGACCATCGAGGCCCTGCGCGATCCCGGCGCGCTGATTCCTTACCGCGCCCTGATGCAATTGCTGGAGCAAAGCGCGCGCGATACGGGACGTGCTGATTTCGGTCTGCGCCTGTCTTTGCGGCAGAACCTGCGCATTCTGGGGCCGCTGTCGGTGGCGATGGAAAACGCAGCCACCATGGCCGACGCCATGCGGCTGGGTTCGCGCTATGTGTTCGTCCACAGCCCAGCCATCAGCTTCAATGTCGAGCCGGTCGATGGACACAGCGAGGCCACTGACCTGCGGTTTGAAATTCAGATCGTCAACACGCCAGAGCGTACCCAAACGCTGGAGCTGTCGCTGGGCGTGATTGTGCAAATTGTTCGCCTGCTGAGTCAGGGGCGCATCACCCCGCTGGCCGTGTTGCTGCCCCATGCCCCGGTTTCCTTGCCCGAGGTGTACGCGCAGTGCTTTGGCTGCGCATGCCGTTTCGAGCAGGCATATGCCGCTGTGCGGGTCAGTACGGCGGCGCTGGCCCAACCCCTGACGGCCCACAACCCGATGCTCAGTGAGCTGGCGCGCAGTTATCTGGAACAGCATTACGTCAACCCCGGCCAGACCATGACGGATCGTGTCGCGACCCTGGTGCGTCAGTTTCTCAGCACGCAGCGTGCTGGCCGGACAGACATTGCCCGCATGCTGGCCATGCACCCGCGCACTATGCAGCGGCGGCTGCGCGATGAGGGCACCACCTTTGAAAACATCAAAGACGCGGTGCGCAAGGATTTGCTGGAAGAAATCCTGCGCCGCCGCACGGTGCCGACGCTGGCGCAGATTGCCACCATGCTTGACTACGGCGCGCAATCAGCCCTTACGCGCAGTTGCCGCCGCTGGTTTGGCGTGACGCCTTCCGCACTGGTCAGTGCACATCCAGCGCCTGCGGCAAAGCCCGGTCAGCCTTGATGCCGCGTGGCTCGGGGACAGTCTTCTGACAAAATCAGAAGCGCGGTTGACGGTTGTGGCTCAGGCTCGACAATCGTTTGCAATCACACCCTGATGGGTGGGCCAAGTCAAAGGAGAGCGGTGATGCTGAAGCCATGCGTGGCGATGGGATGGAGTCTGGTGTTGCTGGCCGCGGCAGGCGCAAGTAATGCGCAGTCACAGCCACAGTCACAGTCGCAGATGGTCGTCGACGGCCCGGTGCTGACGCAGGCCAGCGGCGCGGGCGCGGTGGCTGAAACACGCATCGGCGGGCAGCTGGTGGTGGCAACGGGCACCAGCGCCGATGCTGCTGCGCCAGCAGCACGCCGCAAGGTGGAGCAGGTGCCCGCCCAAGGTGATTTGCGCAACCTGGATTTGTCGGGCCGCCAGTTGGCAGGCAGCCGCTGGGCCGACCGCACGCTGGACAACGTCGATCTGTCGGGCGCGGATTTAAGCCGGTCAGACCTGCGTCGCACCACGCTGCGCAACGTGGATTTGTCCGGGGTCAATTTGCAGGGCGCGGATTTGCGCGGTGCCAAACTCATCAATGTCGAAGTGGGCAGCGGCGTGCACCTGCGCGGTGCCACGTTGATGGGCGGGCGCGTGTGCCAGGACGATTCGTGCTCTTTGCAGTAAGCGGCGCGGGCTGCAAACGTCAAGTTGACATATAAAAACGGCTTTTACGCTGGGTTGGCCTGCGTAATATGCTATTGAATTTGAAGCTTTAGTGTGTCTATCACGCCCCATGCTGAACCGTGGCTGATGCGCCTGCAGGGCGCGCGGCGGCGCGTGGTGTTCGTCACGCTGTACGAGCTGATCGCCATTGCGGTGGCCACCCTTGGCTTCATGGCATTTACCGGGCAAGGTGCGGCGCATTCGGGGGTGATTTCGGTCGTGTGCTCGGTGATTGCCGTGGTGTGGAACGTGGTGTTCAACCACGGTTTCGAGCGCTGGGAAAGTCGCCAGCCGGTGCGCGGGCGCAGCGTGGCGCGGCGTGTGGCGCATGCCATCGGCTTTGAAGGCGGGCTGGCGCTGATGCTGGTGCCACTGCTGGCCTGGTGGTTCAGCGTCAGCCTGTGGCAGGCGTTTGTGATGGACTTTGGGTTGATGCTGTTCTTTTTGGTTTACACCTTTGTTTTCAACTGGGTGTTTGACCGTTTGTTTGGCTTGCCGCTGTCGGCGCAGTAAAAGATAAGTGCGTTAAGCGGCTCGAATGCCATTCCAGCGACAAGGCTGTCTGCCGCTTTGTAAAATTGCCAGCTTGCCGCCAAGGAGCGTTGCAGCGGGCCGCCCAGGTTCCGTCAGGCTTGGCGCGTTGATCTGCTTGTTGCAACGACGCTCACCTGACAAGACCACAACCCCAGGTGAGACCATGAACGCCGCAACCCCTGCCCTGCCGCCCCCGCCGATGAAACTGTCTGGCCTGGAGCCGCTGGTCATCACCGAGGACACGCTGTTCGTCAACATTGGCGAGCGCACCAACGTCACCGGCTCCAAGGCGTTTGCGCGCATGATCTTGAACGACCAGTTTGACGAAGCCCTGTCGGTGGCGCGCCAGCAGGTGGAAAACGGTGCGCAAATCGTTGACGTCAACATGGACGAGGCCATGCTCGACAGCGAGGCGGCCATGGTGCGCTTTCTCAACCTGATGGCCAGCGAGCCGGACATCGCCCGCGTGCCCGTGATGGTCGACAGCAGCAAGTGGAGTGTGATCGAGGCGGGCCTGCGCTGCCTGCAAGGCAAGGGCATCGTCAACTCCATCAGCATGAAAGAAGGTGAGGCCGAATTCAAACGCCAGGCGCGCCTGATCAAGCGCTACGGCGCGGCCGCCGTGGTGATGGCGTTTGACGAACAAGGCCAGGCCGACACCTTTGCCCGTAAGACCGAAATTTGCGAACGCGCCTACCGCGTGCTGGTGGATGAGGTGGGTTTTGCACCCGAAGACATCATCTTCGACCCCAACATCTTCGCCATCGCCACCGGCATTGAAGAGCACAACCACTACGCGGTCGACTTCATCGAGGCCACGCGCTGGATCAAGGCCAATCTGCCAGGTGCCAAAGTTTCTGGCGGGGTCAGCAATGTCAGTTTCAGCTTTCGCGGCAATGAGCCGGTGCGCGAGGCCATTCACACCGTGTTTCTGTACCACGCCATTGCAGCGGGCATGGACATGGGCATCGTCAACGCAGGCATGGTGGGCGTGTATGACGAGCTGGAGCCTGAGCTGCGTCAGCGCGTGGAAGACGTGGTGCTGGATCGCCGCCCAGATGCCGCCGAGCGCCTGCTGGAAATTGCCGATACCGCCAAAGGCGCGGCCAAGGACGACAGCAAAAGGCTGGAATGGCGCCACGCCGACGTGGGCGCGCGCCTGTCGCACGCGCTGGTGCACGGCATTACCGACTTCATTGTCGAAGACACCGAAGAGGCGTACCAACAAACCGTGGCCAAAGGCGGTCGCCCGCTGCACGTGATCGAAGGCCCGTTGATGGACGGCATGAACGTGGTGGGCGATTTGTTCGGTGCGGGCAAGATGTTCTTGCCGCAAGTGGTCAAAAGCGCGCGGGTGATGAAGCAGGCCGTGGCGCACCTGGTGCCCTACATCGAAGAAGAAAAAAAGCGCGATGAAGCTGCGGGCCGCGATGTGCGCAGCAAAGGCAAGATCGTCATCGCCACCGTCAAGGGCGACGTGCACGACATCGGCAAGAACATCGTCACCGTGGTCTTGCAGTGCAACAACTTCGAGGTGGTCAACATGGGCGTGATGGTGCCCTGCCACGAAGTGCTGGCGCGCGCCAAATCTGAAGGCGTGGACATCGTCGGCCTGTCGGGCCTGATCACGCCCAGCCTGGAAGAAATGCAATACGTAGCGGGCGAGATGCAAAAGGACGAGCACTTCCGCATCAAAAAAATTCCACTGCTGATCGGCGGTGCCACCACCAGCCGCGTGCACACCGCCGTCAAAATTGCGCCGCACTATGACGGCCCCGTGGTCTACGTGCCCGATGCTTCGCGCAGCGTGGCTGTGGCGCAGGGCCTGCTGGGCGAGCAAGCCGCCACTTACGTGGCCGAAGTGCAGGCCGACTACGACAAAGTGCGCCAGCAGCACGCCAGCCGCAAACAGGTGCCGCTGTGGCCGCTGGACAAGGCGCGTGCCAACGCCACCCGCATCGACTGGACGGCTTACCAGCCGCCCGTGCCCAAATTTTTGGGGCGGCGCGTGGTGCAAAACATTCCTTTGCCTGATTTGCTGCCCTTCATGGACTGGACGCCGTTCTTCCAAACCTGGGACTTGCACGGCAAATACCCCGCCATCTTGAAAGACGAGGTGGTCGGTGCCGAAGCCCAGCGCGTGTTCGACGACGCCCAGGCCATGCTGCGCAAAATCATCGACGGCCACTGGCTGCGCGCCAACGCCGTGGTGGGCTTTTGGCCCGCCAACGCGGTTCGACAAGACGACATCGCGCTGTACGCCGACGAATCACGCCAACAAACAGTGCTCACCTGGCACGGCCTGCGCCAGCAGACCGAAAAGCAGGAAGACGCCCAAGGCCAAATGCGCCCCAGCCGCTGTCTGGCCGACTTCATTGCGCCGCGTGCGGAAAATGAATGTGCTACTGAATCAGAAGCGATTGACGCAAGCGGCAACTGCGCCAAAGGGCACCAAAGCTCGAAAGACTATATTGGTGCCTTCGCCGTCACCGCTGGTCTGGGCGTGGATGTCAAAGAGGCTGAATTCTTAAGCCAGCACGACGACTACAGCGCCATCATGCTCAAGTCTTTGGCCGACCGCCTGGCCGAAGCCGGGGCCGAATACCTGCACCACCGCGTGCGCACCGACTGGTGGGGCTACGCCGCCAACGAGGGCTTGAGCAACGACGAACTCATCGCCGAAAAATACCGCGGCATCCGCCCCGCGCCCGGCTACCCGGCCTGCCCCGACCACCGCGTCAAAAAGCCCTTGTTCGCCCTGCTGGGCGCGCCCGACATCGGCATGCACCTCACGGACAGCTACGCCATGGCACCAGCGGCCAGCGTCAGCGGCTTTTACTTCAGCCACCCGGATTCAACGTATTTCAGCGTCGGCAAAATCGGCCCCGACCAGGCCATCGACATGGCCGAGCGCAGCGGCGAAGAGCCTGATGCGGTGGAGCGGGCGCTGGCACCGAACCTGGGGCTTTGATGCCTCTGGCTGACCCAGCACGCCGCCCGAAAAAGACGAAGGCCCCGCATGCGGGGCCTTCCATTTTGTGCATCTTTCAGCTTGTTAGCGGTCAGAGTACTCCCAGTGATATGGTATCAATTGCGATTGTACTTCAAGCCGGAACTACTCAGAATGCCAGCAACAGGGCGCGTGTCGTTCTTCAAGTTGCAGGGGCACTGAGTAAAATACAGAAGGCACCTCTGCTCAGGTGCCTTCCTAGGGTCATGATATTGACTTTTGGTGATTGCTAAGGAAGGTCTGCAAAAGTCAGCCCCATGACGGCCTGATCTGAGACAGTGGAGCGATGCAACAGACAAGCCTTGCCACCACTGGATTCGAGCTTGCAGCCAAACGCACGCGCAAGCGT
>NZ_JBKEEE010000021.1:0-30833 GCF_047975795.1 Ottowia sp. | reverse complement strand
GACCAGTCGGGGATGAAAGGCGAAGCCGCTGGCAACGCCTTGCGCAAGGTGTTGCAAGGCGGCATGGACGCCAAAAAAATGGCCAAAGGCAACGCCATGCTGCCCGCCGGCCAAAAGATCGACTTTACCGATGGCAAAGGTGAATTCAGCGGCGTCGACAAGATGATGGCCGAGCTGCAAAAGCTCAAAGGCTTGAACACGCAAACCCGCGTCGGCGCGCTCAAAGCCATGTTTGGCGATGACGCCGAAACCATGCAAGTGCTGTCGATCCTGATGGACAAAGGCATGGCCGGCTACCAGGAGGCCGCCGCCAAAATGGCCGCCCAGGCCAACTTGAATGAGCGCGTGAATGACCAGCTCAAAACCCAGGGCAACCTATGGGAAGCGGCCACCGGCACGTTTACCAACGTATTGGCCAGCGTGGGTGAAACGGTTGCCCCTCAAACCAAGGCGCTGACCGAATGGCTGTCACAAGCCGGGGCCAAGATGGGCGCATGGGTCAAAGAAAATCCGCGCGTGGTGGCCACCTTGGTGAGCGTGGCCGCTGCGGTGGCGGCGCTGATGGTGGTCGGTGGCGCGCTGTTGAGCGTGTTTGCGGTGATCTATCCCACCATTTTTGCCGTCAAGGCAGTCATGGCGCTGATGGCGGCCAAAGCCGCTGCCAGCGCCGCAAGCCTCACCACCATGGCCAGCCTGGGCAGCAAGGCATTTAGTGTGCTGGGCACAGCCGCCCGCTTTTTGCTGGCCACGCCGCTGGGCCTGGCCTTCACGCTCATGGCCACAGCCATCACGATGTGGGTCACCCGCTGGGACGACATCAAGGGCGGCGCGCTGGCGCTGTGGGCCGACATTAAAAACATATTCACCACCGGCCTGGCCTGGTTGCAAGCACTGCCGCAGCGCATGTGGCAGGCGGGCAGCGACATGATGGCCGGGCTGGCGCGCGGCATCAGTGACAAGGTGGCCAGTGTTAAGGCCAGCATCGTGGGCGTGGCCGACAACGCCACCGGCTGGTTTACAAACAAGTTGGGCATCAACAGCCCGAGCCGCGTGTTTATGCAGCTCGGCGGCTGGGTCAGCGAGGGCGCGGCGCGTGGCATTGCCCAGCGCGCGCCCTTGGTGGCCCGCGCCGCCACCGCCATGGCCGCGCTGCCGGGCCTGGTGGCTGCGCCCGCATTCGCCGCCGCCGTGCCTGCCCTGGGCGCTGGTGGCAGCGCCACGGCCGCGCCATCGGCCTACACCATCACCATCAACGCACAGCCGGGGCAAGACGCGCAGGCCATTGCCCGCGCCGTGGCGGCCGAGCTTGACCGGCGCGAGCGCGCCAAGGCCAGCCGTGGCATGTCGATGCTGACCGACCGCTGATGCACCAACCCCAAAAGGCCACCCACCATGCTGATGACTTTGGGCCAATTCCAATTTGGTTTGACCACCCTGGCGTTTGATGAGATGCAACGCCAAATAGCCTGGCGACACCCCGAAAACAGCCGCGTGGGTGCAGCACCTGGCGTGCAGTACCTGGGGCCAGAGGCGCAAAAGATCACCATCAACGGCCTGCAAGCGCCCGAGCTGGGCCAGCGCGGCGCACTCGACACACTGAGCGAGATGGCCGCCAAAGGCGCGGCCTACACCCTGACCGATGGGCGCGGGGTGAACTATGGCGCGTTTGTGATTGAGCGCATCGAGCAAACCGGCAGCCGCTTTGTGGCCGAGGGCGTGCCCCGCAAAACCACCTTTACCATCGGCCTCAAAAGCGTGAGTGACCCCACCCAGGTTGACCCGGCCGGCGGCGCAGGCGATGACAGCGCTTGGGACTGGGACGGCTGGGACTGGTGGTTAGGCCAATGAGCATGCCCACCGCCCACCGCTGCGACACCCAAAGCGCCGCTACGCAACGCTTGTTGCACCAATGCCTGGTGCGCCAAATACTGGAGTGGCGCGCCCTGCGCGGACTGGACTGGATGCGCGGCTACATCAAGGGATGGGCCGCCTGGCCCAAGATCAAAGACGACTTTGCCGACCAGTGGGCCAAAGGCAACCGGGGCGCTGAGGGCGACTGGCGATGACCACCACCACCTACGGACACCACCAGCCCGACTACCTGTTGACCATTGGCGGGCAAGACATCACGCCACGCATCGAGGGCTTGCTGATGCGCCTGTGCCTCAAAGAGAGCCGGGGCGATGAGGCCGACCAACTGGACATCGACCTGGACGACAGCAGCGGCCGCGTGGCCATACCGCCCAAAGGGGAGCGCATCAGCCTGCGCCTGGGCTGGGCTGGCCAGCCCCTGATTGACAAGGGTGATTTTGTGGTGGACGAATCCGAACACAAAGGCGCTCCAGACGTGATCAGCATCCGCGCCCGCAGCGCCGACCTGCGCGGCGAGCTGCGCACCCGGCGTGAGGCCAGCTACCACCAGCAGACGCTGGGCGACGTGGTGCGCGCCATTGCCGCGCGCCACGGCCTCACGCCCCGCGTGGCCGCCGAGCTGGCCGCCATCGCCTTGCCGCACATCGACCAGACGCACGAAAGTGACCTCAATTTTTTGACCCGCCTGGGCCGCCAGCACGACGCGGTGGCCACGGTAAAAAAAGGCACGCTGATCTTTGCCCCCATCAACAGCGCCACCACCGCCACCGGCCAGCCGCTGCCCGCCGTGCAAATCACCCGCGCCGATGGCGACCAGCACCGCTGGCACGCCGCCGACCGCGACACCTACACCGGCGTGCGCGCCACCTGGCAAGACAACGGCCAAGCCCGCCACCGCCACGTCATCGCCGGCAGCGATGAGCGCACCAAACGCCTGCGCACCATCTACGGCAGCGAGGCCGACGCCCTGGCCGCCGCCCGCGCCGAACAGCAGCGCCTGGCGCGCGGCGCAGCCACTTTTGAGCTGACCCTGGCCCTGGCCCGCCCCGACATTGCCCCCCAAAGCCGCGCCAGCGTCAGCGGCTGGCACAAACACCAAATAGACCATGACCAATGGCTTGTCAAAACAGCCACGCACAACATGGATGGCGGGCAGGGCTTTGCCACCCAACTGGAGCTGGAGACCGTGGGCAGCGACACCCAAGCCACGCCAGACGACGACGATCCAGCCCCCTAAAAAACCGAATACCCGACTAAATCAATCGGGGGCGGGGTTTAGCGCCATGCGCAGCAAGCCGCTACAACTGCTATTGCCCATGTGTAGCGGCACTGCGTCTGCTGGGCGAACGCCGGTTTCGAGCCATCGCGCCAACCCGGCCTCGCGCATCAACCATCCATTGCGCCGCACCCCAAACGCGGTAGATAAGTCAGCTTTACCATCGACGATGTGCACTGGCGTTTCGGCATCCTGCCCGACACGGCCCTCGTGTACCTCGACCATGCCGTCGCCGCTGCTGAAAACCACCTGCAAAAATGTGTCGCCCCGGCGGAACACCGTGCCCTCATCGAAATTGAGCCGCGCCGGGGTGAAGGTGGCCCACGAGTAATACGGCTTGAGGTCTAGCACGAATTGCCGATACGACAAGCCAAGCAGCTCCCAGTGCTGCCGCTCGATGGCGAACGCCCAATGGGCAAAAAAAGTAGCCGGGTTAGCGATCTTTTGCGAGCGCGCCCGTTTAGGGGGAGCAGCCAAATCGGTCATACCGCTGCCTCGCTGGGGCCAGACACACCCATCGTCCAGGTGGCCTCATCCAAAATTTGAATGCCCAAGCCGCTTTGCTTGAGCCGCATTGCAGCGTCGATTTTTGCGCCGTAGCTGGCCTGCTTCCAGGACACGGTAGCCCCGGCAGCGCCGATGACCAAAAAGCTGGTGCTGCGCGTCACAGAGTCAACCACCACGCCGCCCGCCGCCTCAGTGGCCGCCTTGCATTTAGCCCGCCCGCCGAACAAAAACTTACCCGTCAAGCAATAGCTGTGGCTGTCAAACAAGGCGGGGCCAGCGTCCACTGGAAAGGCGGTGGTCTCTGCTGTGGCCGCGCCGGTGTCGGCAAAGTGTGTGCCCGAAAGGTCTTGCAGCTTGACCAGCAGGTCGGCGCGCTCGGCATCGGTCACTACGCCATCGGCCAACACATGCTCCACCAGCTCCAGCGCGCTGCCATGCAGCCAGTTGTCGTTTTTGTCACGCTGTTCATTCAGCCAGGTGCGCAGGTACTGGATCTCCAGGTCGTGCAGGTGCCCGTCTGCCGTAATGCCGCCAATCACCCCCAGCAGTTGTGAGCAAGCGCGCTCTATCCGGTACTGTCTTTGCAGGTTGCTGGTGGGGCCGTGGTAGTCGTCCGTCATATTTTTTGGCTCTGTTTGTGCACCACCTCACCCACGACAAAAGAGCCTGGCGTAAACGGCATACGCGGATAGGCCCCGCTGGGGTTGTCTGATGCCAGCCACCATTGGCCGGCATCGTCTACCAGGCGCTTGATGATCGGCTCGCCGTCGTAGTTGACGGCAAAAACTACACCATCGACCGGCGTGGTGCTGGCGGTATTGATCAGCACCGTGTCGCCCGCGTACAGGCCAGGCTCCATGCTGCGGCCCGTCACCTTGAGCGCCAGCAACTGGCCCTCGCGCCAGCCCTGCTTGGCAATCCATGCCCGCTGAAACCACAAGGGCGGGGCGTGGTCGTCGTCCAGGTGATCGACGGCAAAACCGTTGACCCCGGCCGACAGCTTAAGGCGGGTGCGGCGAATGGCGATGTAGTCGCCATCAGGATCGCCACCGTGCGCCTGCACCTGGGTCGCCTCAACGATGTGCTTGGGGATGGCCACGCTGTTGACCAAAGGCCGCCCAGGCGACAGCGCAGGGGCGATGGTTGTGTGCGTTAGCACCTGGATGGGTTGATCCATCCAGCCCATAGGTTTGCCCAGGATCACCTCGATTTCGCGCGCGGTGGCAGGCGACATGCGCCGCCCGCGCCCGCTACTACTGAGCCACTGACCAACCTGCGATGACGACTTGCCAATGGCCTCAGCAAAAGCAGCCTGGGTGGTGTGTTCGGCGATCAGCATGCGCAATCTGTCCCGATAGATGTCATGGATGGTTTGCATCAAGTGGCTTGGATTGTTTAACAAGAAGCTAAAAAAGGCGACGTACATAGCGCTTGACAATAGGAGTACACGTGGCTACATTGCAGTACATGCAGCTACTTAACTATCTACAAAACCAAGGGCACGGGTCAATCGCCACAGTGGCCCGCGCCATGGGAGTGACCCACGTGGTCATCCATTTCTGGGCCACCAAAAAGCGCCCAATCCCTGTTAATCGTTGTGCAGCCTTGGAGCGCGTCACCAACGGGGCTGTGACACGCCAAGAGATGCGTGACGACTGGGCCGACCACTGGCCCGAGCTGGCCACCTTGGCCAGCGCCACCGCAGGGGTCGCAGCATGAGCAAAAAATATGGACGCACCTACACGATAGAAGAGCTGCGCCAGCCCGTGTCACCTGCGGACGCGGCGGCGCAGCGCCTCGGACAAACAAATAAGCACCACAGAGCCATGCAAACGAATTTGAAAACATGGCTGGACAACGAACAGGGGCGCCGAACCGCCCTTGCGGCCCATCTTGGGGTCACTTTGGGGCGCGTTACCCAAATCGCTGATGACGGCGTGCCGACCAAGTACATGCTGAAAGTGCGCGACTTCACTGGCGGCACCGTGACACTCGAATCGATGGTCGAGGCGCGTGCACAAAGGTACGCCGACCAGTCCAGGCGCACAGCCGTCAGCGCCACTGCAAGGGGCCGCATCTTCACGCTGGAGGATCTGCGCCTGCCAGAGTTATCCGCGCAGGCGGCGGCGCAGCGCCTCGGACGCACCAATAAGCACCAGGTTGACAAAGGGGCTGGCGCTGTCGTCGTCAGCCACGAGGTTGAGTTTGTCGCCGATAGCGCTCAAACGGTCGTTATCACCGCCCGCGTGCGCATGGTAGGTGGCCAGGGCCATGCCAATGGCGTGGCCGATGTCGATTAACAGGTCATCCATTTGATCGCCGGTCATGTCGGTCATTCATAGCTCCTTTTTTTTGACTAAAGCCTTAACAGTATGACTTTGCACCCCCCGCGCCCCGCCGCTGCGACAGATCGCAGTGCCTGCGCCAGCCTTTGCAATGACGCATCCTCCTTGATCGGCGTAGGCGGCGCGGGTGGTTTTTTTGTTGCCTTGAGTCATGCAAAAAATTTTGGCGCAAGTAGCCGCTCAACACCACTCAACAAATTTGTGAGGCAAGCCCAATGACCCAGTTTGCCTTGCCTGTAGAGGTGCCCGTGGCTGAGGTCACGCGCAAGCGCGATTTGGGCGGGGCCATTGACCTGTGCCTTGAGCTGGCCGGGCGCGAACCCAAGCAGGTACAGGCCGATTTGCGTTTTGACAAGGCGCAATTTAGTCGCTGGCAGTCGGGCCAAGAAGGCATCACGGTGCCCAAGCTGTTTGGACTGATGGACTACTGCGGCAACGATGCGCCGCTGCTGTGGCTTAACCACGCGCGCGCCTGGGACTTGCACGCCATGCGCCGCATCGAGACACAAGTGGAGCGTGAAAACCGCCTGCTGCGCGAAGAAAACAGTGCCCTGCGGCGAGTGCTGATGGGCGAGCAAACCAACCTAAAAGGAGCAACCTAATGGACAAGTCCATCATCCAGCTACACAGCTACCGCGCCACCATGGTGCCAGTGGATACACCGGCCGCCGACGTAGAGGCCGCCGCCGACGCGGGCCACCTGCCCACCATCCAGTTGCTGGCACCCAATGCCGCCAAGGCGGCCAGCGATGCCAAGCTGGTGACCGGCCGCGCGGTGCTGCGGGTGGAGCGGGTAGAGCCACCGGCCACTGTGCATCACTTTGGCGCGGCGGCCAATGACGACGCAGCCGAACCCGCCATGGCCTGAGCGGCACCGCATGAGCCACCATATCGACTGCCCCGACTGCGGCCAGCCCCTGCGCATACGCACCAGCCACAAGCTGGGCACCACCATGCGCAGGCTGGGCTACGACTGCATCAACGTCGAATGTGGAGCCACCTTTGCCGCCACCTTGATGCTGGACGCGCGCCTTAATGTGCCCGCGCGGCCCAGCACCAGCGTGGTTATCCCTTTAAGCCCGCACGTCAATCGCGGCCGCATTCGCGCCGTGTTGGACACCGCGCCTGAGGGCGACTACCAGCCCGCCACGATGCCCCCCATCACCGCCGAGCTGTTCGACGCCTGCGGCCCACCAGCGGCCAGCGCAGCCTAACCAGCGCCCACCCCTAACCACCACCTGCGCGGACGTTTGAGCGGCCGTGCGGGACTTGTGCAGCCTTTTAAAAAGTGAGCGAACGATGAACAAAGAAACAGAAACCCAGCCGCGGCAAGGCGGTGCCGTATGAGCGCCCCGCACCAGCAGGCCGAGCAAGCCCCCTTTGGCAGCGCCACACAGCACACGCCAGGGCCTTGGGTTACCGAGGGCGAGGTAATGAGCTGCGGCCTGCGCCAAGCCCTGGTGGTGGCGCGCACACCGGGCGGCCCGGTGTTTGTGGCCACGGCATTGCCGGGCCTGCCAGGCACCGCCGCCAACGCCAGGTTGATCACCGCCGCGCCAGATTTGCTGGACGCGCTGCGCGACCTGCTGGCCGCTGCCGACATGACCTACGGCTGGACGCCGATGCAGATAGAGCCGCTGATGGGTCAGGCGCGCGCGGCCATTGCCAAGGCCCTTGGCGCGCACTGACTACCCCGATACCCCGACCACCCAACGGCAAGAAAGAACACACATGCAATATTTGATCAAACACATTGGCCCGCAGGGCCAGCGTACGCAACTGGTGACCATTGCGCGCAGCGCGGCCGATGCGCAAGACCGCGCCCAGCGCCTGCTGGGTGTGGCACTGGCGTGCACCTGCCTGTGCATCAACCGCCTGAGCGCGGCGCAGCGCGCAGCCCTGGGGGTGTGACCGCATGCAAAACAAGATCGGCAAAAAAGCGCGACGGGTGGACAAGAGCCTCAGCGAGGCCGACTTGCTGGCGCGCATTGCACGCGCGCAGCAGGCCATGGCCCAGCGTGACGCGGCCGGCCCCCACCTGCTGGAGCCAAGCCGTCGACCACCCAACGAAAAAGAGCGCGCATGGATGAAAAAAACCATCGGCAACCTGCGCGAGGCCAGCGACGCAGAAGGCCAATGGCGCGGGCTTGATGTGTACATGCGGCGGCTGCTGGTCTATTACGCGGGAGTCAAAGACAACAGCCCAGGCGAAACACTGAAAAGCATGGCCGAGCGCGAATGGTCTGAGTTCATCCGGCCCGAACAAAAAGCCATCAGCGACGTGATGCGCCGCCTGCTGCAAAACCTATCTCAAAAGACGGCCCTAACTCAAAAGGTGCGAGGGTGAGCGATGTGGTTGTACCTACCACCGAACCCATTGTCACCGCCATCGAGCTGTGTGCCGGCGTCGGCATGCTTGGCGAAGGTGCCCGAGCTGCACTCGAGTTATTTGGACGGCGGCTTAACACCGTTTGCTACGTGGAGAGGGAAGCCGCTGCCGCTTCGCAGCTTGCAAGGCTTATGGAAGCGGGAGCCATCGCTCCATGTCCTATCTGGTCTGACCTGCTCACCTTTGACGGCGCAGCGTGGCGTGGATGCGTGGATTTCATCATTGCAGGCTTCCCTTGCCAAGACCTCAGCATCGCCGGTAAACGCGCCGGACTTGACGGCGCACGCTCGGGGCTGTTTTTCAACATCCTTGACATTGCCGACGCTTGCAGTGCGAGTGGAATCATTTTGGAAAACGTCAATGCCATCGCTACTGCCACCGCCACCGTTGTGGACAAGGCCGAAGGCGAGTTGCAAGAACGCGCCGCAGCCCGAGTCGTGGGGGAACTGGCCGACCGAGGGTGGGACGCGGAATGGATCACTATTTCAGCGGCCGCCGTGGGAGCCAGCCACATCCGCAAGCGTTGGTTTTGCTTCGCATGGCGGCGCGTGGGCCACACCGGACTGCAATACCAGCACTTACAGCAACGGCCTGATGGGGCCGAATTTGAGGCAGCAGACGGCGATGTGGCCGACGCCGAACGCACACGACGGTCGCGGCCAGGTGGCGGATCTGTCATCGACACAAGGCGGCAACCTGAGCCGGGATGCGGCGCTGTGGCCGACGCCAGCGAGCCGGGACTACAAGGGGGCCAACTCAGCCAAGCACGTGACGGAGGCGGGCACAGGTGCAAAGCACATGGATCAGCTGCCGAATTTTGTGCAGCACCGCTTTTTGCACCAGGTCCACTCGATCAACGATGGGCGCGCATTGTCACCGACCACCCGCACCTTGAGCCGGCGACTGAACCCGGTGTTTACATGCTGGTTGATGGGGTGGCCTACGTGGTGGACGAATCGCGCACTGACCGACTGCGCGAAGCCGGCAATGGAGTCGTACCGCTCCAGGCTGCGGTTGCAATTGCAACGCTTATGCGACGGGCAGGGGGGCTGACGTGATCAGCCGCATCCACTACACCGGCGAATGTGACTTTGGCTTGGATGACGACGCGATATTTATCGCGCAGCCCGATGCCAGAGCCATGCAGCGCTGCCCCTACGCCGCCGACTGCACGGGCGCGCGCATACCGCCGCAGGGCAGCACCGACCCCAGCGCATGCGAAGCCATCGAATGGTGCGGGATGCGCCAGCAACTGGACAGCGGCGCAGCCGAGCGGGTGCAGCATGAGCCGCCGCCACTGCGCGCCACCCAAAGCGAGCGCCAGCGCAGCCTAAAGCCCGAGGGCATGGCCGCTGCCGATTGGGACAAACTTAAAAAACAAAGCAAGGCCCAGGCGCACCGGCGCAAGGTTGAGCGCATGGCGCGCGCCGGCGGGCAGCGCCGCAGCGCCTACCGCACCCAATGGGGCGGCACCTTGAGCGAATGGGAAGCCGACCGCCCCACCTACGGCAAAGTGATGCACGCGGTGCATGAGTTGAGCGCGCGCGCGCCCGAGCAATGGGGGCGAGCCATCCAAGGCTTGGTAAAGCTGCCTCAAAGGCACCACGACATCGAGCGATGGCACGGCGCAACCGAAGCCATGGAAACCCTGGCCGACTTTGATGAGCAACACGGCAAAGCAATCGAATGGACGCTGACTGACGACGACATCAGGCAGCGCGCCCACGATCTGGCGCGCCGCGTGGAAGGTGGTGTAGCCCGCATTTTTAAGCGCTACGGCGTGACCGAAAAGCAGGCAATCCAGGTAAAAGACCGGCTGGCCGCTTGCGCAGAGTATGAGTTGGCCACCACAGGCAAAACCGAAAAGCAGGTGATGCGCGAGACCGGCCGCGACCCCGATTTTTGGCGCGAGTGCGCCGCGATGAGCAACGAAGAAAAAACCACAGCAGGCAAGCTGCTGCAGCGCATGGCCGCCGCCTTGCGCGAGGCGGTGGACTATGTGGCGCACAAGTGTGCGCTGCATGAGTGTGACCCGCCCAAGCTGCGCAAACGCTCCCCAACGACGGCCGAAGTGATGGCCGCCATCAAGCGGGCGCAAGATGATCGGTGGTGGCGTCGGGCGCTGCGCCGGGCGGCGGCGCGCATCGTAGAGGCTGGGGCCATCAAGATCGGCATGGTAGGCAAGCGCAGCGGTGGCTATGCCAGTGATGAGGCCGTCAAGCGACGGGCGCAGCAGTTGGCGCGCAACGCCGCCGGATTGGCCAGCACCATGGTGCGCAACGAGGCGGGCCAGATATTTACCCTCAAAGAGCTGGCCCATGCCAGCGTGGCCAACCCGGTCAATCGCGGTGGTGAGCTGATGACGCGAATAAGAGGCTGCGAAGAGTACGCCGACGCCAATGCTTGGGTGGGCTTGTTTATCACATTGACCTGCCCAAGCGCCATGCACGCCATGTTGAGCAAGGAGTGGCGAGACAAAGGCATTGCCGCAACCAGCGCGCAAGAGGCGGGGCAAACCATCCCGGCCGACACTTATCGCGCGGTGCCTAACCCGCGCTACGACGGCACCAGCACGCCGCGCGATGCACAAAGCTGGCTGGTCAAGCAGTGGGGCAAGGCGCGCGCCGCGATGGCGCGCAAGGGCTTGCAACCCTTTGGCTTTAGGGTGGCCGAGCCGCACCACGATGGCACGCCGCATTGGCACCTGCTGCTGTGGTGCAAAGACGATGCCGAGGCCAAGGCGCTGCAAGATCTGCTGTACAGGTACTGGGTTGTCAACGATAAGCACTACGCCAAAGAGCGTGGAGCGGCCAAGAGTCGCACCAATTTCAAAAGCCTGACCAAGGGCGGCGCAGCGGGCTACATCGCCAAGTACATCGCCAAATCTATCGGCCACCACGCCCTGAAAGAGCACCTGGACGAAAGCGAAACGGGCGACTTATTTACCGTGGAAATGGGCGGCGTGCAGGGCCATGTGCGGGTGGATGCGTGGGCCAGTTGCTGGGGCATCCGGCAATTTCAGGCCATAGGCCAGCCCAGCGTATCGGTGTGGCGCGAGGTGCGCCGCATCAAAGAAGATCAGTTTGCCGACATGAAGTGGGGCCAGGTCAAGCATGTGCGCATGGCTTGGTATGCCGCACAAAAACTGAGCGACCAAGATCAAGCCGATTGGGCGGGCTACATCCGCGCCATGGGCGGTGTGGCCTTGCCCAGGGGCGACTACAACATCCAATTGGCGTTTGATTTGAGCCGCCGCACCAACCGCTATGGAGAGGCAGCCAAGCGCGGACGTTTGTTCGGCGTGCGCGACCGCCTGGGCCGCTGCATGGTTTCGCGCCGTTTGTTTTGGACGCGCATTACAGGATCGGAAGGGCCGGATTGGCCAGAGTGCGCGCTGGCCAAGGCACGGTTGCTACGGGGCGAAACGCCTCAAACGAAAGAGGAGCGCGCCGCTCGCGGCGCGCCTTGGACTGGTTTGAATAACTGTACGGCTCGATTGACCGAGGGCCACTCAAACTGGCTCTACAAAGAGCGTGACGCCCAGGCCAAAGCGCAAAAAGAGGCCGAAAACTGGGCCTACCTGGCCAGCTATCTGGCACCAAAGTACACCCGGCAACTCGAATTAATGGGGGCAACCCCACAAGAGCTGAAAGCAGTCCAGCCGCTGCATGCCCGCGAGCTAATGAAACGCATGGGCATGTCTTTTGAGCAAGTAGTCAGCGAGATGACTGCGCGCGGTTTGCTGCACGCTGGCCCCGCCTACGCGGCTTAACAAACCAACCCATTAACCCAAGGAGAAACCACCATGAAAGCCCTGCGCACTACCACGCAACACCCACCCGGCTCATTGTTAAATCCGGCCTTTCGCTACAAAAAAAGTAGCGAAACCGACGTGGCCAAAACCATTGCCCGCGCACGCCGGGAAATAGAGCGCGCCCGTGCCAGCACGCCAGCCGCGCAGCTTGCCCTGCCCATTGGCGCGGCGCTGGTAAGAGCATGAGTGCACTGCAATACCTTGAGGCTGCCAGTGCCACCCTGGGGGTGCTGGGCGCGCTGCTGCTGGCCACGCGACACCGCTGGGCACCGTGGGCCTGGGTGATGTGGCTGGCCAGCAATGCGGGGTGGATCGCTTTTGGCATCGCCACCCAGCATTGGGGCTTGGTGGCCCAAAACAGCGTATTTGCCGCCACCAGCGGCATCGGCGTATGGCACTGGTTGATAAGGCCAGGCACCCCGAAAAAAAAGAAACCGAAGGAATCAACATGAACCGCGAACAACGCCGCGCAGCGCGCTTTAGGCGGCCAGCGACTGCGCGAACCCAGCGCCCCACCGCCGACCTGACGCCGCTGCACGTCCTGAGCAACGCCAGCCCGCACGCGCCGGGCGAGAAAGCGCACTTGCACATCAAGACCATGGCGCTGTTCGAGCGGCGCAAATGAACATGCAGCGTGCAGGGCTGTGCTGATGCATGCAATCGCTATAAAACAAAGAGCAAAAACATGACCACACTACTTAGACTGCCCAGCGTGATTGAGCGTACCGGCCTTGGGCGCACCGCTATTTACGACCGCGTAAAGGCCGGCCTGTTGCCAACGCCCATCAAGCAAGGTGCGCGCGTGAGCGTATGGCCGGCCAACGAAATAGACGCCTGCAATGACGCGGTGATAAGGGGCCTGAGCGATGATGAGCGACGGGCGTTGGTGGTGCGAATGTGCGCCGAGCGCGCCGCCGCTAAAGTGTGATCGGTGCGCCGCGCAGCCGGTCTAGCTCATCGGCCCACCACTGCATCATGGCCGCGCGCTGCGGCAGGTATTGCGCCCAGTTGTAGGCGGCACTCACGCGGTCGCGGCGCTGATGGGCCAACTGCAACTCGATATGCTCATGCTCAAAGTCGGCCTCATGCAAGGCCGTGCTGGCCACACCGCGAAACCCATGGCCGGTCATCTCACCCTTGTAGCCCATCCCGTAGATAGCAAACAGCAGCGCATTGTTGGACAGATGCCGCTCATGATCGTGCGCGCCAGGCAACAGCCACTGCCCGCCACCGGACAGGTCAAGTAGGCGTTGCAGCACCTGAGTAGTTTGGCGCGCCAGGGGCACGACGTGAGGCGTGGGCATTTTCATCCGCGCGGCGGGTATATCCCAGCGGCCTACCTTAAGGGCATCCTCAATTTCGGCGAGGGGAGTGGCGATCAGCTCACCTGTGCGAATAAACACCAATGACATCAGGTGCAGCGCCAGGCGCGTGCGCGGGTGGCCATGGTAGGTATTGATGGATCGCAAAAAGGCCGGCAGGCGCGATGCCTGAACGCGAGCGTAGTTGTCTTCGCGCGGCGGTCGCAACACGTCGCCAGGGGCGAAGTCGCGCGCGGGGTTGTGTTCGGCCAGGCCGTGGGCGATGGCGTAGCGGTACACCTGCCCGGTGATCTGGATGGCACGCCGCGCCAAGTCAAGCGCGCCGCGCGCCTCGACCAACTTGGCCAAAGCCACCACATCGGGCGCGCGCACTGAGGTGATGGGCATTAAACCGATGCGCGGGAACACGTCCAGCTCCAGCCGTCGCAGCACCTGGTCGGCGTGCTTGACAGTGCGCGAGCGCGCCCAGTCTTTGTGCCAGCGGCGCGCCACAACCTCGAATGTATTGCTGGCGGCGGTGGCCACCATCTTTTGGGTACGACGCACAGCGGATGGATCTTCGCCTGCGGCAAGGGTGCGCTTGGCTTCGTCGCGCCGCCGTCGGGCATCCAGCAGCGACACGGCGGGATAGGTGCCCAGGCTCAGGCGCTTTTCGCGTCCCGCCCAGCGGTATTTGAGCCGCCACCATCGGCCGCCGGCGGGCGAAAGCTCAAGGTACAAACCCTCGCCATCAAAAAGTTTGCGGGCCTTATCGCCAGGTTTGGCGGCCCGGATGGCGGCATCAGTCAGTGGCATGGGGGCAACTCCGAGAGCGACGGGGGCAACTCCGCCAAAAGTTGCCCCAAATTTTAAGCGGCTGCCAACGGACGACGACGGACGACAGCGGTCAATCTACAGAGGGTAACAGACATAAAAAATCCGCCAGGCCGGACGGTGCTGGACACTGGCGGATGATCAATTGGTCGGCGTGGCGGGATTCGAACTCGCGACCCCTTGCACCCCATGCAAGTGCGCTACCAGGCTGCGCTACACGCCGATAAGCGCGCCATTATAGCGGGTGCGCGTCGTGCCATGAAGGCACTGTCAGCAAGTCTCGAATCTCTTTCAACTCGCGTTCCATATGACGCACTTGTTCTGAAAGCTGCTCGTCATCAAAGAGATCGCTAGGCGCGAAATCGGCCGGTGCGGCTTCGTCGGTATCGAACACTTCTACGCCGGTCAGCATGACTTCACCGGCGCGACGGCGATCACGTTGTAGTTGCGTCATCTCTTGCAGCTTGACCCGCGCACCGTTGATGGTAAAGCCCTGGTCGTAAAGCAGCTCGCGGATGCGGCGGATCATCAGTACTTCATGGTGCTGGTAATAGCGCCGGTTGCCGCGCCGCTTCATGGGCCGCAGTTGCGTGAATTCTTGCTCCCAATAACGCAGCACATGCGGTTTGACACCGCACAGATCGCCCACTTCACCAATGGTGAAGTAGCGTTTGGCTGGGATGGGAGGAAGCTGAGTTTCCATTCAGAATCAACATCTTGCGTGCTGAACCTGAAAGATTAGCGCAACTGCTGCGCCTCGCCTACACCTGTTTGCGAGATGATGCGTGTTTTTGTGTCAGACTGAGCTGGTCTGTTGCAAATAGGTCAGGATTCGCCCACTACTGTGGCACTGGCGTCTGGTGCGGCCTGAATGGCATCTTTGAGTTTTTGGCTGGCGTGAAAGGTGATGACTTTGCGTGCCTTGATGGGGATCATCTCGCCTGTGCGCGGATTGCGCCCTGGCCTGGGAGCTTTGATGCGGGCTTGAAAATTGCCAAAACCTGTCAACTTGATGTCTTCGCCAGCGATCAACTGGGCGCAGATCAAGTCAAAAAACGCATCCACCATGTCTTTGGATTCGCGTTTGTTCAGGCCAATTTGCTCGAACAGCATGTCGGCCAGTTGCGCCTTGGTCAAGGCCGATGTTTCGAGGCTGTCAACGGCCAGTTCCATGAAGCTGGTGGATGCGTTCTCGGTGCTCATGGCGGTCTCCCTCATTGTCTCCTGCGTGTGCTTTACGTGCGAAGCCGCGCGCCAACGTCAGAACCCAAGCGCTTGAGCACGGCCTGCACGGCTGCGTCAATGCGTTCGTCGGTCAGTGTGGTGTCGTCACTGGCCAGCGTCAGGCGCACGGCCAGACTTTTGTCGTCAGCGGCCATGCCTGCGGCTTGTTCGTGGCCCGCATTGGGGCGATAAATATCAAACAGCACGGCATGGCGCAGCAACCCCTCGGTGGGTGCGGCCTGAATGGCAGTCATGAGCTGCGCATGCGTCACGCTTTCTTTGACTACCACCGCGATGTCGCGCTCGGCAGGTTGCTGACGTGACAGCGGCTGTGCTTGCGGTACGTGAGCTTGCAGTATGGCGTCCAGATCCAGCTCAAACATGACCGGCGCGTGCGGCAATTCCCACTGCTGACGCCAACGGGGGTGCAATTCGCCGACGACGCCAATGGTTTGTCCATCCAGTACCACGCGGGCCGATCGGCCAGGATGCAAGGCCGGATGAGTGGCCGCTTCAAACACCGGCTGGCGGGGGCTGAGCAGCGCTTGGACATCGCCTTTGGCATCAAAAAAATCGGCCTGTGGTTGTTTGCCGCTCCAGCCTTGGCGACTGGCCGGGCCGTAGATGACACCGGCCACGCGCATGGGCTGGGCCACGCCCTGAACGTCATGGTCAGAAGCGGCCACGCTGGCATCGCGCATGAACACGCGGCCGACTTCAAACACGCGCACGCGGTCAGCCCGGCGGTCGGTATTGCGCTTCACAACCTGTAGCAAAGATCCTAGCAAAGATGAGCGCATCACGCTCATTTGACTTGCAATCGGGTTGAGCAGTCGTACTGGGTCGGTCTGGCCTGCCAGATCGCGCTCCCACGCTTCGTCGACAAAGCTGAAGTTGATGGTTTCCAGGTAACCCAATCCGGCCAGAGCGTGACGCAGCGCAAACCGGTCACGGCGTGATTCGGTTTGCGTACGCGGCACGATGGGTGCCAGCGGGGGCGTTTCAGGCAACTGGGCATAACCCACGATGCGGGCCACCTCTTCGACCAGGTCTTCTTCAATGCGCAAATCAAACCGGTACGCCGGGGGCTGCACGGTGATGGTGCCTTCGCCTTCGGTGAATGCCAGGCCTATTCGACCAAATACCTCGGCGCACTGCGCCTGTGTGACGGGCATGCCCAGCACTTTGGCTGCGCGGGCCACGCGCAGCGTCACCGGCGTGGGCTGTGGCATGCGCGGCTGTTGATCGTCAATGGGACCGCACACGGTTTGGGGCGTGCCACAAATGTCGATGATGAGCTGGCTGATGCGCTCGATGTGTGCCGCTGTCAGATCGGGATCAACGCCCCGCTCAAAACGGTGTCCGGCATCGGTGGCGAAATTAAAGCGGCGCGAACGGCCTGCCACCGCTTCGGGCCACCAGAACGCGGCTTCGACGTAGACGTTTTGGGTGTCGTCGCTGACGGCCGTGGCGTCGCCGCCCATGATGCCCGCCAGTGACTCCACTTGGGCCGAATCGGCGATCACACCCACGTTGTCGTCCAATGTGACGGTGTTGCCGTTCAGCAGCTTGAGCTGCTCGCCCGCTTTGCCCCAGCGCACATCCAGCCCGCCATGAATTTTGTCGAGATCAAAAATGTGGGTGGGACGACCATACTCAAACATCACGTAATTGGAGATGTCGACCAGCGCCGTCACGCTGCGCTGGCCGCAGCGCGCCAGACGATCGACCATCCACGGCGGCGTGGTGGCCTGAGGGTTGACGTGGCGCACGATGCGGCCCGAAAAGCGTCCGCACAAGTCGGGTGCGCTGATCTTGACGGGCAGCGCGTCTGGTGTACCTGTGGTCACGCTGGGAATTGCCGGGGTGAGCAGTGGCGCACCCGTCAGCGCTGACAGCTCGCGCGCCACGCCGTACACGCTGAGTGCATGGCCCAGGTTGGGGGTGAGTTTGAGCGTGAACACCGTGTCGTCCAGATCCAGCGCCTGCCGGATGTCGGCACCCGGTGCCAGATCGGTTGCCAGTTCCAACAAACCGCCATGGTCTTCAGACAGGTGCAACTCGCGCGCCGAACACAGCATGCCCTGGCTTTCAACCCCGCGCAGTTTGCCCAGCTTGATTTTGAATGGCTTGCTGTCTTCGCCTGGTGGCAGCTCGGCCCCCACCAGCGCGCACGGCACCTTGATGCCCACGCGGGCGTTGGGTGCGCCACAGACGATGTTCAGCAGCGCGGCTTGCCCTACGTCCACCTGGCACACGCGCAGGCGGTCGGCGTTGGGGTGTTGCTCGGCGTGCTTGATTTCGCCTACCACCACGCCGCTGAAGGGCGGGGCCACCGGGCGCAGCTCTTCCACTTCAAAACCGCCCATGGTCAAGGTATTGGCCAGTTGCTCAGTGGACAAGGGCGGGTTGCAGAAGGTGCGCAACCAGGACTCGGGAAATTGCATGTGTCAGACTTATTTCAGGGGGGATATTTCAGCGCAACAGTTTCAGCGGAACTGACCCAGAAAACGGATGTCGCCTTCAAAAAACAGGCGCAGGTCGTTCACGCCATAGCGCAGCATGGCCAGGCGGTCGATGCCCGAGCCGAAGGCAAAGCCGATAAAGCGCTCAGGATCCAGTCCCATGTTGCGCACCACCTGTGGGTGTACCTGGCCAGAGCCAGACACCTCCAGCCACTTGCCCGCCAGCGGGCCGTGCTGAAACTGAATGTCGATCTCGGCGCTGGGTTCGGTGAATGGGAAATAGCTGGGCCGAAAACGCAGGATCAAATCGTCGGTTTCAAAAAACGCCTTGCAAAAGCTGAGGTAGGTGACCTTCAGGTCCTTGAAGCTCACGTTCTCGCCCAACCACAGTCCTTCAAACTGGTGGAACATGGGCGAATGCGTGGCGTCGTTGTCCACGCGGTAGGTGCGCCCCGGCACGATGACGCGAATCTCGCTCATCTGCCCGTGTGCCAGCTCGGCGGCCTGCCGCCTGGCATGTGCGACGGCATAGCGAATCTGCATCGGGCTGGTGTGGGTGCGCAGGCAATAGGGGTGACCATCGGCGTCGTTCATGTCGACGTAGAAGGTGTCCTGCATTGACCGCGCCGGGTGGTTGGGTGGGTTGTTCAGCGCGGTGAAGTTGTACCAGTCGTTTTCGATCTCTGGGCCATCACCAACGTCAAAGCCCATGCTGCCAAAAATCTGCTCGATGCGCTGCCACGTCAGGCTGATGGGGTGCAAGCCGCCTTGGCCGCGTTGGCGACCAGGCAAGGTGACGTCCAGCGCTTCGGCGGCCAACTGGCGCTCCAGCTCGGCTTCTTGCAGCGCCTGCCTGCGCGCGTTCAGCGCTACCTCGATGGCCTGCTTGGTCTGGTTGATAGCCGCACCGCGGGTTTTCTTTTCGTCCGCACTGAACTGGGCCAAGCCTTTCATCAGCGCGGTCACGCGACCTGCTTTGCCCAGGAACTGGGCTTTGGCATTTTCCAGCTCGGCAGGGGTGTGTGCGTTGGCAAATTGCGCAGTGGCGCTTTGGGCCAGATCGTTCAAGTCCTCGAAGGCGGCGTTCACGGTGCTCATCAGGTGCGGCAACAGATCAGAAAAAAGAAAAAGGGATTGAAGCCTTTTCGGCCTCAATCCCTGGAAACACCGGCGCAAGAAGCTACAAAAGTAGGAGCTTTAGCGCGAGTGTTGGAATCAGCCGGAATCAGGCCAGCTTGGCCTTGGCCTGCTCGACAATGCTGGCAAAAGCGGCTTTGTCGTGCACGGCGATATCGGCCAGCACCTTGCGATCCAGTGCGATGCCCGCTTTGTTCATGCCATTGATGAACTGGCTGTAGGTCAGACCCAACTCACGCACGGCGGCGTTGATACGGGCGATCCACAGGCGGCGGAAGTCGCGTTTTTTGTTGCGGCGATCACGGTAGGCGTATTGGCCTGCCTTCATCACCGCCTGTTTGGCAACACGATAGACGTTCTTGCGGCGGCCGCGGAACCCCTTGGCTAAAGCCAGAACCTTCTTGTGACGAGCACGGGCGGTCACACCACGTTTGACGCGAGGCATATCAGTTTCTCCTTGTCCGTCGGTTGATTACAGGCCAGCAAAGGGCAGCATCTGCGCCATGTGACCAAGGTTGGTCTCATGGACATTCACCGCACCACGCAGATGGCGTTTGTTCTTGGTGGTCTTCTTGGTCAGGATGTGACGCTTGAAGGCTTGACCGCGCTTGACGGTACCACCTGGACGGACGCGAAAACGCTTTTTCGCGCTGCTCTTGGACTTCATTTTGGGCATTTGAAATGCTCCGTTTCATTGTGCTCGCGAGGCGTGCGCAAAACTGCTTTGCGCCCTTGAAAAGGCCCCGAGCCACTTCTTCAGGTTGACTGGTCTTTCAACCCGTCTGTTCGTCAGGTGCGTGCCCGACAAATGCTTTTTAAACTGCTCTTTGACAATGCCCAGTCAAGCTGCGGCAGTCTGCTGCTCTGCCGCTGGCTTGGCGGGCTGTCCGCCGCCACCGCCTGCTTTCTTGCGGGCGGGAGCCAGCATCATGATCATCTGGCGGCCTTCCAATTTGGGAAACTGCTCCACCATTACGCTGTCGACCAACTCGTCACGAATGCGGTTCAACAAAGCCAAACCCAATTCCTGGTGCGTGATTTCGCGTCCGCGAAAGCGCAGCGTGACTTTCACTTTGTCGCCATCGGCCAGAAAGCGGCGGATGTTGCGCATCTTGATGTTGTAGTCACCTTCATCGGTGCCGGGCCGAAATTTGACTTCTTTGATTTCGATGACCGTCTGTTTGGCCTTGGCCTCGGCGGCTTTCTTTTGTTCAAGGTATTTGAACTTGCCGTATTCCATCAGTCGGGCCACGGGCGGCGTGGCGTTGGCCACAATTTCGACCAGGTCCACATCCAACTCGCCAGCCATGCGCAGCGCCTCTTGTATTGGCACGATGCCCAGTGGTTCGTTGTCGGGGCCGTTCAGGCGGACTTCGGGAACATTGATTTCACGGTTCAGACGGTGCGCGCGCTCCTCACGTTGGCGGCGGTCACGGAAATTGGTAGCGATGGTAAAAATCCCTCAATTCAAAATACTACGAAATACATAGCTGACGTTGCTTGTCGTACAAGCGCTAAAGCCATTTTTCAAGCCTTGGAAGCGATGTCACCCGCCATGCGTTGTGAAAATTCGTCCAGTGTCATGACGCCCAAGTCTTGATTGCCTCGAGCACGCACTGCAACTGCGCCAGCAGCCTTTTCCTTGTCTCCTGCGACCAGAATATAGGGGGGCTTTTGCAACGAATGTTCGCGTATTTTATACGTAATCTTCTCGTTGCGCAGGTCGGTTTGCACCCTAAGCCCTTGATTTCGCAGCGTTTTCGCGACGGTCTGGACGTAATCGGCCTGCGCATCGGTGATGCCGGTGACCACCACCTGCACCGGTGCCAGCCAGACCGGCAGCGCACCGGCGTATTGCTCGATCAGAATGCCGATGAAGCGTTCCATGCTGCCGACGATGGCGCGGTGCAGCATCACCGGGCGGTGGCGCGCACCGTCTTCACCCACGTATTCGGCGTCCAGCCGCTCGGCCATGGAGAAATCCACCTGCATGGTGCCGCACTGCCATTGGCGGCCGATGGCATCTTTCAGCGTATATTCAATTTTGGGGCCATAAAAGGCACCGTCGCCCGGGGAAACCTCGAACTCGCAGCCGGAGGCGCGCAGGCTCTCCATCAGCGCGTGCTCGGCCTTGTCCCAGATGGCGTCGGTGCCGATGCGCTGCTCGGGCCGGGTGGCCACCTTGTAGATGATGTCGGCAAAACCAAAGTCTTTATAGACCTTTTGCAGCAAGGCGGTGTAGGCCGTGCATTCGGGCAGGATCTGGTCTTCGGTGCAGAAGATGTGGCCGTCGTCCTGGGTGAAAGCGCGCACCCGCATGATGCCGTGCAGCCCGCCGGTCGGCTCATTACGGTGGCAGGCCCCGAACTCGCCGTAGCGCAGCGGCAGGTCGCGGTAGCTTTTGACGCCTTGCTTGAAGATCAGGATGTGGCCCGGGCAGTTCATCGGCTTGAGCGCGTAATCGCGCTTTTCTGACTCCGTGGTGAACATGTTGTCGCGGTACTTGTCCCAGTGGCCGGTCTTTTGCCACAGGCCCTGATCGAGCAGTTGCGGGCCTTTGACTTCCTGGTAGCCGTTGTCGTTGTACACGCGGCGCATGTACTGCTCCACCTGCTGCCACAGCGTCCAGCCCTTGGGGTGCCAGAACACCGTACCGGGCGAGTGTTCGTCGATGTGAAACAGGTCCAGCTCGCGCCCCAGCTTGCGGTGGTCGCGCTTTTCGGCCTCTTCCAGCATCGTCAGGTAGTTCTTCAGCTCGTCCTTGCTGGCCCAGGCGGTGCCGTAGATGCGCTGTAGCATCTCGTTGCGGTGATCGCCGCGCCAGTAAGCACCGGCCACCTTCATCAGCTTGAAGTGCTTCAGTTTGCCGGTGCTGGGCACGTGCGGGCCGCGGCACAGGTCTTCAAACCCGCCTTCGCGGTACAGCGACACGTCTTCGTTGCTCGGAATGCTGGCGATGATCTCGGCCTTGTAATGCTCACCCAGCCTCTTGAAATAATCAACAGCCTCATCGCGCGGCAGCACGCGGCGCACCACCGGCTCGTCCTTGGCGGCCAGCTCGCTCATCTTCTTTTCGATGGCCGCCAGATCTTCGGGCGTGAACGGACGGGTGTAGCTGAAGTCGTAATAAAAGCCGTTTTCAATGACGGGGCCGATGGTCACCTGCGCCTCGGGGAACAGCTCTTTGACCGCATAGGCCAGCAGGTGGGCGGTGGAGTGGCGAATCAGATCCAGCCCCTCAGCGTCCTTGGCGGTGACGATGGACAGCGGCGCGTCGTGGTCGATGACGAAGCTCAAGTCCACCAGCTTGCCGTCCACCTTGCCGCCCAGCGCCGCTTTGGCCAAGCCCGCGCCAATCGACTCGGCCACCTGGGCCACTGTCACGGGCGTGCCAAATTCGCGTTGCGAGCCGTCCGGCAGCGTTACCCGCACGGGCTGCTGCTGAAGTTGGGCCACTTCCGTCATCGTTGTCACATCCTTGTTCGACAAAACAAAACAGCGCGTTCAGTGCGCTGTCTAGTATGATTTTGATAGCTGCTTACGCAATATGTATGGGCGCTAGTGCTTGATTTGATATTTAATTTCTACAAAATATCAGGAGAGCGTTGCCCGCAGGGGCTGTTTGATGCGCCTTGCATTCAACCTCGCCTTACCTGGTAAGCATATTTTAGCTTGCCTGCCTTGTTTTTATGGATCACAGCGCAGCTTGACCTAACCATCATTGGTCGCTTGATGGTCTTGTGGGGCCGATTTTTTTTAATGCCTTGATGTGTCAAACATCAATGTGTGGCGCAAAGCGTTCTCTATAATAAGAATTACTATCGTTTTGTTTTGGATGTGTGTCATGCCTGCCGTTTCTTCTGTGCCACTGCACGATTTGCCACGAGGCGCTTGCGCCGTGATTGACAACCTGCATACCCCAACGGAAGCCAGCGATCGCGAGGTGCTGCTGCGCTTGATGGAATTGGGCTTTTTGCCGGGTGAACCGGTGCGTGTGGTGGCCCGTGCTGGGGTGGGGCGCGAGCCGATGGCGGTGCGCCTGGGCAACCAGTCGACCTTTGCGCTGCGTCGGCGCGAAGCGGCCCTGGTGAACGTGCGTGCAGAGCGTGCGCAAGCCAGTGAGGCTGTGGCGGAGGTTGCCGCATGAGCGCCACACAAGACGCCGCGGTGGTGACGGCGGCAGAAGCTGCGGCCCAAATGCCGCGCGCGCAGGTGCTTGCCAGCGACGGGCGCACCCTGCGCGTGGCGCTGCTGGGCAACCCCAACTGCGGCAAAACGGCGCTGTTCAACCTGCTAACAGGCAGTCGGCAAAAGGTGGCCAACTACGCCGGTGTCACGGTCGAGCGCAAAGAAGGGCGCATGCACTTGCCCGACGGGCGTGACGCCATGGTGCTCGATCTGCCTGGTGCGTACAGCCTGAATGCCCTGAGTGTGGACGAAGAAATCACGCGCGATGTGGTCACCGGCCAGCAGGCGGGCGAGCCGCTGCCTGATTTGCTGGTGTGCGTGGTGGATGCCACCAAGCTGCGGCTGAATCTGCGTCTGGTGCTGGAAGCCAAGCGGCTGGGCCTGCCGATGGTGGTGGCGCTGAATATGGCCGATCTGGCCGAACGTCAAGGCATTCAGGTCGATGTGGCGCGCCTGTCGGCGCTGCTGGGTGTGCCGGTGGTGCCCACGGTGGGCATCAAGGCCGGTGGCGCGCAGGCGTTGGCGCAAGCCTTGGCGACGCACCGCCCGCCACTGATTGGCAAGCCAGGTGCGGCCATCAAGCCGTCAGGGCTACCCAGTACGGATGCGCTGATGCAAACCCATTTGGAGGTGCAACGCATCGTGCAGGAGGCGGTTATTTTACCCGTGCAGTCCTTGGTGCGCGACGACGCCATCGACCGCGTGCTGCTGCACCCAGTGTGGGGCATGGCCATTTTGGCGGCCTTGCTGTTTTTGATGTTCCAGGCCGTGTTCAGCTGGGCGGCCGTGCCTATGGACTGGATCAGTGGCAGCATGGACGCTGCGGCCACCTGGGTGAGCGAGCACATGGCCGACGGCCCTTTGCGCAGTCTGCTGACCGACGGCGTGATCGCGGGCGTGGGTGGCGTGCTGGTGTTTTTGCCGCAGATTCTGATTTTGTTTTTGTTCATCCTGGCGCTGGAAGATTCGGGCTATTTGCCGCGCGCGGCGTTTTTGCTGGATCGGGTGATGGGCAAGGTCGGTTTGTCGGGGCGCTCGTTCATTCCGCTGCTGTCGAGCTTTGCCTGCGCGGTGCCGGGCATCATGTCCACCCGCACCATCACACACTGGCGCGACCGGCTGGTCACCATCATGATTGCGCCGCTGATGACGTGCTCGGCCCGTCTGCCGGTGTATGCGCTATTGATCGCCGCCTTTATTCCCAGCCGCACGGTGGCCGGGTGGTTCAACCTGCAAGGGCTGGTGCTGTTTGCGCTGTATCTGGCGGGTATCTTGAGTGCGTTGGCACTGGCCTGGGCCTATCGCTTGAGCAACGGCGGGCTGGCGGCGCGGCCCACGCCGCTCATCATGGAGTTGCCCGCCTACCGTTGGCCCAGCCCGCGCCAGTTGGCATTTGGCTTGTGGGAGCGCGCCAGCATTTTCTTGAAGCGCGTGGGCGGCATCATTTTGGCGGTGATGGTGCTGCTGTGGTTCTTGTCCAGCTACCCGGCAGCGCCTGAAAACGCCACGCAACCGGACATCCTGTACAGCTGGGCAGGCCAGATTGGCTTGATGCTGGAAAAAGTGCTGGCCCCCCTGGGCTTCAACTGGCAGATCGCCATTGCCCTGGTGCCGGGCATGGCCGCGCGCGAAGTGGCAGTGGGGGCGCTGGGCACGGTGTACGCGCTGTCGGCCACGGGCGATGACGTGGCCCAGCAACTGGAGCCGCTGCTGTCGCAAAGCTGGAGCCTGGCCACAGCGCTGTCGCTGCTGGCGTGGTTTGTGTTTGCGCCGCAGTGCATCTCGACCATCGTGGCGGTCAAGCGCGAAACCAATGGCTGGCGTTACCCGCTCATCATGCTGGTGCAGTTGTTCGGGCTGGCTTACCTGGCGGCCTTTGTTACTTATCGCGTGGCACTGGCCTTGGGCGGGGGGTGAGCGCCATGCAGCAAGCCGTGGTGGCCTTGATGGTGGTGCTGGCGCTGCTGTACGTGGTCTGGAAATACCTGCCCGCGCGCTGGCGTCAGCGACTGGCGGCGCGCCTGGGGCTGAGCGAGCGCATGGTGCAAGGCGGCGGCTGTCACGACTGCCACGCTTGCGATGCCCCGCGTGCAGCACCATGCACTGGTGCAGAAAAGCGCTCTGAAAGTTGACTTTTTAACCCGGCATCAGCGTCTGGTTTGTCGCGTTGGGCAGCACAAGCGCCCCATGGTTCATGGCGGTGGTGCGTCTGCCCAGTTTTGCAATCGTCCATCATGCATGGTGCCTATGGCGTCGGCCATGGCGTGCGCTTCAGCGGCGTGGTGGGTTACCAGCAAAGCGGTCTGGCCCGCACTGCGCAGAATGTCGCGCACCTCGACCGTCAAGCGCTCGCGCGTGGCGCTGTCGAGGTTGGAAAAAGGCTCGTCCAGCAAGATCAGTGCAGGCGCAGGGGCCAGCGCGCGTGCCAGTGCCACGCGTTGCTGCTGCCCGCCGGATAGCTCGTGCGGGTAGCGTGTATCCAAGTCGCTTAAACCCACCAGTGCCAGCATGTCGCGCACGCGGGCGTCGCGCTCGGCGCGCGAGCGGCGGCGCAGGCCAAAGGCCACGTTGTCGGCGGCGCTCAGGTGCGGGAACAGGGCGTATTCCTGAAACATCAGGCCCACGTGGCGGGTTTCGGGCGGCACATGCTGCGTGGGCGAAGACAACAGATGTCCATTCAGGCGAATTTCGCCTGCGCGCGCGGGTTCAAACCCTGCAATCGCGCGCAGCACGGTGCTTTTGCCGCAACCCGACGGCCCCAGCAGGCAGCCGATGCGACCCTGGGGCAGGTGCAGGTGCATGCCGTCGACCACCGTGTGCAGGCCGCGCGGCGTGTCGTACGCCAGTTGCAGCGCGTGCAACCACAGGCCATCCGCAGTGAGTGCGGCGGCATGTTGTGGAAGTGGCAAGTGGTGCGGATCGGTGGTCATGTGGGCGAATCTGTGCGGTTCACTTCAGCCTAGATCCGGCAGTTGGACGCACCCGATGGTGCTGTGATCGGCGTGCCAGGCAAGACGCGAGGACGCTGCGGGCTTGCTGCCCGCAAGGACGAGCAACGCCGCATGGCGCGACGAGCGCAGTGCCAGTGGATGCGTAGCGCCTTGACCTCCAGGGTGAGCGTGGAAAAGAGCAGAAAGCTGTGTATTCATGCGGTTTTGAAGAAGAACTCAAGCGGTCAACTGCTGGATCTAGGTTCAGTGCCGTTCAAGTGCGGCAGCGTGAGCTGGGTGCGCGCCAGCCAGGCCACCGGCAGCAGGCCCGCCAGCACGATGGCCAGCGCGGCGATGGCACCTTCCTCATAAGTGCCGCGTGCGGCCTCGGCGTACAGCCAGGTGGCCAGGGTGTCGAAGTTGGCCGGGCGCAGCAACAGTGTGGCGGGCAGCTCTTTCATGGCGTCCACGAACACCAGCAGTGCGCTTGCGGCCAAGGCGGGCCTGAGCAGCGGCAAATGTACGCGGCGCAGCGCGCCCAGCGGGGTTTCGCCCAGCGAGCGTGCCGCCTGCTCGACGGCAGGCGGGATACGCGCCAGTCCGGCGTCCAGCCCACCCACCGGCATGGCCAGAAAGCGGATGATGCAGGCCACCACCAGCACTACGCCAGCGGCCATCAAGGGCAAACCGGCCAAGCCCAAGGCGCTGGCCAGCGCTTTATCCACCGCCAGCGCCGGGGTCAGTAGGCCGATGGCCAGCACCGTGCCCGGCAGCGCGTAGCCCAGGCTGGACAGGCGGGCCATCCAGCGCGGCGGCGGTGCCGTGCTGGCCGGTGCGCGCACGGCCCAGGCGATGATGAGGCCCGCTGCTACGGCTACCGCTGTGACGCCCAGCGCCAGCAGCAAGGTATTGCCTAGGCTGGCCCACAGCCCGGCTGAAATGCCTTGCCCCAAGCGCAGACGCTTGGCACTTTCCCAGGCCAGATAGGCCGCTGGCGCGCCAAAACCCAGCAGCACCGGCAACCAGCCCAACGCGCATGCCAGTGCGGCACGCCCGCCGTGCAGGCGGCGTGGCTGGATGGCGCGCATGCGCTGGACCGCGCCAAAGCGCTGGCGCTGGCGGCCGCGCTGCTCCAGCCACACCAGCGCCACCACCACGGCCAGCATGGCGCAGGCAATTTGCGCTGCTCCGGCCAGGTCAGAGCGCGTGATCCAGGTGGTATAGACCGCTACCGTGAGGGTGTTGACACCCAAAAATTCGGACGCGCCAATGTCGTTCAACGTCTCCAGCAACGCCAAGCTCAGGCCCACGGCCAGCGCTGGGCGCGCCAGCGGCAGCGCCACGCGCCAAAACGCACCCCAGCGGCCTTCGCCCAGTGTGCGCGCCGCTTCCAGCAGGTGCGCAGGTTGGGTCATGAACATGGCGCGCGCCGTCATGTAGACATACGGATACAGCACGAAGCCCAACACCATGATGGCACCGGGCATGGAGCGCAGATCGGGTAGCCGCCATTGGCGCGGGCTGTCAAAGCCCAGCAGCCAGCGCAGCGCGCCTTGCACCGGCCCTAGTGGGTGCAGCAAATCCAGGTAGGCAAAGGCGACGATGTAGGTTGGCATGGCCAGCGGAAGCAGCAGCGCCCAGTGCAGCACGCGGCGGGTGGGAAAGTCGTAGGCCGTCACCAGCCAGGCACCGCCAGTGCCTATGGCCAGCACCAGCACGCCCACACCCACCAGCAACTGCGCGGTGGCCCATGCGGCGGGTGGCAGTACGTGCGTCGCCAGATGCTGCCAGTGCACCAGATCAGCCCCTGCGGCCAGCCAGGCGAGCGACAGCACGGGGGCCAGCACGCCCAGCGCGATCAGCACCGCCGCGCCGTGCCACAGTGGGCCGACAGACCGCAACCCGAATACCCCACGCGATAAGGCCGCGCCTTGTGCGGGGCGCGGCCTGGAGGGGGCCGTGCTGGCGGAGGTCACCTCAGTTGAGTTCAGCGGTCAAAACCTACCTTGTCTACCAGCGCACTGGCTTGTTGCCGGTGTTTGGCAATTTCGGGAAGTGGCAGAGGGTCGACCGTCAGCTCGCCAATGTTCTCGCCAATCAGTGGTGCCAGCGGCACGCCCCGGCGCACCGGGTATTCGTAGTTGGCCTCGGCATACATTTGCTGCGCTTTTGCGGACACCAGAAACTCCATCAGCCGAACGGCGTTGTAGCGCTGCGGCGCATGTTTGGCCAGTGCAGCGCCACTGATGTTGACATGGGTGCCGCTGTTTTGGGCAGCAAAGGTGGGCCGCACTACTTCGATGGCGTCACCCCACATGCGGGCGTCGGTGCCCTTGCGGGCTGACTTCATGTGGCCCACGTAATACGAATTGGCCAGGCCCAGCTCGCAAATGCCGCCCAGGATGTCGCGCGCCACATCGCGGTCGCCGCCGGTGGCTTTGCGGCCCAGGTTGGCCTTGACGCCGCGCAGCCAGGCTTCGGTCTTGGCTTCGCCATCGTGGGCGATCATGGCGGCGATCAGCGCCGTGTTGTACGGATGCTGGCCTGCGCGGATGCACACTTTGCCCTTGTATTGCGGCAGCGCCAAGTCTTCGTAGCGGAAGCTGGTGATTTTCATCCCCTTGGCGGCGTACAGTACGCGCGCGCGCAGCGACAGGGCATACCACTGGCCGTCGGCACCGCGCAGGTTGGCGGGCACGGCGGACTCCAGTGCTACCGACTTCATGGGCTGCGTGACGCCGCCATCTACCAGATCGAGCAGGTTGCCGATGTCCACCGTCATCAACAAATCGGCGGGCGAGCGTTCGCCTTCAGATTTGACGCGCTCCAGTAGGCCGTCTTTCATGAATATGGTGTTTACTTTGGTGCCCGTTTGCTGGGTGTAGGCGTCCAGCAGCGGCTGGATCAGGCCCGGCTCGCGTGTGGTGTACAGCGTGACTTCGCCTTGCGCCTGCGCGGGCAGGGCGGTGGTCAGCGCAGTGATGGCGGCGGCAGCAGGTACCCACCAAGCGGCGGCCAGGCGGGTGAGCGCGCAGCGAAGCAGGCGGCGATTGACAGGCAGTGACATAGGTAGCTCCATACAACAAAATAACTAGAAAATTGGCAAGCTTTGAACGTTTGCCATGACATGGGCGATGAAGATAACGAATTGGTATGCGCCTAAGGCGACTATACATGAGAGCGATTCTCACCATTGTCTGCGTTGCGTACCCAGCGAGATTTTCGTGTGTGTTCCGGTTGAATGGGAACACGCATTTTTCGTCCGCACGCGAGCAGCAAAGGTGCAGCTATAATTGTTGGCTTTGTCGATGACATCGGCAGAAAGAGAAAAACGCTGATTCAGCACGCCAGTGCAGGATTTATTTGCCGGATACAGAATTTGACCGTTGGTTGAGCCAACCAACGGTTACCTGCCAAGAATGAAGCGATATGAAGTGATGCTCTTTTTTGGTAGAACATCTTTTGGCGCGATAGCAAAGCGGTTATGCAACGGATTGCAAATCCGTCTAGCCCGGTTCGACTCCGGGTCGCGCCTCCATTCAAAGCCCGTCCCCATTGGTTGACGCAGATACCTGATGCCGTTGACGCAAGTTGTGCATGGCATTTCGATCGGCACGCGCATCGCCGCTTCGCATCCTGCGACAATGGGCGGTCGGCCCCGGTGGTGAAACTGGTAGACACAGCGGACTTAAAATCCGCCGCTTTCCCGAAAGGGGGCGTGCCGGTTCGATTCCGGCCCGGGGCACCAGTGAAGGAACAACGCCATGAGCCATGAAGACGCTGCTTTTGAAATCCACGTGCATGGCGACGTGAAACTGCGGGACGATGTAGGTTTTGAACATCTGCAAGACGCGCTCAAACCCCTGTGGAAATACGCCGGCGCACGCTCGCTGGCCGAAGGTGCCGTCAGTTTGTATGAGGACGAGCCGGGCATCCGCTTTGATCCGCATCAGCACCTGCTGCAAATGTGCTGGACACTGCGTGGGGATGAGGATTTTCGCCAGCAGCTTGACGATTTGTGCATGAATCTGAACGAGCTGTCGGCGCTGGGCGCGCAGATGGAAGTCACGTTCTACGATGCACAGTACGACGAAGAAGACGAAGAACGGGGCCGCGAATCGCGCGATGACTTCGTTTTGCTGTTCGTCGGCCCGACGCCAGAGGCCATCATGCAGGCGCAACGCAATTTGCTGGTGGAAGATGTGGTGGCGCTGATGGAGCGCCACTTCGATGGCTCGGAGCTGGGCGGTGTGGTGGCTGAAATCGACAAGCTGTTTGAAGGCCGCTTTGACGCGCTGGTTAATTCGCTGGAGCTTGGCAAGCCGCGCGGCCCTGGTGGCGCTGGCGGTGGCAATGGGCCATCGTCTGGCCACGGCAGCGGCAGGCGGCCACGGCATTTGCATTAGGGCCTGCCTCTGTGGCCGGTGACCCTAAGAGCGTGTTCAAAGTCTCTGCGCGGGTGTGTGGGCGCGGCCTCGGGCGGTCTGCTGCGTTGCAAATCCTCGCGATACCGCCAGGTATCGCTGCGGTTTGCGCCTTGCAGCCCATCCC
>NZ_JBKEEE010000004.1:0-2876 GCF_047975795.1 Ottowia sp. | reverse complement strand
ACGTGGCGCTGGTTGCTGGCGGCACCAACGGCAACGCGGCGGCGGATGAAGGGGTGCCCGTAACGAATTGGGACACCTTGCTGGTGGAAGGCCAGCCGGTGGGTCTGGTGTGCAATGACAGACTGGAAGCCGTGGAGGGGCGCGACCCCAAGACGGGCCATGTCTACGAACTCATCAGGCTGTACAACATGCACCTGTACCTGCCGGCCGCGTTGTACGGGCGCAAGGATGAGATCGTGGCCTTGGCCGAGGAGGCGTTTTACGTTCGTGCCCGCGGCCCCAAGCGGGTGTGGTTTCGCGGCGTGGTGATCGAAGTGGCCGAAGCGCACCTGGACACCGACTACCGGAGTGCGCGCCATGTCCTCTGAACGCGATTTGATGCCCAATCAACAGGCCGTTGTTGATTGGCTTGCGGAAGTTGCCGACCAAGGCAGCGTCGGCGCGTATGCAGGCGGTGCCGAGCAGTTCCGCCGCGATCTGATGCAGCGACTGGACGCCTTGCCGGTGCGCGTGCCAAACCAGACGTCTGATGCCGTGACCTTGCTGTACAGCGGCCCGCTGGGCGACCAAGTGCGGGGCGGCTGGGAGATTGCCGAGAGCATTGGCCGCCAGTCGGGTGGCCAGGTGGTCACGATTGGCGAGACGCCGCTGGGTGGGCTTCAGAACCATCGAATTTTTTCGGAAGCGTTGAAATATGCCGTCGGTTCTGACCACGCCCACCTCCACACCGAACTGATGGACGGTGTGCGCGCCGACGGCAGCCGGGTGGAAAGCGTGTGGGATCGCGGCAGCCGCCGTCTGGCCATGGCCGCCGAAGGCGACGTGCGCACGCTGACGCCCTCGGCGCTCGATGGCAAGGTGTTTGCCAGCGTGGAGCTGCCCGCCTTGCTGGACAACCCCAACGTCAGCCACGTCAACGGCGTGCCGGTCGAGGCGTATCGGCACATCTACCAGAACACGCCCGGCACAGTGCCTGACAAGCTCAGCCGCGTCAACGAAGCGGTGCAGGCCAGCTCGTACGAGTTGACGCGCGAGATGCGCTGGCGCGAGATACCCGATACGGCCAGGGGTGCCGGGCACTTTGACGTAGACACGGGCCAACTGTTTGAGGGCACGCCGTACCGTTCGACACCCCATGTGCCCGCCGACAAGGCCAACTTCAACATGCGCCAGGGCGACCCGAGCCTGACGCCCGAACAACACCAGCGCATGGCCAGCGGCCAGCAGCACCTGGGCCAAGCGCTGGAACAAATAGTGCCGGATGGCAATCCCCATGGTCTGCGCATCCGTGCGGGCACTGTACTGAAAGGACTGGGGCTGGCTGGTACCGCCTATGGCCTCTACGAAGGCTATGGCGAATTCCGCGATGCCGTCGACAATGCCCGCTCTACACGCGATTTGCATGTCAACGGTGCCGAAGCCGCTGCGGATCTGGCCGTGCGCGGCGGCGTCAGCGGCGTGGCTGCGGCAGCGGGCGGGGCTGTAGGCGGGGCGGCGGGCACGCTCGTGGCACCTGGCCCGGGCACGGTGGGTGGCGCGCTGGTGGCCGGAGGTGCCGCTGCCTACGGGGCAGAGCGCGCCTACGAAGACTCCCGCGTGCAGCAATGGGCCAAGGCGCTGGGCCGTGAGGCGGGCGAAATCAGCTACGACTACTTTTCCAAAGAAGGCCGTCTGTTGCGGCGCATGGAAGGCTTGAAGACCGAATTGGCCGAGCTGACCGACGGCCCCAGCGCCGAGCGCCAGCGTGTGCAGCGCGAGTTGGGCGTCGTAGGCGAAGCCTTCAAAGCCGAGGCCGACCGCAACAACGCCTACTTTGAAGGGCGTGGCCAAATCGATGCGCAATGGCAAGCGCTGTCAGAGCGGTTTCCCAAGCTGGACAAAGACGACGTGGTGCAAGCCTACGAGCAGCGTTTTGAGGCTGCAAAAACCACGCCCGATCCAGGCGCGCTGAATCAAACCGTGCGGGGTGCCTACAGCGATGCCGTGCACAGCGAAGTCCAAACCAGGGCGTTACCCTATGTGCCTGAAGTGGACTACCGCCAGATGGACGAACGGGCGCTTAAACAGGCTTGGCACAGCTATTCGGGCGAAGTCTCGCAGGGCCAACATGCTATTGACGAGTTGCAACGCAGTGGCCCCACATCTTCCAAAGCGCCACTGATTGGAGGCTGGCTGGGTCAGCGCCGACACGACAACGCGCTGGAGAGTTTGCGCGACGAACACTGGCGCGACAGCGGCCACCAAAGCACCATTGAGGCGACCCTGCATGAGCGGGGCCTGGCACTGCCGAATGCGGAGCGAGAAGCAGAGGCTGCCCGCGCAGGTCGTGCAGATGCAAATATGCCAGCACCCACGTTGACGCTGCCGCAGTCACTGGGCCCGATCAGCCGCCAGTTGGTGAGCGACAGCGTGCAGGCGGTCTCGGACGTGGCCAGTCGGCATGGACTGGCCTGGGATCAGGGCATGGTCAATACCGCCTATTCAGTGGCCGCGCAGGCGCGCGCTGCGGGTATGGATCGGGTGAACCTGTTTCATGCGGCCGATAGCACGCTGCGCGCGGGCCAGTACGACGGCATCAGGTTGCAAGAGGTCACGCTGGACAACTCAGTGGCGGCCAATACGCCGCAGGCGAAGTCGCATCAGCAGATGCAGGCGCTGGATGCGCAAAAAGACTTGGTGCCCGAGCAGGCGCGAATACGGGTGCAGACCATGCATGAGCAGCCAATGGAGCGGTGAGGGGCTGTGTAGTCTTGACTAAGGAAGGTCTGCACAACCCCCGCTGCAGGGCGAGGTGACGCGTGAATGTTCACATGGCGAAACGAGCGTTGAATTTCTCATCGTTTTGCGCTGTTTTTGGTTCGCTTGACCCTGATTTT